>CAMRSM010000004.1 GCA_947053345.1 uncultured Lachnospiraceae bacterium
AGAGGAAAACACTCAATCAGCGGTATCTTGCATTGAAAGAGGAAGTGAAAGAAGCGGAGAAAATCAGAAAGAGCGTTTACAGTATCTTGCGGCAGGAACAGCAACCCCACAGAGCGCAGGATATGGAGCGATAACAAGCAAGGCGGCGGGATTGTCAACATCTGCCCCGCCGCCCTGTTTTGAACTTTTATTAGACCGATAAACTGAAATTTTATAACTACATACATATTTCTTAAAAGATGATAGACCTTATCTCTTTTAATTGTTCTTCTGATGTACACGCATAAAGTACTTGTGCTGATGTCTTTTCTCTATGCACACTAATTACCTCATCACTGCTATTTCCATAAAACGTAGGCCACTTTGCAAGATTGTATCGCTTTAGTGTAAATTTTCTCTCAATTTTCTCTATTTGTTGAAATGTACACATGAAACTACCCTTACTGTTGTATGGCAAACAAAACAATGCCTGCCAATAAGCCATTACATACAAAAATTCCTCCAAAGTTTCACTGTCTAATACATCACATACAGAAGCACCATCTGAGTAGCGACGATATACTGGCGGATTGTCTGATTCCATCTTTTCCATATCAATATACCAATACAATGGATCGTTCATTGATTTATAAAAGCAAAGGTAGTCACCATAGATTAAAAAATCAAGTTTTCCTGGTGAGCATAAACAATAACCCGTTTGATTTAAGCCAGGATGTTTTCCTAATTGGCGATAATATTCCACCAAAACAGTTGGCAGTTTACCAAACTTTTTAACCGCCTTTGCAATTACTCCCTTAGAATAGCCAATATCACCATCAATATGGTATAGCTTTCTAATTTCCATAAAATCCATAACATTAACACTCCTCTTTCTTAATTTCTTATACACTTTATTATTAATCCAGATTTGTCGTTTTGTACTGGGGAAAATTATACCATACCCAATTATGAAAAACAATCCGCGTTCTACGTTCGTCCCTTGACCGTCTGGATTTTTGCCGCTGCCATTTCGCCGCCGAAAACGGGGAACAGGATTTAACAATCCTGCCCCCCGCTTTCGTCCGCTTCATGCCAGGCATTCCCGTATCATCTGTTCCCAAATGGAAAAGAGCCGATATCCTTTCCGGTTTCCCGGTCAGAACATCCGCCCTTTTCCAAATCCCAAATACTATATTCCAAAAACCCCTCTAATTAGCATACTGTTACCGTCAGCCATGATATTTAAACTGTCTCAACCACCGCGCGCTCCCCACATTTCACTGTGAAAACCTGCGGCTTGCTCCCGGTCAGCGCGATGCTGCGCGCATCCGGCTGGCAGATGCCGACATAAATCTCATACTCGCCCGGAAAGATCAACTTTTCGCCCTCCTCCGTAAACAGGCCGAACGCCCTCATATCAAGCGTGATCTCCGTCTGTTTTGTCTCTCCTGCCGCCAACCTCAGTTTACGCAAGCCCTTAAGCTGGTAATTCGGCGCGCCCGGAACATCCTTCGCTTTCACATATACCTGTACCGTTTCCGCACCGTCATACGCACCGGCATTCGTGAGGGCTGCCTTTACCTTCACGGTGCTGTCCGCTGTCAGGACATCCGCAGCCTCGATTCCCGCACTACATTCAAACTTCGTATAGCTCAACCCGTAACCGAACGGATAAAGCGCCTCATTCTCCATATAACGGTACGTGCGGTTCTTCATGGAATAATCCGTGAATTCCGGCAACTCCTCGCTCGTGCGGTAGAAGGTCACCGGAAGCTTGCCCTCCGGTGAGAATTTCCCGAAGATCATCTGGGCAATGGCACGTCCGCCCTGTGCACCCGGATACCAGCCCTGTACGATCGCCGGGACATTTTTCTCCCCGTCTGCCCATGTGACCGCAAGCGCCGAACCGGAGAGCAGCACAAGGATGACAGGCTTGCCGCATGCAGCCACCGTTTCAAGCAACTGTTGCTGCTTTCCCGGAAGATTCAGCGAGTTTTTGTCTCCACTGCCGAACTCATTCCCGGCATCCCCCTCCTCACCCTCGATTGTCGCGTCCAGGCCGAGGCACATAACAACTACATCGGAGGCATCCGCCACCGCCTTAGCTTCCGCCAGACGGTCGTCCGCCTGTGCCAGCCCGGAGATGCGGTCTCTGTACAGATGGCAGCCTTCGGAGTAAAATACACGTATATCATCCCCTGCCGCCTCACGGATTCCTTCCAATACCGTAACATATTCCGAAGCGGTTCCCTCATAATTCCCAACGAGAGCTGCGCGGCTGTTCGCATTCGGTCCGATCACGCCAATGCTTTTAATCTTATCTTTGCCAAGCGGCAGGAAGCCTTCTTGGTTTTTCAACAGGGTCAGGCAGCGCTTCGCCGCCGTAAGGTTGACCGCCCGGTGCTCCGCACAGTCACACACCTCGTAAGGGATGTCGCGGTATGGCATCTCGCGGTCAAAAAGCCCCAGCTTCATGCGCGTCGTCATCAGGCGGGTCACCGCACCGTCAATTGTTTCTTCCTTAACCATGCCGTCACGGACTGCCTGAAGCAGGTTGGCAAACATATTGCCGCAGTTTAAGTCACAGCCATTATTCATTGCTAACGACACGGACTCGACCGGTGTCTTTGTAACCATATGGAACTCATGAAAATCCTTGATTGCCCAGCAGTCAGAGGTGACGTGCCCGGTAAAGCCCCAGGTCTTGCGCAAAATATCAACAAGCAACGTCTCACTCCCACAGCACGGCTCACCGTTCGTGCGGTTGTAAGCTCCCATGACAACCTCGACATTTGCCTCCTTCACACAGGCTTTGAATGCCGGAAGATAAGTTTCATACATATCCTGTTTCGTCGCAACTGCGTTAAAGCTGTGGCGGATTCCTTCCGGACCCGAATGCACGGCAAAATGCTTCGCGCACGCCGCTGCTTTCAGATATTTCCCGTCATGCCCCTGAATTCCGGCGATAAACCGCACGCCAAGGCGCGAGGTCAGATATGGATCCTCCCCGTACGTCTCATGCCCGCGCCCCCAGCGCGGATCGCGGAAAATATTCACGTTTGGCGACCAGAAGGTTAAACCCTTATAAATATCGTAGTCACTGTACTTTTGCTGTGCATTAAATTTAGCGCGCCCCTCAGTCGAGATGACATCTGCCACTTCCTCCATGAAATCCTCGTCGAAAATAGCAGCCAGGCCGATCGCCTGCGGGAAAACGGTCGCCACACCTGCCCGTGCCACGCCGTGCAGGGCTTCGTTCCAGTAGTTGTACGCCTTTATCCCGAGGCGCTTGATCTCCCTTGCCCCATGCAATGTCTGGAATACCTTTTCTTCCAATGTCATCTCGGCAACGAGCGCCTTCGCCCTCTCCTCAAACGGAAGGCTCTCATCCAAATATGCCTGATCCCCCATGCTCCTTCTCCTCCTCGCACATGTTTTGCAGTGATTTTGTCTGCGGGCTGCCATCATACCGCAAAGACCGGTCTTCCCCTGCCGTCCCGCAGCCATTGCCCCACCAAAAAATATCCTTGTCTTCACATGCCGGCTTCCGCGGCTTAAAACTTGGAACGGAAAGAATGTCCCTTAAAACAACGGGATCCCGTCATCCAATATAACCCCCCAGAATGCCGGCTTTGTCTCAAGTACCCTGTTAAACAAAAGCGGATAACGCTTCCCGTCCTTGTTCAGCCACGAACCGTCGTCCGTCAGCCCCCAGAATGTCACGTTCGTGATATTGGCGGCACCCGAATCCACAAGGTTTTTAAAGGTCGTGAACAACCGCTTATAGCGGGTGCCTTCCTTCAAAAAATCTTCCTCCGTATCGGAATCCAAGCTGATGTCAAGCTCCGTGATCTGAACCTCAAGCCCGGTCTCCCCAAATTTGCGGATTGTCTCCTCATAATCGAGCAGTGACGGCGAACTCATGCCGATATGGCTCTGCATACCGATACCGTCGATATTGCCCTGCTCCTTGATCTTATTTACAAGATTTAAAATAGCGATCCGTTTCTGCGTATCATAGGTATTAAAATCATTGTAGAACAGCTTCTGTTCCGCATCCGCGTATTTTCTCGCATACTCAAATGCCTTCTCGACAAAATCCGGTCCGATCGTCTGATACCAGAAGCTATCGCTCATGCGCATCCCGTCCTCGCCGCCGTCCCCCGGCGCGATCGCCTCGTTGACCACATCCCAGGCATATACCACACCCGGATAGGTCGTATTGACATATTCCATCACCAATCGGATGTAATTCTCCATACGTTCAAGCATCACTTCGCGCGTCGCAAAGACTGCGTCCGGCTTGTTGGAATACCCCTCCATAAAGAACCAGTCCGGTGTCTGGCTGTGCCATACAAGCGTATGCCCGCGCATCTTGATCCCGTTGTCCATACAGAATTGAAGCATCGCATCGCAGCTGCCAAACTTAAGTACCGGGCAGGTTTCCGTGCCCTCCGACATAGTCGCCGTCCGGTCAAGCAGCGCATCCGGCTTCATCTCATTGCCGCAGGTCATACTGTTCGCCTGCTGTATAATAAGCTCCCCTTTTAGCTCGTTGAGTAATTCTCCCTTTGTAATCGCGATCCCGATCGAGAAATAGTCCTTCCAGTATTCGTACATACTCGGAAGCTCCTCGTCGATCGACGATATGTAAAAATCCGTGCGAACCTCTTTCGCCGGCTCGGTCGGCTCCGGCGTAGTCTGTGCGTCCTGTATCGGTTCCGCGGCTTCCTGCGTCGGCGCGGCTTCCCCGGTCACATCCGCCCCGGATATAGTCGGCTGCACTTCCTGTGTCGGCTGTGCATTCCCCTCTTTGTCCTTGTCACCGCAGCCCGCAGCTCCACACAGCATCACGCCCGCCAACAGCAATGCTGAGCCCCTTCTCAACCATCTCAAACTGTCCCGCAGCATATCTTCTCCTCCTTGCCAGTGAATAAAAGCATATCGGTACCCCCAACCGCATGTACCCAAACCATTGACCCTATTTTCCGAAAACCTTTTCGTAATACATTATAACAACCCGGCAGACTTTTTTCAACATACAGTTCTCCACCCATCCGGAAAGGGTGAACTGCGGTTCACCGCAAAAAACGCAGCCTTCTTGCGGGGAGCGGCACGCTGCCGCCCTCCCGCAGGAACCGCTGCGTCTCTTTATACATTTGCTATGTCATCTTTCGTTCCGCATCTGTCTGTTCTTCTGGTATTACTTATTGTTGGAGTCGTCGATCGCCATCTGCCAAGCGTTGGCAACTTCCTCGATCTTCTCTGCCGGCGTGTTGTGTAAGCCGTATACATTGTAGATGATATCGCCGTAGTTCGCGCCGTATACCATCGGCATATGCCAAACAACACCCCTGCCTTCCTCATACATCAGGGTCAGGGTCTCATCAACCGCACGCTCGTCACGGAAGTTCTCGTATACGGTCGTCTTCCAGTCATCGTCTGCCTCGTAGCCCGGAGTCGGGTTGGTGTAGAGGTTGTAAGCAAAGGCAATCTTGTTTGCAGTCTCAGTATCCATGCAGACCGGCATGACAACAACGTTATCCGCAAAGACTGTCGTGCTCTGACCCTTCGGACCTGCCGGAGCCATTACGTAACCGAAATCATCGTCCATATCCGCCCAAAAGCTTACCTTGTGCTCTTCCGCAAAGGTCATAGCTACCTTAGCGTCATGGAATGCCGGGATGAACCAATCCCACTCGGAATCTTCCGGTGCCGGCATCTCATACTTATTCTCGATCAGTTTTACACCAAACTGCATTGCCTCAAGGAACTCCGGCGTATTGGTCGCATTGTAATACTTGCCGTCCGCATCGCGGCCGATAAATTCGGCATTGTTGCAGGCTACGAGTGCTTTAAACAAGTCGATGGAGAAGCTTGCCATCGCGTAGGTATCCGGAATACCGTCACTGTTCGTATCACGCGTCAGCTTCGCGCAGAGGTCCTCGAACTTCTCCCAGGTCCACTCGCCGCTTGCCTGCAGGTCATACGGAAGATCCGGGTCAAGACCCGCGTCCTCAAAGAGACGTTTGTTCCAGAAAACGCCGACTCTCCACTCCGGCTTACCGGAAGCCATACCATAGATATGCTCTCCCTGTGTCATCTGGTCAATAACGGCAGCATTCCACTTGCTCTCCGAAAAATCGAAGCACTCCAGCGTCGCAAGATCGTAGAAAAGGTTATTTGCGAGCGGCTTCGCTATGAATCCCTGATCCATCATGAACAGCTGGCCTAACGGGGCATTTGCCATCGTGGAAACTACGAAGCTCTCCTGATGGTCATCCCAGCCGCCGATGGCGATCTGCTTGATCGTGAAATTATACTTCGCCTGGATCTCCTTGCGGTAATCGCGTGTTGCCTGCTCCTGCTCCGTCTTTGCTTCCCCTTCCTCACCGGAGGACCACCAGTCCGCAACGATGATCTCAAGCCCGCCGAGATCCTTATACTTCTCCGGAACCTCGGTCGGTGCCGGAGTCGGGTCGGTCGGCTCCACCGAATCATCACCCGTATTGCCAGCCTCCTGGGTCGGCTTTGGTGCGTCGGTCGGATCTGCACTTGCCTCATCCTCTCCTCCGCAGGCTGCCATGCTTGCCGTCATGGCAAGCGACATCATAATTGCTGCTAATTTCTGTCCTTTCTTTTTCAATGCTGCTACCTCCTTTTTTAGTCCCGCCACCTTCTTCCCCGTACAACATTTCCGCAGGATGTACGTCTGCGATATCCCATCCACGGCAATATTTTATGTACGAAAGGGAAGCGTGAGGCTTTATTGCGATAAACGGACTACCCGTCTATTCACGATATAATGATTATACCACATCCCCCTTTATTTTTCTAGGGGAAACTCGTTCCAAGGCGCAAAAACCGCGCCTTTACAAACTCCGGTCCGAATGCTTTTTTACATCTTGATACCACTCTGGCTAAGGCTCTCCACAAAGCCCTTCTGCGCAACCAGATAGATGATCAGAAGTGGGATGATCGTCATGAGAAGTCCTGTGGCGATCATTGCCTGCTCATATGCGGAGGATGGCATAACGCCAACCCCGTGAAGGGATGCGTACCAGTCGCTCAACCGCCCGGTCAGACCGGTCAGCGCTTTCGGCAGCAATTTCACCCTGCCCAAAAACAGCCTTGCATAGTAAGAATCCGTCCACTGCCATACATATGCGAACAAAAAGCACGAGGTCAGGATCGGCTTTGCGTCCGGCAGCATGATGCGGATAAATGTCTTGAGCTTACCGCAGCCGTCCACATACGCTGCTTCCTCAAGCTCCTTCGGGATATTGCGGAAAAACTGCCGGATCAGGTAAATGTAGAGCCCGCTCTTTAAGCCCATACAGCCCATACACATCATAATGTACGGTGCCATCGAGTTCTGCAGGTTCAGCGTCTTCCCTGTGATGGCTTTAAAAATACCAAACACATCAAAGAACGAGAAATGCAGGTACAACGATGACGAGATCGTCTGCGGCGGTACAAGGATGGAAATCATGACACACGCAAACCAGAAATTCTTAAGCGGGAACTTGTAGCGCGCAAAACCATAACCGACCAGCGTACATGCCGCAACTTGGATCACACTGACCAAAAGCGCTACAAATACCGTATTCTTCAGGCAGACCCAGTACTCCAAAAGTTCGTTCGTCAGCTTGTAGTTGGCTGTTGTGAAATTCCGCGGTATACTGATGATCGTCGCATCATACAGATCCTGTTCCTCCATGAAGCTGATGGAGATCTTGTTCAACAGCGGCTGTATGATCAAAAAGCACAAACCGAACAGAAGAATGGCTCTTGCGATCTTGTAGAGGCCGGAAGCGGCGGTCTTCTTTAATAAATAACCACCTGATTTCCGGTTTCTTTCCCAGAATTTATCCCTTTCAATTTTTGCACTCGCCCTACTCATAATAGTATACCTTCCTTGATAGAATGAAAGAAACAACAGCTATGATCGCCATGACGCACAAGAAATAACTCCATGCCATCGCGGAGGAAAATCCGTAGTCCATCTGAGGCGACATCGTCTTGTTGATCTTCTCCATAACCTCATTATCTGTTCGAATAAGGAAGTCAATGATCGAGTAAACAACATTTACCAGGATCAGGGAGCTTACCATAGGGAATGTAATCTTCCAGAAGCTTTCCCATGCCGTACAGCCCTCAATCTTCGCCGCCTCGTACATACTTGCCGAGACGGTCTGCAGCCCGGAAAGGAAAATGATGATCTGGATACCGGCTGCAATCGCGATATCGTAGACACTGTCCAAAATATCAAACACATAGCCGAAGAACTTTGAACCCATGCCGCCGGTATCAAGGATGCTCTGCAGGGTCGTCGTGATACTGGAATTGTTGCTGGATTCCCTCACAAGATCCTCCATACCCTGCAGGAGGGTATTGTTATACTCCAGACCTACGATAACACCGGACGAAAGGATGACCGGGAGGAAGAAGATCGCGCGCACGACCCCCCTGCCCTTGAAGTCCTGGTTCAGCAGCAACGCAACGAAAAAGCTGAATACCAGCGTTGCCGGAACCTTGTACGCCATCCCCGAAATGGATTCCGTCAGCAGGCGGTTGAACTCCGGATCAAGCGTGAACGCTTTCTTGTAGTTGTTGATCCCGATGAACCTCATCGTAAAACCGCCGCTTCCGACCGTAACCTCGGAAAAACTCATCCGGATCGACTCGATCAGCGGATATCCGAGAAATGCGATGAATCCGATGATAAATGGAAGAATAAAGAGGTAACCGGCAATTGCATTCTTCTGTGCCAATGTTTTCTTTTTTTTCGGTTTCATTTATTCTCCCCCTTTCTTTACCGCGTAGTCCCTTGCGGAAACAGAAACGCCGTCCGCAGAATAATCGGTGTAGTTGAAATTCACATAAACCTTTGTGCCATCCTCATACGTCGTCTCCGTCACGCCGTCCGCAAGATAACGATGTCCGGTGACCAGCTGATTGAATACATGGCCGAGCGCATCGTCGTATTCTTTGTACATCGCAAGCGCATCGTCCTTCCAAAGGCTGTATTCCGACCCGTGCAGATAGGTATACCTCGTCTCGAGCAGCTTGGATGCCGACGAACCGATAAAGGAAAAATACAGACCGGCACCCGTCTCGATGCTCTTTAACCACGCGGTCTCCCTGTCCGGAGCCAGGTTCATTGCCGCCCCGGTATAATTGACCAGCCCGTGCAGAACCATCGTGTAGAACGGAACCGCATAATCAATAATGCCGTACTGCTTGCCGGACAGATCAAGGTCAATCACCGCATCCACATACGGAACCGCATATTCGTTTCCGGTGTAAACCATGACCCCTGTTCCGTTTTCCTTTAACTGTGCCAGCTTCGCCTGCTGGTTCTTCAGCATCTCCTCACGTGTTACGATGGCCTTTGGATTGTAATCTCCGCCAAGCAGCTTGCCAAGGTCAGCAAACGAGAGATTGGATGCACCGTACTTATTGGCTGCCGACACAAGGGAATCGATCAGCTTGTTGCTATATTCATTCTTCACGAAATAGCGGAGCGTATTATCATCCTCGTCTTCGAGTGCATAATATACCGGGTTATAATCCCAGAGTTCGTTGATCTCCTTCGTCACGTGCTTCGCGGAATCACGGTTTACCTTGAATCCGTCCGTCAATGTGTTTTTATACACAAACTCCACAAAGGCTTCCAGATAGAGACCCACGCCCGCATCCTTCGCTTTCGCGGCAAGGTTTTTGAAATCCTTCTTGCTGCCGAGCTGCGAGACCAGCTTTACCTTTGTCGGAACCCCGTGGTGCACACCGTCGTTAAACCAGCCGACATACTTCATATCCAGATTGGAAACGCCCGCCGCGATGAAATCGTCGATCACTCCCGCCGCTTCCTTATAGGAAGTCAGCTTCCTTGATACGGTCACCGGGAAGCCCATGCGGTTTTCGACCGCCTCGATGGCACCCGTCAGCTCCACGATGAGCGGTGTGGACGAATCGTTGTTCCTGTCAAGCTGCGGATAACGCGCGGTCAGATAATCGCGGTAGGCCAACGCCATGTCCGCGTAGGTATCCCCCTCAACAAAGCGGTATCGGTTGACCAGGTCACCCTCCGGCACATTCTTTTCATAAACGACCACTGCCTTGTCAGACTTTGAGGACACATCCATGCTTGCACTGTGAACGATGTTGTAGCCCACGTTGGCATAATTAAATGTGTGGTTCCGGTTTGACACATCCGCTTCAAAGGTCGTGTAGGCACTGCCCTCCTCCGCGATGCACAGGACGGAAGAACCATTGTTGCAGATACCAAACATCGGGAATAAGGAACGCGTCTCATTGATCAGGCCTGCACGTTTCGAACCGTAATCCCATCCGTACATATCACTGTAAAAGCTATTCTGTGTCTGTTTGCCGTTGTTGAAACGGATGATACCGCCGTTGCCGTCCGGCACAAGGATAAAACCCTCATCCGTGCTGCTGCCCGCCGCGAAATACGGGAGCGGCTTGATCATCATGACCGGATATTCATCCTTGTACGCCACATCCTCAAGCGGAACGCGCACGACAAAGTCCTTTCCGTCAAGCTGGTACAACAGGGAAACATTGAAGGTCGGCTTATCGTTCTGCCTCGACATGGAGTACAGCGCGGAGTCCGCATCATAATCCTCAATGGTGTAACCCACCCCGGCAAAATACTCCTCGATCCTTACCTTGATATGCTCCTGGAGACCGTCACGGAGCACATACATACGCTCATTTGCCAGATCCGGATATGCTGCCAGAAGTGCCTCCTCATCATCGTCCTCACGAAGATTGTTGATATCGTACTTGCGGTAATACTGTGTAACCTTTTTCTGCACCGACGCTTCCATCTTGTCGAACCATTGCAGGTAACGGCTTTCCGGAAGTGCCGCCGGCATTATGTACTCGCGCTCGATATTTCCGATCGAGTATTTTACCTTGATGCCGTTCTCCACTTCCTCGATCTCATAGAGACCGTTCTCGACGCTGTACTGATAGCTGTTAAAGACGGTTTCCACACCGTTCATCGTACCGTACTTGATCATCAGCGTGGACTGCAGGGCCGACTTTGTCGCCTTGTTCGCGATCGTCTCCCCCGAAAGATCCTGCGGGTTGGAATACCACACCTTGCCGCTCGCCTTTTCCGTCACGGAAAACTGCGTCGTCTCAGGATCCAATACGAACTTTAAATGTTCGTTTTCCATCACATATTCGGATTTATCTTTCTCGTAGCCGTAGATGATTATCCTCTCTTCTTCGACTTCCTCGCCGCAGCCGGTGAGGCCGGTCAATGCCGCCGCTGACAGGCTAAGGGCAAGAAGGAGACTTAAAAATCTTGATTTTTTCATTGTAGACCTCCTTGCGCCCTAATAGAATCGGAATACGATCTCTTTGTACAGTGAGATAAAATATGCAAAACCGTCCGAGATCAAACTGAAGAACAACAGCAGGATAAATATGATGATCAGCATGCCAATTGCCGTCGCGATCGCCGCGAAGATCGCTTTCCCCAAACCGTAATCATGGATCATCATCATCGCCGCAAGGATCAGGATTGCGATCCAGATATCCGTGAAGCGGTCCATGTAACTCCAGAAGACACCTTCCTCTCTCGTCACGATATTGCTGATAAAGATCATCGGGAGCTGGAGCAATACATACGGGGTATACGCGTAGCAGACCGCCATATAAATATTTTTCAGTGTGCCCTTCCCGTCAAACAAAGTCGTCAGGCACCAGTTTGAAACACATCCGATCGCGATCGGGACAAGAATTTCCAGGACACACATCAGGACATTGAACTTCTCCGGGCGGTACAGGATAAACATGAAGTTCGTCAGCTGCGTGCGCCAGATCCGGATCAGGAGCACCGCGATCAGGATCGTGTTTGCCGCCGCCATGGAACCGCGTTTCTCATGGATCAGATCCCAGAAACCATCGAACGGATGCCCAATCACATGGAGGGAAAACCTGAGTGATCTTTTGTATTCATTTAAGCTTTCTTTATTGATCTTTTCTGCTATCTTCACTCCTCAGACACCTCCCTTTTGACTTTCTTAACTGTCTTTATCGTCTTTGGCACAATGATCAGGATCAAAAGCCCCACGATGAAATATGCGATATGCTCCTCGATCCATTCTTTCCTCCAGAGCTTGAAGGCTTTTGAGTACGCCCTGCCGTAGTACTTCAGCTCAAAATACTCCATCGCCTCCTCGTAGCGGTTCTGTCGCAGCAGCGCACGCCCGATGCCAAGGTAAGCAAGGTCGTAATTGCTGTTTAATTTCAGCACTTCCCGCCAATAATCCGCGGACAGGTCATAATCGCCTTTCTGGTATGCCAAAATTGCATTGTTGATCTGTATGCCGTAGTTCGTAAGCACCAGTTTGGTCACGGAATTGGTTCTGCTGTCGAGCACATACAGATCCGTCCCGAGATGGTCGAGGGCAACCGGGTTCATGAAATATCCCATCATATTCCCGTTGCCGCCGAACGCGTACAGGAGCTGTCCCTGTGAATCATAGCCGAAAATGCGGCAGCGCGTGCGGTCGATCGCGTAATAAATATCGTTTTCAAGCGGTGTGACATCAATCAGCTTTGACGGCCCTTTTATACCTGCCCCCTCACCCCAATCAATATCACCGATCGGCGGTGTATCGCCGTTCTTGATGAGGATATCCGACCCCATCGAATTAAGTTTCCGGATCGGCTTTGCCTTATCATCCTTTAAGTCCCACTCACTGAACACCGAGGTCGTCACATAAGCGAAGCCGTCCTTGTCAAGGGCGATATTGTTGTACTCGGTCGGCACGAACGATTCCATCTGCGCCCGCTGCGCCTGTGTGGACAGCTTCTTCCAGATATAGTCGACCATCGAGAACGTAACCTTGCTCGCGCCGATGTACCCGGTAAACTCCCCTTCCGGCGAATACTGGATAACACCTTTGTTTACGTTGCGCCCAAGGACAAGGGCGCGCCCCGCGTCATCGACCACGATCTTGGTCGGCAGGAAATCCTGCGACGCATCATAGGTCTCATCGACCGGCTGAAGCAGCAGTTTTACGAGATTTAAGTCCTTGTCAAGATGTACGACGCGTTTGTTTTCCGTATCACAGATATAGAAATCCCCCTTCTTATCAACAAAAACGTCGTTTGGCGATTTGAACGTATCGTCGGCATCCCCGTTCTTAAAGGTATCAATCACCCTCACAAGGGAGAGCGACTCCGTTCCCGCGAGAAGCTCCACGATACGGTTGTTTCCGGTATCCGCGATATAGACCCGGTCACCTGCCGCGTACATACCCTGCGGCTGCCTGAAATCCCCGATACCAAAGTCAATCCCAAAGACCCGCAGCTGTGCGGAATAGGCATCCGGCGATTCCTTGGCTTCACCCCAGATATCGTAAACGTAAGTGTAAAAATTATTTTCTGCCTTCAAGGTTGCTGCCGGTGAAAGAAGGATCATGGCGAGCAGCAGGCAAACAAATCTCTGAATTATTTTTTTGCGTTTCATGTGCTCATCCCCCCTTAATCCTTGATACCGGAGCTTGCCATCGTCTCCAGGATGTTGCTCTGTGACAAAATGAAGGTTATGATCGGCACGATCATCATGAAAAGTGTTACCGCCGAACCGACACCGGCTCTCGAAACACCGCCGTTGATGATCTGCTGCAATGCGTATGGAAGTGTCTTTAATTCCTCGGAGTAGATGTAGTTCGATGCCTTCGTATTCCAAAGGTTCTGCACCGAGAAAATAATGAGGGTAAGCCATGCCGGCTTTACCATCGGCATAACGATCTTATAGTAGATCGTCCATTCCTTCGCGCCGTCGATCTTTGCCGCCTCAATCAGCGAATCCGGGATACCCTCCATAAACTGCTTCATCAGGAAGAGCCCCATCGGGGACGCGAACGCCGGGATGATGATGGCAAGGTAGCTGTCCACCCAGCCGAGCCCCGTCATGATAAGGTAGTTCGGGATACCAAGCACGTAGCCCGAAAACATGAGCGCCGTCACAACGATATTGAAAAACGTCTTTCCGCCCGGGAAATCATACTTTGCAAGTACATATGCACCCATCGAGGCAAAGATCAGATGCCCAACCGTACCGATCAGTGTGATGATCACGGTGTTAAATATGTAGCGCGAGAATGGAACCCAGGATTTTCCCATGATAACAAAGAGATCCTGGAAATTGTCCATCGTCGGATGCTGCACGAAAAACTTTGGCGGATACAGATAAATCTCATCCAGAGGTTTGAACGCGCTGCTGATCGCATACACCAGCGGCAGCGCCATGAAAATACCAAACAGGATCAGCATGATATAAATTCCGATGTCGCCGCCCCTGGACCTGTTCGGTTTTCTTCTTTTTAATTTTTTCATATCCTTTCCTCACCTTTCCCAGTCTGTTATCAGGTTCCCACTTTTCTAAGCAACGACTGAATCAGCTTGTTGCAGAGAATCATGGTAATGAAAAGTACGGTTGCGATCGCGGATGCATAGCCCATCTCAAAACGGACGGAACCGTAATCAAAAAGGTGAGTAACAACAGTACGTGCCGCGTAGTCGGTACTTGGGAAGCCGGCGAGTGCCATCGTGACCTCGCAGACACCAAAGGACTGTGTGATCGCCATGACCGCACCGAACATCAACATCGGCTTCATGTTCGGCAGCGTGATGAACCAGAGTTCCTGCCAGCGGTTCCGGACACCATCCACATATCCCGCCTCATACTGTGCCTGGTCCACACCCTGCAGACCTGCCACAAACGAGAGGAACCCGGTACCAAGACTCATCCACAAAATTACGAGGAGAATGACCGGCATCATGTAATTCGGATCCGTAAGCCAGAGAATCGGTGCGTTGATAAACCCTAACTTCATCAAAAACGAGTTCACATAACCGTAAGCATCGCCCGAGAACATGATCGCCCAGATCAGATAAACCTGGCCGGAGATCGTCGGCGCGTAGAAAATCAACACCGCGAATGCCCTGACATAGCGCGGCAGCTCGTTGATGAACCAAGCGAACAGGAAGGATGCGAGATAACCGATCGGACCCGTGATCGCCGCAATCAGGAAGGTATTCGTGACGGAAGTAAGGAATACATCATCCGCCAGGAAAAGGTCAACATAGTTCCTCAAACCGACAAAACTCGGTGTCTCAAGCACGTTATAGTAAGTAAAACTCAAACAGATGGACATGACAACCGGCACGATGTAGAAAAGCGTGAATATGACGGCGTACGGCAGGAGGAACAGATAACAGGTCTTCGAGCGCTTCGCCTTATACATCGCGATGTGAAAATTCTTCTTCTTTTTATTCATATATTTCTGCATGAATGACATTTTCTTTTCCTCCTTTCTACTGATCCTGCTCTATCGAAAGCCCAAACTCTTTGCGCTTCTTTGTCAGCTCTTCGTTGATCGTCCTTGTGTAGTCAAGCAGCGTCTCGCGCGGATCCTCACTCGCGGCGATAACCTTCCTGACCGCATTGACAAGATGTCTCGAAGTATAGTAACTGCCTGGTACTTCCGGTGTCCCGCAGGTCCAAGCCCACTGCTCCTTCAGCACCTTCATCTGCTTGCTGCTCCATGCGAGCCCCTCAAACGCATCAACATTTGCGGTTGCATATCTCGCGGAAGAACCCATGACACTCTCAAGCTCACGGCCGAAACGTGTCTGCGTCTCCGCATCCGCCCACCACTTCATGAACTGCCATGCCTTTTCCTCATCCCCTGCGCCCTGCAGCATCATCGAGCAGTTGCCCCAGGAATGCGCGGAACGGTCGATCGTGCCGTCTTCCTTCTGGATACCCGGGATCATTGTGAAATCCCACAAACCGCGGATCTCCGGCGCAAACACGACGAGCGTGTTGTACGTGCTGTAAGAGCTGATACCGATCGGCATCTCGCCGGAACGGAAACGGTTTACAAAGTTGTAGATCGTCGGCAGTTTATAGTGCGTGAAGAACCTCGTGTGCATCTCGAACGCATTAACACCCGGCTCCTCGTCGATCTGGGTGGACTCACCCGTGCCGTTGTAGAGCACACCGCCGTTCTGGAACAGAAGATCCAGCAGGCTGCTCAGATCCGGTGCGTTCGCATTATTGTACACACTCGGGATTCCGGCACTCATGTTGTTCTGCTGGATGATCGGGAGCATGTTAATGAAATCATCCCATGTCTGCGGGATCTCAAGCCCAAGCTCCTCCATGATATCCGTGCGGTAGAACAAAACATTATAGTTCTGCGTCTCCGGAAGCCCGTAGATGCCGCCGTTAAACTGGTACGGCGCATACGCGCTCGGATAATAGTGCGAGAGTACCTCATCAATGCCATCAAACTTCGACAGGTCGACCGACGCGTTTCGGAGCGCATAGTTGACCGGCTCACCCTGCCCGACGGAAAGAGCCACGTCCGGACCCGTGCCCGCCACGGTTGCCGGAAGCAGTGTGCCCGCCTCGACCAATTTTACGTTTACGCCGATCCCGTACTGCGGCGTGAAGGTATCGTCGATCATCGTCTTTAAGATCGTGCTCTGGTCGCGGCCCGAAAGCATCCAGACCGTGATCGCCTCGTCCTTGTCGTAAATGTTTCCGAGGGAGTTATAATCCTCGGTGAAGGAGGAAACGAAGGAGCGGATCTCATGCACCGCTTTCTTTAAGAACGTTTCCTTCTTTGCCGTCACGGCATGGCCGGAGGCTGCCACCACGATATAGTCGATATCCAGCGGTGCCTCGGAAAGTGTCTGGATGGACGTTCCGAGCGAACTGATATTCTCCTTGAAATTCATCATAGTCGGCGGAATCTTATCCGGATTCTTCACGAAGCGCTCAAGCTGTGTTGCCAGCGTTTGAGCCGCCGCAATCTGGGAAGCCTTCTGTCCGGTGTATGCCACGATCTCATCCACCATACGGTAAAGTCTCTTGCTCTCAAGCCCCATCGCCTCAATTACTTCCGGGTATACCTTGCCAAGCTGGTAATCGCGGAACTCATCCGGCTCCGTTCCCGTCAGGACAAGAATCTTGCGGTACATCTGGTTCAGACGGTATACACTGTCCTCCATCTCATTTAAGATTCCCCCAAGGTCACCGAGTGTTACCTCAAGGCGGATGGTGTGTGTGCCCGCCGTCAGTGCAAACTGGTACGGATTACCGTCCTCGTCGGAAAGCGTCAGCATATCCCATGCGTTGTTATACTGGAACGGGATCGCAGAAACTTCTTTAAACGGAACTTTACCGTCAATGAAGAGCGCACGGTTCGACACGAAACCGCGCTGGTAATTCTGCCGTCCCTTGATCGATATCTCATAAAATCCGTCTTCCGGCACCGTGATATCCCATTCAATCCACTGCCCGGATACCTTCCATGACTGACCGCCGATCATATTCAGCTTAATCTTCGCTGAGCTGTAAGGCTCCGTTGTTGCAGAAGAACGGTCGTATGTCGCATAGAGCGAAGGGCTGGAACGGAATGTGGAATCTTCGCCCTGAACCTTCTGCTCAAAGTCGGTGTCGGTATTTTTGTATGTATTCTTATCTGCCGCTGCAATATAGTCCGCGTAATCCAACTGCTCATCAATCGCCATAACGACAAGGCGGCGGATCACCATCGGCTCATTGACTGCCTCCAGCGTAATCTCGTTTGAACCCGCTTCAAAATAATATTGATACGGCTCGGTATAATACCCCATGTAATCTTTGAAGAAGGAACTCTGCCAACGCGGGATCT
Source organism: uncultured Lachnospiraceae bacterium (assembly GCA_947053345.1). Taxonomy (GTDB): domain Bacteria; phylum Bacillota; class Clostridia; order Lachnospirales; family Lachnospiraceae; genus RGIG4057. The sequence continues at coordinate 17,715 of CAMRSM010000004.1, forward strand.
CCACCTGCGTCGGACGGATCTCATTGCCCTGGTTATCCTCGCGGACTTCGTTCTTATCGCCCCAAACCCTTGAGAAAGCCAAGTCATCCGAACCGGCAAAAGGAAGGCTGCCATTGATGTAGAATGCCCTTTCAATGTCCACGCCGCGCGACGCAATCGGGTAATACTCGATGTACATGTTATAAAGGCCACTCTGCGGAATCTCCACCTTCCATGTGGCACGGCTGTCGTCCTCCATGTAAATCACCTTCGGTTCGCCCTCATAGTCCGTCTCCACGCGAACCCCTTCGCCATCCGTGAAGTCGAACAGTCCCACTTCTACGCTGTTGGCAGGCTTCCCCGCATCCCCGTACTTCTGCAGGTACTTCGCATATGTGCTGTCACGGCTCACCCCCTGCACATCACTGTCAAGATCGTATCCCGCATATTTATCATGGTAGTCATCCACCTGATTCAGCTTGCGGTACACAATGAACGCCGCAATCAGGGCAATAACGATAACCAATATCAGGATAACCTTTTTTCTTTTCCCAGGCATATCTTTATCCCTCTCCTTTTCCCAGAATGTCGTTTGTGTATTTTGCATAATTCCCCATGCAAAATACACATTTTTTTTGCTATCTACTAATAGTCTATCATCTTTTGCTGTGATTTTCCTATCAATTATTGCTATTTCTATTTCATTGCTTGCTGAAAATTGCTTGTTTCGCAATTATTTAGCTGCTCTCCCCCTACAAATTATTACATTTTCACTGTTTTGCCTTTTTCTGGTCAAGCATGTTTTTGATATTTTGTCAATAACGCCTTAATTTCAAAAAGTTTTTTTGTACAGTTTCACAATCAGAGATTTTTTTCTCTTACCGCAATATTTGAACCAAAATTTTGTTTTACAGCAAAATCTAAGAGGATTATAATGAATATAAATCTTTAAATTTTATATTTTAAGAAAGGTATGGTAACAATTATGTACGAAGTTAATTTCAACAACCCGGTTCCCGTATATTTCATCGGAATCGGCGGGTGCAGCATGAGCGGGCTCGCAGAACTTCTTCTCTCCCGCGGTTTTTCCGTGAGCGGTTCCGACAAAAACCACAGCACGGTCTGTGACCGCCTGGAAGACATGGGAATTTCCGTTTTTTACGGGCAGCGCGCCGAAAACATCACCCCGGACCTTAAGTTTGTCGTTTACACCGCCGCCATTCACAAAGACAACCCGGAACTTACCGCTGCCGAAAAACTCGGCATCCCTTGCATCAACCGCGCGGATTTCCTTGGGCAGCTCATGCGCCAGTATAAGGATGCGATTGGTGTGGCGGGTACTCACGGAAAAACTACGGTTTCCTCCATGCTGTCCATGATCTTCCTTGAAGCCGGGCTTGATCCGACGATCTCGCTCGGAGCTGTGCTTGACCCGATTGCCAGCAGCGCGCGCGCGGGGCACTCTGACCATTTTATTGTAGAATCCTGCGAATACACCAACAGCTTCCTTCACTTTTACCCTCGTCACGAAATCATACTTAATATAGAAGCGGAGCACTTAGACTTCTTTAAAGATCTTGAGGACATCCGCCATTCCTTCCGGCTGTTTATGGAAAAATTAAGTGCGGGCGGACATCTCGTGATTCAGGGCGATATTGCGGGGCTTGACGAGCTCACAAACGGTCTCTGTGCAGATATCACGACCTATGGCCTTGAGGGAAGCGGGAAAACCTACGATTATTACGCAGCAAACATTACATATGATACGAATGACTGCGGCAGCTATGACCTGATGCACGGGGAAACCCTGATCGCACGCATTTCGCTCCAAGTCATCGGCGCACACAACATTTCCAACTCGGTTGCAGCCGCCGCGATGGCAAATCTCCTCGGTGTCCCGGTTCCGGCCATTGTTTCCGCCCTGCACAACTTTATCGGCGCAAAACGCCGCTTCGAGAAAAAAGGGTTGAAAAACGGTGTCACAATTGTGGATGATTACGCACACCACCCATCCGAGATCCGCGCCACACTGACGGCAGCAAAACATTATCCGCATAAAACACTCTGGTGCGTTTTCCAACCACATACCTTTTCACGCACAAAGATATTTTTTGATGACTTTGTGGATGTTCTTTCCCTTGCCGACAAAGTTGTGCTCGCCGACATATATGCCTCACGCGAGCAGGATCCGGGAGATATCTCCTCGCGTGATCTTGCTGAAAAACTCCAAAATGCCGGAAAGGAAGTATACTATCTCCCATCCTTCGACGAGATTGAAAAATTTTTATTGTCGAATTGCACGGAGGGCGACCTGTTGATAACTATGGGAGCGGGAGATATTGCAAATGTTGGCGAAGCGATATTAAAGCACTAAGTTATCCACATTATCCACAACCTTATCAACGATTCGTCGGTGATTTTGGTTGTGGATTCTTTTTTTCCACAATTTTTTCTACATAAGTAGATGATTTTTTTTAAAAACGGCATTTTCTCAAGCTTTTCAGCCAACGAGCCTGTCCTGTTTTTTTTACTACATCCGTAGAAGTTTTTTCATTGTCCACGTTATCCACATTATCCACAAAGTTATCCCCAATCTGCTTAGTACAAACCCGCTTCTTTTCTTTTTTTCAAACCTGTGCTATACTCTCTATGAAATTTGATCGAGAATAACTTCAGGAACTTTGTCCCTCATTTTCCGCGGAATAAAATCCGCAGGACACAGGATCCCAGACTAACCAGCCCGCCACAGGAGGAAGAGATGTCGGCCGCACTCACACTCTCAAATGGAGCCAAAACCGAATACACGATACTCCCAAATACCTTCATTGACCGCTATATGCCGCAGGCAAACGGTTCCTTTGTCAAGGTTTACCTATATTTTCTGCGCCTTTTAGGCGACCCGTCCCGCACAGGCAGCCTTTCCGCGGCAGCCGATGTCCTTGAAGAAACCGAGAAGGATGTTGAGCGCGCATTAAAATATTGGGAAAAAGTGGGGCTTCTGAAACTGACCCGCGACAGCGAAGGAATGATCACAGATATCTCCTTCCTATCGTTTTCCTGCGGGAACGAGCCCGAACATCCCCTTCCTGCCCCTGCCGGGGATATTCCTGACGCGCAGGAAAGCCCTTCTGCTTCCCCGGACGGTGCACCGACCCGGACGCATTTTGTAAAACCGGACTATTCGGAAGCCCAGATCACGGCCCTTACATCACTCGATGAGGTAAAGTGGCTGATGTCGCGTCTGGAGCAGACTCTCGGCCGCCTCCTGAAACCCGCGGACTTACAGACCCTTTTGTTCCTGTATGAGAGCGTCGGCTTCCCGGCGGAGCTCATTGCTTACCTGTATGAATACTGCGCCTCCAAAAACAAGAAAAACGCGGCCTATATCGAAGCTGTCGGCATCGCCTGGGCACAGTCCGGCGTGGACACCATTGAAAAGGCGGAGGCGGAGACCGCCGTCTACAGCCAGAGCTATCATGTCGTCAACCGTGCCTTCGGCCTAAACCGTGCGCCCGGAAACATCGAGATGAAATACATACACCGCTGGTCGGAAAACTTCGGTTTTGACAATTCCATCATTGAGGAGGCATGCAACCGCACGATGCTGTCCACCTCGAAACCGGATTTTAAGTATGCGGATAAGATTCTTGCCACCTGGCACGCCGCCGGCGTAAAGAAAAAGGAGGATATCGCCGTTCTGGATTCCGAATTTGCGCGCAAAAACGCAGCGAACGCCAGGGCAAAGGAGGATACCTCCCGAACCGCAGTTCCCCCGCCAAACCGTTTTGGCGCGTTTCCGCAGCGCCGCTACACTGCTTCCGATTACTCCGAGATGGAGGGGATGCTTTTGAGAAAGGATGCCGCCAATGCCGATAAAAAATCACCAGTATAATTCCATCATGCGGGAATACGACGCAAGGCGCTTAAAAAGCCACCGCGAGGCGATGGCGCGCCGCGGGGAGCTCTACGCAAAGATCCCGCGCCTAAGGGAACTTGATGACGCGATCGCACACGGTTCCGTCGAGAGCGCAAAGCTCTCGCTCTCCGGCGACCCCAAAGCGCTGCTTGCCCTGCGCGGGCGCAACGAAGCACTCTCCGCCGAAAAAAAAGCTCTGATTGCCGCAAACGGTTACCCGGAAGATTATCTTGAGCCGCACTACCTCTGCACAGATTGCTCCGACACCGGCTTTATCGGGCGCGAAAAATGCCATTGCTTCCGACAGGCCATCGTGGACATGCTCTATTCCCAGTCCAACGTACGGCAGGCCATTGTCCGGGAAAACTTTGACACGTTCTCCTACCGGTATTATCCGGACGACTACATCGAAGAATCGGTGCGCATGACCCCGCTTGAAAACATGCGCCGTGTTGTGGCAAGCGCCAAACAGTTTATCGAGGGCTTTGATACCTCCCCGGACAACCTCCTGATTTACGGCAACACGGGTGTCGGAAAGACCTTCCTGACCAACTGCATCGCGCGGGAGTTGATTATGACCGGGCACACGGTCATCTACCTGACCGCTTTTGAGCTGTTTGATATTTTGGAGCGCCGCAAGTTCTCCCGCCCGGAGAACGCGGAGGATGACGATTACAGTGAGGCCGCCAGCCAATTTTCCCATATCCGGGACTGTGACCTGCTCATCATCGACGACCTCGGCACAGAATTAAACAATGCCTTTATCTCCTCGCAGCTTTACCAGTGCATCAATGAACGGCTGCTCGGCCGGAAAGCTACGGTCATTTCCACCAACCTTTCATTTGAACAGCTGAAAAATAACTACAGCGAGCGTATTTTCTCGCGTATCACCGGCAGCTATACTTTCCTAAAAATTGTCGGTGAAGATATCCGTATCCGCAAAAAGCTGTCATAACACACCGATTACACCGGGCATAATGGTATATAATTGAAATAGCCGACGGCTTCCCGAAAAAATTCCCGAAAAAGAGACAATCCCCGCCGTCCGGATATGCATTTTTCACAATTCGCGTTTTCCCCCGGTTTTTCACTTGAAGGAAAACAGCAAAAATGCTATAATGAACACGGATTGTTCATGTCAGGAGCCGGGAACCTCCCGGCACAAAATCACTATGGAGGATCATATCATGCCACAGGAAAAGTATTCTGGAACCATCCCAGTCGGTACCTTAGGTATCGTGGCACTGGAAAGCTGCCGCACACTTGGCCAGAAAGTCAACGACTACATTGTTCAGTGGAGGCGGGAGCGGGAACATGAGCACGCGTCAACTATCGCGTTTACCGGCTATGAGCGGGACAATTACCTGATCAAGGCACAGTGCCCGCGCTTTGGCACCGGAGAGGCAAAGGCGATCATCAAGGAAAGCGTGCGCGGTGATGACCTTTATCTTTTGGTGGATGTCTGCAATTACAGCCTGACCTACACTGTCTGCGGGCAGCAAAACCACATGTCACCGGACGACCATTTCCAGGATCTAAAGCGCATTATTGCGGCTCTGAACGGCAAAGCGCGCCGCATCACTGTCATCATGCCGTTTTTGTACGAAAGCCGGCAGCACAAGCGGAGCACAAGAGAATCCCTGGACTGCGCGCTCGCCCTTCAGGAACTGGCAAATATGGGCGTGGAAAATATCATCACCTTTGATGCGCACGATCCGCGCGTGCAGAATGCCATCCCGCTGAAAAGCTTTGAGACAATCATGCCGACCTACCAGTTCATCAAAGCATTGCTGAACAATGTACCTGACCTGACGATTGACGCGGACCACATGATGGTGATCAGCCCGGACGAAGGGGCGATGGGCAGGGCGGTTTATTTTGCTACCATGCTTGGGCTTGACATGGGCATGTTTTACAAGCGCCGTGATTACTCCAAGATCGTGGACGGGCGCAACCCGATCATCGCGCATGAATTTCTCGGCAAGGACGTGGAGGATAAGGACGTTGTCATCCTAGACGACATGATCTCCTCCGGCGAGAGCGTGATTGATGTTGCCCAGGAATTAAAACGCCGCAAGGCAAGGCGTATTTTCCTGTGCTCGACTTTCGGCCTGTTCACAAACGGGCTTGAAAAGTTTGACGAGGCATATGACCTTGGATACTTTGACCGTCTTATCACAACCAACCTTATATACCAGCCGGACGAGCTGCTGGCACGCAAATATTACCTGACGGCGGACATGAGTAAATACATTGCGAAACTGATCGACGCGCTCAACCATGACGCTTCCATCAGCGAGTTCTTAAACCAGACCGGCAGGATCCAGGTCTTTGTACAAAAATACAGGGAACAACAGGAAAAAGCCAAAGAGGGCAGCCACTGACCTACGGCAGATCTGTTAAAATGAAGTTTCCGGTTTCTTTTACGGTATTTTACTAAAAAGGCTGTCACGAAATTACGGCCGCAGCAATACATGGCAAGCGCACATTTGGGATTTCACCATGTATTGTCCGGCGGCCATATTTCGCGGCAGCCTTTTGCCGTTTAATGCAAAAAACAAATACCTTTCTAAATTTTTTATTTTTCTTGTAACGAATCCCACCCCAACCAGGATATATAGATGAAAGGAGGCCGCTATGGATGAACTGTACGAGCAGAACGCCCGGATCGTCTACCGTTTCCTGTACTCCATATGCCGCGACGAACCGCTCTCGGAAGACCTGACACAGGAAACCTTTCTGGAGGCCTATCGGTCCATCGAACGCTTTGACGGGAGCTGCAAGATTTCCAGCTGGCTCTGCCAGATTGCCAAACATCTGCTCTACCGCCATTACCAGAAAGCAAAACGCGAAATTCCGTCTGCACTGGATGGATCCGAAGATTTTATGCCGAAACTCCCCCCACCGGACGGGCGCGTGACCGCAAAATTAGAGCTTATGGAAGTCTTTAAAGAAATGCAGAAACTTCCTCCTGCCACGCGTGAGGTCATCTACCTTCGCATTACGGGTGAACTGACTTTTGGCGAAATTGGGGAAATCATGGGACACAGCGAAAACTGGGCACGGGTGACATTTTACCGCGCAAAAGAAATTTTATGGAAAGGAAGGAGAATGGAAAATGAGCGAAACAAATCCGGAAAAAGCAAGCGAAACGACAACAAACCAAATACAAACAAACTTTAAAAATACCGGCGAAACAAAAGTTCTAACGAAAAAAACTGTAAGCTGCGAAATAACCTGCGACATTATACGCGACCTGCTGCCATCCTACTTGGACGGAATCTGCTCCGAAGATTCCAAAAAAATCATCGGGCAACACATCTCCACCTGCGCAGACTGCGCATCACTCATGGACGTGCTGCAAGAATCCGAAGCATCGGAACGGCAATGGGAGGCAAAACAGATTGCTTTCATGAAGAAAATCAAAAAAAATGCCGGAAAAAAGGAGATCGTCGGTCTGGGAATCCTGCTCGCGGCTATCCTCTTCGGCCTCCGGATTTTCTCGGAACATTACGGGGCAGCATCTTGGCTTTACCTGGTCGTCCTGCCGCTGATCCTCGCAGATACACACTTCCTGCTCACAGATCACATAGCACTTACGAAACAAACAGAAACAAAGATTATCCTCCTCCTTACAAGCGGCCTGCTGCTATGCGCCAGCATACTTTTAGCCCTCGTAAGCATGCAGTGGGTCGACCGCCAACACTATCCTTTCGGGATAGAAGCCGCCAACCTCGGAGGTTTTTTAAAGAATATTTATCTTTTCCTCGCGCTTTGCCAGTTTGCCATCTTTGCCGGAAGTGTTGCGCTGACCCTAAAGACCGCAAACTCCCACGGCATCGTCATCAGCACCAGTGCGACGGGGTTCTTCCTGATACTTTATATCATCTCCGTTTTTGCAAGCATGTCCTCCGTCGAGATGTCACAAAGAGCACTGGGGCAATCTCTGTATATCTTGTTAGAAGGGGCATGTATTGCCGCAGCCGCAGAAATCTTACAGCGAAAAAAGCGGCAAAAGGACAATAAGACCAGATGATGCCGCAATTCTGTACGTAACGCCATACAAGAAAAGGGGGGACATATCACCCCCTTTTCTTTATCCCTACTTTTTTGCACCAATCCCCATACTCTTTGTCAAACTTCACGGAATCGGGATCTTTCATGGCTTTTGCCGCCGCAATGCGCTTGATATACAGATTCCCATACCATTCCGTCCCGTTTGTAAATTTCGCCTTTGCCCATTCCCACAATTCCTCTGTCTTTGTGTCATCCCGGCCGGGACACGCAACGGCAATGCTTTTTTCTGCCGCAATCCCCCCCTCCGTTTCCGCCCGTTCCTGACAGATGACCTCAAATGCTTCCTCCAGCAGGTCTCCAAGCGGATGAAGCCCATGTATTTCCGTATCCTCTGCCAACTCCCTTGCTTCATCGAGACAGCCGTGCGCTGCGGCACATTGCCCAAGAACCAAATAGTGCCGGATCAGCCTGTTGTATGCCTGGACGGTATCCCTTAATTTCCCCGTACGTTTTGCCGACGACAGCTGTTCCAGATAAAGCATTTCATTTTCTTCTTCCTTCCCCAAAAACGTATAAAACCGGATCAGGCTCTCCCTGTCCGCATCGCCCCAAGCAGCCACCGAACCCTTCCACAAGTCAACAAGCAGCTCCATCACATCCCGGAATCCCATATCTTTGCACAGATAAATGCAGTCCAAAAGGTCATTATCCGAAAACTTGTCATTCATTTTGATTGCCGGGTCATAGCCGCATGCACAGTCAAAATTCGCGTTTTTCGCCCTCTGAAACCATGCGTCGTACGAATGCCCGGTATTATATTTGGCGAGCAGGAAAGTCAAAATCTCAAGCGCCGCCCCAATCCCCTGGAAAGAATTCGTCTCCCGGTCTATAAGCTCCTCCTGAAACAGCCAGAAAATAACCTCCTCGTCCTCCACCTTTTCATAAAGCAGATAGTATGCGAGCCGCAGGCGGTTTTCATAATTTTCATCCTGTGTGCCAAATTCCGGATGCCGGTAACTTTTATAGCAGACACTTTCCTTCCGCCCCGCTTTTAACGCAAGATAGACTTCACGCTGTTTTAAAATCTCTGCACGCAATAAATCAAGATACATAAAAGCCACTTCCTTTCCTTGTCCGCGAAATGTCCCGTCTCTCCTTACCGGATCGCCGGACGGCACTTTTCTCCTGCACTCCCGGCAGGCGCAAGGCATCGGTCAGATGCAGGCGGACTGCCTGCACCTGCAGCCCGTCCGTTTTTCGATTCCGTCAGATTTTCCCCTGACAAAGCTATGTGCAAACGGGGAAGAACGGTACGGGGACTTCGCCCCTTTACATCATAACCTTCGTCAGCTGCCATACAATCTCACTGAAATACCGTGCCGGGATATCCCCCATGCGGAGAGCCTTGTCCTTGTCTGCCTCGTCATACTCATAACTTCCGCGCTTGATCGTGCCCGCCCGGTAAAACCTTGCATCATAAACCGTGACATCCTCGTAGGAGCCTCCCACATAGCTTCCGGAAAAATGAAGCTCCACCCCGAGCCCAAGCTCCGCGTCCTCGCGGTAATATGTATAAAACCCGCCGCCGTCCTGCACCGACCCGCGGTACCAGCCAAGCCCAGTCAGCCTGCTGTTCAGCGACAGATCATTGATTGTCCGCCCATGAAAACGCATCAGCTTCTGCTCCGCTTCTTCCTCTTTTGTGACCGTATAAACCGACCTTTTCAGCTGTTCAAACGGCTGGACAATCTCATAGTCCTCCAGCTGCTGTTCCCATGCCTCCTTCTCTTCCCCGGCCAGCTCCACCGGATGCACCAGTCCGATCCTGCCGTTATCCGGAAGCTCATACTCATCTTCCTCCGCTGTGTTGAACGAACCGTCGTCCATGTAGCGGAAGCTCTGCAGCAATTTCCCGTTCTCATAAATTCCCCAGATCAGCCGGGTCGCAAACTGATGCATCACCGGATTCTTCACAAAAAGCTGCTTCCACGCTGCAGTCTTCCATTCCCTCGCTGTGGAAAGCGCCATCTCCAGCCGTGCCGTCTGACTTGCCGCGGTAGCCTTCATCTGTTTTTTCAGCTGCTTAAATTCATCATAAGCCGTCTTCGCCAGCTCCGCGTCATCCTTCGCGCCTGGTGCAGGAAGGTTTTTCAGCTTCTTCCCGCGCACCATACCCCGCGCGGCCGGGGCAGCACCATCCGCGCCGCCTTTGTTCTTCGCTTCCTGTCCGTCCGCTTCCTCCTGCTTCGCCTCGTACACCTCAATCTCAAGTTCCGGGGTTATCGTAATAAGAAATGCCCGCGGCCCGTAATCAAAGAGCCGCTCCAGATTCTCATCAAAGCCCAGATTCGGCACGATCCGGTCGGCAAGCTCCTCCCGGGTGATGCCAAGCTGCGCCGCCGCAAACAAAAGTGCATCGTTCGCCGCCGCACGAACCTGCTTGAACTTGAATTTCCTCGCAATCCCGTCCACAATCAGAAGCGCCTGCGGCAATGGGCTTAAGCTCAGCGCCTTAACCGCCTCGCACGCGATCGCCCCCCTCGATTCCTTCGGCCATTCCCTGATATGGCGCTCCAGCTTGGCTACCATATTGCTGCCGCCATGGATGGCAGCTGCGTACAGAACCCAGCGCTTTTTCGACTCTGCCCCCGCCGCCAGCCATTTCTCAAACAGCTCGTTCACGTACACCGCCAATTCGTCCGCACACAGCGCATCTGCTAAGAACTCCGCATTTTTGCTGATTCCGCCGGCCGAAGAAGCCGGTGCTTCCCCCGCCAAAGCGGATGCCCCCTTTGCGGTAACCGAAGCATCCTTCGCCGAGGCATAGCACAGCAGGATTGCCTGCAGATATTCCTCATCTGCCTTCAGGGCTGTTTTCTTTTCCGGCATTTTCCCTGCGGTTTCTTTCTTTTCGTTCTCCGCATTCCCTGCGGCATCCCCGTTCTTCCCGCCTTCCGCTGTTCCCGCAGTGTCCTTTTTCCTTCCGCTTTCCAAATTGCCTGCGGTATCCTCTTTCCTTCCGTCCTCTGCGCCCTCCGTGTTATCCTCTATCTTTCCATCCCCCGCAAAATGTACCGCGGAAAACGGCGTTTCGTAAGCCCACGCAAGGCTGCGCTTCCTTCCGCCTTTGTGCAGGCTCTTTACCAGTTCCCCGCGGGAAATCACTTCCGTTCCGCCTGCTGCCCCTTTGCCGTCCTCTCCGAGAAGATTTCCCAAAAGCTCCCGCACTTTCGCATTCTTCTCCTTCTCCATCGCCTGCGCGAACAGTTCCCTGTAATCTGCCCCCTGTGCCTGCCAGACCGACAGCACACGGATCGCAAACTCCCGCTGTGCCGCCTTCTTTGAGGAAACAAACTCCTTGATTTCCGCCTCCCACTCCTTTTTCGCACACAGAATTTCAAACAGCTCCTCCTTCACCGCTTTCGAGCTGTCCTGCATATATCTTAAAATTTCGTTCTTATTCCCGTCCGCATCCTGATTCAGCAGCCGAAGCCCGACCTGACGTGCATATACCTCCGACGCAGTAAATGCATCCACGGTTTCCTCCCGCCTCTCTTTCAGGCAGCCGGAAAAATACTCATTCACCCCGGCGAGGAAATCTTCCTCCGTGCCGCCATCCAGCCCTTCCTTCACATAATTAACCGCAAGTACCTGATAGTACATCGGCAGCCCTTCCTCGTTCAAATCCCGAAACAGTTCCCTGACCCGCTCCGGATCTAACTTGTTTCCCTGACTGGGTTTCTCGTCCGCCGTGCCGCCATCCAGCCCTTTCTTCACATAATTAACCGCAAGTACCTGATAGTACATCGGCAGCTTTTCCTCGTTCAAATCCCGAAACACTTCCCTGACCCGCTCCGGATCTACCTTGTTTCCCTGACTGGGTTTTTTGTCCGCAATCCGGCAGCTGAAAAAATGAGCAGCAGAAGCACGCCGGAAAACCATGTAGACCTCACAGCGGCGGAAAAACTCCTCATCCTTAAAATTCAGATCATAATTCCGCAAAACCGCATACTCATACCCGCCGTGATAAGCACTCCTTTTATCATTCAAAAAGCAGTTAAACAGGGATTCCATCCCGCAATCCCCGCGCAGGTAAAGCCTCGCCGCGTCGCCGTCGGCCGGGATATCCTTTTTCGTAAGCTCCTTGATCACCCGCTCCTTATAGTCCTTCCTTTTTTCCTCCACAAGCTTTTTGTGCAGCGCCGGAGCCGGCGCTTCCAAATGCGAAAGCATCCAGCATGCATCATTGATCTGCGCCTTTTCCAGCACGCTCAGATAGGCCTCCTGATTGCAGGCCGCCTGCTCCTTTAAAATTTCAACAAACGATTTTTCTTTCGCCCAGTTAATATAGCTCTCGCTGTCAATCCCAAAAAGCCGGTCGTAATGACCGCCCGCCACCCGGATATCCAGAGGATATCCGCTGCTGATTACACGGATGGCATCCAGAGTTTCCCTGTCGTTTACCGCCATGCAGATGCGCACAATATCTTCCAGCTTCTTTGAAAGCGGGTAATTAAAATATGCCGTGCCCGCAATCAGCCGGAACAGCTGACCGATCGTTTTCCCCCTGCAGCTTAAAAATTCTTCCGGTATCCTGCCGGAAGCAATGCCGGAAAGAAGCTCCTTCTGCCTTTTCTCCCCGATCCCATTGTCGTAAAAATGGCAGAGCCCTTCCGCAAGCATCGTCTCATATTGCTGCATCTGCTCCTGATCTTCCCTTTTTATGGTATGTGCCTTCCCATCACTCTGATATTTCTGCCAGAAATACGCGGCAAACAGAACGAGACAGGCATTTCTTCCCAGTCCTTTCCCATAGCCCATCGCCCGCTGCAAGACCTCCGGATCTTTCTTCGCCACCGACATCAGATCCTCCATCACATAAGCTGTCACCCGGTAGGTTGCCCTCCCGATACTCGCGGCGCAGACCGCTGTAACCTTTGCCACATCAGCCCCGCTAAGACCAAACTGCCGGTAACCAATGTATGTTTTGCTCAGCAGCCAGCTGCAGGTCGCCTCCCCGATGGCAAACAGCAGCAAAAATAGATTTTTAATGCATATTTTTTGGTTGTCTTCCTTCTTTTCCTGGTATATCAGTTCATGTACAACCACCTGAAAGGCATTGGAATTTGCCCCCGCCAAGTCACGGAATTTGATCTTTTCCAGCACTTCCTCACCCGCCTCGCCGGAAAGAAACGCGAGCGCCGCTTCCTTTTCTTCCTGCGTAAGCCCCAGTTCGTCGCACATTTCCAATATTTTTGCATCTCTTTTTTCATTCTTTTCTCTGTTCTTTTCCATCATTATCTGATTACCCCTTTCATGAAAACTGCTCCTATATGTATTTTAAAAACATAAACCAGATCACTGCTTCTTCCAAATCATCCGCATTCCCCGCCTTTTCATCCGATTGCCCGCTCTGCCTGCCACAGAATCTCACTGAAATACCTCGCCGGCACACCGCCTAAACGGCAGGCTTTCTCCTCATCTGCCGCGCCGTACACATAGTCGTTGCGCCCGGCTTCCCCAATCCGGTAAAATTTTATGCCGTACACAATAATCTCCTCATTCTCCGCCTTTCTGCAATTACCTGAAAATTCCAGCCGCGCCGCCAGACCTGTTTCTGCATCCTCGCGGTAATACGCGAAAAACCTGCCCACATCCTCGACAGGAGACTGCTGCCAGCCAAGCTCCAGCAGCCTGCTGTTAAAAACCGCCCCTTCTGCACTGCGCCCGTGAAGCCGCAGCAGCTCCCGCTGCTTTGCTTCTTCCTCGGTTACGGTAAAAATCTCCCTGTCAAGCTGCCCTATCGGCTGTGTGATCTCATAATCAGAAAGCTGTTCCTTCCATGCCGCCAGTTTTTCCGGCGGAAGTTCCATCGGGTGCAGGAGACGGATTTTTACAGTCTGCGTGGTGATTCTGCTGTCGGGGATTTTCCCGTTTTCAGGGAAGATGCCGTCGGCTGGGAATTTGCTGTTTGTCAGAGGTTGCCCGTTCGTTTTGCTTTTCCCGTTTGCCGTGAGTTCTGCGCCTGCCGTAAGTTCCTCGTCGAATGGAGTTTTCCCACTCGCCAAAGTTTTCCCGGCCGCCTGGATTTTCCCACCTGCCGGAGAGCCCCCCTCCGATGCAGGAAACACAAACTCCTCTCCATCCTCCGTATTCAGTGTCCCATCTTCCATATAGCGGAAACTCTGCACCAGCCTGCCGCTTTCGTACACACCCCAGACCAGCCGGATCGCAAACGGGCGCATCACCGGATTCTGCACAAAAAATCGCGTCCATGCATCCGCATCCCATTCCCGCGCGGTCGCCATTGCCTGTTCCATCCTCTGCTTCTGCCCTTCCGCCGTTGTTTTGAGCTGTTTTTTCAGCTGGCGGAATTCCTCATAAGCAGCGGCGGCTTTTTTTGCATCATCCTTTTTGCCCGGCACGGGAAGGGTTTTCAGCCTCCTGCCGTGACGGGAGGTTTGAGCGGTTGGAAGCACGTCTGCCTGCGATACTTTCCGTCCTGCAGCTTCCTTAGCCGCCGGGCTGTCAGAACGTTTTCCCTGCGCCCGCGATACTTCCATGGATGGTTCAAGTACTGTCAAACACGCCGAATCATCTACCTTCCGGCACGATTTTTCCGCAGAAATTTCAGATTCCATCGGACACTCCGAACCTTCCTCTTTCCGGCGCGGAACTTCTCCGGATGAATTCACTCCCGTCAGGCACGCCGACTCTTCTTCATCCCGGCACAAAACCGCCTCAAACACTTCGATCTCCAGCTCCGCCGTAACTGCCACATAAAAACCGCGCGTGCCGTAATCAAAATACCGCTCTGCGTTCCCGTCAAACCCAAAATCCGGCACAATACGGTCTGCAAGTTCCTCCCTTGTAAGATTTCGCTGCACGGCGGCAAACTGCAGCACCTGAGCTGCCGCCGCACGCACCTGCCCGGATCTGGATTTCCTTGTCATCTCGTCCACCGCAAGAAGCGCCTGCGGCAGAGGATTTAGGCTCAATGCCCGCACCGCCTCGCAGGCGATAGCACTCCGCCCGTGCTGCGACCATTCCCGGATCTGCCTGGTCAATTTCCCGATGGCTGCACTCCCGCCGTGGATCGCCGCTGCATAGAGGACAAAACGCTTTTTTGCCTCTGCGCCCTCCGTCAGCCAGCGGTCAAACAGTTCATTCACATACGCGGCAAATTCCCGGCTGTCGAGATCTTCCGCCAAAAATGCCGCATTGCGGCTCAGACCGTAACCGGATTCCGAAGGGTCAGATGCAGCAGCCCCCCCTGTTTTGTTTTTGCGGACGGACAGCGCACGCGCATTCTCCTTCTGTCCGTAATAACACAGCAGCACCGCCTGTAAATATTTCTGCTCCGCCAACTCCCCGTTCTGTCTGTGTACCGCAGGGAATGGGATTTTATACGCCCAGGCAAGCCCGCGCGCCGCTCCTCCCCCGTGCAGCTCCTTCACCAGTTCCCCGCGTGAAACCGGAAGTATTTGTAAATTATCAGGTATGTTCTGGAACGGGAAAATCTGCAGCATCTCCGAAGTCTCTGAATCCTCCGCAGCCCGTGAAGTCTGCGAAGCCAGCAAAACCTGTCTGGTCTGCTCCGCCGCCGCCCCGCCGTCGCCCCCGTTCAGCGCACCCCGCAGCAATTCCCTGACCTTCGCGTTTTTCTCCTTCTCCAGAGCCTGCCGGAACGCTCCCCGGTAATCCGTTTCCGACCCTGATTCCTGCCGGCAGATCAGCGCCCGCACGGCAAGCTCCCGCTCCGCCGCACGTTTCGCCGAAAGAAGTTCCAAAACCTCCGGCTCAAACTCCCTGCCGGCGCACAAAATATCCAGCAGCTCCTGCCTTACCGACTTTGCACCGTCCTGCGAATATGCCAGAATTTCTTTTTTATTTCTTCCCACATCCCGCCGCAGCACCGAAAGCACGAAAATCCGCCCCAGCGCGTCCGCACCTGCAAACGCACGCAGAAACTCCTCCCGCCGCGCATCCTCCGAAAGATAAGCTTCAAAAATATCCGCCGCCTCAGCAAGAAAACTCTTCTGCCCCGCCTCATGCAGCAGGGTATCATAAATCAGGCTCACGGCAGATACCTGCCATTCCGGCGGCACACCCTCCGCCTCAAAATCCGCAAATATTCTCTTCACGCCCTGCGCATCCGCTGTCTCCCGCAAGTCGGCAGAATGCGTCACGTCACGCCGGAAAAAATACCCGCCGCGGTTCAACAGCATATAGATCTCACAGCGGCGGAAAAACTCCGCGTCCTCGCAATTGGCAAGATAACTGTCCACAAGATCCCGCTCGTTTCCCCCGGCGTAATAATGCTTCTCCCCATCCGGCCAACTGACCGGAAAAAGGGCATCCGCCCCGCACGCCCCGCGCAGATATCTGCCCGCCAGCTCCGCGTCCGCGCTCTTCTTTACCAGTTCGGCAATCACCTTCTCCCGCACGCCGTCCGGTCCGCCCAGCCCCCTTTCCGCCAAAAGCCGTGCATGCAGCGCGGAATCCTGCTCCCGGATAAGCGCGAGCATTTTGTTCGCGTCCTCCAGCTTCATCGTCCCCATTACCGCAAGATAGCTTTCGACATGATCGACGATCTGCCGCTTTAAAACCTTGAAGAACCCCTTACCATACGCCCAGCGGATCAGAATTTCGCTGTCAATCCCAAACAGCCGGTCATACACGCCTCCCGTCTCCGAAGGCGCGGACGGCGTGCCGGATAAAGTATCCTGCATGACATTCAGTGTATCTTCCGGATCTGCCGCCGCACACAGGCGGACGATATTTTTCAGCCTGTCCGACAGCATATAATTGAGACAGGACATGCTGACGGTAAGCCGGAACAGCGTCCATGCGCTGCCGTGCCCCGCTCCTGCCAGAATCGGACGCAGCCGTTCCATACCGCCGTCCGGCGCGGCAAGGGCAGCCATCCATTCCCGCCAAAGATGCGGATCTTCCTCCGGATACACCTCGCCCGGAGAAAACCTCAGACTTGCCGCATTCCGGAAATAAAGCGCCGAAAACCCGGCGACCGCGTATTCCTCATAACGGGCAAGCATCGGTATATCTTCCGCGGCAAGCCTTATGCCGCCCCCACCCTTCGGCTGTCCGCACATCGTCCCACCCTGCGCGGGAGAACCTTCCGCTTCCGCCGTCTCCCCTTGGCTGCCGCATCTTTCCGCTGTCCGCACTGCGCAGGAAAACGAATTCGAAATGGCTTTTATCCCGCAGGCACAGCCGTCTCCCTCCCCCGTCCGCACCGCGCAGGAAGATAAGGCATCGAGCCGGTTCTTCCCCGCTGCCTCCAGAAGATTTTCATATTTTTCCTTGAAATACATTGCCAGCAATACAAGCTTCCCGTTAATAAATTTGTTTTTCTCATATTCCAGCGCCCGCCTCAACGTATCCGGCTGATGATCCGCGAACTCCAGCAAACGGTTCAGGCTGTGTACGCTTGGGTAATGCGCCCCCTGACCGATCGCTGCCCCGTACACCGCCGTCCGTTTTGCCGCATCGACACCATAAAACTCCTCCTGCCCGTAAAGCTGTACCGGCAGCATCCTGTAACAGGTTGCCTGCCCCCGCGCAAACAGGAGCAAAAACAACCGCTTCACCTCATTATTTTTCTTTCTTCGCAACAATTCCGTAAAAAGCTTTAACACCGGTCCATCCGGAACATCCGCCAAATCCTGAAAAGTAAAACCCGCAAGCGCCTCCTCGCCTGTCCTTCCTTCCAGAAACTCCAGCGCTGCCCTCTCCTCTTCCTGCGAAAGGCAGAGCAGTTCCAAGACAGCCGTAAACCCCCCGTTCGTATTTATGCCCTGATTGTCACTCTGGCTGATCATTTCCTTCCCTTACCATTCCCTTCTCCAATGACAGCCCCATTCGGCAGCTGCCTGAATTATAATTTTGGTGCTGGTCACACCCTTTTTTCTGTTCTTTATACAGTACTTCTTTTTTCCCGAAAACAGGGAAAACTGCTGACATATCTATTATACTCTTGGAATTTTCGCAAATCAATGTCTTCTTTTGAAAATACTCAGAAAATACAAGGAGCAAAAGCAGCGCTTGACGCAAAACATACGTTCTGATATAATTCAATACAGAACATATATTCTGGTGTGATATACCTAAGGATATAAAATCCGCATACCGGAACCGGTTGCGGCAGCTTTTTCAGAAAGGGCGAATCCGACATGACCGCATACGAGCTGATGATAAAGACAAATCATTACCTGATTCAGGGCGGCAATCTGACCGAAGCACAAAAAGAATCTCTCGTCCGGCAGCTGCTCCTTGCCAAAACCTCCCCCGCCGGAGCACAGAAATTTTACAACAGCATAACCTCCCGGGACAACACCGACGAAAACAGACGGCATCTGTACCCGCTCTATTTTATCCCGCCCTACAATGGAGGCAGAAAATATCGAACCGTATTAACCCAGACACCAAAAACACAGATTTTATCTGCCAATATGTACGAACTCGAAATCCTGCGTCTGCTGCATCTCTTTGCGGATGATCTCCCGGAAGTTGCCGGTATGGTTGCCGATACCCTCCGCCGTTTAAAGACAACCTGCTTCAGCTGCATGGATGACGGAGTCGGCGAATGCTTTGACACATCCCTTGTAGTGCTGCGTTTTCTGGCGGCAGCTGCTCCCGGCCAACACGCATGGATCGAAAGCCGGATTGAAAATTACAACCGCCATTACGCGGAAAAAAAGCGTCCCCGGTATTGCCTTTGGTATTTTTGGCTCTGCCTGTCTGAACTCCCATTTGATATAGCAAAGCCGGAGCTTGACAAATACAAATTCGAAATGATAGACTTTCTTTGGCATAAAAGCCTTTCCCCCGGCAGCGGACAGAGCAGGACTCTTCATCCCCTGATATTCTGCATCCTCCGCAATAGCCTCTCAAGGTATCCCGAGTATGAATATATCCGGGAGCGGAAGCCCTGCGAAGACAAAAAAAGCGGGAGGTTATATTTTGACATGGCACAGTAGACCGGGTTGCTTCCTTTGTCATCCGGCAGCAGGCAGAACAGAACCAGGTTGGGCGGACTGAATTTTTGAATCTGCCTCTGCCTTCTGCCAAGCGGACGAAGGCAGCCTCCGTGACAGCATACGGTGATTACACGCTCTGCTCCTGTCTTCCGCGGGGCAGATGAAAACAGTTTACCGCATAAACGCCGCTCCCTGCACAAACAATGATGGTATACATAAAATAGAATTATAATACTATCATAATTTTGAAAGGAGCAAACACAATGATCTACAACCGCAAAAGGTCACAATGTAATTGCTGCTGTCAGGGATCTGTCGGACCGCAGGGTGAACCCGGGCTTCCGGGAGCAACCGGACCTGCCGGGCCGCAGGGTGAACCCGGGCTTCCGGGAGCAACCGGACCTGCCGGACCGCAGGGCGAACCCGGGCTTCCGGGGGCAACCGGACCTGCCGGACCGCAGGGCGAACCCGGAACCCCTCCGGCATATTTTAATGCCGTTATGCAGGGCGGATTCCAGACCGTTCCGCCGGAAGGGAATGTCAATTTCCTGCTCGCATATCAATCCGGTGATTTTTCATTCCGCCCAAACACTGCGGAAATCATCGTGAACACAGAGGGAGTTTACCGGATTGACTACTCTATTTTGGTGCGCCCTGCTTCCGGCCTGCTGAACATCGCCTATGCGGTGGCCATCAATGGCCTGGAAAACCCGTTATCCTTCTTCGGAGCTTACTCTGACGAGCCCGCAGATACGCGGCGCGCGGAAATCAACGGAATGTTTATCACCCCGATTGCCGCCGGGTCAACCGTCACACTTCGAAACAAATCCGCCACGGAAGACTATCTTGCAGGAACCGGAATTGACAATCAGGCGGTCAACCATGCCTCCATCATACTACAGCGAATCGCTTAACACGACGGCACAACACAAGCCCACATGGCCAGGATAAAACCAGCCTTGTGAACCTTCTACAAGCTTTTTTACTATAGTTTTGAGGAATATAATGATGAATTTCCAAGTTAAAAAAACAGTTACAAAGACAATATGCCAGGCAGCATTCTTCGCGTTTACCCTTACCGCCTGCTCCGCCTCCCAGCGCCAAGAAGCAGACCCGACATCTTATAATGAGGAAAAAGCCGAGGAATCCGGCATCTCCGAAAACAGCAACGGCAATCCCCCTGATATTTATAAAAACAATGGAACAAAGAAACCGGACTCGCCGGAAAATGGGAGCATAATAACACCTGCCACACCCGAACCAAAACCGGAACCGATGATCACCGAAACCGACTGGGCGGAATACTTTGGCGGCAAAAACGGTGCCGCAGTCCTGTATGACGCTTCCAATGAGCATTACACCATCTATAACCCGGAGATTGCAGCAACACGGAGATCTCCCTGCTCCACCTTCAAGATTGTTTCATCGCTGATGGCGCTTGAGAACGGAACCATCGAGCCGGGTCAATCTATCCGCAAATGGAGCGGTGAGATATTCTGGAATGAAAACTGGAACCGCGACCTTGATTTTTATGAGGCATTCCGCACCTCCTGCGTCTGGTATTTCCGCGAGGTCATTGATATGATAGGGCAGGAAAAGATGCAGGAAGAGCTGGAGCAATTAGCATATGGCAATCTTGACATTACCGACTGGGAAGGCCGCCAAAATACGAATAACAACAACCGCGCCCTGACAGGATTTTGGGTGGAATCCTCCCTGCTGATTTCCCCGAAAGAACAGACCGAGGTCATGGCACGCATTTTCGGGGCGGGTTCCGAGTATTCCGAAGAAACAAGAGCTCAATTAAAGAAAGTTATGAAAACCGAACTGCCCGAACATATGGCGGTTTCCATTTACGGAAAAACCGGGATGGGAAAAGCGCATGGCATCGTTGTCGATGCATGGTTCACCGGGTTTGCAGAAAATCCGGAACTTGGGGAAACCATCTATTTTTGTGTGTATCTTGGGCAGTCGGACGGCAAAAACGTTTCCAGCACGTCGGCTAAAGAAATCGCAATCCGTCTGATATCCGATTATTGGACAAAATAAAACGGATTACAGCGTCCCCATATAAGAGCCCTGCCACGTTGCCAGCACAAATTTCTTATCCGCTTCAAAAGCCAAAAAATCAGAAACATAGTCGTAATCAAACTCCGGCACGCATTCCGTCGTATCCAGCGCAAACAGGCAGGACAATGACTTTGCTGTCTTGTAGGCAGCAAAGTCACGGGGATCGCATTGTTTCCCAAAATCCATAAACAAATAGTTCTCATCTGCCGATACCCAGATCTTGAATACATGTTAATATAGTCTGTATTAAGCCTAATGCCCAACTACCACAGCTATCGCCGCAGCCGGAAAATATTTTCCGTCCCATAAAAATAGAGTTGTGGAATCCGCCCCTTTCTGATATACTCTATTCCAGAAAAATTGTTTTGTTCATGGCCAACGTCAGGTGAAAATGTGGCATCCAAATCCCGAACACAAAAAAGCCACTCCGTTCATGACCAGAACAGGCGGAGGTTCAGCATGCAGATTTCAAGCAGATTCACGATTGCCATCCATGTACTCATATGTATTGAAACCTTTAAAAACGACTATAAAGTAACAAGTGATTTTCTTGCATCCAGCGTAAATGTAAACCCGGTTGTGATAAGGCGGCTGCTGCAACAGTTAAAAAAAGCCGGGATCATTAACGTAACACGGGGCAGCGGCGGGGCGGATCTCGAAAAAAACGCTGATGAGATCACATTGTTCGATGTATATCGCGCAGTGGAATGTGTGGAGGAAGGCGAACTGTTCCATTTCCACGAAAACCCGAATCCCCGCTGTCCGGTCGGGAAAAACATCCACGCCATTTTGGATCTAAGGCTTGAACAAATCCAAAAAGCAATGGAACAGGAAATGAAGTCTATAACTATAAAAGACATTATGGACGACACCCAAAAACAGATCAACCAATCATAAATCTTCCTGTGCGAATCGTTTCCCCCTTTCCCGTCCCAATCCGAGAGGAAGAATTTTAAAAGTTTCGATGTAACTATTGACATTACAACTAAGCCGTGGTATAACTATAGTTGTATCAATCAATATTACATCAAAACAAAAACGGAGGTAAGAAAATTATGGCAAACTATAACAAGGTAAACGTAACTTCCGATGCAAGGACAGAACTTCATGATGACCTCTCCCTGACCGGGGCGGAAATCAGCATCAACCACCTTCCTGCCGGGGCGTGTGTGCCGTTTGTCCACGCGCACAAACATAACGAAGAAATCTATACTGTACTTTCCGGAAAAGGCAAAGTGGTCATTGACGGGGAATCCGTGGATCTCAAAACGGGTGATTGGATCCGTATCTCCCCGGCGGCAAAACGGCAGTTTTTTGCGGCAGAGGACACCGCAATCCGCTTTGTCTGCATTCAGGTAAAGGAAAACTCGCTTGAAAGCTATACAAAGGATGATGCAATCGTTTAAAGATTATTTATGATTCGCTCTAATAGGGACACGAAAACGCAAGGTTTTTGATGAAAACACAAGAAAACAGATGGAAACTACCGCATTACGCAGAAAATTGTCCTTGAAAACAGGGCGGCTTCCAGCAAACCCCGGCCATTTTATCCGAAAACTCAAAATAATCGTGTAGTGACTTGGAGACGAAATGTCCTGAAACTGCCGTTGTCCCGCGCATTTTGCATAGGAGCTCTGGTGGTATATCCCCCGTCCTGCCACCTATTGAGCATAGGCAGGGCGGGGAATAAATGCCCGGAGCCGCCGGTGGGGATAGGGTTGAACGCTCTGTAAAACCCCATATTTTCCACGGCTGGACCGTTACCATTTCGGCGTTTGAAAGCCGCTTGTATCAAGGGTTTCCGGGTGTGTTCAACAAGGGCGGTATGTTTATATGTCCTGCGCCCTATTCGTTCCACAAATGCTAACATTATGGGATTTCCTCCGAGAAATTTTGTCCCAAAGGTGAAGAGATGGACAGCGATCCAAGAATATGCTATACTTAATTTCTAAATAGGCTGTTTATGAGCAATCGGAAGTTGAGGTGTATATAATGATTTTTCAAATGGCGAGTACATCCGCTTATGATAAGAATAAAGTTCAAGTATATATTATCGCTGAAAAAGGAGAAACAATTAGAATTGGAGACATTATTGCAATTCCAATGAATGACCATACTTTTGAACAGCGTGAGATTACTGCTATGTATAGAGATAGAAAAAAATGGGAAAAAGGAAAATGCTTATTCTCTGAAATAAAGGAAGGCGAATGGGCAGAATGTATAATTCATAATATCCATTCAGGAAGGATTCATACAATCTGTTCTCCTTATGATGAAGATTTGTTAATAGATGGTTGGGTATGTGGTTAATGCAAACAATTCGTATTTGTGAAATAAGCTGACGCATCGAAGGCAGCGGAAAACAGGACGGCGGGAGTTACCCGCAGGAAGGAGCGCGGCGCGATCGTCAACACCTGCCCCGCCGCCCTGTTTTGGGCTTTTATTAGACCGATAAATTAGAAGTTGTTACTCCTTGTTGTTGAGATAATTCTGAAGCCGTTCCAACAGCATATTTTTCATCATGTCCGAATTACATTTCTCAATCAGGGTTCGGAAGTCCTCTATCGCTTCAGGGGAAAATACACTCTCAATACAATGCAAAACTGTCCATTCAATTCCAGCCATATGGTCTGTGGGACAACATTTTATCAGGATTTCTGCCTCTTCCCATGTAACTGGCCGGGTAATTGAATCTGCCGCATCTTGATATTCATCCCACAAATCGCAGAGTTCATCTGAGGGAAAATCTTCATCTTCCGGGCATCCGCCATCTTCAAAGCCCTCCGGCGGAGCTCCTATTTTTTGTATTTTCAATACAGCTTCCTGCATATTATTGCCTCCTTAAATCCCGATTTGTCGGTTTGCACTTGGGAAAATTATACCATACCCAATTACGAAAAACAATCCCCACTCTACGCCCGTTCCGACTATCCATACCGTCAAAGGACGAGTCGTATTTTTTCATAAAGAGCGCGAAAAAACCTCCACTTTTAAACCCTTAACTGTCTGGATTTTTTTGGTATATGAACACAATCAAAGAAATTGCAAAAGGCTATTCAATTTATGCAGGGGATAGCAATAGCGGTGGGGATGACCTAAAAATGTCCTCCCAAAGCGGGGACGTAACTGGCTGCAAATCAGGAACGCCCTCCACTGCTGCCAACAACGTGAGATAATGGGCTGCATGACCACCACCGATTTTGAGGATATGCGTTTTCCCTTAACGGACGGCTGACAGGGAACCGATACGACAGATCAGGCGCTGGGGGTATCAAAAAAGCAGGACGTGAAACCGGCAGAATAGTCCCGTTTTTTCGGGCATTTTATTAGCTCACAGCCAATTTATCCTCTTATCCAATACAACCTTATCCTCCCCCTTTTCCATCCTTCCAATCTCATAACAAGGATAAAACTGATCTATATGCTCCTTAACAACATTCTTATCCCGCTCTGATACCACAATCGCAAGCCCCACCCCGCAATTAAATGTCCGCAGCATCTCCTCATCGCTGATGTTCCCATTTTGTCGGATATACTTGAATAAATTTAATGTCCTGATTTTCGACAGATCAATCCGCGCACTTAATCCGTCCGGGATTACCCTGCAAAGGTTACCCCCGATCCCGCCCCCGGTGATATGCGCCATTCCGTGTATGATATTCCTCGGAAATAGTTTTTTCAACGACTTATAATATGGCGTGTGCGGCTTCATAATCTGCTCAATAAAAGTAAGGCCATCAATTTTATCCAATTTAATCTGCGGCATCTTATCCATCAGCAAACGAACCAATGAATAGCCGTTCGTGTGCAGTCCATTGGAGGCAACCGCCAAAATAGCATCCCCCTCCCGGATAGCAGAACCGTCGATCACTGCGGATTTCTCGGCAATACCGACAATACTAGATGTCAGGACATAAACCCCGGAATCGACTACCAAGGGCTGGATGGATGTTTCACCCCCCACCAAAGAGCATTCATTTTCCCGGCAGGCTTCCGATATCCCTTTGACCAACGATTTAATCGTATCCTTCTCCGCATTCCCACACACGATCGTATCCAAGACTGCCAGCGGTTTCGCCCCCATCACCACAATATCATTCACCAAGTGGTTGATCATATCGTGGCAAATAGATTCCGTGTAGCCATATTCCATAGCAAGTTTTTGTTTTGAGCCGGGTTCTTCTGACTTTAAAACAAGAACCGGATTTTTCAGTGTGGGGAAGGATAGATCGTAGAGCGACGCGAATGCCCCTATCCGGTTTAATACGCGCCTGTCTCCGGTTTCCAGATGCTTTGCCATTTCCCGCTTGATCGTGTCAGTATAGGTAATGTCAACCCCCGCTTTGCTGTACGATAAATCTTCTGTCGTTTTTTCGCTCCCGGCAAGGATTTCATCCACGGACACATCCAATACGGTTGCTAAATCTTTTAAAATCTCAATATTTGGGTAGGTCGTCCCATTCTCCCATTTTGAAATTGCCTGAAAAGAAACATTAAGCCTCTCCGCGAGCTGCTGCTGGGTCAAACCGAGGGATTTGCGCTTGTCCATGATAAATTTTCCGATCTTGATACTGTCGAGCATATGAAATCCTCCTATTTTAAGTTCCGTATGAACCCTCCCAGCACCAACACTGGGGAAGGCGCTTCTGTCCGCACTGCTCCCAGAACCTCCTTCCGGCGCTGTACAGCTTCATACTGTTTTTAAGTTCCGTATGAACCCTCCCAGCACCAACACCGGGGAAGGCGCTTCTGTTCGCACTGCTCCCAGAACCTCCTTCCGGCGCTGTACGGCTTCATACTGTTTTAAGTTCCGTATGATTCATCCCCATCATAGCCTTTCACAACTTTTTCGACAATAACCATGTGCGGGAATTTCACGCATTTATTTCAACTGCAGGTTGAATTTCCCAACATAATACACGGATTTATCTTGACACCTTCCATTGCTTTTTAAATCGATATCCGTCCCTGAAAACACCATCACCAACTGCATAACGAATGTGCTTATCAATCCTATAACCTTGTTTCAAATAGAAATCGACTGCCGCTAAATTGTCCTGTGTTGTCTGTATCCACACGGTGTCTTTGTTTCCCGCCCTGGCAAAGTCCTCTGCAAACCGAACGGCAAAACGGCCAACCCCGTTTTGTTGATGCTCTTTGGCAACAACCAGCATCGCGATGTAGATTCCACCCGGAGTATTCAGCCCGTTCAGCTTCATCCACGCCGCATACTCCCCATTTACAGTAATGATAAAATTCCTTTCATCCGGATCCACCTCCAGGCACAGACAAGTATACCACTCGGCAATGGATACCTGCCCGCCATGAAGCGCTTCATTATTCTGGCGAAATATATAGTCAACAAAAGGAATATGATCCGGGCAAATATCGATTGCCTGATATATCATTCAGCCGTCTCCGTATGTTTCATTTTCCTCCGCTTTTGTTTGCTAAACTTTGCAATATCCTTATTCCGCTGCTGTTTATGCCGCAGGAAAGCCGTCTTGTTATCCGAATATTTTGCCTCAGATTTCAGGCGAACATAGCTTTCCCAGCGCTTACTTGATAATTCGCCGTTTGCAATCGCCTCCCTGACTGCACATCCCGGCTCTGTGCGGTGTTTGCAATCGCTGAACTTACATTTTCCCAAATATTGTTCTACATCGGAAAATGCTTCCCCCAACCCGTTTGAAACATCCCACATCCCCAGTTCACGCATACCGGGTGTATCAATGACCATCGCACCGTTTTTCAGCATGATCAGCTGACGGTGGGTTGTGGTGTGCCGTCCTTTACTGTCATTTTCACGGATTCCATTGACCGTCATAACCTCTTCGCCCGCAAGTGCATTGACGAGGCTTGATTTCCCCACCCCGGATGAGCCGAGAAACACGATGGTTTTCCCAGGCATCATATAATCCGCCAGCGCGTCAAGACCCAACCCTGTTTTTGAGCTTACCGCATGTACGGACATTCCCGCTGTCAGACGCTCCACGCTCCGGACATACGAACCATACTCCTCCACAAGATCTGCTTTTGTTAATACCACAACCGGAACCGCTCCCGATTGCCATGCCAAAGTCAGATACCGTTCCAGACGCTTTTCGTTAAAATCCTGATTCAATGACTGCATGATAAATACATGATCAAAATTTGACGCAACTGCCTGCTCGCCCCGCCCCGGTGTAGGGTCTCTCCGGGAGAAAAATGTCCTTCGTGGCAATGTCCGTATAATCTGGCTGTCACCATTTGGGATATAATTTATCAAAACCCAATCTCCGGTTGTCGGAAATTCTTCGAAACCTCCAAAATATTCTTTTGTTTTTAACCTTCCATAAGTCTCCCCATACTCACAAACCAGCGCGTACCGCTCTTTGTGGACGGCGGTTATTCTTGCCGGGATACCCTGCATATTTTCCGGCACCATGTCCTGCATAAAGCCATAATTTCTCAAATCCAATTTTATAATCCTCCATCATCATTTTTACTATTCCGGTCATTTGAAATACTCTCATAATAAACATCTCTCCTTTCTGAAATCAGCACCCAAAAATGGGCGCAAAAATGCCGCAGAAAGCAGCCCTTATCTGTTGCTACTTCCTGCGGCTGACGATAGGCACAAAAATAACACACCTATTGAGTGTGCTACAACCGAAAGTTATAGTATTCACGAAAGGTTACTTGGAAACGGCACAACAACAAAAACAGGTCATACGCCCCGGGAATTGTTCGTACCACATATTCTGTTTTTACGTCTCGGACACCTCATAAAAAACAGTCATATTAAAATCCTCCTTTCGAAATCCGCCGAAGCATATTTAAGAAAATTATAACATATGCAAGAATAAAATGCAATAACTTCCCTGTATTTTTTCCGAACTGGATTAGCACTGCGATTGCTTTTCCCAACTGCCTGCCTGTGCCGTCATATCCCCCATACAGAAACAAAGAAAAAAATCATGGCAAGTTAAAAGAAAAACGTAACTTCTTGTGCAAATCCCCCCTGACCAAGACGGAAGTCAACATCCGCTATCTTCCAGAGTTTATACATTTATCCAAGCATCAGAACATAACAAGGTAATTTATCCCGTTCTTTGTTTAAAAGACAAAATGTCATTGGTGTGGGACTTATAGTTCGCAGCCGGATGCGTATATCCTCTGCTGCGCTAACTGCTAGGAATTTTTATCTGCTAATATTTAAGGCGGCAAAGGAAATGAACAATACCAATCTAAGACAAGCACAGGTCTATGGAAAACTAAACCTCCTATTCAATACGACCATCAGACACGAAAGTAATGGCTATCTCCCGTGTCTGAAAGTTTAATTGTTCATTTCAACCTGTTAAATGTGTTCCCTTTTCTCCAATTTCTTTGTCTCTTCATTTAAAGTCTTCTCAGACAAAAAATGTTTTATCCAAAGATTACTTTCTTTCTGCAGTCCATAGTCTTAAAAATCGGTCTGAGTTCCTTAACCTTTACCTGTTCGACTTCCTTGACTTTTACCTGCTCATCAAGTTCAATCTTCCTGATTCTCATCCTTTTCCCCTCCTTTCCCGGAAATTAACAAACCAACCTTTTTGTTGGAAAGTTTCTCAAATTCATCCTTGTGTGAAACTGCAACAACCCCAATCTCATACTTTTTTGCAAAAGCAACAATATTTCTCGCCACCTTTTCTGCAGTCGCTGTGTCAAGTGAGGCAGTCACTTCATCCAAAAGTAAAAATCTCGGTTTTCTAATAATTGCCCTTGCAAGCGTAATACGTTGCATCTCTCCACCGCTTACATTCCCCCCTATCCAATCAATTTCCTTTTCCAGACCGTATTCCTCAATCATTTCCTCCAATACACATACTTGGATGACTTCTTTTAATAATTCCTCCGGAAATTCTTCTCCTAAAATAATATTTTCTTTAATACTTTCTGTAAATAAGAACGGTCTCTGCTCCACGAATGAAATATTAGCATACCTCACTTCGTCTGGAATTAGATTTTGAATAGTATTATCATAACAGCATTCACAACCTTCTGGTCGAATATAACCCATAATTATCTTTAACAGGGTACTTTTTCCAGAACCACTTGGTCCCTGTACGGATATTATATCACCGCGCCCAATCTGAAAACAAATATTTTTTATTAATGCCCTTCCGCCTATTTCCAATTCTGTTATCTTAACATCAATTTTTTCCATCCTCGGAATAATCATTTCTCCGAAATAAGGTTCAACGATCTTTCCAAGTTTTTTTTCCCTAGCTTTATTTTCTTTGTATAAAGTTACAGAATCCGCAATCTCCCTCATTGGTTCCTGCATCAACCCAACAATCGAATAAATAGCAACAACCGCCCCAACGGAAACTAAATTTCTTCCTCGAAGCCAAAAACCTGCCAGCAAGACAATAATCGGAAATATAACTGTCATAACATCATAAATAACTACATAGAGAGAATACCAAAAATCTCTGGCGATGTCATTTTTATATTTTTGTGCTGAAAGTCCATCCCTATATTTCTTTGAATAATACTTTTCACGACGGAATGTTTTTATAACTGAAATCCCCTGGAAACTTTGAACAATCTTATCATTGATATCTGCCTCCAAATTTTCAGATATCGCAGTACGTGCTGCCAGTTTTTTTGAAATCAAAGAGGTAAATATAATAAGAAGAAAAATACTTGATATAACAAACAGCGAAAATAATATATTATACGAAATAATTGTTCCAAACAGAATTAGCAATGTGACGATCTGCACAATCAGCATTGGCCAAAACGTAGCATAATAAACTCCAACCCCTTCCGCCAAAGTGATTGTTGAATAGGTAATATCCCCTACTCCTTTGTCCGTGAAATAATCCAATTGCTTCATCAGAAAATTTCCATAAACATATTCGATTGACAATCGACTTGCTTTTTTTACAACACAATTATAAAGAAACCAATAACCAAAATTGAAGATCATATAAAAAATGCATAAAGCACCAGCATATAAAACTATTCTCATAAAACCTTCAGATTGTAAACCCTCCAGCTGGCTAATTATATTTTCGATTTTTCTTGCAATACTAACCATACAAAAATTTGTAACCATAGAAAAAATAATAAATATTACCGTTGTTTTCCAGGTGCTTTTAAGAATAGTTTTCTTTAAGTTCATAAATCTCACATCCTCCTCTATTCGAAAGATCCAGTAAAAAATCTGTCAGAGTATAATAATCAATAAATGTATTATCCAAGAATTTTACTCTATGCTTCCTAAATCCATCGTAATAATTTATTAATTTTGTTTCTAATAACTTGCAAATCCCTGGATTCTTTTTTTTATTTAATGGACAACGAAAACAAATTCCTTTTCTTATTTTTATAGGATGATAAACTTCTGATATATGACAAACAGGATTTTGATTTCCTTTCCACATGCTATGTACCTTATATTATAGCCTAAAATCTACTTTATGATATTAACGCTATCAATAGCATATCATAAACTTTGGTAAAAGTCCACATATTTTATTTAAATTTTTACTATACACTCATGCAACCACGACTGATATGTGAATGAATATATCATAAACAGAGTGCTGCCAAAGCGTGAAACCTGTACAAGTTTTTATTTATTCATAAACGCTTTGTATTAACATTCAATTCTTGATTTTTTCCGCAAACTCATTTGTTTCTTTAACAGAATGTTTATCCATGCGCTTGTTGTGCCATAAAAACAAATTTCCTTGCATCCATACAAAAAATATGTTATCCTGATATCAAATTATAAGAGAAGTTATAAGAAGAGCCAGATAACAGCAAACGACCCGGACAAACAAGAAATTCCCTTTTCACAATTATCCGTACCCTGAATATTTCTTATCATGCTGCCAAATTAGGAATTTATAAGGAGAATACATAAATGAGAAACCTTGGAATTGAAAAAGAGATGTATCGCCGAGCCAAATCTTTGATAGAAAAACGCTATCCTACCGGATGGGGCGGTGCCGGGGTAGTACATACAGCGAACGGAAATTATTTTACGAGTGTCAGCATTGATACAGCGAACGCTTCCGCTGTTTTGTGTATTGAAACAGGTGCAATGTTAGAGGCCCATAAATACAACGAAAGGGTTACGCATTGTATGTGTTTGGTGCGGGAAGATGAAAATGCACCTTATAAAGTCCTTTCCCCCTGCGGAATATGCCAGGAACGTTTAAGGTTTTGGGGCGAGGATGTGCAAGTGGCAGTTACTACCGATGAGGAGTCCCTGCATTTTGTCACACTGGGTCATTTGCAGCCATACCATTGGACAAAAGCGTATCCTGCCCATACATTGGAACACTTTGAGCAATAGCACCAGAAACACTTACCCGAAAATAAACAGATTAACACAACCAAAAAGCCTCACTACCATAGCACAAGGGGGATCCTCTCAATGAAAAAACTTTGCAAACTATTTTTACTTACGCTCTTCCTGCCGCTTTCCGCCTGTGGCAGCGAGCCGGATGCCGTGAAAGAGCCGGAAACGCCCCAGGTATCCGCCGGCGTGGAAACAACACATACACCGACCCATACCACAGCTCCAACGGGGGAAACGACACCGGAAGCGGAAACACCGCCGGATGAAACATACCTGCAATACACCTTCCAACCGGACAAAAAGCACCAGACGATCGACGGCTTCGGCGGCGCGTTTACATGGTATTCCGATCAGGTATTCAGCGCCGGGAAAAATACCGATGGTTTGCTGGACGCATTTTTTACGGACGCAAAGATGTCCGTCATCCGATTTAAAAATGAATATGCCTACCGCACCGAAGACTACGCGGGAAATGTCGGCCCGATGCTTCGAATATACGAAGCGGCTGCGGAGCGCGCGGCAAATTACGGCGAGGAGCCGACCATCCTGCTCTCCTGCTGGTCACCGCCTGCCGGTCTAAAATCCAACCAAAGCATTGACGGCGGCGGTTCGCTTGCCAAACATGAGGACGGCACTTACATGTATGAAGAATACGCCAGATGGTGGGTGGACTCGGTAAAATTTTACCGCGACTGGGACATTAAGATTGATTACGTGTCCATACAAAACGAATGCGACTTTGTGGCAGGCTACGACGGCTGTGAATTCGCACCCACAGAAACCGATACCCAAGCCTCCTACGCCAAAGCATTTCTTGCAGTATATGACGCGATGCAGGCAGAATTTGGGGACGAAGCACCAAAGATGATCGCACCGGAAACAATGTCCTGCGAGCCGTTAAGGTTGTATGATTATGTAAAAGAAATAATTGAGACAAAACCGGAAAGCATTTACGGAATTGGATACCACCTTTATGTCGGCGGGGATTCGGACGAGGAAAATAATACGGTAAAATACGACTCCTTCCTCTGGAATTTCATGGACATGGAAAAATATTTCGGTGAATACGGGTATGCACGCTGGCAGACGGAATTTTTCCGCGGCCGCGGGCTCCAGACCGCCGCGCTGATCAACAACGCGATGACGCAGGCGGATATGAACGCGTACATTTATTGGAGCGCCGTATGGCCGAACGATAACGCGGATTTCGAAACCGGGGAATTGATTGGGCTGCATAATAAAAACAAGGACGGCTGGAATATCTGCGCGGATTACTATGCACTGCGCCATTTCTCTGAATTTATCCGTCCGGGGTATACCCGCGTGGAAGCGTCCATGCAGGGCGGCATGGATTTCAAAACCTCGGCATATATGAGTGAGGATGGAAAAACACTGGTTTTGGTGGTGATCAACTTAGGGGATACCGAGGAAACATTACAGATCCCGACAGGGGAACAACATCTTGCAGAAAGTCTTGTGTACCAGTCAGTGCTCGGGCTCGAGGATTCCTCCAAGAATATACTGTACCAAAAGATCGGGGCACTCCAAGCGGATCATACAGTGAAGCTCCCGGGCGAGAGTATTACAACCGTTGTGCTTACTTTTGAGTAGGCGCAGCCGGAAAAAAAGCGGCTATACTTCATAAAATAATCAACAGGCATTAAAACAAATTTTTCCACTGCTAATCAACACGAAAAAGCAATGTCCGGAATGCGGACATTGCTTTTTCATATTCTACCACCCTCACGGTTTTCTATGGAAAATGATGCTCACAAAAGCTTCCACCGAATCTTCTGAATGTCTTCATCACAGAGTCCAATTTTTCTAAAGTACTTGTCTGTGTCGCCATACATTTTTCTGAATAAATTCAAAAATTCTTTCATATACATTTCGCAGGGTATCACAATATTCATATCAATTTCAGGATAGTTCTTATGTACCAATTCCAAACGTTCTTTGCCGTACTCCCTCGTAAGCACATAATTATCTATAATATCTTTATCACATACTCCTGCATGAAGGAGTAAAATTGCTGCAACTACACCCGTTCTGTCCTTTCCCGCAGTACAGTTAAACATCACGCCTGTTTTCGCAGCTGCAATACATCGAAACACCTCTGGGATGGCTTTTGATGATGCAATAGCCATATAACTCGCCGGAACTTCATTCACCGATTCCGGTACACCGCTTCCCTCCTCTATCTGAAAATTACAATATGTAAAACCCTCTTTTCCTGCAAATCCACTTGGCTTTCGCGCGACATCTTTGGCACCCCGCATATCAATAATTGTTGTAATCCCATGTGTTCTTAAATAATCATAATCTTCCTGACAGGGATAATTCTGGACATCACTGCGAATCAATGATTCCTCACGGGTCAATATTCCCGATTTTGTACGACAACCACCTAAATCTCTCGTATTCTGTGTAGTTTTCAACAAACTAAATGGCATGCTATTCCATGCTTTATCATAAGCATCCACATAGTGTTTACCTTCTTTGCTTGCTTTTAATTCCTTCGTACAATTCTCTTTTGCGATCGCTACAAATTCATCTGCCATTTCTGGCGTGAAGAAAAACGATTCCCCCTCCGGTTTATCACTATAATCCAATCCCATATCATTCAAAAATGGCTCTATTTCAAACGGATATATAGAATAGATTTTTTCACATTCCAGTTTAGGAACCGACTTGATATCATTTTTTAAACCATATTTTTTTATAGCGTATGCGTTTATGAGGCGGTAATCATGATGAAGCCTCTCCACATTCCCCGGAATTGTAGGATTCCATTTGTACTTATCGTATATTATTTCTCGAAATATGAGATCCTGAATCAGATGCATGTAATATCCTAAATACAGTTCATCTTCCATCTGATCGTTAAATTTTGCAAGATATCCATCCAAGTCATACATCTTTTTACTTTTCCCACAAACAAATCTTTTGAAATGGCTATCTGATTTACAGAATTCAGGGTTGTAAGCGTCCGGTAATATACACCCTAATCGAAATCGATTGGTATCCTTTATCAAAAATTCCTTTATCAGTCCTTCTGCAACAGCCAAGTGCAGCAATCTTGACGGCATATATTCACAACCTTTCAAATATGTTTAAAAGTGGTAAGAACCTTTCAATTTTGTTCTTACCACTTTTCGTCCATAAGCACGAAATCATTCCATCCATATCAGACTTCATCCATGCTTTCCATGAAGTTCCCACCCCTGCCACCTACTTAAAAAACTTCCGCTACTGCTCTGCCCTCTTTTACAAACGCAATAAACTTCTCAAGCGGTGCCACACAGTCCAGCCACCTGCCGCCCTCATAAACTTCCTTGCTGTTCACGTCCACAAAACGCCCCTTTGGCAGATACACCCTGCGCTCCGTGCAGCCCTGCGCGGTGATCGGCGCGAACAAAATATCCTCCCCGAAGAAATACTGATCCTCGAGTTCATAGCATACTGCATCTTCCGGATAATCAAAATACATCGGACGCATCAGAGGCTTGCCCTCGTTCGACGCAATCTCCATATAATGGCAGATGTACGGCTTTAACCTCTCCCTAAGCTCCACGAGCCCCTTTAGGATGCCATACGCCTGATCGCCAAAGCTCCAGAGCTCATTGTCGCCCCCGCTCCTCTCCTTCACACCCGGATGCCTCTCCGCCTGCCCCGGAGTGCGAAGCCTTGAGCCATGAAGCCGCATGACCGGGCAGAACACACCAAACTGCGCCCAGCGCACGATCAGTTCCTTAAAATAATCGCTCGTAATATCCCCGGAATGGAAACCGCCAATATCGCTGTTCCACCACGGAATCCCGCACATCGCCATCGAGAGCCCTGTCTTCACGCTCATACGCAGTGCATCAAAGTTGGAAGCAATATCCCCGTTCCACACGAGTGAGCCGAATTTCTGACTACCCGGGTACGCAGCGCGGGTCAAAAGAATGATTTCTTCCTCTCCCTCCTTTTTCAGCCCGTCATAAAACATCTTGCTGTAATAATACGGGTAGAGCATCGCTGACTGCGCACCGTTCCCCGCATAAAACTTCAAATTGGAATACTGCTGTGGATGGACTTCCGGCTCCGCCTCGTCCAGCCAGAAGTTGTGGATTCCTTTGTCATAATAATTCTGTTTTACTTTATCCCACACAAAAGGCCCGGTCTTTGGGTTCGTAGCGTCAATAAAGGTCTGCTGTCCATAAAACTCAAACGTCCCATACTGCCCGTTCTCCGTGCGCACAAGCAGGTTTTCGTCGTCCATCGCCCGGTAATTCTCACTCGCCGGATTGATGGTCGGCCAGATAGAGACAACCGGCTGAACCCCCATTTCCTTTAATTCCCTGCACATTGCCTCCGGGTCAGGCCAGTATTTCGGGTCAAATTTCCATTCACCCTGCTCCGTCCAATGAAAATAGTCAATGACGATCGCTGCGAGAGCAATCCCCCTCCTCTTATATTCCCTGGCTGTTTCAAGCACCTCATCCTGGCTCTCATAGCGCAGCTTGCTCTGCCAGAAGCCCGCCGCCCATTCCGGGAAACGGGGCGCGTAACCGGTGAGGTCACAGTATTTTTTTAAGACTTCCGCCGGGGTTTTTCCGCCGTACACCAGATAATCCGCCTGATAAGCGCTGTCTGCCACCCACATGGTATGGTTCTTTGTCGTCTCGCAGCGCCCTGGTGCGGGATTATTCCAGAAAAAACCGTAGCCAAGCGAGGAGTACAGCACCGGAACCGCCGACTTGGTATTATAATGCTGCAGGTTGCAGGTGCTTCCCTTCCGGTCAAAGATATCCTCCTGCTCCTGTCCAAGCCCGTAAAAATGCTCGCCCGGATTCGCGTCAAAAATCACCTTAATCTGGTAGTGGTCGCCCTCCGTATGTACATTCCGCCCGGTATAATCCCCTTCGAACTTCGTGTGAAGGATCTGTTTCCCGTCCCGATACCAGGTGAGCACGCCGCCGTACCACGGGTTGCCCGCCTCCACCTTTACAGATATCATCCCGTTCGTCAATGTGGCACATTGGCTGTCCCCGGTGACAACACCCTCCGCTTCCTCCGCCGGCGCAAGCAGCGTCCAGTTTTCGTCCGAAAGCTTGCTGTTTTTTGTGGATCGGCAGCGGATGCAGTTTTTTCCGTACGCCTCGACTACGGTCAGCTCATCGCGGCGCTGGAAGATGATCTTTTGGTTTTCAAGTGTTAAAATCCCCATAAGTTGATACCTCCGTTTTTTGGGGGCTGTGAAAAGGACAGTTATGTGAAATATCACGGTTAGAACATTCACCACTTCGATGCCATATCTTTTATGCGGAGGATGTTTCACGATCGTCCCTGCCTCTTCGCCCATATGCTTTGTTGCAACTTAAATCTGTCCGATTATATCCATGTATTCTATCGGGTAGATTTAGCCTCCAGTTCGTATAAAAATTATATCAATTTTCCTTTTGGAAATCTTGCATTATTGTAAGAGATACTTGCACTATTCTGCTTTTTACCTTATACTTGTGATATGCAGCACTGCACCCGGAAAACTGCATTTTCCAGAAAACAGCTTTTATGCAGAAAGCCATATTTACCAATAATCCAGACTCACCGGAAGATGAAACAGAAAGAAGGTATCCCCATGCCCGAAAACAGTAAGCCCCACAAGGAATTACCCGTAGAAAACATCGTACACCGCACCTCCTCGCGCCCATTCTCCCTCTACCGCACCGTGGTGAATAGAGAGGATTCCTGCGCCCTCTACCTCCATTGCCACCCGGAGGCGGAAATCTTTTATCTCGAACAAGGCGCAGTGGAATTTCATGTCGAAAACCGTACCTTTTTCCTGCAGGCCGGGGAAGGAATCTTTATACCGCCAAACCAGATCCACACCGCGGCCAATCGAACGGACGCGGCACTTTTATGCTGCCACCGGGCTATCGTATTTGACCACCGCATGCTGGAGCAGAGCCTGCCGCCCTACTGCCAGGGCTACTTTGCGCCGCTTAAGCTATGGCGCTACGACTGCATCTATCCGGTCACACGGGATAAGGCAGAGAACGCCCGGCTTTTGGTACTGCTGCCCTCCATCTTTTCCCTCCCGGAAACCGAACTTGAACGATATGAACTTTCTTTGCTCGGCACTTTGTTTCTCTGCTGGCAGGAATTATACAATCTTTGCTTTTCCAAACTCAATGCCTCGGTTTCCGACCATGCCCTGCGCAGGGAAATCCAAAAAAGCCTCGATTTTTTGCAGGAAAGCTTTGCGGATTCCCTCACGCTGTCGGAGCTTTCAAAAAGGGCAGGGTTTAGCGAAAGCTACTTTAGCCACAGCTTCAAAAACTGTACCGGATACACCCCCTTTGAGTATTTGAACCGCCTGCGCATTGTAAAAAGCTGTGAGTTGCTGATCCGAACGGACACAAAAATAACTGAGATCGCCTCCCTCTGCGGGTTTAACAATATCAGTTATTTTAACCGTACCTTTTACAAGATCATGGGAATTTCGCCTTCGGGTTATCGGGGAAGCCTTGGTGGGAAGCACTAGCAGAATTAAGGCTGTATCATTTTATTTAACCAAATGATTGCCCTCACCTATCTTCTATAAGCCGCACATTGATTGCTCTCTCCCGATTACCATTACTAACGATTTTATATGACACTTTTTTGTCCATATATGATCTATCAATATCTGGATTATCAAACTCATGGAAAAAAACATTATTAGGAGCATGTTCAATAAAGCCGTAAAAATCGCCCTTTCTATCCAAATCCACTTTCATCACGTATCCTATATATATTTTTTCTACATTGCGATCATCCGGCATCCCATGAACCTCTTTCATGAGAAAACTTCGGAATTCAGCACTGTCCTTAATGCCATACCTATATTGTGATCCCTTTAAATCAATCCATTTTTTCCTTATATCCTCGAACTTTTTACACGCCTCCAATGCACATTGCTCAAACTTATTATCTTTAAAAACTTCAAACAATCGCTCACAATATTTATCCACCTGATTGGATGCAAGATCCGGTGAAAGACCACCCTTTAATTCCTTAATCAACAATATAATATGCATCTTAAAACTTCCCAGTTCTTTCAAAAGTCTTTTTTCCCTAAAAAGAGTATCTATATTAAGATATAAAAAAGCTGCCAAATAATATGGTTGGTAAGAATGTGTTTCTACAAACAAATCATCCTTATAATTTTTTAACAATGTATATTCATGTTTATGGCTATCTTCTACACGATTCAAAAACAGTGCAACCATACTTTGGATTAAAGCACGAAAACTGATTTTTTGTTGTGGTTTTATCTGCGTGTTATTGGCATATTGTTTAGAACGTCTCTCATAATATATTTTTGGGTAACCATCCACTTGATTGTTTTCAAAATATTTTTCAAGCTCTTTATGAAAACTCTTAATCGTCTCAAATGCTTCCTCATAAACTATATTCTGCCGATTCGCCCCTCTTACAATTCCCTGTGTCACATCCTCTACATTTGAACCCACAATTTTGGCAATCACCCGAACCCCACTCAAATCAATATCCCTACGAGATGCCTGATAAATCATATTACATGTCTGGCAGCCATTCACGATTTGTGGATTTTCTAACACATACTTACCATTTTGAGGCTCAATCTTCTTGCATACAATGGTAATTCCATTATTAAACAGGACGAAACGTTCCGGGTGCTCTTTTAATGTTGCAAATATTTCTTGGTTAACCGTTGAATACCCCTGTGAATCACGAACATTATCGTCAAACATATTTAGTCGAAGCAATCCTTCCGAAGTAGTGATCAACTGCACTAAATCTTTGGCTGAAATGCAAATAATGTATGCGTTTCCAAGCCTTTCTTTTCCACTAGGTATAAGAAACGACTTTTCGTCCTCCAATATTCCCGGATAACTATTTTCATTAGAACGGACGATATCATGCAAGTGTTTTCTGTCTATATTGACTGCTTTCCCTACATCAGAAAAGCATCTTTTGAATCCATCACTGAAACTTAATTCCGTTACCCTGCCATCCTCACAATATATTACAAGTTTTAGTTTCGGATTATCCTCCCAACGTAGCATGATGTTCTGGGACATTGCATAAGACAGGATACTTATCCATTTCTCATTCTTTTCTATCTCGTCTAAATTATCAAAAAGCCTCTCCAACTGTTGCGCAAAGCCATCCACATTGCCAAAAGAAAGAAAATATAGCTCTAATATACCTTTCTGATCCCTCCGTATAATGTCGTCAATATCTTGTGGTTCGCTGAGAATCTGATCATTCATCAAGAAAAAAACGCCATGTATCTCCGAGAATTCTGAGGAATCAATGCATGTCTGATCCAGCAGATCCAAATCTGTATCTAATCGACCCGGTTGAAGCTGTGAAAAATAATGATAATTTACAAACCGCTTCCAATTCTCGGCTTTTGAATCTTTTTGCAAATTAAAATCCTCAACAAACTGATCAAACTTCGCATCCAAAAAATCCCTCATTCTATTCCCCCTTATACCAAAAATCTCGTTTTATAAACCAAATCCTTCTCATGAATTAATTGTCTGATATGAATCTTGTATGTAACATTCCCATAATCTGGTCTAAAATCATTGTTCAAAATTGCCTGAATCGCCTTAAGCTTTCCTCTATATTTTGCAACCTCTGGCCGCCCTTTCCTATGTGCCAAAGTCCTGCCCTGTGAATCTTCTCTTATTTCATTACAGAGCTTCTGATACTTATCACCAAGATACTTCATTTTTTCTTTGTCATAGCATCGTGTTATGACACCCAAATCCGCAATCTCAAAATACCCTCGTAATTGAAGCAAAATATTTTGTTGTAAATACCATAAACCTGAGTTCCACTGATTATAAAGCTTAACTGCCGTATCCTCTCCTGCCAACGTATCTTTAATATCATACAAATGCCATCTTACACACCGCTTCTCACAATTCAATATCACAGATGTAATATCAATCACCTTTGCTCCATCCTTTTTCACCCCTGTGGGGCGGTATTCTTTTGCGAAATATCCAGTATCACCTTTTTTTACACAATATTCTAAAACCACCTGATCTGAACTTCCATCCTGCTGCTTTTCCTCCACTAAGATATCCCGGGAATCCCCAAGCTCATACAATGCTGTTTTCTGTGGTATTTCTGAACTTTTCAGTTTTCTGGCCTTTATCATATTTTTCACCCCGTAATTCTGTCTGCCTCATTGTAAAGTTTATCCAGATTGCTACCAAAAAGTTTAAAATCGTATCCTATCAGCGGGCAACTTATAAATTCCAATTTTTCAACCACGGTCTTCCCTAGTTTTCCAGTCTTAAATTCATATATGCCTAATTTCACATTGGAACGCAATAAATCATTCTCCGTCAAACCTAATTCCGTCAATATTCCGTATATATTCTTTTTTTGCTTTAAGTACGTTAACATAAACAAATTATTTAATCGGCTTGCCATTGTATCACTATGCGAACTTACAATTACATGCATCCCAGTATTTACCATCCGGATTAGCCATCTTGCCATCTCTCTTTGCAGCAATGGATGGAGACTATTCTCCACCTCATCGCAGTAGAGCCAATCAATCCTTTGCGCCGCGCCTAAGGCCTTCATAAATGGTGACAACTCATGAATCATGGAAGAAGCAATATGCAACGAAATCATTTTATTTGTAATACTGTCAACATAAAATGTATCATTGCCCTTTTGAACTACCTTCCCTTGCAAAAGATGTTTTTCACCAAATTCCAACAAATCCTTTCTGGTTTCCTGCAATTGTTTTTCTTCTGTGTAAAGTTGGAGAAAGCGCAAAAAATCTTTTATCGGCACGACAAGATTCCCCTCTGTCCCCCCCGCAAAATATTGTTTATACAACAATTGTAGCCCTGAGCGCGATGCCGGTAAAAAAAGCTGTCCTAAATCTAAAGCAGTTTTTTCCGATAAAATAAGTCCCCAAACAATTTGTGGCACTTTCTTAACTGCATCCTCCAAATTGATACAGTCCGAAACCTGGCTTTCAAAAGCTTTTACATCCTCTCCATTCTCATATTGGAGAATATTGACGCGAATCTCATTCTTCTGTTCTCCCCAATTGTCATTTCGGTATCCGGAAACACTGCTCACAAAATACATAAGTTCCTTTTCTTTTAACTTTATCCTTATTTCCCCAATAGGAATTGACATTCCAAAAATATCCTCAATAATACGAGATTTGTTCTGATCTAAGTATTTATTTATTTCCAATTCTAATTCCGTAAACCAGTCCTGATCGCAGCGAACCAAATATTGACCATTTATCTCTGTTTGCTTTATTTCCGTGACCGGGACGCTAAAATCCACCAATTTCTTCCTAAGCCCATAGATCAATTGCATGATCATCGTTTTTCCGCTATTATTATTTCCAACAAAAACAACAAAATTATCCAATGATATTTCTGCCAATTCCACTCGTCCAAACTCTTTAATTGTCAAATGCAATACCAAACTAATACCTCTCTTTATTTCAACATACAAAGATGTTCTGTTTCCGATTTCAACCTGCAAAGAAAAACGATCCTCATGATGGTTTCTCCTTGAATAGAACATACAGTCACATACTTATCAGACCAGATAATCCAATCTCTTTGCAGACCTTAGCCATATTTTATTATATCGTACCACCTTATTAATGTCAATAAATTCCGATTATAATGCACGACAAACGCATGAATTCTTCCGTCCTCTTCAACCGATCCGACACCTGTTTTAAAAGATAATACTTCTTCCAAATATTTTATCGGATGAAGGCTGACTACGAATCGTTTTTTCTTCATGGACAACCCTGGCTTCATCAACTCTATCATTTTTAATATACTCAGGCTCCATTTCCGGATGATGTTCTGGTTCTGTGCAGCCTGCTTATCCAACGTTGTGCTGGCATCTTCCCGGAAAGTCACGTCCAGATGCCAGTGCATACTCTCCACGCTCCAGTGACCCCTTACCGCCCTCCGGAATGTCTCGATATCCGTTGCCAGGCTGCTGATATAATACCGGTATTCTTTTCTCTCACCTTTTTCATCCCGTATCGTCTTTTCTTCCATCCCGATACTTTTTATCCCGTTCCATTCTTTGTTCTGTGCCAGCCACTTTATCTCTTCTGTCTGGTAGTACTCCCTTTTTTCTACCTGCCCGTGGGCTTTCTCCGTTGTGCTGGTGTAGCCTGCCTTCTCCCGGATTTCCTGCCGTATCTTTGCATCACTGAAATACAGTTTTACATCCTCATACAGGGCGTTCTGGTTCCCTTTCAGCGCCAATACATAATCTGCCCGTTTCCTGCGGATCTTTTCTGCGACCGCTTTCTGGGTTCCCATGGCATCGATCGTGACAACCTGACCTTTTACCTGTATCTTATCCAGAAGTTCCGGGATTGCCGTAATCTCATTGCCCTTTTCCTCTACCGCCTTCTGGCCCAGGCAGAAACCATCCTCCCGGCTTCATGCCGAAACAATGTGGGACGGCTTTCCTTCTTTCCTTTTATTGGAACGCATGGTCTTCCCGTCAATACAAATGATCTTTTTTAATGCTTCCCCTTCATCCCGGTTGATCAGTTCCTGCCACTTCCCATACAGCTGCTGGAGAATATCCGGGGACAGCAGTCCCATGACCCGGTTAAGGGTATCATGGGATGGGACCCCATTTTCCAACCCAATATATTTGCGCAGGTAATCCTGGTACTCTTTTGCAAACATTTCCATTTCCACCCAGTCATCCGCATTGGCCAGAGTTGCAAACAGGACAATGACCAATATGTCTTTCAGTTTGTGGCGTACTTTTCTTGCCTGACGCACATCTTCAATGTATTCCATCCAGTTCAGCAGTTCTTCCATTATGATCCATCCTTTTTTTCTTTTATTTTACCAGAAAAATGGATTGTTCACAATTTATTTACTCATGCGTTTGTCGTGATTATAATGTGCATTCTAATATGGTCTGTAAAATCTCTGTCACTGCACTATAGAGAAAATATGCCCTGGCACTTATCCGGTAGCCCCAGACTCTAAAATCCTGAACATCTTACGCCCGCAGTCAATCTCCGCCATCGCCCCGATCGGAATCACGGTCATCGGCGTTCTGTGGACAAAATCGACATTGGACAAGACCGGAATATCCTCCCTGCCGGCCTCATACTTCAGAAACTTAACCAATATCCCCTCCTCTTCATCATTTAGCGGGCCGGTGATCAATCCCGCAGCATTCCGGAACATCCCTGCAGCATCCAGTGCCCGCAGGTCATGCAGCCCCGCCAAAGTACTTCCATAAGGCGATCCGCACTCCAGCATGATGATGCATTCCCTAAAGAAGTCCGGCTCCGGGAAAAATTTGGTTCCCATGATCTGCCGCAATGGTCCCGCACATCCGCCGAAAATCCTTCCCCGCACCGTTTTATTCCCCTGCACGATCTTATAGCCGGTATTCTGCGTCCACGTAATATCATTTTTATCGACGTTTCTCCACTCAATCTGCGTATATTTCCGGCAGGGCAGTATATCGCCTATTTCTCCGGCAGAAAACAGGCATCTCGTTATCGCCTCTTTCGTATCATCATCGAGTGCGGCAGGCTGGGCGATCGGTGTCAATAAATTTGGGCCGTAGTAGGCTCTTATTCCCGCCTTTGCAAAAACTGCAACCCATGTGGTAATGTCGGAAAATCCCATAAATATTTTCGGATTGTTTTTTATAACATCCAGATCAATATAGGGAAGT
The DNA here is from genome assembly GCA_947053345.1 of uncultured Lachnospiraceae bacterium. Taxonomy (GTDB): domain Bacteria; phylum Bacillota; class Clostridia; order Lachnospirales; family Lachnospiraceae; genus RGIG4057. The sequence goes on from CAMRSM010000004.1 coordinate 61,786, forward strand.
ACCCTGTAAGAATCATCACCGCCCATCATGCAGATAATTCCGTTTACCTCCTGATTCTGCATCGCCCACATCAAATCCCCGGCGCGCACCTCAGGATGCCGATACAGATAATCGCTTCCGGCTAAAGCATTCGGTGTCGCAATAACGTGGACACCCCAGATTTCTTCCAGCCGCCTTTTGCCGGATTCATACCTCCACAGCATATCCGGATCGCCCGCCCTGCCCCCGGAAATGGAGATCAGGGCAACGGTATCGCCGCTTTTTAATGCGTTTGGCACCTTCAGTTCATGCATAATTATACCCCCGTACCGTGCCGCAGGCAAGCCTGTGGCACGGTTTTAATAAAAAGTTGAATCGTGTCTTTCGCTCGGGCTTCCCTCTGCGTTCTACATCGTCGCCTTCGCCAGCTGCCACACAACCTCGCTGAAGTATCTCGCCGGGATATCCCGCAGAAACAGCGCCTTGTCCTTGTCCGCCTCATCGTACACATAGCTTCCCCGCTCGATGGTTCCGGCTCTGTAAAATCTCGCGTCATAAACCGTGACCTCCTCGTTGGCATAGCCCACGAAGCTGCCGGAAAAATGCAGTTCCACGCCGAGCCCGATCTCCTTATCCTCGCGGTAATAGGTATCAAAGCCGCCCGCGTCCTGCACCGAGCCGCGGTACCAGCCAAGCCCCGCCAGCCTGCTGCCAAGCGCCAGATCATTTACGGTTCTGTCCTGGAAACGGGTAAGCCCCTGCGTGCCTGCTTCCTCCTCCGTCATCGCGTAGACCATCCGGTCAAGCTGTTCAAACGGCTGCGCGATCTCATAATCCGCGAGCTGCTCTTTCCACGCCGCTTTCGATTCCACAGTCAGCTCAATCGGGTGCACCAGCCCGATCTTCCCCTGTTCCGGAAGTTCAAACTCGTCCTCCTCCTCGGTGTTGAATGAGCCGTCCTCCATATAGCGGAAGCTCTGTGTCAGTTTGCCCTCCTCGTAAATGCCCCAGATCAGACCGGTGGCAAACTGGTGCATAATCGGATTCTTTACAAAAAGCTGCTTCCACGCGTCCACACTCCATTCGCGCGCTGTGGAAAGCGCCATCTCCAGGCGCTGCTTCTGGCTTGCAACGGTCGTTTTCATCTGTTTTTTCATCTGCTTGAATTCTTCGTAAGCGGCAGCGGCTTTCGCTTCGTCGTCCTTCTTGCCCGGAGCCGGGAGGTTTTTCAATTTCTTGCCGCGTGTCAGACTGTGCGGGATATTGCCTGTGCTGTCCGCATCCACGCCCTCAAATACCTCAATTTCCAGCGCCGTTGTGATGGTCACGACGAACTTCCGCTCACCGTAGTCATATATCCGCTCCATCCTTTCGTCAAAGCCCAGATCCGGCACGATACGGTCGGCCAGTTCCTCGCGCGTGATGCCGAGCTGCGCAGCCGCAAATTCCAGGGCAGCCCCCGCCGCCGCGCGCACCTGCTTAAATTTGAATTTGCGCGCAATCCCGTCCACGATCAGAAGCGCCTGCGGAAATGGACTTAAGCTCAATGCCTTGACCGCCTCGCACGCGATCGCACCGCGCGACTCCTGCGGCCATTCCCTGATCCGGCGGTGAAGCTTTTCGATGATTTCACTGCCTCCATGGATTGCCGCTGTATAGAGCACCCAGCGCTTTTTCGCCTCTGCGCCCGCCTCCATCCATTTATCAAACAATTCATCCACATACACGGCAAACTCCGCCGCATCCAGCCCCTCCGCCAGATAAGCAGCGTTTTTGCTTACGCCGCAGCCGTCCGCGGAGGAATAACACAGAAGAACCGCCTGCAGATATTCCTCGCCCGCAGGCTCCTTCCCGGAAGCATCCCCCGCCATATGCACCTGCGAAAACGGCGTTTCATACGCCCAGGCAAGTCCGCGCTTCTTTCCTCCCTTGTGCAGCTCCTTCACAAGCTCCGCCCGCGAAAGCGTCTTTGCGCCTGCCGTATCCCCAGCATCGCTCTCCATGCCGAGAGCATTGCCCAGAAGCTGCCGCACCTTCGCATTTTTCTCCTTCTCCATCGCCTGAGAAAACAGTTCCTTATAGTCAGCGCCGGACTCCTGCCATGCGGACAGCACCTGGATCGCAAGTTCCCGTTCTGCCGCCTTTTTCGAAGCGAGAAGTCCCTTCACATCGTCCTCCCAGCCTTTCTGTGCGCACAATAACTCATAGAGCTGCTGCCTGACCGCCTTGGAACCGTCCTGCGAATACTTTAAGATCTCTGCCTTGTTGCCCGCCGTGTCCTTCGAAAGTATCTGCAGGCCGATGCATCTTGCAAACGCGTCCGCACCCAGAAAAGCAGCAAGCGTTTCCTCACGCTTCTTTTCCAGACACTCACCGAAATATTCCTCCACGCAGTCCAGAAAATAACCCTTTTCCCCCTGCATATACAGACGATCGCTGATCATACTCACCACAGGAATCTGCATGGACAGGGAAACCCCTTCCTGCTCAAAATCCTCAAACATCTTCCGGATACGCTCTGTGTTCAGTTTGTCTGAACTTGATTTTCCGCCCACCTTTATTCTCTGCACGAAAAAGTACGCCAAGCCCCTGAAAAGCATATAGACCTCAACACGGCGGAAAAATTCCTCATCGCCATAGTTTTCATGATAGGCAGCAAGAAGCCCCCACTCATAATGTCCTCCGTAGAAATCATTCAGCAATCCGCAGTTGTAATCCTCACGGAATTTTTCAAGCGTACTTTCCCCGCGCAGCCACGCTTCGGCTGCAGAAAGGTTCGGTTCATTCTTAACCAGTTCTGCAATCAGCTTTTCCTGATCCTCACGGTTGCCTGTCCGCCGCCGTTCCGCCAAGAGCTTTTTATACAGCTCCGGCTTGTGTTCCTTTACAAGCAGCATCATTTTGTTGGCCCGCTCCGCCGGCATCGCTTTCATCACTCCCAGATAGCAGTCCGTATTCTCTTCCAGCTGCTTTCTAAGGATGTTTTTGTGGTCTCCCTTCACTGCCCAGGTCAGATAGGCCTCGCTGTCAATCCTGAAAACCTTATCGTAGGAGCCGCCCTTTGTGCAGATATCCGTACGGAGCCCCCGGCTCATGGCGCACAGCGCTTCCAGCCCCTTGTTCATATCGGCCAGGAGGCACAGCCGGACAATGTTTTTCAATTTTTCCGAATGGCCGTAGTTTATGTACGACAAGCCCGCCGTCAGCCGCAGCAGTGCCTCCGAAACCGGCGGCTTCGCGCCGACGAGCGCGGAAAACTTCTCCGGGATCTCCCCGCTTGACAATGCTTGCGAAAGCTGTTCAAGAAGCGGCTGATCCACCGACCCGAAATACAGTTTCCCAAAGAACATTACGGCAAGATCCTCATAAGCGGAAAACATCGGCAGATCCTCGGTCGGCGGCGGGCATTCCTTTGGATATTTTGCATAAAAATAGAGGGCGAGCAGGACGAATTTCCCATTTTCCGCCGGACCTGCCTCCATTGCAAGCGCCCGCTTTATCATTTCCGCGCTTCCTGCAAGCTCAAGCACGGATTCAAGCATATAGCTGTGCGGATAATCTGACATTCCGACCCCCGCGCCATGCGTTGCCGCCATTTTCGCCGGATCCGCCCATTCTGTCGGCTTCAGCATGCGCATAACCTCAACCGGAACCATCGGGCAGCAGGTGGTTTTCCCCCTTGCAAACAACAGCTGGAATAGTCTTGCCATATCCGCTTTTACCGGCTGCATACCATCCCTGTCTTTTTTGCGGATCAGCTCGTAAAACCTCTTTGTTGCCGGCTCCTCATCAACGCCGGAAAGATCCTTGAATTCGATGCAGTCCAATGCCTCGGTTCCTTTCTCCCCGGAAAGATATGCCTGCGCCGCTTTCTGTTCCTCCTCCGATAATTCCAGAACGGAGAACAGCTTCTCCCATTTTCCGGATTCGCTTTCTCTTTGATTCATCATTGTAATCAGCCTCCTTCATTTTTTATTCGACTTTTCCTGAACCTATTTTGGGTTCTTATCTGACACGATAATCTGATACTTGACCTTCAGCTTTGAACAGCGGTTTGGCACAATCACCTGATCGTGCTGCAATCTTCCTGCCACTATGCCCGGATGCACCCCAATCTGTTTTGCAAATGCCTCGATCTCCGCATCCGATGTATAAAAATCCGGTGCAAATTTTTTATACTCTAATGGCGGAATCAAATAATCCTGCGCAAATTTATCCGCGTCTGCTTCCAGCGACTCATTTAATTTATTCAACCCGGCAATATCCGAACTGATAAACACAATTCTTGTTTTTTGCTGAAGGACATGCTTTATTTCATGGAACAGCGAAAACCAAAAGGTATCCGCATAACACCTCCTGTCATTCAACGCCAAGAGAACCTGGTTTGCACCAACCCATTTCACAGCTCCGTTTATCCCAGAATTTTTCAAATGCGGCAAAAGTACAAAAGCAACACCGCAATCCGCAAATATTTTTTTCAGCCTAGGCAGGAAAATCTTCGGTTCCTGAAGTGTCATTCCCCGTATTTCCGGTAATGCCGCCTGCAGCTTGCCCGCGTCAAACCCATGAATTAACATGCTTTTTGAAAAATTCAATGCAGTCTGCAGCCACGCCTGTGCGTTGACAATATTTTTTTGTTCCAAGCAAGGAACTCCCGCTCTGTAATTCACAAGAAAATCCTGTTCCAACATTACTCTTAAATCAAACACCTTGAAAAAACCACAAAGATTCTTTACTTTGTCAATACATTTTCTTGTTTCCGGAAGTTTTGCAACTTTAACAAAATAACTATAATCAATCATTGAAACAATCTTTTCCTGCTCTGACAAAGCCTTCCGCTGCTCAATCTCCATCTTTTTCTGATCATACACTGCCTGCAGATTCAGCCACATATCCACACTCGTTCCCAGCATCATGGAAAGCTTGCCTGCAAGATCATTAGAAAGATTGCACTGTCCATTCACCAAGTTGCTCAATGTCTTTCCTGTCGTTCCCATTCTGGTTGCAAACTCATTGTGACTGACTCCCATATCCTCAATAATTTCCCGGATATAATAGCCCGGATGAAAAGCGGAAATCTCCTCATATTCTAATTTATTCATAATGATTTGACACCTCCGTTATAACGACAATTTTAATTATCTTACAGTGTGCAATAATATCCCCGCCCCATATCTCCTGACCTTTATCATCACTGGGAACCAGTGTTATCCTATAACCCGTTCTTCCTAAATATATGCTCCATTCCCCTTTTCGGTCGCCTTGAGTTTCTCCTTTACCGGCTCCGGATAGCGCCATTTTTTCTGGTATTTTGAACAAAATTGCTGCTCAACTGTTTTGCTTCGGTATTTTATGGTCATGAGATATGATATATCCTCCTGAATTTTATATATATGACACCATTTCATGTTATAATATTGTTACCAAAATAGTAACAATATTATAACATGAAATGGGCTCTCTGTAAACCTGTTTTAAAAAATAGCATGTCCTACTTGATAATACTCCGGCTCTTTCTCGCCCAAACACATTCATTTTTGTAACCCAAATGAAAATCTTTCTTAAATAAAAACATTGGGCAGGAAAAATCTCTCATTTCTGCAAATTTTTTCCTGCCCTGTCCCCCTAAATCAATACACTTTCCTCACTTACTCCAGCTCCTCCCCCGGAAAATCACTTTCATTCCCCAGATATGATTCCGCAGCCGCCTCCATAATCTGCCGCACGACTTCGCTGAAATACCGCGCCGGAACATCTTCTAGGTTGATTGCTTTCCCCCTGTCCTGCTCGTCATACGCATGCGTTTCCCAGTCAAACATCCCCGCCTTGTAAAACCTCGCCCCGTAAAGCCGGATCTCCATATTATCCCACGGGGTATTGCCGGACGTATGCAGCTCCACACAAAGATCTGCATCTGGGTCCTCGCGGTAATAAAGATTAAAATACTCATGTTCGTCAATCGGACACCCCTGATGCCATCCAAATTTTTCCAACTTGTCGCCGAACATTTCATCAAGGAAAAACTGTCCCTTACAGCGCACAAGGTCTTTTTTCTTTGCTTCCTGCTTATGTACGATATAGGTTTTCCGTACAAGCTGTTCAATCGGCTGGTCGTGCATATTATCTTCCCATATCTGATCCTGCCATGCTTTCCTTTCTTCCTTGGTCAGCTCTGCCGGGAACACAAGCCCGATTCTCGCATTTTCCGTAAGTTCGAGCACTTCCCCCGCCGCATCATAAAATAGCCCATCCATCCGGAAGCGGAAGCTTTTCACAAGCTGCCCACCCTCATAAATCCCCCATACCAGGGCAAAGGAAAGCGGGCGCAGGATGGGATGTTCCCCAAACAGCTTTCGCCAGGCATCCCTGCTCCAGCACCTCCCTGTCATTAGCGCCAGTTCCAGCCGCTTTTTCTGGTTTTTTACCACCGCATTCAATTCCTTTTTCATTTGTTTAAATTCTTCCTGCGCCGCCTCTGCCTTACCCGGATCGTCATTTTTGCCCGGTTTCGGAAGACTTTTTGTCTTCTTCCCGTATAAGAGCTCACTGTGCTTATCCTTTTTTGCCCCCGCATTTTTCGCTTTTGGCTTTTCAAGTTCAAATACCGCAAATGCTATTTTCGGTGCAATCGCGTCAAGCGTCACCACAAAACTGCGCGTTCCATAATCAAAACGCCGTTCCCTTTCCTCATCAAACCCGACCTTCGGCACATTCCGGTCCGCCAATTCCTCCGGCGTGATTCCAAGGCTCGCCGCAAGCTTTTTATCCTCTGCAAGTTTTGCCGCTTCTTTTGCCTTTTTTCCTTTGAGATTTGCCATCGTTTTTACCCCCTTGTGATTTTATTTATATTTTTAATCCGTTTATGCAAAATATTATCTTCCTGCATTATGCGGAACGAATCTTAGAATTGTCGTATCAAACTGTTTTGATATGGAAAGTCCGGCATGGAAAGTGCATAACACACATAAAGATGCACTTTCCTGCCGGTGGGTGAATCGCTTCGAAGGAATGGTGACGGTATCATGTCTGACGACATTATACCATGTCGTTCCGACATGCTGCCCCCGGCGGATGCACACGGTTCGCCATGGTAGATGTCCTCCTTCGTCGGACGGCGAACCGGCGCTGGTATCATATCTGCCGACATTATACCATGTCCTCCGGACATGCTTCCCTGCGGGGCATGCACATGATTTGCCGATGAAACTTTCCTCCCTTTGGTCGGACCGCAAATCAGCGCTGGTATAAGTCTTGACGACATTATACCATATCCTTCCGTATTCTTCCATGATAAATCCCCCTTATAAACCGTTCCCCCTCCAATTTCATCACATCAGGCCAATCCCTTTCAAAACCTCATTCGTCCTCTTTCCGTCATCCACATAAAAAAGTTCCTCCATCGCAAACGGAAGTTCTCCCGTACCCGTAAGCCGGATAATTTGATAATTTTTTCTCAGCCGTTCCATGTTTTGAAGTATAGATTCCCGGACGGAAAGCTTTTCAATCTTCCCCACATTTACAAGAATGTTTTCCAAGGTGCCGAATTCGTTCAGCAACCACGCCGCCGTCTTCAAGCCGATCTTCTTTGCCCCCCTGATATTATCCGCCGCATCACCCGTCAGAGACTTAAAATCCGCATATTGTCCGGGCTCGATGCCGTATTTTTTCCGGATAAATTCCGGGGTGCAGAGCGCCGTCTTCTTCCCGCGGTAACGAAGCACCGAAACCCGTTCGTTGACCAGCTGGAAAAAATCGCTGTCAAAAGATGAAATGACCATTTCGCTCTCCGCTTCCAGCGATAAAGCATAGCCGGCAATCCAATCGTCTGTTTCACATACTGTGGTTTCCGCGTGCTTTATACCAAGAAATTCAAGCGCTGCATAAACATCCCCTATCTGCGAGAACGGTGACTCATCTTCTGCTGCCTTGCTATAATCCGGACGGTTCGCCTTGTAACCCGCGTCAATGGCTGCGCGCGGATTTTCATGCTCCCCGTCAAACAGAACCGCGGCATGCGTCGGCCTGACCATCCGGATGATCTTTAACAGCGCACCCGTAAACCCAAGCGTTCCCTGGATTGCCTTCCCCTGCCGGTTCACAATCCGCGAAGGCATCCCGAAAAACATCTGAAACAACAGATTACTGCCGTCCACAACCAAAAGCCGCTCCATATCCTTCCTCCCTGAGAATGCCCAACAACCGTTCCACCGTCATACTTCCCAAATCCCCATCTTCCCGTTTCCGGACGGACACACAGCCTTCCGCAGCTTCCTTCCCGCCGACGATCAGCATGTAAGGCACTCGCTCCAACCGCGCCTCCCGTATCTTATATCCGACCTTTTCCGCCCTCCCATCCGTTTCGCAGCGCACTCCTTCCTTTTTCAAAATCCCTTCCACCTCTCTTGCATAATCCATATATTTATCCGAGACCGGCAATAACTTCACCTGCACTGGCGACAGCCACAGCGGGAATTTCCCGGCATAATGCTCGGTCAATATCCCGATAAACCGCTCGATCGACCCAAACACAACCCGGTGGATCATGATCGGGCGATGTTTTTTTCCATCTTCCCCGGTATACTCCGCCCCAAAACGCTGCGGCAGCTGAAAATCGAGTTGAATTGTGCCGCACTGCCATGTCCTTCCGATGGAGTCTTCCAGATGGAAATCAATTTTGGGACCATAAAATGCCCCATCGCCCTCATTGACAATGTATGGCAGCCCCAAATCCTCCAATGCGTTTTTCAGACCGCCCGTTGCCATCTCCCAGTCCGCATCGCTCCCTATGGAATTGTCCGGCCTTGTAGACAGCTCCACATGATATTTAAAACCGAACTCCGAATACACCTCGTCGATCAGCCGAACCACACCCTTGATCTCACCCGGAATCTGCCCCGGTGTCATAAAAATGTGGGCATCATCCTGCGTGCAGCAGCGGACACGCATCAGGCCATGCAACGTGCCCGACTTTTCATTCCGGTGGATCAATCCCAGTTCCCCGATGCGCAGAGGAAATTCGCGGTAAGAATGCGGTTCCATTTTATACACGAGCATCCCGCCAGGACAATTCATCGGCTTGATGGCAAAATCCGTCCCGTCGATCACTGCCGTATACATGTTTTCCCTATAGTGCTCCCAGTGCCCGGAAGTTTCCCAAAGCTTGCGGTTCAACATGACAGGGGTCGATATCTCCACATACCCTTCCCGCGCGTGCAGCTTCCTCCAATAATCAATTAACAGATTTTTTAATATCAGTCCCTTTGGCAGAAAGAAAGGAAATCCGGGGCCTTCCTCCAACAGCGTAAATAATCCAAGCTCCTTTCCAAGCTTCCTGTGATTCCTTCTTTTTGCCTCCTCCAGACGGTTTAAATATTCGTCCAGCATCTCCTTATTCGGGAAGGAAGTTCCGTAAATCCTGATAAGCATTTTATTCTTTTCATCGCCGCGCCAATATGCCCCCGCGACGGACAAAAGCCGAAATGCCCTGATAGCGCTTGTATAAGCCACATGCGGCCCGGCGCACATTTCCAGATGCTCGCCCTGCTGGTAAAAACTAATCTCCCCATCTTCCGGCAGCCCGCGCAGAAGCTCAAGCTTATAGCTCTCGTTCCGTTCTTTCAGCACCTGCTCCGCCTTTTTACGATCCATCGTAAAATGTCTTAGCTGCAAATTTTCTTTCACGATTTTTCTCATTTCCGCCTCAATTTCTGCAAAATTTTCTTCCGAGAAACGGAAAGCAAAATCAAAATCATAATAAAAACCGTCCGCAATCGCGGGACCGACCGCACATTTGGTATCCGGATACACTCTTTTTACTGCCTGAGCCAAAATATGTGCCGTCGTGTGGCGGAATGCCTCCTTCCCCTCCGGATCTTCAAACCTTGCTTCCACCGTGAAACCGTCCTTCGTCCAAATCTTCATTTTACCTCATCCTTTCCTGAATAAAATTTTCGACCAACATAAGAAAAGCACCCTCAAAGACATATCAATATATCCTCAAGGGTGCTCAATGCACGGTTCCACCTCAATTTTTTACTTCAGGTTCCAACAAACCCTAACCTTTAACGCAGATATACGGTAACGCTTACTCTACTTTCGGCACTACAGCTGGGGAATGGTTTTCACATACAACCCACATAGATGCCTTCCACCAAATGACACCCTCTCTGTTTGCGGTTAATATGCTACTTTTTTCCGTCGTCGCTTTTCCTCATGTTCGTCTGTTTTCATCATAACACCATCGGTTCCGGTTGTCAACAGCCAAACGCCTGGCATCCACAGAAAATGTGATATATTTTTATCCCCCGTTTGGATTTCCCCAATATCTTTCCAGGCCGTCCCGTCTCACTCAATCCATCCCATTTTCCGTCCCATAATATCAGGATTATCCGGCAGTTCCGGCAGGGAAACAGTTTCCGCGAAGCCAAAGTACTCATCGCTGTCCAAGCCTGCCGTCCGGTCTACCCAATATTCAAGCCAGTCCAAAAAATGAAAAGGCTTTCCTGTCTCCTTATCCCGCATCGGGATGATACCGCAGTCATTGGCCAGGTCATAATACCAGACAGTTCCATAAGTATCAGGATCCTCACTGTTCACCACCAGAACGCTGTCCATTCCGTCCCCCTCCGTACACAGCGCCAACAACCCGTGATCGGCTGTAAACGGGGTATCATCATCATAAAACTGATCCATTTCTTCCTCCGTCATATAGAGGAAATAGAGGCTATGATCCAAGGTATAAGGAAATGGATGTTCCGCCATGTTTTCCCGTTTCCGAAAAGACAGCAGGCCGTAAAAAGGCTGGCTTCCGGAACCCGCTATGGTCGTGATGAACCGGCGGTAATCCCCCGGAAGCCGGATTCCCTTCTCCGCCTCAAACGCGCTTACCTCCTCCTCACTAACCGGAGGCTCCCAAACCGGCGGCCATATCCCGCAGGAAAAAGAAAACTTTCTATCCTTTATTTTCTCAATCTTTTCCATGATCTGCGCAATCCGCCGGTCATATTGTTCCAACTGTCCCAATTCTCCCATGCTTTTTACCTCCATCAAAATTCTCCATAAAATCTTATCTTTATCAACGGATTTCCAAGATCGCAATTTATCCGTCTTATCTGCGGCACCTCCGCACACGGCCGGCATAAATCCGAAACCATAAGCGTCTCACAATCATTCCTGTATGCCGCCGAGCGCCGATTTTCTTATTCTGCTTCTGACCCGCCATAAGGGAGAAACAAATACTCGCCTGCAAAAAATTTGCCGCTGTCCATCTCATCCAGCACCAAAGCACAGCCATAGCGGCAGGCTCCATCCGACGTGGCTCGTTCCACCAATCCAATCCCGCCCTCAGGGCTGCCCTTTCCGTGGATGGCTTTGACCTTGCAGGGAAACATCGTCTCTCCCGGTTCTTGACCGTAAGATACCGTATCCCCTATCCCGATGCTGCCTTTTTCAACGATGCCAACCACCGCCGTTCCTACGCTGCGGATACTATAAATCTGCTCGATCCGGAACAGAAATTTGTCGCAGGATCTTGCAATCCGTTTTGCGTTATGCCTGGACAAATCCTCACTGTACGGGAAAAACGCCATAAAATCCCGAACCGCTCCTTCCTCCCTGCTAAAAAATAAGGTCAGCCCGGCATCCCACGGAACGATTTCCACGCTTGCAAGCGGATGCTGTATGGAAAGCGGATTTTCCCAAAATCCTCTATACCCGTCCGCATATGGCTTGGGATATTTCAAAACCTTTGAAAGAGGGATCTCTTTTTCAAACCCGGACAGGACAGCCCAGACCCACTGTCCATCCTCTTCCTGCACGATCCGGGTCAGCTCCTCCCCGGTGAGCCAGCAATAATTCCTCCCATTACAGCTTCTTACCATCTGGGGCGGCAAGGGTACGGATTCCATATCCGTAATAAGCCAGTTATAATTTATTTGCCGTCCCTTGATCGCAGTAAATACCCTGCCCATTTTTGTATACCACTCTTCCCCGCATTCGTTGATTGCCCCATATACCATGATCCCAAACCTCCGCTAAAAAATCCCCGGAATGTTTTCCGCCAGCCAATACCCTGCAAAAAAGGAGAGCACATTTGCCAAAGCCGCATAGCAGACCGCCTTTCCCCGCCGCTGCGGCGTTTTGCTGAACCGTCCGATCAGGGCGCAGTAAAGTGCTGCCTCCAGAACCAGCACGATCAGTTCACCCAAAATATACGCAAAACCAAACATCATCTCGCCGGATGTATAATTTACATAATTCAGCCATACATTCAGCGTGATCTGGGTGAGTACATTAACCGCCGCCAGAAAGATAAGCTGCCGCTTCTCCCGGTATCCGAAAAACAGCGCGACCACAAGCTCCAGAAAAACAGTAAGCAAAATCCGCACCGCAAGAGAAATCATCTCCCAGGTATAATCGTAACATTTTTCCGCCGTGAGCACCGGATTGTCCGCCAGCCCTGACAAATCTACGGTATAATAGCTGTCAAACGCATACATCGTGTAAACCGGGCTCACATAGAACGCGTCCCTCCCCGGAAAATACAGCAGGATTTTATAGGTGGACGGCGGGCAGTAAAGCCATTTCAGCTCCTGATTTTCGGAACAGTGCCACCATTCCTGCAGAAAGTAAAATCCGTCCGCATCCTTATATTCCGCAAATGCTTTCCAAATCTCATATTCTCCTTCTTCATAGCGGGCATTCCTGTCATCCCCGTCCCACACCCCCGCAGGCCCCGTGGAGTCATACAGCGACAGCAAGGTTCCGTAATACTCCTCACCCTCCATCCCGGTAAAGGTGATCTGAACGGAGGGTTTCGGTCCTATGTCGGCGGAAACGGCAGCGGCGGGGGAGAGCAGGACGGCAGCGCAAATCAGGAACAGCAGCATCCGCCGCTTTCTCCGCCGTTTGTTTGTGTCCGGTTTCAAATTTCCGTTTTCATACATCCGCATCCTCTTCCCCTGATTCTGCCTGCATTATTCTTTCCCTGCACCGGCCGCCCTCTCGACCTGCAGCACGATTTCACTGAAATATTTCGCCGGGACATCTTCCAGCAGGCATTTCTGCTTATCCTCCACCTCATACAGCGGGCAGCCCGGCTCAGCCTTGCCGATCCGGTAAAAGCACACGTTTCCGATTGTGACATCCTCATTGCTGAAGCCGACAAAGCAGCCGGAGAAATTCAGTTCTGCCCCCAAACTAACCGCCTTATCATCACGCCAAAAGGTATCAACACAGCCCCCGTCAATCACCCACCCATGATACCAGCCGGCTCCTGTAAGCCTGCTGTTCAGCGACATGGAATTGACGATGCGCCCGGAAAAACGAGTAAGTTCACGCTGCTTTAATTCCCCCTTCTCCGGAGTATAAATCGGGCGCTCCAGCTGCAGAAACGGCTGTGTGATCTCGTAATCCGCCAGCTGCTCCCTCCAGACCTCCCTGTCCTCCTCGGTCAGTTCGATCGGGTGCACCAGGCCGATTTTTGCGCCCTGCTGCCGCGCAGACTTTTCTTCACCCGCGGCAGCAGGATCGGCTTTTGTCCGGCCGCAGGCGGCTTCCTTCCCATCCGCGGCGCTGCTTTCCCCGGACGGTGCTGCTTCCGCGCCGTCCCCGTCAGGACTTCCCGCCGGCAGGTGGTATTCCTCCTCGTCCTGTGTGTTAAACGAGCCGTCCTCCATATAGCGGAAACTCTGAACAAGCTTTCCGTCCCTGTAAACGCCCCAAATTAAGCCGGTCGCAAACTGGTGCATCACCGGATTTTTCACAAATAGCCGACACCACGCATCCACGCTCCACATGCGCGCTGAGGAGAGCGCCTGCTCCAGACGCTGCGTCTGGCTGGAAATAATCTCCTTCATCTGCTTTTTCATCTGTTTGAATTCGTTGTAAGCTTCCGACGCTTTCCTTTCGTCGTCCCTCTTGCCAGGCGCAGGAAGGCTTTTCAGCTTCTTTCCGAGAATATGCTTTTTTGCGCTCTCTTTTGCTGCTTCCTGCCCCTTACCGCCTTCGGCAGCCGCTGCGGCTGTATCCGCCGCGCCTGTGTCTGCCGCGGCATCCGAAACTTCTGCGGCGGCATCCGCATTTTTCTCCGGCAGCTTCTTCCCTGCGCTGCCGTCATCCGGCTTCCCCTTGGAACCGCGTTTCTTTGCTCCCTTCTCCGGTACGGCTTCTTTCTCCTCCAGTTCCTCATATACCTCAAACTCCAGCGCAGGGGTGATCATCACGCGGAATTTCCGCTCCCCGTAGTCAAAAGTCCGCCCCAGCCCCTCGTCAAAGCCGAGATCCGGCACAATCCGGTCGATCAGTTCCTCCCTGCTGATGCCAAGCTGCTCCGCCGCAAAATCAAGCGCGTTCCCCGCCGCCGCGCGCACCTGCCGGTATTTGAATTTCCGCGCGAGCCCATCCACTGTAATCAGCGCCTGCGGCAGCGGATTTAAGCTTAACGCCTGCACCGCTTCGCACGCAATCAAACCGCGCGACTGCTTCGGCCATTCCTTGAGCTGGCGCTTTAACCGCTCGATAATCTCACTGCCGCCGTGGATGGCAGCCGCGTACAGCACCCAGCGCTTTTTTGCCTCCGCGCCCGTCTCAACCCATTTGTCAAACAATTCATTTACATAGACTGCAAACTCATCCGGCTGCAGCGCGCCTGCCAGAAATTCCGCATTTTTGTTATAACCGAGAACCGTCATGGAATAATAATACAGAAAAATAGCCTGCAGATAATCTTCCCCTGCCTCCTCCCCGGAGAGCATATGTACTTTGGAAAACGGGGTTTCGTAAGCCCAGGAGAGACTGCGCTTCCTTCCGCCCTTGTGTATATCCTCCACCAGATCCTTCTGTGAGAGCGATTTACCTGCCGCCGCCGCGCCGCCGTCCTTTGCGATCAATGCATCCTGAAGCATTCCTTTCAGCTTCACGCTCTTTTCCTTTTCCAGAATCTTTGTAAGCAGTTCCCCGCAGTCTGTTCCGGCTTCCTGCCAAACAACGAAGACGCGGATGGCAAGCTCCCGCACCGACGATTTCTTCGATGCGAGCATCTCTTCAATTTCTTTCCGCCAGCCTGTCTGGCGGCTTAAAAGCTCAAACAGCTGCTGCCGGATTACCTTTGCCCCATCCTCCGCATAAGATAAGATTTCCGCCTTGTTTTCCTCCGTATTCTGCGCAAGTATCTCAAGACCGAGCAGGCGCTCCGCCGCTTCGCCCCCGGCGAATGCCGCAAGTGTTTCCTCCCGCCGCTCCTTCAAATACTGTCCGAAAACCTGGATTGCCCCGGCGTGGAACGCTTCTCTATCGGAATTGTTGTAAACCCAGTCTTCCATCTTACCAACCCCGGAAAGCTGGTGTGCGATATCAAGCTCTTCCCAGTCAAAATTCCCAAACAGTTCCACAACCTTTGCCGCACTGATCTTTGATGTGTAGATATCCCTGCTTTCATACAGATCACCGCGCAGAAACCAATACCCGCGCCAGAGCCACATATAAGCCTGGATCCGGCGGTAAAACTTCCCGTCCACAATTTCCTTATCGGTATTATCCAATATTCCCCGCTCGGTTCTGCCGGTGTAATAATAATTCTTCCCAAGCTTTTCTGCAAGCGGGTACAGCGTATCCACCGATTCCTGACCGCGCAGAAACGCTCGGATAACATCAGAATCCGAATTATTTTTAACTAATTTGTTTGCAAGCTTATCAATCAACTTATTCTGACCGTAGCTTTTTTTGATCTGCCGGAGCTCCTTATAAAACGCAGGCCTGTTCTTTTTAATTACGTCAAGCATCCGGTTCGAAGCGTCAACCGGCACCTCATCCATGACCTCCACATAAATCTCTGTATTATCTTCCAGCTGTCTTTCCAAAATCAGTGTATGGCCCTTTTTCGCCGACCAGCAGATATAGTCCTTTGCAGACAGGCCAAATTCCCTGTCATATGTTGTGCCCCTTGTATAAATATCCATCGGTGAGACAAGGCCGATCAGGTTGATCGCCTCCAGCGTTTCCTCCATATTCGCAGCCAGACAGATTCTTACAACATCCTTCAGCTTCCCGGAAAGCGGATAGTTCAGATACGCAAGGCCTGCCACCAGCCTTAACGTCTGCATCGAAAGCCCGTGCTTTAAGCCCGCAAGCTTTAAAATATACTCCGTCACTGCACCGTTCCTCACCGCATCTTTCACCTCCGCCACGGACAGATGGAAAGGCGGGTACATCCTGTCCAGGCTTTCGATCGCGATTTCCTCATATTGCTCCAGCAGCAGACGATCCTCCTCCACAACCGGTTTCTCCTGCTCATCCCCGCATCTGCATTTTCGCATAAAATAGACGGCGCAAAGCACAAACTTCCCTTTATCCGAACTGTTCTTTTCGAATTGGATCGCCTGCTTTAAAATTTCAGCTTTCCCGCACGCGATCTCAACCAGCCGGTCGCGTGAGGAGGAGTCAAGCGGGTATATATCCGCGCCGAGCAGCGCCGCATACACAGCCGCTTTTTTGGCAGCGTCCGTTTCCAGATCGACGGCTCCTCTTTGCGGATCGATTACTTCCAGCGGGATCATGCGGAAGCAGGTGGAATCCCCTTTGGCAAGAAGCACGGAAAATAACTTTGCCGCGACATCGCGCTCCCCCGACTTTACCAGCTCCCGGAACAGGCGGATCGCGCTATCGGCAGGGATGGAAGATAAATCCTCAAAGGCGAAACCGTCCAGGGCATCATGCCCGGCCTTGCCGGAGAGGAAATCCGCGGCGGACTGACGCTCGGCTGAGGTGAGCGGGAGGGTGTTGAAGAAGGCGGTGATTTTTTCTTCCAGGATATTTTTTGGGTTCATTTGGGTTGTTTCTCCTTTCTGCTAACTTTATTGATATTGCAGCATGTTTCCAAAAGCATTTGCCGGCTCGGCATGGTAGAATATCGATCAGAGCGAATCCTCTCTCAGCAGACCGCAGCTATGCATAAATTCGATAAAGCTAAAAATAATCTTCGTATTTCTCTGAACAATGTCCGATTCTGTAAAATCTGTCACCGTTTCCGCCAAATCCGTCAATTCCTTGATTTTTGTACCTTCTTTCCGCTGTTTCCTGTTATTCTCGAAGCCGGTATAATATTTCACTTTGTCACGGAACCGATAATCCGAAGCCCGGATATTGATACGCTTTTCCAGCAGAACCTTATTTCCAAGGCTTTCGATGTTTCCCGGATTCGAAAGGGAATGTTCCTTTTCTTGCCGGTTGCGAGCAAAGATATGTTCAATCTCAATAATATTTTCCAGTGACAGAAGCGGCTGCTCCGGATTCTGGAATGCCCACCATGTCAGCATAGCTTTTGTGATGGCCCTGTTATTGCTGAAAACGTAATTATTAAATGCATTTTGCACCTGCTGCGTGTGAAATAAGTAATCCGAAAAGCAGACTGGCTGTCCGTTGACAATATGGATCATTTCGGCAAACACCGGAGTGCGAAGTGCATTTACCCCCGGGTTCGTAACCGCATATGCCCAGATGAACGCTGTGATCTTATTTAAAAAATCATAAAATTTATCATCGTCAAGCATCCCCTCTTCATTCCGGTTCGCCATATAGTACACAGAAACAAAATACGTCCACATACCATTCGGCGCATAATTGAGCACAAACAGCCTGCGCAGGATTTTGTCCGAAAATCTTTCTACACTCTGGTTTTGTATATCATTCCAGAAGTTTGCAAGATCGGTCAGATGATCAAACGTCTGATCATTTTTCAGCAGGGCATACGAATTTTTTTCATAAAACTTACGCAGCGCCTCGGTGGTTGACGATTTATTCCCCTGCTTTGCTCTTTCATAATACATATATCTTGTAAAAACTTCATCCATTGGTGTCCCGGCAGCCGGATGAAAAATGGAATCGCAGAGCGCTTCGAGCTCCTTCCACCTTTGTATAAAAATTTCCTTCTCGCCTTTTGCAGAATAATATTTATAAAACTGCGCCTTAAAAATATCCGCGTCAGACAAAGGCTTGCCCCTGTCATTCAACGTCGAGAAAATACGGAGGGCAGTATCCTGTGATTCTGCCTCAATCGGGAGTAAGATGCAGTTGTTCATGATCCGTATCGGGAAAAAGGAAAACCAATCCGGGTATGTATTTAAAAACTCGGAGATTTTTTGCTGGAAAAAACGGTAATTATTGGCATAACTGCTTTTTTCACTGTCCTTAACAACACCGCTTTTTAAAATATTCAAAAATTCTTCTTTTTCCCTGTCCGTAGCCACTTCCGAATCAATTTTGAGCGCGGCCTTGTCCGGATCGCCAAATTCATCGGTTTTCCAAATACACTGCTCAATAAATTTTCCTGTTTTTACAGCCTTATCATTCCGCATGCTCCCGTACTTTTCATAGAACGCCCGGAGCAATAGCATCAGGGTTGTCAAACGCTGCTGTCCGTCGATGATTTCCATCTTGCCCTGTTCATTTTTAAACGTAACGATCGGACCGAGAAAATACTCTTCGCTCTCGCTGTTAAACTTATCACAGTCATTATCCGGAAACGCAAAAAGAAACAGATCTTCCCATAACGTCTGGCATTCCTTTTCTCCCCAAGCGTATGGTCTCTGATAATCCGGGATCAAAAAATCGGATTTTTTCTCACTGAAAAGCATTTTCACGCTCTTTTGGTCGATGTTTAACTTTGACATAAAGGTTCCTCCCATCAATAAATATTGACTTTATATTTTACTTCGTATACAGGTAAAATGGTTTCGCTTATTTCACATTGATCCACCACTGTTATAATATCCCCACCCCTGATCAATCTCCACCTTCCCCCTGCAAAGATAAACATACTCACAAGCCCGCACATAAACCTCCGCCAGCCCGTCCGCACTGCGCTCCAGCCGGTGCCGCCGCATCCCTGCCCCGTCCGCCAGCTGTGCCAGCATCTCCGCCAGATGCGAAAGTCCGTATTGCTCCGCAAGCTTTCCCATACGGGCAAGCCCATCAAGCGTACTGTCGTGTACCGTGTCAAGCCCGCTCTGGTACAGCTCTTCCAGCAGGCTGCCCGCATCCTCCAGAACCCGGCCCAGAACATCCGTCACGCTTTCCCCTTCCACGCCGAAATCCCCGGAAACCTCTATTTTTCCGCAGTCAATTACATCCTCCGCGCCGTTATCTACCTGCCCGGAATCCGCCCCCGACTCATCCTCATCTGCATCCCCTCTCGTTTCCCTGCCGCACGCGGCATTCTCCTGTGCATGGCCGCCGCTTTCCGACGCACTGTCCCCGGTTTTGCCGCCGGCATTCCCGCTGTTTTTAAATCCGATGTTACAGCGGCCGCTCCCTTCCTCCTGCCCCAGATCTTCCGTCAGCTCCCCCTTCTCAAACACCGTCACGGGATACAGCCGCATCCTCCCGTCCTTAAAATACAGCTTGCCCAGAAAGCAAGGTTCCATATCCTCCGTGAGACGCTCCAGATAGCCGATCCCCCATTCCTCCCGCTTGGAATACGCAAGCTCCAGCACAATCTCCCGTCCTGCCCTGTCATACAGCCACATCACAAGCTTCTGCTCCGTCTGCGAAAACTCCCCTCTGGTAAAAGAATACGGGCGCAAAAACACCATATCCCCGTCCCTTTGCTCCCCCTGCGGGCTCTTCAGCCAAGGCACGCGCCTGTCTGCGACTTTTTCCGCAAAAAGCTTCCCGAAATCCCGGTAATACCATCCGGTAAGCTCCCCCGTATGCAGGCAGTTTTCTTTCTGACAGCTCCCGGTCACCTCGCCCTTTGTCTCCGCGCTCGACGAAAGTCTTCCCCGCGCGTCGCAGCGCGCGCCGGATAAATGCAGGCGCAGCCCGACCATTTCCTTGACAGAAACCGGAAGTCCCCACGGAGCCGCCGCCTTTTCCTGCCTTCCCCGCCGTCCGGTTTCTTCGTAAAACATCGGGCGCGCCGAAGTGTAGGTGTACCACTCCTTTGTATTTTCCTCCAGAAAATAGACCGTCTCGCCCTCGTACCCGGTCTGGCTCTCAAAATGTTCGATTGCGATTCCCGCCAGGGAAAGATTCCCGACCGGCACGTATTCCGACCGGAACTCCCCCGCAAGTCCCGCCACCTGAACCGCATCCGCGGCATCCGCTGCCCGTGCCAGCAGCTCCACCCTCTCATAGAGCCTTGCAAACTGCTCCATCAATCTTTGTATCTGGAAAGATGCCTTCCGTTTCAGATAATTTCCGTAAGAATCATGCAGCGCGCGCCAGTAACCCTCAAAATTCGCAAGCTTTGCGTTGTGGCTGATCAGCGCGAGCCGGTCAAGATAGTCGAGAACGTCCGGCGAGGTGCGCGCCAGCCCCGTGTCCAGAAGCTCCGTAAGAAATGCCCCCATCTGCCGGGCGGCATCCTTTACTTCGCCCATAGCATAATCCTGCAGTTCCTCCGTGCTGTTTAGCTCCTCCTCGGATACCTCTCCCGCCTCCAGCTTGCACCAGAGAACCGCCGCTGCTTTATGTGCGCAGAATTCCTTTTTATGACAGGTACAGGAGGAATATTCCAATGGTGACAGAAGCTTTACGGTATGCCCCCCTTTCGGCAGCTGCACCGTAATAATGCTGGAATATGTAATCTTCGGCAGCTGCCCGGACCTTTTCTGGCTGACAAGTGCCACGAGCTGCTTTGTACCCAGCACCTTTTTCAGGGAAGCGGGCGGGAAGGCCGAAATTTCCGCAAGGAGGCGTGATTTCAAATCCTGTTTGTCCGCAGATGCCTCCGTATGGTTTCCGGCTGCGTTTTCCGGTTTCCCAACCGTTTTCCCGGATTTTTTCGCGGCTTCCTTTGTCCCCGGCGCTTCCTCCGTCTCCGGCAAACTGCCTTCCGATGCTTTTTCTTGTTCTTCCGGCTGTCCGTCCTCCACCGATTCTTCCTTCTGTCCGCTCTCGTCATCCGCCGGATTATTTTCCTGCGTTCCCTCCGCCCGGCAGACTTCCTCCCCGGACTCTTCCCCCGCCGCAAACTGCTTCAGCGCCAGAATCCCAAGCACAACATGGCGGCAGATCGTCCTTGACGGGCAGGTACAGGTACTTTCCCCAAGCAGCTGACGAATCACTACGGTTTCCGCACCCACGCTCACCTGCGCTTCCTCCCCCGCAGAAATCACCCGGTACTCCCCGGCTTCCATATCTTTATAGGCGCGCTTCACAATTCCCTTGTTCGTCATCCCGACAAGGTAATCATCGTCCAGATTATTTAATATCACTTTCCAATTTTCCATTTTCCTGCCCTCATACGATACATGTACTGTCTGCCGGTAATCCCGGCTTTGTTTCTTCCGGGAACAAACGCATCGCCACCCTCTCCGGTTTTTCTGCGCGGCACCTCTTCTATACTACCACCTTGCTCACAAACCCGACCAGTTCCTCCGGTGTCATCGCACCCACATGCGCCCCCATCCCGGCAAGTGTCTTCGCCGCATTCCGGTCATAATCCGGGTTTGCCTCCTGATCAAGCGCCGTCAGCACCACAAGCCTCGCCCCGCTCTCGATGATTCCCTTGCTCACGCGGTACATATTGTCATAGCCGCCGCCCTCATACAGGTCGGAGACAAGCACTACCATTGTCCGGTACGGGAAATCAATCAGCCTTTCGCAGTAGGAAAGCGCGCCGCTGATATCCGTTCCGCCGCCGAGCTGGACGCTCATCAGAATTTCCACCGGGTCTTCCGCATAGCCGCTCAGATCGACGACACTTGTATCAAAGATCACCAGCTTTGTGTCAAGCATCGGCAGCTTCGCAAAAATTCCCGCCATCACCGCGCTGTGGATGACCGAATCCATCATCGAACCGCTCTCGTCCACGCAGATTATCACGCGCCACGAATTGTAGCGTTTCATGCGCGCGCTGAAATAAATATCCTTTAACACCAGCTCCCCGCGCTCCACATCATAATTTTTCAGATTCCGCCGGATGGTTTTCTTCATATCCAGATTGCGCATCGACCGGATCGGGCTGCTCATACTGCGGTTGAGCTTTCCGAAAAAGGACTGCCGCACTTCCTGTTCCAGCTTTTTCATCATCTCTTCCGCCACCTTGCGCACTATCTCCCTCGCGAGCGTCAGCACCTGCCCGCTCATCAGATGCTTCATGGAAAGAATGGTCTTTAACAGCTCCCGGTTCGGCTCGAGCTTCCGCATCACATCCGGGTCGGTCAGAAGCTCCGTCATCCCGTACTTGTCAAGCGCGTGCCGCTCCATAATCTCGACCGTCTGTTTCGGGAACAGCTTCTTGATCTTCTGCAGCCATTTGGGAACCGTCAGCTGCGAATTGCCGCTCCCGCCTCTGCGCTCCTGACGGATCTCCTGCTCCTCCCCGTACTCCCTCTCATACAGATAATCCAGCGCCTCCTCCATCTCCATCAGCTGCGCCTCGCGCTCACCCGTAAAAGAAAGCTGCCCCGATGCATACCGGCCGAGCACAAGCCGCCAGCGGTTCAATATTTCCTGTTCGTCTGCCATAATTCTTCTCCTCTCCCGGCGTGATTGTAGGGTGCATTTCATTCCACTGTAAAATCCGTCCACTCAACATGGTTATACTGCATTACATCATCCGCCTTTTCCATCCCGAGCTTTTCGTAAAAAGGAACCGCCTTATCATTTGCGATCAGATACACGGCAATATCCTTTTCCCCGCCCGCGAGTTCATGCGCGGTTTTCATAAGCCGTCTTCCGATTCCCTGTCCCTCGTAATCCCTGTCCACTCCCAGGTCGGTTACATAAAGCCAGTACGCATAGTCCGTCAGTCCGAACAAAACTCCGACGATCCGTCCTCCCGCGTTCCTTGCAACAAGGCTGACGGAAACATTCGCCACAAGCTTTGCAATCCTCTCCTCAAAACGTTCTTTTGGATACTGCGCACCCAGATTGGTTCGCTTTAAAAAATCCATGTAATCCGCTGCGGATAAACGCTCACTCTCGATTTTTATTTCTGAATCTGCTGTTACTGGTTTCTCTGTTTCTGATTTGATAATTTCTGATTTCATTCTATCATTCTCCTGAAAATCTTCCGTTGTCCGGGTTTCCGGAAAAGTTACTATATTCCCATCCGCACAATAATAATCCCACCATTGCAGAATAACCGGAAAATCATTGTCTGCAAGCACCAGCGGTTTTTCC
This sequence comes from uncultured Lachnospiraceae bacterium, assembly GCA_947053345.1. Classification (GTDB taxonomy): domain Bacteria; phylum Bacillota; class Clostridia; order Lachnospirales; family Lachnospiraceae; genus RGIG4057. Next base: position 84,889 of record CAMRSM010000004.1, read on the forward strand.
TGTTCAAAAACCATGCAAAAACCGTGCTCCAACGACAACTTGTTTGTTCCGCCCGGAAAGGTCAATCCCCATAAGGTTTTTCCATCACAGAACGCCAGATCAACAACCGGCAGCCCGATGTACGGATGCAGCTCCTCTTTTTCTGCAAAGTCAATCCGCAGAAAATGCTTTGCCTCCTCCATCCACACATCCCACTTCGGAGTATTTTTATAAGCAGAAAGGACACCTGCCAGAACACAGTTATATGCGTGTCTGTAGTTCTCCCGGATAAAGGACAGAAGCTTTGTTAAATCTTCCGGAGAGAATCCCGTATGCATTCGATAGTCCAATGTAATGATTTCTGCTCCATAAAATGCAGGATTGCACCTTACCTCAAAACTACCTGTGTCTAAACTTCTTGTATCAAAGCTTCCTGCGTCAAACGCTTTCTTACCATCTTCATCCACGTTATTCCCTTCGTTTCCGCTTCCAACCCCTTTTGCCGCCACACATCTGCTCGCTTTGTAAACTCGATGTTGATGCAGCGCTTCCGCCGGTTCCAAAGCTTTAAAAACTTCCATTCCTTCCATATATTCCCTTTTTGCTTCTTTCTTTTTTCTGTTTCCTCGAGCAATCCCCCCGGATTCCACATTCCCCCGACACCTTCCCAGATTGAAGCACCAATCGCATCTGCACTGCATCGCTTCCTCAAAAATCCTCTGCCCGTCCGCTATTCTGATTTTAATTTTTTCTCCATAATCTCATAAACGAGTTTCACATCGTTATCCAGTTCAAAGATTCCATGCCCCACCGTTTTGTAGCCTCTGCGTTCATATAAACATACTGCCGGAAGGGAAGCCTCCAAAACCGATATCTTATGCCCCTTTATGATTTCCGCCTCCAGACAGTCCATGATCCGAGAGCCGCATCCCTGTCTCTGGTAACAGGGCAATACATATACCCCTGTAATATGGCTGCCGGCAAAACAGCCCGTTCCCACTATGGTATCCCCATCCTTCAGCACCCCCAGATTTCCGGAGGCTATACCATCCAGAATATGTTCCCTGCTGTGATGCCGGCAAAAAAAGTCCACTACCTCTTTCGGGTAATACTTTGGATAGACGGTTCGGATCGTCGTATGTAAAATATCCTGTATTGCATCGGCCATTTCAGCGCTTGCTGTTTTATATTCCATCGGCGTACCCTCTCTTTAATATCCCGGTTTCTTGATATTACCCAAACGTTCCCCGCCCACATAAACAACAGCCAAAAATAAGTTACATCGGTCTTAAGTTTTTATTGAGCCTGTCCACCATCCAGGCAATCCGCTTTTCCCGCCCGGCATCAGTCTTTGCGTCAAAATATGCCCGTGTGTAGGTTTTCTTTACGGACAGAGGCATCGCCGCCCAGTTTGTATGGGCGGGTTCATAACCTTCCAGCAGCGAGGAAACTTTTGCAATCTGATCCTCCGCAACCGCCATTGGATTCGGTGCGTACCACTGCCCGTTCTTTTTGGCCTCCTCTATTTTCGTTCTGCCGAAATCGGTCATAAGTCCCCGCTCTTCCAGGCTTTGAGCCAATGCTTTGTTTTTCTCCGACCACTTGCTCTTTTCCCGGCGCATCGAAAAATATTTCCTGTAGGTTTTATCGTCAATGCTCTGCATCTGCCCGTCTATCCAGCCAAAACAGAGCGCTTCCTCCAGCGCTTCCCCCGCTTTTATTGTTTTCGGTCCGCCGGCTTTGCCAAATAACAGCCATACGCCGGTATGGGACAGGCAGTTTTGCCCCAGCCACCTTCTGAATGCCTCCCGGTTCTCAAATGTCAGCCACTCACTCATTCCCCCGCCTCCTTTCGTTCCCGTATCCGTAAAAGGGTTCCTGTTTCGAAGTTCTCCTCGGGCTCCCCCTGAAATAACAAGCGTCAGTCGACCCCGATATCCCGTGGATACTCACCCTTCCCTCATCCGGGCATTCTGCGCCAAATATTTTTGCACCGATATTTTTGTGGTGCAGCACTGCCCCATTGCACAGGGCATAAACAAGCGGACAGATGCCATTCCAAAGTTCGTGTCAAAAAGGGTGGCATAAATCCTCCGCAACAAATTCCTGCCCTTTTTACTAACCACACCGGCATCCGCTGTCGGTGATCGTAACTTCCACCCCTGGCATTTTAAAGATACTCCCCATTCCGATAGTCTTCATAATCACCGAAAGCATCCTCCACATCACCGTCCAGCAAATACATCAGGCAGCCTTCCATAAGATCAACCCATACCAGCACTTGCTTCGTCTGCTCTTCGGTCAATATGCCGTTTCCGCCCAGCATTCCGTCCGGAGCTGCCCACGCCCTTGTCAGATGTACCATTGAAACAATATCCCCCACGATCTCCCGATCAACCGCCGCATTTTCGAATTCATCCTTCAGCGCCTGCAGGCACTCCATCACTTCGATAAAATTATCTTCGCAAAGTTCCCCGCGGAATGGTCTGAAACTACCCAGAAATCCGCCTGACCATTTGGGATTGTGGACATCGCTGTTCCGCGATGAATGAAAGGACAGCAATTCCTTTGCCGTTTTTTTATCCATAACATTCTCCCTGTACGATTTCTATATTTACAATTTTTTCATTCAGGCATGAGGACCGCCCGCATCCTCCCGGACATCACCTGAATGTCTGAACCTGATCTTCCAACTGCACTTCCGGCTTTCCTCATTGCTCAAATGTTGCGCAGTGCTGCCTTTCCGCCCCTGACGCTGCGGTACATTTCCACAATTTTCTCTGAATTGTTTTCCGGGGAATCCGCTCCGTTCAGTCTAAGAACCGGGCATTCCATCTGGCTGAGCCACTGCTCATGCCGGCTGTAGTTATTTGATGCTGCCCCGCTGTCATAATTTTCAACCTCCTCTAAAAACTTCCGGTGTTCCTCATACATATCCCCGCCGGGAAGAATGCGGCTTCCAAACGCTGCAAGCTCTCTTTCATGCACCCGCTGCGCCCGGACTTTGGCATCCGCAGTAAGATAAACCGCCAGCCGGAAGAAAGGGTCAAAATATTCATGAAAACTGTTCATCGAACCTGCCATCACAAATTCCCCGGCTTTTTCCGCCGCTTCCATCAGGTTTTTGACCTTCTCCTCCCGGGAATACATTACCGTAAAAGGTATTTCCGTGTCGCTTCTCCAGATATATTCGTCAATATCCAGATAAGAAATCCCAAGCTTCTTTGCTGTCAGCTTCCCAAGGGTTGTTTTTCCTGCCCCCGAGGATCCCAGTATAATCATACCGTGCATAACGGTTTCCTCCCTGACAAAATTAAAATCCTGTTAATCTCAAACTCCCGATATGAAAGCTATCAAATCCTTTTAATCTCAAACTTCCTGATAAAAGCCATCAATAAGCCTTCTATGCAGGTTTCGCAGAATACATAATTATCGGATATTTTTAGCAAAATATTTATTGAGTAAACTGTATACTTCTAAATACATTTTCACGGCAATCTTATAATTCTCCGATAGCAGAAATAATGTTCCGATAATCTTTCGCCATTATCAACCGGATTGCGATAAAACGCCGTATAGCAGGGAAGGACATGGATTGCGCCGTCGCCGCCGCAGAGGGAACAGCCGCCGTCACCGCCCTTCGTATACATTATATTATCAATAATTTCACATTTGTAAGAATTATACGAAATACATAAGCCAAACATATTGGGCTGCTCCAGCAGCGTCTTTTCCTCACTGTCGCTGGCCATACCCACATTATAAATTTCTTCCATTACATCGCTTAAAGTATCTCCCCAGCGGAACAATGTGCGCGCGCCGCCGTTGCAGAGATACTCCCACTCATCCTCCGTAGCGAGCGTAAAAACTCCTTCTTTCAGCGAACGGACAGCCTCCGCCAGGGAGGACGCATCTTTCTCGATATATCGGTTATCCACCTCCACGATCATATCGCCGATATCAGCCGTGCGCAGCGGGGATAAGCATCCGGACAGCTTCTTATTCCATTTTTTCAAAAAATCTTCCCAGTTCCCATAACCGCCCTCATCCCGCTCCTCTTCATAAGCTTCCAGCTCCTGTGAGAGCTCTGAGCGCAATTCATCCGCCTTCTTTGCATCACCGGCCGCTTCCGCTTCCGCGATCTTCTTCTGATAGTCCTCTTTCATTTCTTCTGTCTGGCTCTCATAATACTCGTGACCCAGCTCAAATTCTTCCTGCAGGCCTTCCAGTAACCCTTCATTCAAAGGACATTCTTTGGTATCCCAGCCCAGCACAACATTTTTCTGCCCGGCTACATAGACAAACCGGGAGCCTTCATATTCCAGAAGCCATGTCTCCCTTTCTATCCCGTTCATACTCGTTTTGATCTCACCTTTAAATTCAAAATCCACCCCCAGTGCTTCCAGGCGCGTACGAATCTCTGCCAACGAATTTCCCATAATTTTTGTCTCCTACTCTTTTACATACTTCTCATAGCGTCCTTGCTTGATCACGGTCTTTCCCAGAAGTGTGATCGCCTGTGACGGGCAGGAACTGATGCAGCGATAGCACATCGTGCAGCGACTTCCCGCAGCTGCCCTGCCGTTTTCCAATGTAAGGTTTCCCATCGGACACAGACCCGTGCAAAGACCGCACCCGGTACAGTCCATGCTGATTTTCAGTTTATCGGAATAATTCTTTGTTTTTCCGTAAAACCATAAACGCTGACTGACAAAACCCGCTATCCTGTCATAAAAATACAGGCCATCCTTCGGATATTTACCGCGCCCTATTTTCTCAGCGCAGTTCTCAATTTTTCTGTCTGCCGCCCGGAGAATTCTCTGATTTTTTTCCACGGATGTTTTCAGCAGTTTCACATCGCAGATGGAATCCGGCATACGGATATGCAAGCCTCCAAGAACATTTGCCCCGAATTTTTCCAACAACCTCGCTGCACAGCCCGCACCATCCCCGCTGAAAAGCGCCATCGTTGCAACGCAGAGCACATTCTTGCTTTTCCAAAGCCCGGAATTGCTTTGAATAAAATCCCTTACCATAACCGGAACATTAGAATATTGAACGGGATAGCCCAGAACAATAAAATCTTCCTCCCACAATAAGTCCGCAGCCTCCTTTTGTTCCATCGGCACTGCCCTTGCCGTCCCGTCCAGCAAATGAATCAGCTTTTCGACACAATGCTTCGTGTTTCCGGTTCCGCTGAAATATATTCCTACCATATTTTCTCCTGTTTCCCCGCATCGCTTTGTTCTGTCCGCCAGTCAGCCCGCTGCAGTTTTGATAATTTTTTCGGCAGCTTAAGCTGTTGGATACCGCTTTGTATCAGAGGTTCTTTCTCCTTAAGTTCCAATGCGTCCAGCCACTCCGCCGCCAGCTCGGGCAGACTTTTCGCAAATTCTGCAAGCATTTTTCGATATCCCTTCTCGGAAGAGATTTCCTGAAACCATGGAAGCACAAATTGTTCAACCGCCGCGGCAGCATTTTCAAAGCTCTGCTCCGCTGCCTTTTCATCGCAGTAATCCCACCAGACATCTTTGCCGGAAATAAACACACCAAGCCTGTCCCCCATGCTCATAACCGGCCAGGAATATCCGCAGTACAGCGGCATCGCAGCAAAATTTACGCAGAAGGTTTTGGAACCGTACCGCTCCTTTTGCAGATCCAAATATTCCAGCAGGCCAATCCGGTTCCGCCGCACATAAGCGCTGCTTTTCCATCTGGAAAAACCTTGCTTCAGAAGCAATCCGTCCATAATCTGCTTTTTATATTTCTTAAAAGCCAGATCAGCACCTTTCCTGTCAATCCGTGCCATTTCGTCATCCATACGCAGATACGGCCTGTTTCCTGCAAAAATAAATTTCTCTTTTTCTAATAATTCTGCTCCCATCCGATGTCACTTTCCTTCCCATTTTCTGACAGTTCTGCTCCCATCCGATGCCGCTTCCTTTCCGTCCGGTGGCCGGATTATATTCCCGGCCTCGGCTTTACTCATCAGACCAGAAAATTAACTGCACCGTAGATCAGATGGCATACCGCAAAAACCACACCCGGAACTGCAGCAATCCCGTTTTTTCTGTCAGCAGAAAAAAGAAGAAATGCCAGACAGGGAGGAAGCGTCAGTCCCAGAATCACAGAAACTTGTACCACTCCGGCATAGTAGGCGATCCAGCTTGCAAAATACAGCACACAGCAGAAAATTACCGCGAGGATCAGAGGAGTTAGGCGCAACTTTCTGCATTCGATATTTTTGCAGATGCATAAGGCGGCAACCATCAGCACCTGGCATACCGAAGCAACCGCATCCAGCGTCCCCGTAACTGAATCTGCCCTTAATATATCGTCCGGCGCGGGGAGGGCAAACCAAATCACATTAGGTATCATAATTGCAAAAAACAACAGCAGTCCCCAGATATCAAAGCCAAATTTATATTTTTTCAATCTCCCCATTGCTCCGTTCATTTTTATCCCTGCTTTCCATATCACGAACCAGCCGTGTTTCCCTTACAGCTCCAGCCTCATGTAAATAAGCTCCTGAAATCCAGCCGTGCGGGACTTGAATCCCTTTGGATTCCTGCCGTATTCCACAAAGCCTGCCTTCTCATACATGGATACCGCCCTTGTATTTCCGGCGACGACATTCAGTTCAAGCTGTTCATAGCCCGCATTCCCTGCACATTCAATGCAGGCATCCATCAGAGCCGTACCGATTCCAAGCCCCCAGAACTCTCTGGCAACGCTGATGCCGAATTCGGCGCGGTGCCGCACCTTGGATTTCGTGCCGACTGCTTCAATCCCGGCGGTTCCCGCAACCGTATTTCCAACCACGGCAATGATTTCGATCTCATTATTACTGTCGGCCTTCTTCCTCAGAAATTCCCCTTCCTGCACGGCATCAAAACGGTTCTCGTCCGGATAAGTAAGAAGATAATCCGTCTGGGAGTGCGTTAAATTGAAATTCTCAAATACCGCCTGCCCGTCTTCCTCCCGTCCGCTTCTCAGGCAGCATTCCATATTGTTCTTTAATCTTATCTGCTTATGGTATTGCAGAATAATTCCCCCTTCCCGCTCCTGCCTTCCGCAAATCTTGCCCCGCGCCTTTTCTTCCAGCCAGCCGACAAAGGTGCTGCGCCGGACATTCCGCCCCTCCGGCTCAAAAAACGAAAACGGTTCCTTCCTCCGAAAAGACAAGTTCATCTGCGTCGACAAAAGACGCAACATTTATCCAGTTTTCAATCCCCGGAATCCCGTCCCCTTCGTTCGTATTCTCCTCCGGAACATCGCAGCACTCAAGAAACTTTTTCGTTACGATTCCATCCGTGATAGCAATCATTTCCGCATAGGGCATGGCATCATTATATGCTGCGAAAACAAATAAATCCTTTTTGGCAAAGGCTTTCCAATCCTCCGCTTCAATAAAGGAAAACCCTCCGGACAAGTCCTCAAATACTGTCCATCCGCTGTTTTCATAGACATAAACACAGGAACCCTTCCATTTCCCATTTTCGTTTATCGAAACATCCACCGCGTTGCCGTAATCGGTTTTTATCCTTTCTTTGTAATCCGACGCAAGCCAGGTACACAGGCGCTTTACTGCCTCCTCCATATTCCGTTTAATCCGAAAATATCCCGGATTCATATGTTTCACATCCTTTCCGGTCAGCGATAACCGCACAAAATCCCGGCCGGCTCTCCGGCCAGCCCAAAACGAATCCCGCCGGGTCTTTATTTTCCCGCCGTATATCCAATACGGAAATATGATCTATGGTCTTATCACTGCCATCTTTGCCGCATAGACATCCAGTTCCTTCCCGTACGCGTACCACTGCGGCAGCACCTCGGCCCGCTCCATGATATCCTCCCGCTTCACCCCGTGCAGCCCCGCTGCCTGCTTCGCGATCTTGTCGATCTCCGCGGGTGTAAAATAAGCGAACGCCATGCGCAGCTGCGGCAGCAATTCCACAAATTCCTGCTCGCCGACCTGCCCGTAGAAAGTATCCAGAATGCCGAGCAGCCGCCCGCCGATAAAGATCAGATCCTTCGCCGTATAGAAGAGCCCGCGGAAAAACACCGCCGTCTTGAGAAGCTGCTCCCTGGTTCCCGTCAGATAGCCGACGCAGACTCTTTCCACGCCGTCCACATCCTCCCTGCCGCAGCCGTACAAAATCCCGTGGATGCAGCCGCTTAAGCCCGCGTTGATATCCACCGTCTGTGCAAGCCGGTCCAGCGCCTCGTAGTACGCGTCCCGCTCCATGTGCATATCCTCTCCCCTGCCCGTAACCTGATACAGAAGCTTTAAAATATTCATGCAGTCGGAGAGGCGCTCTTCCTTCACCTGCGCCATTGCCGGAAGCAGGGTGATCAATTTCTGAACCGCCGTGTGCAGCAGCGCCGGGAAATCCATCTCCACGCCGTAAAGGCCGGAAAGCTCGTCCATCATCATCAGGGATTTTAACGCGTCCGCAATGGAATAAAAATCCGTGTCCGCAACCACCAGCTCCTGCACCCGCTCATATACCGCCGCGAGCTGCCCGGTCAGCCCCATCTCAAACACCTGTGTCAGGAGGGTTGCCGCCGCGCCCGCATTCAGCTCCTTTTTCAGCGCCTCCGTAACAAGGCTTGCCGCCGCCTCCGCAACGGTCGCCCCGTGCACCGACACATCGATCAGCCCCGATAAGACCTGCGTGTTCCATTTGTATTTCCAGATTTCCCGGATCAGGTTTTTATCGCGCTTTAACTGCAGATTCGGTCCTTTTATGCGCCGGGCGAATTCGGTATTCAAAAATGTCATCCGGTGAAGGAAACAGCTCATTGCACGGTGTTTTTTTTCCGAGAAAATGGAGAGGGTCAATTCCGTTTCCAGCGTGGAATGGATTTTCATGCGGAATGCCTTGCACTGCGCCTCAAAATCCTGCACGATCGGCGGCACGTCCGCCTGCGCGCAGAGCCTGCCGATGCCTTTGCCCGTCATGTGCCCGCGCAGCACCCGGATCGGCAGATCGGAAGCAAGGTTGTATTCGCCCTTTATGTATGCCGCGAGCACCGCGTCCTGCAGTTCGTAAGCGCCCGGCTCCGGCTTTGCCCGGAGTTCACAGAGCCCCTGCGCCATCTGCCACGCGCAGATCTCGTCGTAGGTGGACAGGCTGCCCTCCCTGCTGCGCACCTCCTTGCCGGAGGCAACGAGCAGGTCGAGCACCGCTTTTGAATACGGCGGAAGCTCACTGCCGGACTCCTGTGCCGCAAGCCCCTCCCATACCTTCTGATAAAACCCGGTGTACGGCATGCCGCTCGCGTAGCCGTTCAGCGCGTCCGCCGCCTCCATCGAGTACGGCATAAGGTACACGCTCTGATCCTTTTCCGAAATCCTGCCGCGCTTCCCGTCTGCGGTCTTCCCTGCGGCAAGCTTTTCCGCCATTTTTCTGGTTTTTTCCCACTGCTTCTCTGAGAGATGCCCGGCCAGTGCCGGCGTGTGGAAACCGCCGGTAATAACAAGGATTTTCTGATGCCGTTCCTTCGCCGTAGTGCTGCCGGCTTCCGGGTGCTCCTCAGGCAGGCTCCCGCCGCTCTCTGTCATGCAATCCTCCGGTTCCTCCCGGTTCTTACCGCTTTCTTTGCCTGCCGGCACTGCCTCCTTGGCACTGCCGGAAGTCTTTTTCTGCTTTTTCTGCCCGCTTCCCGGGGCATCTTCCGCCGCAGCCCGGTTTGCCAAAACCCACTCCACAACCCGCGCTGCCATATACTCCTCCCGCGCCAGGCAGCCATCCTCCTGCATCATCTCCTGCGGCGTATTCTCCCGCGCCAGCCTGCAGTAAGTGAGCAGATGCGAAAACCATGTTTCGCAGTCCTCCGCAATTCCGTTCAGCTCAAAATATTTCTCCCAGAATTCGTCAAAACTGCGCAGCCCTGTCCTCTCGCAGAGCCGCCCGATGTATTCGTTGCGTGAAAGAAGATAATCGTCGTTGTAATTGCTCTTTTCTTCCTCCCGGCGCAGTCCTCTTCCCTCCCCGGAAGCCGCAAGAATATCGCCGTAGGACAGGTCAATAAACGCTGCCGGAATATTCCGGCCAGCCGCCTCGCTCATCGCCACGAGCTCCGGCGAATACGCGAGGAACGGGTAATAGCATTTGTAGCGCCCCTTCTCCTCGGAGACCTTTCCCTCCTTGTCATAATAGGAATAATATATGGCAAACGGCGCGCTCGTCTCCTTATGCACCATCATCGGAAGCAGCGCGTTCGCATTGTCCGGCCCCTCCACCAGCACCGCCGTCGGTTTCCACGCCCCGATGATTCGCCGTATCTGGAGCGAACAGGCCGGGCTGTGGTGGCGGACGGGCACCAGCATAATTTCAGCGTTTTCTTCTTCCCGCAGGATTGATATCATGATCCGTCCCTCCCTTTGCAACTGCAAATCGCAGCCGCAACATGCCGAAGTACTCTTCACCCGGCATATTCTGTCTTTTCTATATATTATAGCGCATTCAGCCGATGAAAACAATCCATTTTACGTATCATTTTGAATAATAACAACTTATCCTTTTTGCTTGGAATCATGCTTTTAACGTCTTTACCTGTCATCTAAAGCAACAGTTATCATTACCTGTACCCAAAGGGCATTCCTGTATACCAAGACTCAAATTTGTGTAAATAATTTTAGGGAAAAGATGCCCCGATTCACCGGAACTTCTTTTCCCTATCTTTTCTAATTGTTACCTTCTCACCCGCAGCAATTCCAGCGCATCAAATGCCGCTGCAAGTGCCCGTTCCCTCGTCGCGTATGTATTCCGGCAAAATTGGTTATCAATTGAATACTTCCATATATTCCCACTATCCGCGTTGTGGTAAATCACGACTACATGATCGTCTATTTTGAGGTACTCGTTCCCTTTCTTTGACTGCTTCCATTTTCGCTTAAAAAAGTTTACGCGCCTTGCCTGCCGATTTTTAAATTCTGCTTCCCGCTGCTTCGCCCCCGCAAGATCACCTTCCATTTTTCCCGCACATACACAGCCTGCAGTAAGGTTCCGGTATTGTGGATGCTCCATGTGATGGGCATAGCGTATGATTTGATATCCGCACATCTCACAGATCCCGATGGGCGCGCCCAGATCCGATATCCCGGTGCAGTTCCAGCCCGTATGTGGAACATCATCGCGTTTCCAGAGATTTGGACTTGCTTCCTTGAGAGCTTGTACGCGTGCAGCCTGCGCTGCAGAAATTCTTCCATTATCCGGCGAAGAAGCAAACGTTTTACCTGAAGCGTTGGCAGAGGTATTTGTGTCTGTTCCCTCCAAAACAGTATTTTCCCTCCTGGAAGCTTGCATTTCCGCAGGAAGTACTGACACAAATTCCTTTTCCAGTGCTTTTGCCGCTTTTTTCACCTTCTCAAGTTCCTGTCCAACCACTGTCTTAATTACAGTTTGTATGTCTTCGGCCGTTTTCTTTCGTCCTGCTTTGGATGCTGCCTTTTTTTCTATCCGCGCTGTTTCCCCATTCATTTCGGCTGCTTGTGCAACTTTCCGATCGCTACCTGCTTCGCCCGTGTCTTGCGCAGCCCCCGTTTTATTTACGGATTCTGCCCCGTTGGCAGCCTGTTCTCCTTTTTGTACCATTCCTCCTTTTGCCTGTGCTACTTTTTTTAGTTGCAACACTTCTGCTGCCGCTGACCGTTGCGCCTCTGTATCTGCTTTGCCTGCTGCCTGTACGATGCCCGCGGCCCTGTCCTGCCCTGCGTACTTTTTCGTCCCCGTATCCTCATGCCCCCTGGCAAAATAACCCGCGGAAATATTCCTCGCCTGCTTCAGCCCGTCGAACCGAACCAGATAGCTGCCGCGCTTTTCATCGACCGCCTCGATGGTTCCCCTGCCGAAAATATGGTGCTCCACCACGTCGCCGGCTTTCCTGCTGCCGGTCTCCTCCACGTAAAGTTCGCTGTTGAGCTTTTCCGTATAGCTCCGGCTCTCCCGCCTCAGATCATCCGAAATCTGACCGATGCGGACATAATTCTCCTCCCCGATCTCGGTAAGAAAACGCGAAACGAGCTTTTTGATCCCGTTCGGCGAGGTTCCCTCGGAATCCATGAGAAACAGATATTTTTCTGCGCGGGTGATCGCCACATAGCACAGCCGGCGCTCCTCCTCCAGCCCGAGCTTCTTGCGCTCCCCGATTGTTTTGGCGGACGGGAATATCCCTTCCGTAAAGCCGAGAATAAAAACCGCCGGAAATTCCAACCCCTTCGAGGAGTGGATGGTCATCAGCTTCACGGTATCCCTTCCCTCGCCCGCATCCTCCCCGGACTGTAAGGCAACCTGCTGCAAAAACTGCTCCAGATCCAGATTTTCACCAAATTCGCGTTCAAACTCATTGGCGATCCGTTTAAACTCTGCCAGATTATCGAGACGTTCCTCATCGCCGAGTTCCCGGATATATGCCTCATATCCGGAATCCCTCGTCACCTCATTTACAATGTCTGAAATGCGCTTTGTCCCAATGCTTTCGCGCATTGTCTCAACAAAGCCAATAAAGGAAGCAATATCACTGTTAACAAATTCCCTGTCATTCCGGTGCGCACAAAGGGTGACATATAACGAGTTTTTCCCGCCGCGGCCATCCTGCGCTCTGCTGACCCTGTTTCCCGGATATTCTGCCGTGCCGGCACTCCGATCTGCTTCTGCCCCGTAAGCCTGCTGCGCTTCCTGCCCTTCTGCTCTGCCATACAAAGACATGGCATGCCGAAATCTCTCCGATCCTTCCGGACACATCCGCCCTGCCCTTCCCCCAGTCTCCCTGTTCCCGAGCTGTTCCGGATACATACGCTCCGCACTTCCCGCAGTCTCCGTGTCCCGCAGCTGCTCCAGCAAATTCATCTTCGCCCGCCCGAACCTCCGGCGCGGCGTGTTCACAATCCGCCGGAACGAGACATCATCCCCGTAGGCGATCAGTTTCAAATACGCCAGCACATCCAGAATTTCCATCCTCTGATAAAACCGGACCCCGCCGAAAATCTCGTAAGGGATATTTTTCTCCACCAGTTTTTTCTCCGCCACGCGCGAGAGGAAGCCGGAACGGTAAATCACGGCAAAATCCGAATATCTCAGCCCTTCCCTGTCATGCAGGCGCTTGATGTTTTCTATCACGCGGTCCATTTCCTCAAAATCGCTTTTCGAATGATAATGGACAACGGCAGACCCCGGTGCATTTTTTGTAAAAAGATCCTTTTTCAGCCTAAGCTCATTCTTCTCGATCAGGGTATTGGCACAGTTTAATATCTGGGGCGTAGAACGATAATTCTGGTTTAAAATAATCGTTTTCGTCGGCTCGTGTCCCTTGTCAAAATCCACCAGAAGCTTTACATCCGAGCCTCGCCACTCGTAAATATTCTGGTCAGGGTCACCGACAATCATCAGATTTTGGAACAGGCCGGAAAGCAGCTCCACCAGTCGCATTTCCACCCCGGAACTGTCCTGAAACTCGTCCACCATAATGTAATTCAGCCGGTTCTGCCATTTTTCCCGCACTTTGGAATCATTCTCCAGCAGGTGGATGGCGAAGGAAATCAGGTCATGGAAATCCAGGGAATACGTCGCCTTCTGCCGCTGTAGAAATTCCTCGATGATCTGGTCGTCCTGGTTCTTGATTTCCTGCAAAATCCGGCATGGCTCTGGATTGCACATCCTTGTCACATAGTCCGTATCCCGTTTTACATAGCCGATTTTCCGGAGGATGGATTCAAAGCTTGCATAATCCAGTTTCAATTCAAATTTCTGGTAAATTTCCCCAAGGACGGACTTTTGCTGCTGCGCATCAATAATCTGGAACTGCTGGTTCAAAAACAGTTTTTCCGGGTTTTCCCGGAGCAGACGGTTGCAAAACCCGTGATAGGTACAGATCAGGCTTGTATCATTATGGTCGCCGATCAGCGCGCGGATTCTCTTTTTCATTTCCCCGGCAGCCTTGTTGGTGAAGGTCACACAAAGGATATTGGAGGAATCAATGCCGTAGTCCTGCACCAGATAAGCATAACGGCTCACCAGAAGCTTTGTTTTCCCGCTGCCGGCACCTGCGATTACCCGGACATAGCCCTCGGTTTCCAGTACTGCCTCCCGCTGCCTTTCATTAAGATTTTCCAGTAAATCCTCCATATAATCCTCCCTGCACAACCCCGGTGAATCCACATGATGAACCTGCGTTTGCAAACACCGGATACTTGCCGCCGTCCAAACAATATTTAACACTTCGCCGTTTCCCGGATTAATCCGCTTACAATGTTTTTTCATCCGGCTTTTCTTTCAGTCCCGGTATTCCATCCCGTAAAATCGGGTCTGCCATCAAAATTCCCAAGCTGTTCCAAATCCTAGTTCCATACTATTTCAGCCACTTCCGCGCCTCATAATACTGCTTCCACAAACCGCCTTCCTTGCTGCTCTTATCCCGGACAACGGTATTGAAATATCCTTTTACCTTATCAAGATCATCTTTATTTTCCTTGGAAATCGCGCCAACAAGGTTCTGGACAAGGCAGTCCACATCCATGCGCCCCTCGCCGTAATAATACCCGGTCAGCATCGTCTGGTAGTACACCGACACCGCTTCCGCCGTGCTCATCACCGCTGCAGGCTTATCAAGCCGGTGCCCGTAAGAGGAAATGCCCTCGCGCAGTTCATGGTAGGTGGAGGCAAGGAGTTCCGCCACATCCTCGTCCGCATCCATCTTTACGCCACTCTCCCCGGCAAGCTTGCCGACCTCATTTAATATAATCTGCTTTTCCAGCGCGACCTCGCGCACCGGCATGACCGTCTCAAAATTAAAACGCCGTTTCAGCGCGCTGCTCATTTCATTTACACCTTTATCGCGCGTGTTCGCCGTGCCGATCACGTTAAAACCCGGGCGGGCAAACAAAAAGCCGTCGTCGCCAAGCTCCGGCACATTGAGCACTTTGTCGCTGAGCACGCTGATCAGGCTGTCCTGAATCTCCGCCGGGGTTCTTGTGATTTCCTCAAAGCGCGTCAAAATCCCCTTTTCCATCCCGACGTAGAGCGGGGCAGGCACCAGCGCCTCGCGGCTTGGCCCCTTTGCCAGCAGAAGCGCGTAATTCCACGAGTATTTGATCATGTCCTCGGTTGTTCCTGCCGTGCCCTGAATGGTGTTTGTGCTCACCCCGCTGATCGCCGCGGAAAGCAGCTCCGAAAGCATGGTTTTCGCCGTTCCCGGTTCCCCTACAAGCATCAGCCCGCGGTTGCCCGCCAGTGTAACGATGCAGCGCTCCACCAGAGCGTTGTTGCCGAAATATTTCTTTTCGATATGGTATTCTTTTCCCTCGTACTGCACCGGCTGCGCGCTCCCCAGAATAAAGGTGCGCACTGCCATCGGCGACATGCGCCAGTTTTCCGGCCTGCGCCCGGTATCGGTATTGCGGAGCACCTGAAGCTCCTCCTTGTACCGGACTTCAACCGGCGGTTTGATGCTTTCCTGCATGGCTGATTCCTCCTTGCACAATCTGTATTTTCTAAGTATATCTAAAATATTTTTTTGCAAAATATATGAAAACAATTTATTGTCTTATTCGTGTGCCCTTTTCAATACCTGCGAACCGCTGATTGCATTGTGTTTAGGTATTCCTTCTGTCCTCTTCAGAAAACTGGTTGCACCTGTTTATGTACTTCTCCATATAATCCGCAAACATCCCGCACGGATAATCCGGGCAGTCGCCGCAAGCGGTAAGCCCCCTGTTCCGACAGCATTCCCGGAAAGGGCATTCCCTGCAAAGTATAAATATATTCTCCGATCTGCCTCCGGAACAACAAATGTCTGCAAGCGGTATGTCCCTTCCAAATTCTTCTTTATAGAATTTGCGGGATTGCTCACGCAAATCGCCGTCTTCGTGCTTCGTCGCGAGAAATGTAATGCATCTGGAGCAATCATGCCCGCAGTAGCATAAACCAGTCGTATCCAATTTTACTCCTCCTGCCTCCGCCAGCAGATACGTATTTTATTCCCGTGTCCTGACGGAAAAAGAAAAATCAATATGCCCGAACGTCGGATCCCACCCACAGCCTGTGCTCCTTACTTCCAGCGGGCAGGCCGCGTCAAAATGCGTCTCAAAATTGATTTTTCCGTTTTTATATACCACCTCCCCAAAATAATCCTTTTCCTGATATCTCACCTTAAATTTCAACACGGCATGAAACGTCTCCCATTTGTGGCTTTCACACACCGCCTCCCGCTTCTCTTCATATTCCGGAAAATTCAGCAATTCAAGTGTAGCGTCCTCCCCTATCGGCATCAACAGGCTTTCCCAGCCGTTAATGGTGTAAATATCTTCTTCCGGAAGCTTTGCGGTAAATTCCGTGTCAAAGGCAAGCCCGCAGCCGATCCCGTGCCAGCGCAGGGTGATTTCCTCCGCCGTGACGGCAAGCACCTCGATCGTCCCCTCGGACACCGGGTCATGGTAGCCGACATAAACATAGCCCGCATCATCCCCTTCCTCATTTCCCTCACACTCCCAGACAAATGTTTTCCCGGTCAGCTCGGATGGCCTTGCCGCATCCGTAGAAAAGCCGTTGTGGTGGTAAAGGCGGATTTTCCGCATATCGAAATCCTCTGTCTCATCCGTTGCCTCCGCCCTAATCTCAATGTACATACGAATCTTATTATTTACATATTTCATCATTACATCACTGTCTGTAATGCGATAATTCAGGTTGTCCATCTTAAAGTACATGACTGTTCCTGTCCTTTCTATTCCCGCATCCTTCTGCCTTTTTTCTTTGCCCTATGACCTTGCTGTTGTCAGTACTTCCCCGCCGGGCATGACCGGAATTTCCTTTATGAGCAATGTTTTGTCCACATAGTAGTAGTCCTTATCCATCATCTCTTTGTAAAATTCAATTCCGGCCGGAATCCGCTTCCTCGTTGCCCGGCTCCCTTACTTACTGCCTGTCTCTTTCACACATTTCCCAGCTTCATCCTCACCAGGATCTGCTTGTCATTGAATACCGGGTTATCGCTGCCCACGCCGATAAAATCATCCCCGAACATATCAAACATATTGCTGACCAGTGTAAATTCCGGCAGCCTGCCAAGAAATCTTTCACCGTCACACAGATATGCCATCTGCACCGGCATCACATACTCGCCCTTTTCGTTGAACCCGCCGCCGCTGTAGCGCACCGGTACGACAGAGAGTTTTCCGTCCAGCAGTTCTTTCACGGTCTTATCGCTCCTCGCGATCCGGAATGAAACATACCCGTTCGACGGCACATCGGAAAAATCCCTCTGGGCACTCCCGGTATGTTCCACACCATATTTTTTTGCAATCCTCTTGTCGGCGTATCCCCGCAGCAGCACCCCGTTTTCCACATAGGTAAGCTTATCCCCCGGAAGTACGACCCCCTCGCCGTCAAAGAAATTATCATGCCAGCACTCCTTATCCGACACATCGTGGCAGAGCGTAAAACGATCGGAAAAGATCTTCTCCCCAAGCTTTCCAGTCAAAAGGGAGGTTCCAAGGCAAAGTCTCTCCGCATCCAGACTTTGCCTCAGCTTCCCAAGCAGACCGTAATACTGTATCTGTACAATGATCTCCTCCGGAAGCTTTGCTTCTTTCCCATAATTTTCCAGATAATTATCTGCCATCGAATAAAGCTTCCCAAGCTCAAAGTTGCGCTCCCCGATCCCGAACCAGCCATCCGAAATATCTTTGCTGTTTTTATGCTTAAAGGAAAAATCCGCATGCGCCGAACAATCCTGATTGGAATAATTTAAGCCTCTGTCATTTTCCTGCCAGAATTTTGTTTTCTGCTGCCGGAGTCCCCCGTCCAGACGGAAATCCGGATGTTTGGAACGGATATGTTCCAGTGCTTCCCTTGTCATATCCATCAGCTCCTTATCCGAGAATACCCGCTCCGTTTTGTCTCGGTGGCGCTCCCCCGTTTCCGGTTCAAACGCATAAGGCCTCTTTAACTCTAAGTTCTGCTCCGCCTTCGCATAGCCTTCCTCGTCCGACATTTGCCCCTTCTGATAATGCACGCCAAGGAAGCCGTCCCTCCCTACACGGAAGGAATAGGTGGCAGCGTTATTTTTATCAAACGCAACAATTTTATTTTCCTCGATCTTTACCGTGGATATGGTTTCGGTATATGTAAACTTTTCTTTCATACTTCCTCACAATCCGCCGCGTAAGCGGCATTTTAATTTACGCTCAGCTTTTTCACGCGCACCGTAGGACCGCCCGCCGAAACCGGAACACTCTGTCCGCCCTTCCCACAGGTGTAGGTATTATACAATATAAAATCGTTCCCGACCGCGTCGATATCAAATAAAGTCTTAAAAACACTCCCCGTGATGACATTGGCACGAACGGGCTCGCACAGCTTACCGCCCCGGATACGGTAACAAAGATTCGGCTGCATCGTAAAGGTCGCCGAACCCGTACCATAATTGACCCCATACACATAAATGCCATCCTCCACCCCGCCGATGATATCCTCCGGCGAATCCGTACCCTTTACCATATAGGTATTTGTCATTCTTACCATCGGGGAGCAATAATATCCCTCCGCACGTGCATTTCCCGTAATCTCCTCTCCGAGGACAGAGGCGGATTTCGCATCGTGCAGCCTGCCCGTCAAAACGCCGTTTTTGATCAGCCAGGTCTCCTTCGCTGGGTTGCCCTCATCATCAAACGGCGTATAGCCGTTGTTTTCCATGTCCCCACTGTCGCAGATCGACACCTTCTCGTTCCCGACCGTCTTGCCAAGCACCCATTCTTCCTGAAGAGTCTTGTCATTGAGCATAAAATCAGATTCGCTCTTGTGCCCAAAGCTCTCGTGGGTAAACATCGCCGTGACAAGCGGCGCTAAAACACAGGTATAATCCCCAGCCGTGACATCCACCGCGTTTCTGGCATAATCAAGGTAGCGGTCGCGCTCCGCAATGATCTCCTGCTCCCTGTTTTTCAGCGCGTCAAAACTGAGCTCCTGATAAAATTTTCCCGCGTTTGTTGTCACTCCGTCCACAACAAAGTCAAAGCCGATATTCATGTTACAGCGCTGCATATCCTGCCGGATCGCTGCGCCTTTGCTGGAATAATATTCTTTGCTCTTGTAGTTGCTGCTGTAGCCGGCATAGTACGTTTTCATCTCCCCGATGGAACGGTCGATGCAGGAGGCGATATAGCCGTCGATCAGCGCATCCCGCTGTTCATTCGTCACCCTGCGAATATCGTTCTCCCCGTTATATTTGATCCTGTCCACCCTGGCATCGCCAAAATTTTTGATGACGGGATCATCATAGATCTCCTTGTTCGGAACGGCAAGGGTGGCGAGGTTGTCGATTTCCGCCTGCACCGCGTCCAGATCGTTGGTAGCGCTCGTATACCACATATTGCCGTCGTAAACGCGGATCCTCGCGCCGACCACCGCCGCACGCCCGTTCCCCTCCACCTCACCGTTCTTGACATAATAATAGTTGTTTTCCGTCCTCTCGATCCGAACCTCTGTAAATAGGCCGTCTGGAAACTTGTACATTTGCTACCTCCTTGTTTAAGTTTTTCGTATGCAGATTCTTGATCCCAGCGAAATCCTGTCATAAAAAAATTGTCCTCCCTCCGGTCGGACAGCGAACCGGCGCTGGCATCATATCTGTCGATATTATACCATGTCGTTCCGACATGGTGCCCCCGGCGGATGCACACGGTTCGCCAGGGAAGATGTCCTCCCTCCGGTCGAACGGCGAACCGGCGCTAGTATAATGTCTTGCGGACATTATACCACAAAATAGTCTCCGCTTCAACGGTGCATTTGGCAAATTGGTTTGAATTTGTGTGAGTTCAGCAGGATCTTTTCCGCAAAGCGATACAATATTTTGTAGCTGATTCAGGATTGTCCTGTATGCCTTTACGGTATTGCTGGCTGCCTTCCGCCGGCGCGGCAGCCAGACCGGCAGGAACTCCCGCATGTTTGTGGTTTCCCGCCTGTAATTTCCCAAAGATTTAGTAAAAGCGGAATACGGACACTGCAACTTTTTTCTTTCGACATAAAACACCATTGACTTTTATCCGAATCCGCATTATGCTCGTTTTATCCGAAACCGGACGAAAGGGAAGCATGAAAAGCGAGAAACAGCTTGTCCACTTCCTCCAATGATAACCCAACATATTCTGCAAGCTTTTCGGGTGCCAATGCTCCGTCCGCCAGCATCCTCTCCATGGCTGCCTTCCTCAATTCCCTCCTTCCGGGTTTCATTTTTTATTTCTTCCATCACCTTGCACATGTTCAAAATCCCCTCCTTGCTCCCTTTAAAATGCCGGGCTCGTTCCGCAAACACATCATAATACATACCCAACAGATTCGCGCAGTAAAAATTATCATGCTGCCAACACATAGTCCAAAATCTGCAACAAAGAAGACGAAAAACTTTACAAAAAACTGTCCACGCGGCACTGCACCGGATCCGAGAAAAACAATATCCCGCAGCACTATTGACCGGCTGGCTACAAAAGCATTGCTACCATCCCGGAAATATGGTAAAATGTCTCCCGGAACGTCACATAGACAATAACAGCCTTCCTGGAGGGAACACTATAATGGAACAAGAACAAAAAAGCGCCATGCGCTTTCTTCGCTGGCCGTGGAATGTCATAATCTATATCCTGCTGGCCATTGCCCTAAGACTCTTTGCAATTCCTGTCATTTTGATCCTGATGGGACTCAAGAATAAATATAACCCGCACGGGATTGCGGAAGGGTACTGTCTCTCACGCACACGCAAACGCCTTCCGGGACTGCTGTTTTCCCTGTTGTTCCTGTTGCTTTGTGTGATGTTTACGGTAGTTTTTTTTAATGATCTCCGGCAATCGCGGGAAGACTGGGGGATGCAGGATTATCTGTATCTTATCGTTTCCGGCGTGGCGGCCGTGGCAATGTTACTTGCCGGAATTTACGAAGGGTTCACATCCGCCCGCGATACCTTTTTCCCCGCGAAAAGCACCCTCGCAAAATCCATCCGCAGCCAGCTCCCGCTCCCGGACGAGGCTCCTCCGGTCGGGGAACTGTTCGCTATGGTGGACAATGATCTGCGGGAAAACGGAGAATGGTTTGATACCGTCGCCATTGGGAACGAATGGGTGCTCGGTGACATGGCATGCCGTATCGACCGTATCCGTGCAATTTTTACGGTGGATAAGATCCACCATCATCACACCCAGTCCGGAATCAGTACGAACCGCACGTTAAGGCTTGTCCTCGTGGATGACCGCTGGCAGGCTGCCATCACGACTTTCCGCAAACCGGGGGAATTAAAGGCGGCGGCGGATTGCCTGGGCTTCCGTGTACCGAGCGCGTATCGCGGAACCAACAGCGAATACATAGATTTTCTGGCGAAGGACGACGTGGAACGGGAAACCTTCGAACGAGAATTTCGCCGCAAGGAAGCGGCGCGCGCATCTAACCGGGCAATGAGGGACGCGTCATGGATGGTTAAATAAAACAGCCATGCCACAGGCTTTAAAAATCCAGGTTACCCGGAACCTACGGCGATGCAGCCGAATCCGGCGTGGGAAGCACATTTACCAGCGTTTCCCAAATACAAATATCAGAAAGGAACGGTAATGTCATGGGAAAAACATTGAGCAACGACGTAAAACAGGCGCTTCAGGACATTTACTACAACGAGCGCACGGGCAGGGGCAAGGAAGCACTTGCCCTTTTGGAAAAGGCTTCCGACGCAGGGGACGGCGATGCTTCCTGCGTTCTGGCGCGCTGCTACTGCGGCCGGCAGTATGTGTGGAGGGGACATGGCTTCCCGGAAGACGATGACCTCGCCACCAAGCTTTTACATAAATCCGTGGAACAGGGCAGCGCACTTGGCGTTCTGGTAGCTCTGCGAACCGGGGAACTGACCCCCGCCGTAAAAGCAAAAATGCCGTTCGCAAATCTGCAGGAAGCCTTTGACGAGGCGGTAGAACTGGCAAACACGGGGGATGCTTTCTGCCAGTATGTGGTCGCCAACGCCTATTTCTGGTGGGATTTCCTCGCGATCCAGGACAAGAGCGCAGATTCCTTCCCAAATCCGGCTGCCTTTAAAGCATACCTGAAAGAAAATATCTCCAAATGCGAGGATTTATTCTGGAAAGCTTTCCGGGGCGGGATGTATTTTGCCGCGAACAACCTTAACCGCTATTACACGGAAGGCGATGAGGATATCATCGCACCACAGCCGCAAAAGGCGCTTGACCTATGGAGGATCGGCGCAGAGTACGGGCACCCGATCGACCAGGCAATCTACGCGGACGAACTTAAAAAGCTAGGTTTAAACGCTGATGCACTGCGCTGGTATCAACTGGCGGCGGAGGGCGGACACCCGAGCGCATGGACCGACGTGGGACTTTATTATCTGAACGGCACGTGCACACAGAAGGATGAAGCATACGCCGCACAATGTTTCGAGAAGGATCTGCGCTTTGGTGTGGTTGCCGCCTACTTCAATCTGGGCAAACTGTATTTTTTGGGGACGGGTGTCCCGCAGGATCACAAAAAAGCATTCGAGCTGCTTTCCTACGCTTACGAAAACAGCAGCAAACGGGGGGCATTTCTGCTTGGAAAGGCGTATTTTATGGGCTGGGGAACCACACAGGACTACACGAAGGCAAGAGAATTTTTAGAGATGGTAGACTGGGAGAATGGCGACGCGTTTTATATGCTCGGTTACATTTACGGCAGGGGACTGGGTGTCCCGGAGAATATCCCGAAAGCGGTCGAGTATCTGAAAAAGGCAAAAAATAACACCGATGCGAAGGAGGAACTCCTGCATTATAAAAAATCGCTGTTTGGGAAATGGAGCCGCAGGTAAAAACATTCCATAGAGCTTTAGGGTATGCACTTTTATTTTGTTGACAAAAATCTGTTACGCCAAAATTTTTCTCTTGACAAACCACCCTGCCCGCGCTATACTGATTACCAGCATAATTCCATAAAACATCGCTATGAGAAGAACGAGTAAGGGTCATGAGGCTTTACAGAAAGCTGCCGGCGGATGAGAGGCGCAAAGACAAAGACTCCGAATACATCTTTGAGCATCATACCGAAAAAAAAGTATCCCGGTATACTATTTTGCTCCGCATAATCGAAAGCGGGGATATCCGCGGGCTTTCCAGTAGGCTATGACGGTTTTTGCACCCGTTATCGTGCTAGGGTATCACCGGAAATTCCATTCCGCCTGGTCTGGCCAGCAGGCGGGGATTTGATTTCTGCGTACCTGAAGAGGTTGGCTGTGTGAGCAGCCGACGAAACGAGGTGGTAACGCGAAATATTCGCCCTCTGCAGATTGCAGGGGGCGTTTTTTTATGCAAACGGACGCAGAAGGGAGAATATTTCGCGTAAACCGCCCGTGCAATAATAAGCGAAAAGCCCATTCTCTACCCGATTTTGAAGGCCGCATGGGGAAATCCTCTGCTTCCGCAATATATTACCGGAATTATGCTGTCATGCAGACATTGCCTCGCTTTCACTTGACAAGGCAGCCGGCATCTTGTCTGCACCAAAAACCATATCAAGCGATTTCTCCTCTGTACGAATTTCTTTCTTCAGATATCCACAGGAGAAAGCCAAAACACCAAAATAATCCACGCCGCAAAACGGCAGAATGTGAGGAAATATATGGAACCATTCAATGACGCAGAAATTGAAACGCTCGTTGCCGAGCAGCTAAAGATCATGAAAAAGGGAACACTTGAAATCTTACAGGAAGATGAACTTGCCGGAAAGATCCGCCGCTCCGTGACCGGGCATAAGCCTCTCACCATCAAACTTGGGCTTGACCCAAGTGCACCGGACATTCATCTCGGCCATACCGTCGTGCTCCGCAAGGTACGCCAGATGCAGGAATTCGGGCATCGGGTAGTCATCATCATCGGGGATTTTACCGGGAAAATCGGTGACCCGACCGGACGCTCCAAAACAAGGAAACAACTTTCCGAGGAGCAGGTACGGGAAAACGCTGCAACTTACATGGAGCAGATATTCAAAGTCCTTGACCGCGAAAAAACGGAAGTGCGCTTCAACAGCGAATGGCTGGCAAAGCTTGACTTTGAAGCCGTCATACGCCTGGCGGCAAGCACGACCGTAGCAAGGCTGCTGGAGCGGGAGGACTTCTCAAACCGCTACCATAAACAGGAGCCTATCGGCCTGCACGAATTTTTTTACCCATTGATGCAGGCATATGATTCCGCCCATATCCACGCGGACATCGAACTCGGCGGAACTGACCAGACTTTCAATATTTTAATGGGCCGCACACTGCAAAAATCAATGGGGCAGGAGGCACAGATCGCTGTTTTCATGCCGCTTCTGGAAGGGCTTGATGGCGTGGAAAAAATGAGCAAAAGCCTTGGGAATTACATCGGGGTGGACGAAGCACCCGAAGTCATGTTCAAAAAAGCAATGGAAGTCCCGGATCATCTGATCCTGCGCTACTTCGAGCTTGTCACCGACCTGCACCCGGATGAGATTGAGGCACTTTCCACAAGGCTTAACGGCGGGGAAAACCCAAGAAACATCAAAATTCTTCTGGCAGAAAATATAACCGGGCTCTATCACGGCGCACAGGCAGCCGCCAAAGCAAAAGAATATTTCCTCTCTGTCTTTTCCGGTGGGGAACTGCCGAAGGATATGCCGCATATCACATGCTCGGAGGGTGAAAAAACGCTGCTGGACATCGTTCCCCATCTTGTGGCAAAAGGGGTTGTCACGTCCGGGAGCGATTTTCGCCGGCTTATAAAGCAGGGGGGAGTGTCAATGAACGGAACCAGGGTAGCAGAAGCCAATATGCCCCTCGACATACCGGAGGCAGTGTTAAAAATCGGCAAGAAAAATTTCCTGTGTTTTGACACGGTTCTGGATTCATGATATAATGTCGTCAGACATGATACCGGCGCTGATTTGCCGTCCGACCAGAGGGCGGGCAATTTCCCTGGCAAATCATGTGCATGCCCGCAGGGAAGCATGTCCGGAGGACATGATATACTATCGGCAGATTTTATACCAACACTGATTTGCCATCCGGCCAACCGGATCACACTGGAAGGGCATAGTAAAATTCCACAAAATCCACGTCGGTTATCATCGGCAGAAACGGAGACAGACATGCAGGAATCAAAAATATTCCGGGCTCCTTCGGTCTTTTTATATATTGTATTTATCCTTGTCGGCATCATGATGCTCGGCGGTGCAGTCATGCTAGGTTACAATTCCTATCGTTTCCGTCAGGAAGCCCAAAAAGTTACCGCCACGGTTTCCGATATCCGGGAAAGCATAGATTCGGACGGCGATACTCATTATATGGTATATATTACCTATGAATATCAGAATGAGATCTATCGCGATGTGCCCCTCGACTACCACCGGGGCACATCGCGGATCGGCGACAAGGTATCTGTCTGGTGCTCGCGCGAAGATCCGCGCAACATCCAGTCCGGTTCCGGCATGGTAACCGCATGCGCCTGCCTTGGCATCAGCGGGATAATATTTTTGGCTCTGGGAACCGTACCAAGTATCATTGCAAAAAGAATGAAAGGAAATAAAGCATTTATAATAAAATCTCCGTTTGATCGATGGCTGCAGAAATAACAGGATAGTTTACAAATCCCGTTTTTATACCTTTGAAGGGCAAAACTTGATTTGTGCCTTTACCGTTACCAGATCCTTAATTTATAAAACAGTGCTTCACTCCATTGCAGTGTTATGGGATTCCCTGTCATGATCCTGGATCCCAATATGGATATGCCCTGGCTGACATGGACAGGCAAATTCCCGCCCTACCATATCAAAAACCGGGAAAATATCTGTAAATCTTGGTGCTGTCCCCTGTCCTCAACATTCACAAAAACGTAAGCGGCGAAATGTTTATTCCGCCGCTTACGTTTTTGCTGCTTCTGCACGCCCTTATTGCTGCCCCAAGATCCTTGAATCCATATTCTGGTACTGGTCTTTTTACCATAGTTATTCACCCTGTTATATTTTATTGTTTCTCTTTGAAATGCTGCGCAATTCTATTTGTCAGCAAGATAATCCATAATAGTACATTTTTAGTTTCGGCAGTGTGGGACACGTTTTATCAAGGAAAGAAAAACTACACATTATCTACTTGTGATTTATGCAGTCAGGCAAGAAAAGCAAATATCAATTACCGAATAGCCGCTCTCTTTTTTGTGCAAGAATAGAGAGGAAAAATTTAAGAATAAGCCTTATAATAATAAAGGAAAATATATGTGAGTAGGGCACAATATCTACGATAAGGAGGTATCTCATGGAATGGGTTGAAAGATTAAACCAAAGTATGAACTATATTGAGGAACATTTGACAAGCCAAATTGACTATGAACAGCTCGGGCGGATTGCCTGCTGCTCCACCTATCACTACCAGAGGATGTTTACTTATATGGCGGGTATCACTCTGGCAGAGTATATCCGAAGAAGAAAAATGTCCTTAGCCGCGGTAGAGTTGCAGGGTGGGAATGAACGGATTATTGATATTGCGGAGAAGTACGGTTACCATTCCCCAACTGCATTTAACAGGGCGTTTCAGTCTTTTCACGGGATAGCCCCCTCGTCCGTGAAAGACAAAGGTGTATCCGTAAAATCTTTTTCCCCTATTGTATTTAGAATTGCTGTAAAAGGAGCGACAGAAATGAATTATCGAATTGAAACCAAAGAAGCATTCCGGATTATTGGCGTATCTGCACCGCTTGATAAGGAAATGGAAAATAATTTTATAGTCGTGCCTAAGATGTGGCAGGATGCCGCTGTAAATGGAACAATACAGAAACTGGCAGGAATGATGGATACACCGCTAATGGGACTTTTGGGCGTGAGTGCCTGCAATGATGAAGAACAATGGAAATATTTTATTGCCGTTTCCAGTACAAAAGTAAGTGATGAATTTGAAGAATATACCGTGCCCGCGGCTACTTGGGCAATCTTTTCAGGAACAGGGACAAACCAGTCAATACAGGAACTGGAACAGCGCATTGTAACAGAATGGCTTCCGGCCTCCGGGTATGAATATGCCAACGCCCCTGATATTGAGGTTTACTTAAATCCAGATCCACAGAACGCACAATATGAGGTATGGATACCAGTGGCAAAAAAGGGATAACGGGGGGACTTATGAACCAGAAATTTAATATGTTTATGGAAACGGTTGACGGGCGTTTCCATAGTTTTGTAAACCAAATTAACAAATATCTAACAGAAAACGGCTGTAAGTGTGATATTAAACTGCAAAAAAGCGGATATGTTGTGTCCTATGTACTAAATAGCAGCAAAAAGACTTTAGCAACATTTGTATCCCGAAAAACGGGGATGAAACTCCGCATTTATCCCGAACATATACAGGAATATCAAAGTTTTCTTGATACACTCCCCGAAAAGGTAAAAAGGGAAATCAAGAAAGCTTCCGTCTGCAAACGGCTTGTCAATCCCGATGACTGTAATCCAAAATGTGTAATGGGATATACCTTTGTGTTGGATGGTGAACAGTACCAGAGATGCCGTTACATGGCGTTTCAGCCCACACTGAGCGAGGAAAACAATCCATATATAAAGCAGTTTTTAGAGAAAGAATTGCAGGCATTGTAATGATAGAGTAAGGGCTTTTATACATCCACTCTCAAAGACAGAGTTCTATTATACAACAGAAAAGCAGAGAACGACCGCTAATGAAAGTGATATGTTCCCTGCTTTTGCCTGCACCCTGTCTGTCAGCGTTAATGATAAGCTGTTGTGAATACCGCCTTAAAACTAATGTGTCTGTGATTTTTATTTTGTATGCCCGTCCTTATAAGCGAACTTTCCTTTTCTGCTGCCAGCCCGCCGCCATCACTGCAGCTTTTGCCGGGAGCAGCTTTGCCCCCGCCGCCGCGAACTTCATCAGAAGCGTCGGCACAATAACCGTCTTTTTCTTCCGGAACATCATATCAAGCGCGTAGCCCGCGCAGTACCCCGGGCGGATTCCTTTCAGCGCGAACTCAACATTCGCGACCGCGTTAAATTCCGTGTCAACCGGTCCAGGACAAAGACAGCCGACATAAACCCCGCTGCCCGCCTCTTCCAGCTCCTGCGCCACTGCCCGCGTCAGGCTTGTGACATAGGCTTTTGTCGCGTAGTAAGTCGCCATGTACGGTCCTGCCGGAAGAAGCCCCGCACAGGATGCCACATTGAGCAAATATCCGCTTCCCCGCTCCTCAAAACGGCGGATCATCCGCTTTGTCAAAAGATGCAGGGCGGCAACGTTCAACCGGATCATATCCAAATCCTTGTCCAGATCCGTTTCCACAAACTCCCCGCAATCCCCAAAACCTGCATTGTTGATAAATACTTCCACGTTCTTTTCGGAAAGCCACTCGCAAAGTTGTTCACACTCCGCCCGCTGGGTCAGATCCGCCGCGAAAACCTCACATTCCGTTTTAAGGCGCTTTGCAAGCAGCTTGAGGCGCTCTTCCCGCCGCGCCACCAGCACGGGCGTATACCCCTTGGCCGCAAGGCGCTTCGCAAACTCCATCCCGATGCCGGAACTTGCCCCGGTAATCACCGCATATTTTTTCATGTAGTCCTCCTTCCATACAGCCGTTATTCTGTCAACTTGGCAGACTACAATTCCGCCATGCTCCTTAAATCCTTCCGGCATTCCTGCCTTATTTGCTCCACAAAGAAAAAGTTAAGCCGCATAATCAATATTTTTACCGCGCTGCCGGATAGCTTCCTGCGCTTCCTTCGCCTTTTTATAAGGGTTTTCTTCCTGCGAAAAGCGGATGGTCGTGTTCGTCGTACCGCCCGAAACATATGTGCGGCCGCATTCCGGGCAGATTGCCGTATGGATCATAACGGAGGCACTGACCACCTCCCCGCCCTTTTCTGCCGCTTCCTTGTAAGCATTGGAAACATGTTCGCCCTCATGCGCGCGGACAGCCGCCCCCGCTGCTTCCGGGGAAATGTGTGCCGCCGATTTAAATGAAACATTCTCGTCCGAACCATCCTGATATTTGCGCTCCTTACAGGTCTGGCATTCTTCCGGCGAAGACTTGCGGCCTGCCTTTTTCTGAGCGTCCGGGTCTTCCGCCTCTGCCGGGGATGTTCCTCCCTGTGCTTCCTGCCCGGACGGCAGCGGCACGCCTGCCGCATTCAACACCTTTTCCGGCACCGCTCTCCACGGGATACCTGCCCGCAGCGGTACCCCCGCCGCGATCCCATCGGCAGTTCCGGCCGGAAACTGTGCCGCTGCGCTTCTGCTGACATCTCCCGCCGTATTCCGGCTGCCATCCCCTGCAAAAATTGCGTCCGCCGATGCGGATTCCGGATAAACAACGCTGTCCGCCCCGGAAGATGCCGCAGTACCTGCTGCCTGCGCCGTTCTACCCGTATAATAAGGGTTCATATACATATTATAACCATTTACAATTCCTGTAACCGCCATATCCATTCCTCCTCTCGGTCTTCATCCCTTTCAAGAAAACACGGATGCATATCCGGTGCGGAAAATGTTTTAACAACATTCCCCTACAACATCAAGTTCCGGCATTACACCCAAAAATCGTTCCGCCAATAAAAACCCGTGGAAGCGCTGCAAACATATATTATTTTATTCTTAATCATAGCACATTTTGGCATCTGCGTCAAACACTGCAAACCGGATTTGACCAAATTCTTTCCGAATTTTGCATTTTCCTCTTGCACTTTGCCCAAAACTATCTTACAATGTATCCTGCTTCCT
The DNA here is from genome assembly GCA_947053345.1 of uncultured Lachnospiraceae bacterium. GTDB lineage: Bacteria > Bacillota > Clostridia > Lachnospirales > Lachnospiraceae > RGIG4057. The sequence goes on from CAMRSM010000004.1 coordinate 114,622, forward strand.
GAATTTATCCGGAAATTAACTTAAACGGCGGCTTCCGGGGTAAACAAATATTTTTGGACAATCAAAGAAAGGCAAATTTTCAATGAAAGAAAAACTCGGCAAAAATGAAATATGGCGTTTTTTGATGGTCGCGGCCGGCACGATCATTTTTTCCAGCGCCATCAACCTTTTCCTCACCCCGTTAAAGCTTTACAACGGCGGCGCGCTCGGTATCGCACAGCTCACACGTACCATATTGGTTGACCGGCTGCATCTGATCAATTCACCGAACATCGACATCTCGGGTATTGTATATTTCATCCTCAATGTTCCACTGTTCCTGCTTGCCTACAAGGGGGTCAGCCGGCTTTTTTTCTTTAAGACCGCTATGTCCGTGCTGCTCACGACATTCATCGTGACGGTCATCCCGGTGCCGGATCCTCTCCTCATCGATGAACCGCTGACTTCCTGCATCATCGGCGGACTTATGTACGGTGTGGGAGTGGGGCTTTGCCTGTACGCGGGTGGTTCCGGCGGCGGCATTGATATTCTCGGCATTTATTTCAGCAAACGCTACCGCAATTTCAGCGTCGGCAAAGTCAATATCCTGATCAACGGCGTGATTTATCTGATCTGTGCACTTATGTTTGACCTGCAGACCGCAGTGTACTGTATCATCTACGCCGCGCTCTCCTCCTTTGCGGTTGACCGTGCGCACTCACAGAATATTATGATACAGGTGACGATCTTTACAAAGAAAAGCGGTGTAGCCGATGCGATCATGAAAGAAATTTACCGCGGCGTGACGGAATGGAAAGGTGACGGTGCCTACACGCACGAATCGACCAATATTTTAGTCACAGCAGTTTCCAAATACGAGATTAATCTTGTGCGCCGCACGGTGCAGGAAATTGACCCGAACGCATTCATTATTTATAATAAGATTTTGAACATTGACGGGAATTATTTAAAGAAGCTGTAAGGCTGAGGATACAAAGAAGCATCCATATCATTAGAATAACCCCTTCCATACGCAGGAACACGCGAACGCAAAGCCTGAAATACGTATGTGAGGGGGTATTCTTTTTTTATACGGCGGATCAAATAGACTGCCATGCCCCCCGCCGCTATTTATCGTTCCGGTGCTTTTTTACAAGAAACCACAACCGTTACCCTTCCACCGCACACTTCGCCGCCCACATCCTTGGCATTTCCGATTGTGAGCATACCCCCGCATTTCCCGCAGAGAATGCTGCAAATATACAACCCCAGCCCAAAATGTGTCTTGTCGGGTTCTTTCTCATCACGGAAAAACGGTTCGGCGGCACAGCGCAGCGCCTCGCCGCTAAAACCTTTTCCGTCATCTTTTACCACAAAGACAAACATCCCCTTCTCCACGGCACATCTTACAGAGACACATTCCTGTGCATAACGGCATGCGTTGGAAACAAGATTCTCATAAATCTGGAGCACCAGTTCGACATCAAAGTAAAAATTACCCTCCCCCTGCCAGGACAGCACAAACCGCTTCCCACCGCATAGCAGCTCCCCTGTCTGACGGAAGCTGTTTTCAACCTGCTGTGCTGGAACCAAGGCAGGACTTGGCACAATATCCCCAAGCTTCTGCACCGAATTCATCGTCTGTGTATAATGCTCCAGCCGGACGATCTGACTGCTCATCATACCGAGCACTTCTAGTAACTTTTCCTCTGGCACATTCCCACCCGGTACGTACTTTTCCAGAAAATCCGCGTAGCCGCGCAGGACGGTCAGCGGTGTGCGAAGGTCATGCGAAAACGCGGCATTTAAACGCTTCCGCTCCTCAAGGGAGCGCCAGAGCTGCCGGTTGCTGTCATACAAGGCCAGGCGCATCTCATCAAACGCGCGGCATAGTATGCCAAACTCATTCGGCTTGTTGTATTCCAGACGGAAATCCAGCTGGTTATCCGCAATCCGCCTTGAAGCATCCAAAAGCAGCCTGATCGGCTCTTTCAACTCGCGGTTATAAAACAATTTGCCTGTCAGGTATACGCTGAACAAAATCCATGCCGGAATCATGAAAAACTGAAGCAATGTAATAATATCATAAGCCGCATTACTACCTTCATAACTGCCGGGGCTTTTTGTATGATCGTAATATATCACTCCGGGTTCTATATACCAATATTCATATCCCTCATCCCATTCATTTTCGGCGTTGTGCTGGTAGGTCCAATGATCCTGCAGATAATTCGTCAGGTTACCGATCACAATCGAACCTGTAAACCCCAAAACGATACAGACCGGAAGATATAGCCCAAAGCGCCATTTCAATTGCGCGGAATTATCGTGTATGTTTTTTTTTAATTTCTGCCAGCGGGAATATTTATTTTTTCCCCGCTTTTTCCGGCGGAAGATCCCTCTTCCTTTTTCTTCTTTTTTGATTTTTTTCATCTTTATGATTTTCTCCTGCCCGTTTTACATGGCATCCCTTATTTTACCCATTTATACCCCATGCCCCACACCGTCTCCAGATGGTATCCCTCCTGGCACGCGGAAAGCTTCGCCCGGATCCTGCGCACATGCTCCGCGATCACCATGCTGTCACCTTCCGCGTCGTAGCCCCATATTTTCTCATATATCCGTTCTTTGTCAAACACTTGTCCGCAGTTTAATGAAAGCAGCTCAAGGATCTGAAACTCCTTTTTGGCAAATTCAATGTTTTCCCCATCCACCGCAACGGCCTTCGCAGAATAATCAATCGTCAGGCGGCCAAAAAAACGCACATTTTTCTGCGCCTCCCCGCGGTGATCCCTGCGGATATGTGCCGCCACCCGAGCACCCAGCTCATCAATCGAAAAGGGTTTTAACATATAATCATCCCCGCCCGCCGCAAAGCCCGCAATCTTATCGCTATCCTCGATCCGCGCCGTCAGAAATAAAATCGGGCAGGAGACATAATCCCTTACTTGTCTGCAAACACTCAAACCGTCCCCGTCCGGCATATTGACATCCAGCAGGATCATATCCGGGTTTTTCTTCATATTTTCCACGGCTTCCCTGCCGTTTTTCGCCGTTATCACCTCGTACCCGTTGATCTCAAAATAATCCTTCAGCAGGCTGAGCACATCCGGCTCATCGTCCGCAACCAATATTTTATACATGGGAATCACTTCCATTTCCTGATAATTTTTTAGAAAGACGCATGTAAATCCCGTCTTAACACCGAACACTCGCTGCCAGGGGGAAATTTCCTTTGCAAACTCCGTATGCCACCTAGACATCCATCCGCCGCATAACTGTATTATATGTTCTATTTATCAATATTTTATCAACCACACCCGTTTTCTAAATAAAACAGGGTGTGGGAAGATCCAGCTCCGGATGCCAACACATAAAATAAACTGCCGCGGAACACAAAGTCCCACGGCACAGGATCCGCCCAAGTATATGATTCCCTGAAAGAACCCGATCATTCTGTTACCACGCCGCTAACATAACGCTTGCCGCCAGTCCTGACACAGTTGCAAGCAGCGCACCCGGCAATGTCCAGCGGGTTTTGTTAACCTTTGCTGTCATATAATATACCGAAAGCGTATAAAAGATCGTCTCCGTGCATGACATGGAAATCGAGGCAATACGCCCGATCAGCGAATCTGTCCCGTATTTCTGGTAGATATCCAGCAAAAGTCCGGTCGCCGCGGAAGAAGAAAACATTTTAACGACGGACAGCGGGATAAGTTCGACGGGAAAGTGTAAAAGCTTTGCCGCGGGCTGCAGCAAATTCCCCAAAGCATCAAGCGCCCCGGAAGCCCGCAGGATCCCCACCCCCATCATCAGACCCACAAGTGTGGGCAGAATAGAAACCACGGTCGAGAGCCCTTTCTTTGCCCCTTTCACAAACTCATCGTAAACATTGACTTTCATTAACAGCCCAAAACCGATAATATAAAAAAACAGCAGCGGCATGATGTAATCGGATAGATAAACAAGAAATCCCATAATGTCCCCCGCGCGGGCGTATTCTCATTTATGGATATGCTTACCCTGCCGGATTTATGAAGACAATTTTTTTGAACTGCTCCTTACTTTTCAACGCTTCCCCGAGCATTCCCTTCCGTTTTAATGAAACAAATATGGCGGCTGCCTCCGCCTGGCAATTCAGGGATTTCTGCGGGTTGAACGCGATATCCGTAAACGCATCGTACTCCATCAGTCTGGCGGCCAGATCATCGTGCAGATATAGCACATTGATATATAACCAATCATAAAAATAAGTCTTTGGCTCCGTTTCAAATGCTTCCCCATTTAGAAGGAACCCGACCAATGCACCGCTGTTTTTCAGACGTTCATCTTTTTTCGCGGCTTTTGAGGATACTTCCAGCAGATCCACATACGGACCGCCATGTTCAAATACCTTGCCCGCCTGGAACAGCGATTCCACCGAATACTCTTTTCCATTTCCCGCCCGAACCGTCAAATGAAAAGCACTCAGCGCTATCCCCAGATCATTTTCGGATTTGCTGGATATCTCCAGAACTTTTTTTTCACTATTTTCCTTCCGATAAGCCTGATGTAAGCTGTTGATACATCTTCTTTGTTGTTTGTCCGAAAAGCCGCTGAAAAATTCAAACTCAACATTTTTCCGGACGCAAAAGCGGTCATCCACCGCCGCTTCAAATACAGGCCTGATTGCCATATGCTGCCCCCCTGTCCCATAATATCCCGTTCCCTGTTTTATATCCGACCCCGGCACTGCCCCTCACCCGCACAAACAATAGGCGGAACACTTTGCAGATCAACCGCCCAGCCCGTTCCGTTTTCACACCTCTGCCCTCAAAAACCGCACCGCTACCCCCGGACGCAGTTGTGCGAGTTTCGGGATATCCGCTTCTGCCACCGTGCCGAATTTTGCGTACCCGCCTGCCACCGGGCGGTCAGAAAGCATGATAATCGGCTTGCCTGCCGGAGAAATCTGCACCGCGCCGAACGCAATGCCGTCCGGGACGATCTCCACCCCCGACACCGACATCACGCGCGTGCCGTCCAGCTGGTATCCCGTGCGGTCACAGTTTCCGGTCAGGCGGTACACCTCACTGAAAAATACCTGCTCTCCCGTCACCGTAAAATATTCTTTCTGCGGTCCTTGGATCACGCGCAGCGTGACGACATCCTGCGCCCCCGCCGCAACTGCTGCCAAAGACGCTTCCCGCAGATCATCAAAAAATTTCACTTCCTGCGGTTCTAAATCATTTGCTTTTACCTGCGGAACCATTTCCCGCATCTTCTCGTTCTGCATCATTTTCACGGCTCCTGCAAAAAGCATGTCCCCTGCCATTAACTTCCGTCCCTGATACCCACCAATACCGCTTGTTATATGTGTGGAGCGGCTCCCCAAAAACAGCGGCACATCAATCCCACCCAACACCGCCAGATATGCGCGGCATCCGCATTTGGCCGTCCCGAGCGCGACCACGTCGCCGCGCCGCAGACAAACCGCCTCATTCATCGGCATAGGCTGCTCATTTTTAAGCGGTCCGACATCCGCCCCGGTCACGGCAATGACCATATCCTCCCGCACCACAAAGGACGGCCCAAGCATCGTGCACTCCAACACCGCCGCACCGTCCGCATTCCCGACCAGCGCGTTCGCGTACGCGTAGGAGGCGCGGTCCATCACACCGCTGACAGAAAATCCATATTTCTGGTATCCAACCCTTCCGTAATCCTGTACGGTCGTAAGCATTCCCGGTGTCAGGATCTCAAACTGCCCGCGCTTTAAAACGTCTGGCTCCACCGCTGCTTTTTTCTGTCTGCGCGGGGATTTTCCGCGGGTCGATGAATTTTCATTTTTATGATTATTCTCCCTGGGATGGTTACCTTTTTCCGGGAAAGTACCGTGAGCCGCAGCGTTCGTGTTCTGCCCGCTCTTTCCGAACCCCTCCTTCCCGGCAGATGGTATGGACATCGCGGTTCCCGGGATCTTTTCTGTCCCCCCGCGCAAAACAGATGTTAGTGATAACCCCATATCCACCACTGTGCGATTCCCCTGCGCCAACCCGGCATCCCTGCCGTCCGCTTCCACGCCGTTTTTTGTCACACGGCACTTGTATTCGCCAAGTTCAACCATGCGCCGGATATCATAATACTCAAACGAAGAAACCGGCACAAAACGCAGGTATTCGCCCGCCTCATACAAAATCGGGCGTTCCCGCCGACTGTCATAAACGGAAACCGGGGTTGCGCCGATAACCCACCAACCGCCATGCGCTTCCATCGGAAAAATTCCCGCCTGCTCCCCGCGGATGCAGACAGCACCAGCCGGAATCTTCCCATTCCCCCGCTCCGGCTTTGGCAGGATGAGCTTTTCCGCCAATCCCCCAAGATGCGGAAACCCCGGCAGAAAACCAAACATATAAACGCGGTAATCCCTACCGGAATGCAATCCGGTCAGCTCATCGCCCGAAATCCCTGCACATGCCGCCACCGATTGGAAATCTGCACCAAAACGCGCGCCGTAGCACACCGGGATCTCAATTACTGTCCGTTCCTCCCCCGTCTTCTCAGACAGTTTTTTGCAGCGCTCAAATAAAAGTCCCGCAAGCCGTTCCCTCGCAACCTGCTCCGGGTCAAAACATACCAAAATCGAGCGGAACGACGGAACCATGTCCACCACGCCCGCAACCGGCTCGCTGATCAGGCTCTCCGCAAGCACCCCGACCTTGTGGTTAACCTTTTCGTGGATGGTCTTCCCAAACTCCACGACCAACGCCGCATCACCCGCTGTAAGAAATCTTACCTCATCCATCGTCCGTTCCCCCTTCTTTTCTGTGGCTTCATGCCCCGCCCCGCATCCGTTCCTCCGGCTCCGGCCAAGTTCCTGCACCCCTGCTTTTCGGACAGCCGCCTTATAAGCCCGCGCCGTCCCATATACTCAATTTTCCATCAGGCCGCGCAGAAACTTTAAGCTGCCGTTCAGTTTGTCTGTATCCACCGACCCGTCCTCCCGCACCGACGTGGACTCGATCGTCACGCTTCCCTGATACCCCATCTTCCTAAGATGCGTAAAAAAAGCCGCGTACTCAATCCCGCCCTCGCCCGGGTGCAGGCTGCGCAGTTTCCCCCACTCCTTATAGCCGCCCGCGTAATCGCTGATATGTACATGCTGCACCGCTCCTTCCCAGAGCCAATTATAATTCTGCGTGCACGCTTCGCAAAGCTCCTCATGAAACTGCGCAAATTTCACGTCAAATGTAAACGAGATGTCCGGATACCTCTCATGCAGCCTCGTTAAATGCTTCAACGGATTCTCCCGGTTGCAGACAACATTCTCCACCGTCAGCAAAAGCCCGTACTGCCCCGCAATATCATTCATGACGGCATATTGCGCGATATTATTCTCAATATCCCTGTCGGACGGTTCCCCATCCCAGAGGTGGAACACCAGCTTTTTTGCGCCGATGCGGGCTGCTACCTGACAGTTGATCTCAAACAGGCGCGCGGCCTCCGCAAGATCCCCCTCCTCATTGCGGCTGATGGCCGTACCCACCCGCTTTTCCACGTGGAAAACCGGAAAAGGAAGCCCCATTTCTGCCACCTCCCGCGCCACGCGCTCCCACTCATTATACCACGCGCTGTACATCATGAACTCAAAACCGTCACAGGCAAGCACCTCCGAAAGCCCTTTCAAAAGACCGTAATCCCTGCCGTTCCTGCTTGTGATCAACGCACCTGTCGAACATAATAAAGATTCCACTCTGTTCCCCCTCCTTCGTATATATATCATTTGCTATTTAGAAATTCTTTCCTAAATAATCATATAACAAAGAAGGTAAAATGGCAATATTAAGTATACAGAGAAAGTAAGTTTCTATTTCATGGTATGGAAAATAAGACCTTACGCCATTTTTTATTTGCATTACCCTTCTGTCTCTGCTATACTATTCGCATCCGGTGCCGTAACAACAAACGAACCTGCCCGGTTCTTGGACTACGCAACAGTTATCATAGACGGGCAAAGCAAACGTACCGGTCCGGCAGTTCTTAATCTGCCGGACATAAATGGGGACGTATGCTTACAACATAAACAAACGTGCATATAACAATACCACAGTTGCGGGCTATCACGGAAAATTCCTGTCCGCCCGGGTAATGCCGGGATGTATGACAAAGTTTTCCCATCGTGCGCCGCAGCGGAATGAGAGAAATTATGGCAACCAAAAAAGTATATTTAGTCGATACGGAAAACGTCGGATCAACATGGAAGGATCTGCTGCCGGTGAAGACGGGTGCTGATCAGATCCTCCTGTTTTTTACGGAAAATTCCCCGTATGTGTCCTACTCGGATCTGCAGATGATACTTCAATTCCCGGACCGTTTTGAGATGATTAAGTGCAATCCCGGAAAAAACGGGCTCGATTTTCAGCTGGTGAGCTATCTCGGCTACCTGATGAAAACCGCTACCAAGGCGAATTATGTGATTGTTTCAAACGATGGTGGTTTTGATGCTGTCGTGAAGTTCTGGCAGGACCGCGGCATGTCCGTATCAAGGATGAATGTCCATCACGTTTTACAACCAAATGCAGGGCAGGCACTGGCAAATGCGCCCGCCCCCGGGACACAGCAGACCTCCGCGCAGCGGCGCAGGGATGTCTCCTCCCAGATCAGAAATGCGATCCGCGGGCGTAATCCTCTGCCAAGACGCACGGCAGCAGCTTCCAATAATTCTGCAAAGGATACTTCTTCCGCGGATACTTTATCCGCTGTGCCGAAAGAAGAAACGGATGCCGTTATGGCAGAAACCGCAAAAAGGCCAGATCCGGGTACGGCTGCCGGAAGCGCGGCAGAGCCGGAGTCCGGCAAAGGCGGCATGGAAAGCCTTAATACCGGGGCTGTGGATATGGCTGCCGGAACTTGTAAGACAGCCGATGCCGCAGACACAGATTCCGTGGAACCTGCTGCCACGCAAGATTTTGCTGCAGGGGACAACCCAGACGGTGCGTCCGCTGTCACCACAAAGGGCACAGGGCGGAAAAGAGGACGTAAACCCGCCCAACATGCGGCAGCAAACCGCAATCCGTCGCCCGAAGACACAGCACGGGAGAATATCGGTGAAACGCCGGGGGCAGTTCCCTCCGGAAATGACGGTACAGAACTATCAAACGCATCGCCGGAGACAGGCGTTACATTAACGTCGGAAGCGGCAAACGGCAGTGCGGAAACTCCGGCCCAGGCACCGGAAACAGTGGATGCCGATGCGTCCGCAGCCACAGCGGCGGACAAGCCCGCAAAAACAACAAGGGCTTCTTCAAAGAAAAAAGCTCCTGCTGCCGCGGACGATACACCGACAGCTTCCAAAGCGCCTGCCAGAAGACAGCGCAAGGCTTCCGCCGCTCAGCCGGCACAGCCGGCTGAGCCCGCTGTTTCGGATCCCGAGAATGCAGAGTTGGATTTTTCCAACCTGACGGTATCCGAAAAAGCTGCCCTCCTGCGGAAATATCTCCCGAAAGAGTTTTCCGAACATCAGGAATCCCTTGATATCATCTCCGATATTATGTTTGGGCATGATACGACAAACCACCATCAGCTGCACCTTGCTTTCGTCAAAAATTTCGGCGACGAAAAGGGCACCCTGATCTACAAAGCATTCCGCCCGCATTTGGCGGAATTCCGCGCATAACGCGCAAGAATGGCATCGGATGATCAAAAAGATTCCACGCGCAGGATTTTACCGTCCTTTACTTCAAGGATCTCAGTAGCGACCTTGCGGATAAACTCCTCGTCGTGGGATACAAATACCAGCGTTCCCTCGTATTCGGAAAACATAGCCTCAAGCGCCTCGATGGACGGCAGGTCGAGGTAATTGGTCGGTTCGTCAAGGACGAGGAGATTGACCTGCGAAACAAAGAGCTTGGCGAATGCGAGCTTGATCCGCTCCCCGCCGGAGAGTACTCCGGCGGGCTTTTTCATGTCACTCTCAAAAAAGAGGAGGCGCGAAAGTAACGTGCGGGCGACAGATTCTTTTTGGATGCTCACTTCCATCACATTTTCAAGCACAGTCTTCCTGTAATCAATCGTGGAAAGATTCTGCTCAAACAGGCCAATGTTCGCCTTTGGTACTACGGAAACCGTCCCCGGTGCAAGCTTACCGCAGATCATATGGAGCAATGTCGTTTTTCCCGCACCGTTGTCCCCAACAATGGCAACACGGCTGTGGTTCGCAATCCGGAAGGATGCTTCTTTCAAAATTTCCGTACCGTCACCATAGGAAAATGAGATATTTTCCCCGTGGATCACAATCTTATTTTCCGGCGGGTCGGTAAGCCGGAAATCCGGTCGGATCTTCGGCAGTTCACGCGGTCTTTCCTTTACCTCCATCGAAGCGATTCGCTGCTGCACATTGGTTGCCGCTTTCTCCATTTTGCGCGCTTTCGCGTCCTTCGGGTGGTGAGAGAGAAAATTGCGCAGCCCCGCCTCGCGCGGTGACATATTGCGCGGGCGTTTCTCGATCTGCTTTGCGTGTTCTTTTTTTTCCTGATAAACCTTTTCCAAACGGCGCTTCTCCGCGGTATAATTTTCATACTCTGTCCATTGCCTTGCGACTGCCGCCTGTTTTTGCTCCAGGTAATCATCATAATTTCCGTCGTAACTGCAGAGCTTTCCATGCTCAAGTTCAAGGATGCGCGTGCACAGGGAATTTAAGAGCGCGCGGTCATGGCTGACGATGATCATGGTTTCCATGTTTTTCAGCCTGCGTTTTAATATCCCTATCCCTTTACGGTCAAGATTTGAGGTTGGTTCATCAAGAAATACCAGCGGCTTGTCGCTTGAAAAAACCTGCGCCAGCCGCAGGCGGGTCTCCTCCCCGCCGCTGACCGCCTCCGACCAGACCTTATCCTGTATGCGCAAATCGCTGAGCGCCTTGCCGTCAAGCTCATAGCGTTCCGCGAAAGAAAGCGCACTGTGCACAGGGGGCTGCTCATCCGCCCTGGCAGTTCCTACAAGACCCAGTTCCTCCACCGTGCTATCCGGGGCAGATTCCGATTCACTTCCCTTTGCAAACTGACGGAAATAACAAGTATCGCAATAGGTTTTCACGGTTCCCTGATCCGGTGCAAGCTCGCCTGCCAGAATACGTAAAAGTGTTGTCTTACCGGCACCGTTCGCACCGACCAACCCGATTTTTTCTCCTTCGTAAATGCTTAGCCGGTCGATGTTGAAAACCTCCCGCTCACCAAATTTTACTTGGATATTTTCTGCTTTTATAAATAATTTTTCTGACATAAATCCTCCTTTTGCAAAAAAGGAGATTACCGGACAAACAGAATTTGCTATCCGCACAAAAATTTTGTTCATACCCGGAGTACGGACAAAAAAAGCCAGGGCAAAAACATGTTCTGTGGATAGATGTGGAACGGCACAAAAAAATGCATCCAGATAAGGCATTGGCCAAGTAATATTCGATAATCTCCAATATCACAGAAATGAAAGAAACCAGCAAAAACCAAGTACACCAACAAACCAAATGCTTAAATGACATGAATCAGGCGTTGTGCACTGCTTTCCCGCATCAAAGAATGCGGATTACGGTTCTATTTTCCTGTGAAGTTACAACGGGTTGAAAATTACCAAATATTTATCATTCTTCGACCACCTTTCAGAAATTCCGCAGATATCGGATCGCTTAGAATGCGTCTGCGGTAAGTTTATGATAAGGGATAAAAAGAAAAATGTCAAGCCGCAAACTTGAATTTGAAGTAATTCCGTTCGATGCCTGGCAGATCCTTTACTTTGTGAAAATAAGGCAGCATTATTCTAATTTCCCGCCTTAAGCATTATGACGATCAGAGGACGGACAACCGCCCCCTTTTCTTCTTTCCGTTTTACCGCTTAAGTCCGCCCACTCAATGTTCATACATCCATGCGGTTATCCTTCTCCGGTTCGCCATTCTGTTTTACCTCATCTTCGGAACCGTCACAATAAAACTTGTCCCTTTCGTATACTGCGTCCGTATTTTGATTCTTCCGGTATGCGCCATGATAATGAGCTTCGCGATGGAAAGCCCCAGACCGTGGCCTTCGATCTTTTTATCGCGCACATCGTCCGCGCGGTAGAAGCGGCTGAAAATATTGTCAAGATCCTTGCCCTTCATGCCAATCCCCGTATCCTCGACCGTGATCACACAGTCGCCCTGCCGGTTCTCACAGGAAATCCGGATCGTGTCGCCGTCCTCCGTGTATTTTTGGGCATTGTCAATGAAAACACGGATGGCCTGCTTTAGTGCCTGCTTGTCGCCGTAAACCCGCACGGCTTCGAGCACGGGAGCCTCAATGATACGGTTCTGGGCGACAAGACGTGTCTCCTTTACCATTTCCTCGACAATTGGTTTCATATTGAATTGTTCTTTTTTCAATTTTAATGTCTTTTTGTCATGGCGTGACAGGAACAATAGCTTCTCGACCAGATCCTGCATCTGGAGGGCTTCATTGGAGATTGCATCTACGGATTCCTCCAAAACCGCCTCGTCCTTGCTCCCCCAGCGCTTAAGCATATTTGCATAGCCCTGCACGACCGCGATCGGTGTGCGCAGTTCATGGGAGGCATCCGAGACAAATTGTTTCTGGCTCTCGTAGGATGTCTCCAGACGGTCAAGTGTGTCGTTGAAGGTCTCTGCCAGCTCCCGCAATTCGTCCGTGACACCGGAAGGGTTAAGGCGCTCGCTGTGCAGGTTGTTCACTGTGATACGGTTGATGGTGTCCGACATTTCCTGGATCGGCGTGAGCATACGCATATTCTGTCCGCGCGCCTCGTGCAGGATAAAGAACACAATGACCGCGTAGAGGAATGTCATGTTGAGCATCAGCCGCCACATCCGGTTGTAGTCCTTGGACATATTATAGCTGTAAACCAGCTCATATACCGTGCTGCCAACCTGAAATTCACAGCGGGAATTTATGATGATATGATGTTCCTTGTCCGACATATCCAGATGCAGGTCCTTGAAAAACAAAAACCCCTTTACAGCAATTTCCGTATCGTCATACAATACTTCCCCGCCGGCCTTTTCCTGTAAGACCAAGTATACACCGCGCCCCCTATGCGGATTTAAAGAGTCACTTTCTGCAAGAAGCCACTCCCGGAAAAGTTTGTCAGCCAGCGCACTGCCCGCCGTGGAAGTGCTGCTTTCCGCAGTGCCGCTACCGTTGTCCCTGCCTCCTGCCACTGCATCCACGCCAAATCCCGCGCCGGAATCTGCCGCTGCGACATTCACGACCAACGCCGTCACATGATCCGCAAGCGTGCTGTATTCCTCTGTCTGCACATTCAGATACAGGACCAGAAAAACTCCCATAAAAATCACGCCGTTGACCACCATCAATTTTAGATAATTCAGGGAAATACGCAGGCTCATCGACAGTCGGAGCCTGCCGATAAACGCCTCCTTTTTTTTCTTTAGCGGCAGCCATGTTTTCTGTAAAAATCCACGCAGCCGCCCGATCAATTTATTTTTCATCCTTTATGATATACCCCACTCCGCGCACGGTGCTGATTACATGCACGCCGAACCTGTCGTCAATTTTCTGGCGCAGGTAACGGATGTAGACATCCACCACATTCGTATCACCAAAATATTCATAACCCCAGACATTATTGAGAAGCTGTTCCCTTGTTACCGCAATATTTTTATTTTTCAGCAAATACTCCAACAACTCATACTCTTTTTTTGTAAGGTTCAGCTCTTCCTCGCCAAAATATGCCGCATGCTGTCCCAGTTCCAACCGCAGCTCATGGAAAGAGAGCCTGTCAGCTTTCACGGCCTCTTTTCCGGAAGAGCTTTTCGCATGGCGGTTCAGGGCAACACGGATGCGAGCCAAAAGTTCCTCGATCGCGAACGGCTTTGTCATGTAATCATCCGCCCCCATGTCAAGCCCCGCCACCTTATCCGTCACATCGTCCTTTGCCGTCAGCATGATAATCGGAATCTCAGATTCGGTGCGCACCCTGCGGCATACTTCAATCCCGGAAAGCCCTGGCAGCATAATATCCAGCAGTACAAGATCCGCCCCGGAATGCAGTGCTTTGTCAAGCCCCGTCCTGCCGTCATTGGCAATCTCCACTTCATAACCCTCATATTTTAATTCCAGTTCCACAAACCGGGCAATTTTTACTTCGTCTTCCACGACCAATATTTTCGCCATCCGATTTTCCTCCGCTTCCCGCAGGGATAAGCCCGCTTTTGCGCTTCCCCCGGTATCTTTGTTTCCATTGTAACGGCGGGAGCGCAAATATGCAAGCCCTTCGCAATTAAGGTTTCATTAAAATTTGCAACAACATAATCCCACCTTAACACTTTCCGATCACTTCATGCGGTGTTATCCCATCGTGCATATCGGCAAAGCAACTAAACAGGTTTTGCAATACGATCAGGAACCCACCACCCCAAAATAGCAGGCTCAGACTTCGTGCCTATCCAATCTGCACCTTCTTCTCTCTTTTTAACATTTGGGAATCTGCCACTTTGCAACGAGATTGCTTCCCGTCCACAGTTTACCACATTCCACTTTATGGTTCGGTAAACCATCAAACCTTCTGCAGTGCCTTTAACGTATTTTTCCCGACACCCCAGACTTCATCCTTAACCGTCCATCCTTTTTTCTTCCAGTATGCCGCGGCTGCCCTTGCTGTACTGCCGCCATATACCCCGTCCACGTAAAGGGGCTGCCCTTTGATATAACCCGCGGCGATCTGGCGGTTTAGTGCTAACTGCAACCAGACTACGGAGTATCGGTCTGTTGTTTTCCCCACTTTCTCAGGACTTGGCAAAGCAAGCGCTGTTCCTGTATATTTGATCTTCGGGTGTTTGTACCAATGTGTCCAGGGTCTGCCCCTCAGTGGCGTAATGCACACACCGTAGTCAAATCCGCGTGCCTCCACCACATAACCCCCGCCGATATATACGCCGATATGGCCTGGATAACGCACACAGACACCCGGAAGTTCCGGTATGGTTTCTATCCCGCCCTTTTCCGCCGCGGAAGCAAACGCACTGTCCGCCGTTACATCATAACGCCATATTTCTCCTGCAAGCTCTGCTATGAACCATTCCACGATCCCATGGCAGTCCGCCGTCTGTCTGCCGACCCACGACTGCAGGGCAGGCAGGCGCTTCGCCGTAAACCACCCCGCCGGGTTTCGCTTTATGAGGTCAAGCAGTGCCCCTCTTGTCAGTACTTTCCCGCTTGTGCCCATAACATACGGCACACCTATCTTGTTGATACAAAATCTTACGAGATCCGTGTTGCTATTCTTCATATTTTCCTCCCATTCTGCCGTACATGCGGCATTCCAAAAGGATTTGTACTGCACTGCAGCACCAGTTCAAAGACTGAATATTTATTATTTTCCCTCTTTCATGCTATTCTGACAGACTTGGAAATGTACCTGATTTAAGGCATAATAATTTTCGCGGCAATATCCCCTAATGAATCTGCACACAAACAAGGACACCAAAAAATTGGTGTCCTTCCTTCTGATTACATACTATTTAAAAACCTGCTGCCAAACAGCAGCACCCAACCCCATTCTTTTCTGGCCGTCGTTTCAAAGCTTCATCGCCAGACGCACAAAAAACCAGTTATTTTCTATCTGGCAGTCATACACTGCCCCGTATTTCCGGACAAATGCCTGGATACTCCTGCTTCCATAGCCATGTCCAACCCCGCGCTTTGAAACCGGAAGCCCGTCCGCACCAAATTCCACTTCATTCGTGTAGGTATTTGAAACCTCAATCGCCAACTGCCCCTTCACCCGCTGTGCCTGTATCCTAACCTCGCCCGGATGACCCGCATCGGCAGCGGCCTCGCGCACTGCATTGCTTAAGAGGTTGGAAAGTACGACTGCAAACTCAAACTCATCGACGGGAAGCTTCATCGGAACATCCATCCGGCAGTCAAACTTGATTCCGTATCCCTTAGCTTCCGCCAAGTATTGCGACACAATGCTGTTGACCGAAACATTTTCACACAGGGGCTCGCACTTTAACTCCTCTAGGCGCGACACCGTCCCCGCCATTGCCTCCTCGAACTTATCGTACTCCCTGTTTTTCAAAAACCCGGATAGGACTACGGAAAAATGCTTCATGTCGTGGCGCAGGATCGCTGATTTTTCCTCATTAACTCTCATAAGTTCCAGTTGCTGCCGCATCCCCGCCGCGTATTTTTCCATCAGCGCCAGATCTGCCCTCTGCTTTTCCAACTTCT
This sequence comes from uncultured Lachnospiraceae bacterium, assembly GCA_947053345.1. Classification (GTDB taxonomy): domain Bacteria; phylum Bacillota; class Clostridia; order Lachnospirales; family Lachnospiraceae; genus RGIG4057. The sequence goes on from CAMRSM010000004.1 coordinate 130,840, forward strand.
CATAATTGTGCATTGAACTGAAAATGATTGTGTAGGAAGCGATCATTAATATAAGGATAAACAGGATGCCTAATAGATTCTCCGGATTTTCATCAATATCCGCAGGCCATACCATGACACTGTACACGGACAGATAAAATAGAAACGGAATGATACACAGCCGAAGCCACCTGCGCTCCTGTTTTTCAAGCTGCGCCAGGAATGCCTCGCGCAGCTTGATGTACAGGAGCGTAAAAACAAGAAAATGCATCGACACCGCAATGAAAAGCCCTGCAAAAAAATGCCCGCTCCAGACGTAGAACTCCACCCCCAGGGCATTGCCGAGCAGTACATATGCAGCCCCTGTCAGCCCGACAAAAAGCGCCCTGCCGTCATGATACTTGCAGGCAATAAATACGGTCAGCTGAAGCAGGGCCGCCTGGAGCAATGTATTGCTGATCGTCCCAAGTCCACACTCCGGCTCAAATGCTGTCAGATAATCGCACAATGTACAGACAGAAAAGCAAATGACAGACATAAGAATGCTCTTGGAAGGCTTATGTGCCCGTGGCAGGAAATGCATGAAAAAAATAAACATCCATACCATAGATATCCGAGCTAATACGAAATCGAACATGGTTCCCTCACCTCAGCGTCAGATATTTTAAGTAGCGTTTTTTTACTTCAAGACTGTTGCGCCTGCTGATCGGAATATCACTGTTATTTTCCATATGCAGCATTGTGGTCGTATAACTGCTTACATAATCCAGATTTACAACATATGATTTGTGCGGCTGGATAAAATTTTCCTCCTGTAACAGGCAGCCAACCTGCTTTTCAAACGAATCACGGATTCCAACACTCTGGAAGGACTTCCCGTTTTTCAGTGTTACCCACATCCTGCGGGCAACATTCTCCACATGCACGATCTCAGAGTAATTGACGTTTACACAGCCCTTTTTTGTATTGATCCCAAATATCTTATCTTTCTTCGTGAGCAGATGCGCGATGACAAAATCCAACATTTCGCACACTGCCCCGCTCTCCAAAGGCTTTAGCAGATAACGGACTGCCAGGACGTTATAAGCTTGGAGGGCAAACTCCGATGAGGAGGTGACGAAAACGATCGGAACCTCCCTGTCTTTTTCGCGGATACTCTCCGCGAGCTCAATTCCGTTCTTCCCCTCCATCACGACATCCAACAGAAAAAGGTCGACATTCTCCAACTCCCCTGCCCCCGCTGCATCCTGCATCTGTACCGCGGAAGTATATGTACGTACATCCATGCGTATATCCTTTTCCCTGCCATAGGCAAGCAAAAGTACCCGGATCTGTTCCAAGCTCGTTTGGTCGTCGTCGCATACCACTATTTTCATGTACATTTCGGCATCTTCTCCCCTATGTTCCTCGTGCAGCTACACGATTTATACTAAGCCGCCATCTGACAAGAGCATTTTTCAGAAACGACTTAACCCTTTGTACAATTATACCACAAATTCACATAATAAACAATAATTTTCTCACGTCACTTGGGATTTTTTAGTTTTTTTAAACAATTATGTCCAGTTTTAGTGCAAATTACTCATTTTTTTGCCTTCCGTAAACAGAGACATCGGCAAAAGAGGATCGCAACCACGGTACTGATCATGGTCGCGACCAGTCCGGGCGCGAGGATCGCCGTAGGTGCCACACTGCCGTACTGGGCGCGGTAAGCTATCACGTTGACCGGGATGAGCTGCAGGGACGAAATGTTCAGCACGAGAAATGTACACATTTCGTTGCTTGCTGCACGTATCGGATGTTTCCCTTCTTTTTTCCCCTCCTCTATGTATGCGGTATTCCCTCTTTCCCGCTCAAGTTCCGCTAACTCTTCCATTGCGGAAAGCCCCGCCGGAGTTGCCGCCCAACCCAGCCCCAGAAGATTTGAGATCAGGTTTACGCTGATCGGTTCAAGGCAGCGGTGTCCTTTTGGTATATGAGGAAACAAAAACCGCAGGAATGGCCGCAGTGCCTTTGTCAACCGATCCATAATCCCTGCCGCCCTCGCCACCTCCATCATGCCGAGCCACAGCCCCATGACACCCAGCATCGTGATACAAAGCGTCACGGCCTCACGCGCGGATTCGATCGCAGCGGTGTTTACCTGCTGCATTGTCCCGTTGATTGCGGCGTAAATGATACCGATCAATATCATGCTTCCCCAAATAAGATTCAACATATCTATCCTTTCTATGTGCAAAAAATACAGTAATCGACAACTGTTTTCCATAAATTTACAATTTGTTGTAATTATTTATAAAATATTTCAAATTTTTTGTTGACGAATCGAAAAAGCTATGGTATTTTATTTATAGTAAGAATTTTACAATATTCATACTGTAACCCATATTCTGGAAATATAGTATATTAGAAAGGCACGGTGACTTTATGAAAAGTACAGGCATTGTAAGAAGGTTGGACGAACTTGGGCGCATTACCCTCCCAATCGAGCTGAGAAGGACATTGGGCGTAGGCGAGAGGGATCCACTGGAAATCTATGTGGAGGAAGACCGCATTATTCTGCAAAAATACGAACCGGCAGACATTTTTAACGGCGAGAAGAATGATTTGATCGAATATTGCGGAAAAAGCGTTTCCAAGGCTTCCGTCATTGAGATGGCAAAGATTGCCGGCATTATCAGCGAATAAACCTGTTCCGGCACGCATTTTCCGGCTGGTGGCACTTCATTGACCTAAATAATACAATAATTACATAATGCCCCGGCGGAAAAGACGGTCCATATACATATCCATCCCTCCTGCCGGGGTATTTTTTCTCTTATTATCCCTTTCACTTTTATATGATCAAAAACTGTTTGTGTACTATTCAGATTTTCCCATTATTCTCCAGAAGTTGAGCGTAAATATCTCTTTTCGACACCCCTCGATCCGCAGCGACGGCTTTCATCGCTTCCTTCTGCGGCATTCCCTGGGAAAGATAGTGTTCCATATGTTTTTCGAGCGGCATCGACAGCCAGTCCTGCTGCTGACGTTCCCTGATCGCTTCCCCGTCGGCTCCCGCCAGCACAAGCACACATTCCCCCTTTGGCTCATGTTCTGCATAATAATCCAGCGCAGCCGAGACGGTGGTCTGAAAAACAGTCTCATGTTTCTTCGTGAGTTCCCGCACCACGGTCAGGCTGCGGTCACCCAATTCCGCAAGAAGCTCCTCCAATGTGCGCAGCAACCGGTGCGGTGCCTCATACAGAATGACAGTGCGCGTCTCCTGTACCAGATTTTTCAGTATCTGCCGGCGCTCCTTTTTGTCCGCAGGCAAAAACGCTTCAAAGCAAAAACGCCTGGTCGGCAGTCCCGACAAAATGAGGGCATTGACCGCCGCGCACGCACCCGGCAGCGCAGTCACGGCGACTCCCGCCCGGTGAGCCATTCGCACAAGCTCCTCTCCCGGGTCGGAAATACCGGGTGTGCCCGCATCGGTCACCAGTGCGATGTCCTTCCCCTCAAGGAGCTGGCTGATCAGTTGCTGTCCTTTGTCAAATTTATTGTACTCATGATAGCTTGTCATCGGTGTATGAATCCCAAAGTGGTTCAGCAGCTTGATGCTGTTGCGAGTATCCTCCGCCGCGATCAGGTCAACCTCCTTGAGCACCCGCAATGCGCGCAGTGTCATATCCTCAAGATTCCCGATGGGGGTCGCGCATAAATATAGTGTTCCTGACATATAACCTCCCTTCCGGAAAATGCCTTTACCGCGCTAATATCCGTAGATTTCCGTGATCTCCCGCGCGTACACGCCAGGCTTTTCAAATACAGCCAGCGGCGGCTCGATGCGCACCTGGGCTCCGCCGCCACGCGTACATTCAAACAGCACCATATTCGGCTCCCGGTCAATGAACGGATGCACGAATTTCATCCGCTTCGGCTCAAGGCGGTGCCTGGCAAGCGCCTGCATGATTTCCGCAAGCCGCCCCGGCCGGTGAACCATATAAAAACGTCCTCCCGGCTTCAAAAGCTTTGCAGCTTCCCGCACTACATCCTCCAGCGTGCACATCAGCTCATGCCGCGCAATTGCTTTTGGAAGCTCCGGGTTGACCAGACCATGCCGGTCATTCATATAGGGAGGGTTTACCGTGACCACGTCAAAAACCGCTGCCCCGAAGATTTTGCTGGCTTCCTTTAAATCCCCGCTCACAATGTCGATGTCCTCCCCAAGCCCGTTTACCGCCACACTGCGCCTTGCCATGTCGGCGCTTTCCTCCTGTATCTCCAGCCCCGTAAAATGCTTTCCCTTTGTTTTTGCTTTCAACAGGATCGGGATGATGCCGGTTCCTGTACCGAGGTCGATCGCGCACTCGCCTTCCCTGACCGAAGCAAAACCTGACAAAAGCACGGCATCCATGCCAAAGCAGAATTTCTTCGGGTTTTGGATGATCCGGTAACCGTTGCGCTCCAAATCATCAAAACGCTCCCCTTCCTTTAAAAATATCCCTTCCGACATCTTCCCCCTCATTCCGCCGCCAAAAAGACAGCTCCGCCTCCCCGCGGATTCCCGGTCTCCATTCTTCCTTTTTATAGAAAAGAACTGCGAATATTAAACTCACAGCTCTCTCCGACCATCTATTCAATATGATTTCCCTCGCGCTTTTCCAACGCTTCAAGAGCTTTCAGCTCATCGTCCATCACAGCCTTTTCACGCCGCCGTTTCGGGCGGAAGCGGAGGTCGTCCACCTTGTACTCACGGATCTCCTTCTCGTCATTCCCAACCGTCACAATCACTTTCACCTGCTGCTTTAAGACACTCACACTTGAAACTTCGCCCTTCAAGCCGTCGTTCGTCGTCACAAAATCACCTACATTCGGAAGCTTGCTGTTGAGGTACTCGTACGCCTCCTCCTCATTTTTCAGGCAGCACATCAGCCTGCCGCACACCCCCGATATCTTTGTCGGGTTGAGGGAGAGGTTCTGCTCTTTTGCCATCTTGATGGATACCGGCGCAAAATCCGACAAAAAGGTATGGCAGCACATCGGCCTGCCGCAGATCCCGATCCCGCCTACGATCTTTGTCTCGTCGCGCACCCCGATCTGGCGCAGCTCAATGCGGGTCTTGAACACCGAAGCCAGATCTTTGACCAGCTCACGGAAATCAATGCGCCCGTCCGCCGTAAAATAGAACAGCACCTTATTGTTGTCAAAGGTATATTCACAGTCAATGAGCTTCATCTCAAGCCCATGCTTTGCAATCTTTTCAAGACATATCTTGAACGCATCTTTTTCCTTTTCCTTATTGCGCCGCTCAATCTCGTCGTCCGCCGGTGTCGCGAGGCGCATCACCGCCTTGAGCGGCTGGACAACTTTCTCATCCTCCACCTCGCGGCATCCGAGCACGACATAGCCGTATTCCACGCCGCGCGCCGTCTCCACGATCACATGGTTCCCCTGCCGTATATCCAAACCCGCCGGGTCAAAATAATATACTTTTCCCGCCTGGCGAAACCTTACCCCGATAATTGTCGTCATATATTATTGTCTCCCTTTCTTCCCAAAGCTGTCTATTTTTCCTGCAGTGCCAAGAGCAAAAGTTCCACCGCAGTATCAAAATTCACGTTTGCGTTCAACCTTGACTTTAATGTCCCAAATGCCTCGATGATATTGTCAAGCGCCTCAAAGCTTTTTCCTGCGGCCTGCTTCTGCAATGTGAGCAGCTCTTCCTTGTAAACGACCTTCGAAGTTTCGCGCGTCGCCTTGAACAGCAGTACATCCCGATACCACAAAAGCATCAGGTCAAGGTAATCACCGATCGCCGCTTTGTCCTCCGAGAGATGTTTTAAATACTCCATGACCTCGCTGATCTTCATTTCGTCAATATATTTTACCAAGTGCAGTACATCGTCACGCCGACGCACAAAATCCTCCGAAGCGGCATAACGGATCGCCCTTCCGAGATTGCCTGCCGCAAACGTCGCCGCGAGTTCTGCCTGGTAATCCGGCACTCCGCACTCCTTCATCAGATGCTCCTTGATCCTCGCCTGTCCGACCGGTTTCATGTTGATCATTACACAGCGCGACAGGATCGTCGGCAGGAAAACGTTCAGATTGTCCGTAAGGAGTATGATCACTGCATATTCCGGCGGCTCCTCGATTGTCTTGAGCAGCGCGTTCTGTGCCGCTTCCGTCATCTTCTGCGCCTCGTCAATGATATAAATCTTGTAGCGGCTGCTGTAAGGCTTCACCGCAATGTCATTGTTTAACTGGCTGCGGATATCGTCCACCCCGATCGTCGCCTTCTCATGTGTCACGCGGATGATATCCGGATGGTTCCCGCCCGCCGCCTGCATGCACGATTTGCACATACCGCACGGCTCCCCGGAAAACTCCTCACACTGTAACGCTGCCGCGAAAATATCCGCGACAAAGCTTTTCCCGATGCCGTCCTCACCGTAAAAAATATAGGCATGGGACACCTTATCCAGACGGATCGCGCTTTTCAAATTATCCGTGATCTGCTCTCTCCCGATAACGTCGCGAAATGTGTTCATGTGATCCCGCCTCCTTTTACTTTCTGTGTGGATACTGTATATAAAATCTTGCGCGGAACTGACAGCACAGACCGCACTTTTACGCAAGGATATCCAGAAGCAACCCCTGTATCTCGTCAATCTTACTTAAAATCTCAATACCGTCCTTCTCGTCCGCGATCAGCGCCGCCGCCAGCTCGTCAAGATTTTTGTCCACGAGTTTTATCATCCCGTACACGCGGTGCCTTCCGCGGCGGTCCAGAAAATTCTCACGGGAAAATTTGTGGGAACGGTTCACAATCTCATTCATAAAACTCTTGATCAGCTCACGGTAATGCTTCATATCACGGATGTCCATATGCTTTGAGAGCTTCTTGCCCTGCATCGTGATCTCTTCCATCATCAACTGCAGCCTCGCCCCAAGCTCCTGCTCCTCAATATTGCTGATCAGGGTGAATTTAAAAGAGCCATCCGTTTCCTGAACCGGCGCTTTTTGCTCTACCTGATTCACCTGTCCCATTTGATTTACTCTTATCTCCATCCCAGTCTCCATTCGCAAATATTTTCCGTGCCGCATGCAAGGACATACCCTGAACCTGCCGCCGCCCCGCACGGGATAAAATTAACCGGTATGGCGCAGCCACAGCGCGTTTTATTATAACATAAAGCTTCAAAATATACAAGGATTTTACTCATTCTCATAGCGGACGGACAGATAAAATTTTTATGAATCCATAGTCTGCCATACCATACCGGTCAAGCCCTGACCGCGGCAGCGATCGCCTGGATGCAATTCTCCAAGTCTTCATTGGAATACCGGATCAAAACCCCCGCCTCCGAAAGCTTTTCCGGCGAAAAATCCTCCTCGTCCGCCAAAAAACGCCTGCATAACTCCGCATACCGTGGGTGCTGCTGCCCCCTCTCCCTCTCAAGCGCACGCGACAGGCGGAGCCCATCCTCGACTTCCACATAAAGCGCAGCCACATGCTCCGCGCCAAAATATTTCCTTAATTGCAGATATCCCTCCAAAGTGTCAATCATCAGGTAATCCCGTTTCCCACACAGCGAAATCTGCCCGTCGTCCACCGTAAAATAATGCCATGCGCCATGTACGGTCTGGTAAACCCGGTGCTCGATGACCTTTCCCTGTGCCTCCAGTTCCCGCAACCGCACCTCATCGACAAAATGATAATCCCTCCCGTCCTCCTCGCCGGACCGGACAGGGCGCGTCGTGTACAGGACAACAGGGCACAAATCCAGTTCCGGATGCCCCAAAAGCCTGCGGTAGATTGTGTCTTTCCCGCTCGCGCTCTTTCCCATCAAAACATAAATTGTTGCCATACTCCTTGCCCTTCTTTCCCATTCTGTACCGTGAGAAAGCACGGGCTCACGCCTATCCTTCCCCTGTTTACATCCTGCCCATAAGCACGATTTCGAATATGCCGTTTTATATAATGGTTTCGCCACCCACGCAAAACAACCTACGAAATATCAATCCTCTTCTTCTTTAATACGCCGTCGATCGCCTGATTCAGCAGGTACGCCACCACCGCGACCATAGGCACGCCGAGGAACATCCCGATCACTCCGCCGTAGGCACCGCCCACGGTAATGCCAAAAATAACCCAGAGCGGCGAGAGCCCGGTCGAATCGCCGAGGATCTTAGGTCCAAGCACCCAACCGTCAAACTGCTGCAGGATCAAAATCATGATAGCGAACACAACGGCATCCAGCGGGCGGATGCACAAATAGAGCACAACGCCCGGAACTGCCCCGATAAACGGCCCAAAATAAGGAATCATATTCGTGATCCCCACAATCACGCTGATCAGCACGGCATACTCCAGCCCCAAAATGGAAGTCGCGACAAAGCAGATGATGCCGATGATCAGGGAGTCCAGCGCCTTGCCGCTCACAAACCCGGAAAATATCCTGCTGCATTCGCGCATATGCCCGCAAAAAGTTTTCGCTCGCGCTGTTGGCAGCACCGCGTAAACAACCTGCGTGCTCATCTTGATCAGCTTGCGTTTATCGAAAAGCATGTATATGGAAATTGCGATGGAAAGAAAAATATTGATGGTCAGCTTTGCCACGGAAACCGTCATCCCGATGACCTTTGGCACAAGGTCTTTCGTCAGGTTCGTAATCTCCGCGAGCAGGGTTGGCCACATCTCCTCAATCTTGTTGGCAATAAAATCAAAATCAACCTCCGGAAAATACTCCTGTAGCATAGTCTCATAGGTATGGCGCTTATCGTAAATCTCATTCAGCTGTACTGTCACATCCCCCGCCACACCGACAATGCTGTCCGTCATCTGCGGGATGACATAAAGCAGCCCCACAATGATAATACCAAGCAGCAAAATATATGTCATAACAATCGACAGCGCCACCCGGAGCTTTGGCTTCTGAATATGCAGGAGCTTCTCAAAAAAATTCAGTTCAAGCCAATTTACAAGCGGGCTTAAAATGAAAGCAATCAAAAAAGCCGCCAGAAATGGTGACAGTATACCGGCCAGTCCTTTCAGCCATAGCTGTACCGCGCCAAAATTCGCAATCAGACAGATAAAGATCGCCGCTGCCATGATCGTCACCAGTGCATAAATACTGATCGTAAAATATTTTCTGTTCGACTCAAATTTGTGCTCATCGTCGCGAACCGTCCCGTTCAGTTCCTCGATCAGTTCATGGTCGGACTTCTCTTCCTCCCCGCTCACTTCTTCCTCCGACAGCATCCGAATCTCAATCGGTCCATACTCCAACGGTGCTTTCTTTTTTGCGGGCAGTTTTTTCTTGGCCGCCTTTACCCTGTCCCCAACTTTTCCTCGCTTTAACATCTATTCCCTCACTTCCGGTAATCCTATCTCCTGCTGGATATCCTACATTCAATATTATAGACGCTCTCCGGTGCGAATTCAATAAGAAATCGTTATAAAATTATTTGAATTTGCTTAAAAACCCAACCACCTATTGAATATCTCCTCGAAATCATATATAATAGCGGATAAACCGGAGGGAGGCGAAATGGAACCGGGCAGGTACGCCCGCGTCACCAAGGGAGCAGATCGGCAGATATCCGGAGCATGGCGGAATTTTTGCACAGGAAAGCGCGCATGGGCTTCTAAAGCCACAGATCAACCGCCAGTGTGGAGCCGGGATATTCTGCCACAAATCAAGTTTTTACGGAGTAATGCATTATGAGATTACGCAATATCAAGGGGGCAAAGGAGGCGATTGCCGCCAGCCCTTATGTTGTACACGAGCCGGAACAATACCGCGGGCGTTGGAACGAGTTTTTTGGAAATGACCATCCGCTCTACATTGAGATCGGCATGGGCAAGGGAAAATTTATCACAACGCTGGCACAGCAGCACCCGGAAATCAATTATATCGGCATCGAGTTGTATGAAAGTGTGCTGATCCGCGCGGTCACAAAACGGGCGGCAATCGGCGAGTGCAAAAACATCACCTTCCTGCGCTACGGTGCGGAGCATCTCCCGCAGGTATTCGCACCGATGGAAGTTGCCCGGATATACCTGAATTTTTCCGACCCCTGGCCGAAAGACCGGCACGCGAGAAGACGTTTGACCTCAAAGGAGTTCCTTGCGCGCTATCGCACATTCCTGCGGGACGACGGACATATCGAGTTTAAGACCGACAACCGGCTGCTCTTTGATTTTTCAGTCGAACAGGCACAGGAAGCCGGATGGCGTTTGCAGGACATTACTTATGACCTGCATCACAGTAAATATATGGAAGGTAATGTCATGACGGAATATGAGGAGCGCTTTTCTGCAATGGGCAACCCGATCCATCGGCTCGTGGCGTTTTTGCCGGAAGAAAAGGGCGTGTAAGCGGTGCGGAGAGCCAGTGCGAATGCAATTCCCATACGGCTGCATATAATATAGGAAAACACGGCATAATAGGCATTGGCGGAGGGATGGTTTTTGATTATCCCATGCCGTATCCTATCGAGGTATCGCATGGCTTCCCCTTTTAAGCGTTTCCTGATCCATTTTTTCGACTCACAGCCCCGCTTAAACCGCAGGGCAGTGGTATTGAAACGAAGTTTTGACGAGGTGAACCGGATGATCCAGTCATTTGGCAAGCCCGCAAAAAAACGTAAGACAGGGCATTGATTCCCGTGTCAGCGCTGTGACTGGTAATTGACCTCTCTGTTTTACGGCCTGTCCGCATTAAGTTGCAAAGGACCGGCCTCCAAAATAGACAATCAAAAAATGAACAGCGCAGAAGGAAGGTACTTATGGAATATGTAAACGACAGCAACTTTGAGACTGAGGTATTAAATGCAGAACTTCCGGTTCTCGTTGACTTCTTTGCGGATTGGTGCGGCCCTTGCAAAAGAGTTGCCCCGGTCGTTGAACAACTCGCTGCTGACTTAAGCGGGCGCGCAAAGGTAGTAAAGCTCAATGTGGAAGAAGCACCGCAAAGCACAGCAAAATACGATGTCATGTCTATCCCGACGTTCATCGTATTTAAGAACGGGGCGGCCGTCAACCAGCATATCGGCGAGCTTTCGAAGGAAGGTCTTACGAAATTGCTCGGAATTTGATCTTTTGTTTTTATGTTTCACAAGGGCATAATGTAACACAAACAATATATTTGGGTTGGCAACCTTACACAAAGCACCGCTTCCGATACGATCAGGGCGGTGCTTTTGTGTGCTTTCGGGGTAGTTTTAGGTCAAAGAAAAATAGGTTGACAATTATGCGGAGTTACGGTACAATAAAATTAGCACGTGCTAAACTATAACAATAAGGGGGCGATTTCATGGATGCTATACTGGAACTTCAAATATTAAGGGAGGCGTTAATTCAGGAAATTGATGAAAAGATTGAGCAAATGATAAAAAAATTACAAAATATGCCGCAAGAACTGGGGGCAAATGAACATATGCTTACCAGGTCGTTTGAAAGTATTTACCCGCTCAATGTGGGTACCGGCATATACAAGGGGAAACGCCCGACGGCAATCATTTTTGCTGACTGCAGACGGATCGAAAGCCCGACATGGAAAAGGGTTATGGAAGAAATCCTGAAAGATTGCTGTAAGAATCCGGAAAATCGTCAGGCACTGATGAATCTGCGCGGGAAGGTTCTAGGCCGGAACCGGGTACTGGTTGACAGTGAACCCGGAAAAATGCGCAGTCCGGTAAAAATTGAAGAAGCTCTTTATGTAGAAACACACTATGACACAGAGACCTTGCTGAAAATATTGACAAACCGGATTCTTGACAAGGTTGGTTATAATTACAGCGGGATAAAAATCGCAGTAAGAGCGGAATAAGGATACATACTGCTTGTCGGGCATTGTGTTTTGCACATAGTATGGCATTGGTCATTTCGTTTTGTTCTTCAATATTACATACCAGATGCAGCGGCATGCTACCGGTGCAAGTGGTTGGACAGTAGGGAATTATAACGATTGGGTAAAAGAAAACCATTCGGATTTAGTGCCAAGAAGTTTTCGGTATTAGAGCTGTTTGTGTAGGACTTAACGAGATATCAAGGCGGGAAAATACTGCATTTGTAATGGTTTTATGTATTATGCTCAATCTGCCGTTAATAATAACGTAGATCGTCAAATTATTTCCATGGTTTTGGACATATGATATTTTGTTAATAAGCATATATCAGTACCGGTTCGCCGTTCGTCCGAAGAGAAAATAATCTTCTCGGCGAACCGTGTGCGTCCACCGGATGGAGCATGTTGGAACGACGTGGTATAATATCGTCAGATATTATACCAGTGCTGATTGCGCCCGGCCGAAGCGAGGGCACCTTTCTTCGCGACTCGTTTGCATCCCCTATCGGAAAACATGCCGGAACAACATAATTTTATGTTGATAGAAATGATATCTGTCCTGATTTGCGGCCAGCCGAAGCGAGGGCAATTTTTTATCAAAACATATACAACCCACAGGGAGGCATGTCCAAAGGACGCGGTCGCTGTCCGTCAAAGGGAAACATATTTTTTGACAAATTATAATTGCTGTTGTAGGACAATTCATCCTCTGGAGAAAATGCGCATTGATGTGCCTGTCATGTCCGCAAGTTACGATACCAAACTGACTTGTTGTCCGGTTAAGGGAAAATTATTTTTTTTCGTAAAATTGTGTTCATGCCCTGCATTATATTTGCACCGGTACGCCATCTGACAAAGGTGAATATCTTTTTGGGCGAATTGTTATTACTCTTGTGTGGAAATTGAACCTCCAGAGGAAATATGCATTGATGTGCTATCTTCCTAATAACATGCATGCCCTGCATTATACTTATACCAGTACGCCGTCCGACAAAAGGAAACATCTTCCTAGGTGCACATTGACCTCTCCCGTAGCGCCATTCATTCATCAGAGGGAACCATGTTAAAATGATGTAATACTATAAAAAACTTTGAGAAGGAGAATCGGTATGAAAAAATTTGATAAAAACTATAGTTTGATAAAGGATATGGTTAATGATGATTATTACCCGCAATTCCTTGTCGAAAAAATTAAAGCATTGATCATTCCAGTAATTGATTTGTTAGAGAACGGAGAAACCAACGTAAACATAATACAGGAAAAACTTGATGAAATGACACTTGCAATCAACGATCTGCAGGAAGAATTTGATGAAAACGGCAGTGAAATCGAAACTGTTGCAAGAGATAGTATTGCAGTTACAATAGGATATATCATGGAATGGTTTGGCATTGATATTGACACGGAAACTGCGCTCCGGGAAAGAGATTGGTAAGTAAGGTTTACCAAACCATTGTGGGATGACGGTTAGGCTCTGGCAATCCCAATACAACTGGAAGATGGGCATGTATGGTGCAGATTGATGATGAATATGGCAAACTCGCCTTTTCATTCTTAAACTTCGCTGTTATGAAACGGACAAATGGATACCCCGGAGAGCCACCTCCGGGGTTTTCAATCTGTGCAACATGGATATCTAATCTCTTTTGCCTACTGGCATTATAGCATATGCGGAAACTGTTTGCAATATACATTTTAGAAATCCAGCAATTTTATCAAGCAAATGGCTTTAGTTCCTCATCGTCTTCTTGGTCTTCCTTCCCTTGATAGCTAAGATTTTGCTTCACAGCTAAATCAACAAAGTCTATCTTTCTGCCTGTGCTGTCTTGGGGTTCATCTGGTTGTTTACGATCCGACCGGCTTCTTCTGGCTTCCAGTTCCGCTACATTAACGATAGCTTCTTTACCGCGTTGGTCAGCTTCTTTATAGTTATTTATTAGATTCATTATTTCCGGTGTATTTGCTTCTTCGCGTTCTAAAAGCCAATCTGCAGAAGTTTCCGGGATTTTACTGCCAGCGTGATTAGCAGCGTCTATACGCTGCTGTTTATGAATGCCCATCCATCGCAGGGAATCAAAAACGGCAGATAGTGTAGGCGGCAAGGGTGGGACCCTCCGGGCGACCTTTACCATACGGGTAATGGTCGCCGCCAATCGGAACGGGGATTTTGCCCTCTGTACCAGATTTCCTCCTTGCGGAGCAGGGAGACGGGAAATCTGGTACAGAGGGCAAAATCCCCGTTGACAAGAAACGACAGGGGTAATACAATGGTTATGTTGTCGCACCCAATCTGGCAACAGAAAGGGGGTGCAACATTGAGCCTTATAACTTCTTTTATACTCTCTGTCGCGGCGAGCGTAGTTGCCTACTACATCTGCAAATGGTTAGACAGTAGAGATGACGACAACTAACCTAAAGAAAACCCCGAGGATGCAGCCCCGGGGTTTTCAATTTGTGCAACAATGAGCACATAACTTCTTTTGCCTACTGGCATTATAGCATATGCGGAAACTGTTTGCAATATACATTTTAGAAATCCCACGACAAACGCATGAGTAAATAAATTGTGAACAATCCATTTTTCTGGTAAAATA
>CAMRSM010000005.1 GCA_947053345.1 uncultured Lachnospiraceae bacterium
CGACCCGTCCGGCAGTCAGCCGGACAGGGAACGGCAAAATTTTTTACACTTCTTTATCTCACATGAGCAAAATGATATGACAAGGAGGAGGAAGCATTATGGAAGAATTTGATCTTTTATCCGCCCTGCAAGGCTTGAAGCGCAACGCCATCCGCCTTTCGTTCGGGGCAGAGGACGGCATCCCCGCAGGGCGCTTTGGCGGATGCCCGGACGTACCTGCCGATTTTGTCTGGCCGACGTTTGAGACGGACACCTTTTACGACAAGGAGGTAAAACCTCGCCCGTTAAGCTTTATCGCACAGTTTGACTGTGCCGCGCTCGCCCCGATGGACACCGAGGATCTGCTGCCCCATAAGGGTGTGCTTTCCTTCTTTTATGAGCTCGGCTCCCAGACCTGGGGATATTCCCCGAAAGATGCCGGCTCCGCGCGGGTTTACTATTTCGCGGATGCCTCTGCCCTCTCCCCTGCTGCCTGTCCGGCTGACCTAAACGAAGACTACCGGCTTCCCGTCGTCGGATTTTATGCCCACGGCGAAGCACAATATCCGGATTTTTCGGATTTTAGTCTCGCCTACCCAAAGATCACCCATCCCGCCCTTTGGATGGAAGTCCGCGGTGGTTTTGACCAATTCAGCGAGGAATTTGACCGCGCCATCGAGACACTTTCCGGGAAAGATACAAAGCTTCATCACCAGCTTCTCGGCTGGCCGGTCATCATCCAGAACAATATGACCTTTGAGTGCGAACTTGTGAGCCGCGGCTATTACATGGGTAATACCTTAAAAGATATTCCGAAGGAAGCCGTTGCATCGGCGGAACAAAATTCCTTATCCGAGTGGATCTTACTTTTTGAGCTGGATTCCGATAAGTTCGGGGATTACTGCCTTGACTTTGGCGACTGCGGGAGCATATATTTTTATATCCGCAGGGAAGATCTTCATGCGCGGCGCTTTGAGCGGGCATGGCTGATCTCCCAATGCTATTAAAATGAACGGACAATTCCTTTTCTCACAATACAAAAATTGCAGGCTCTGCCACCGCCTCTGCGGTGTGAACCGCACAATACAGACCGGCTTTTGCGGGATGCCCGACCGGCTTTATGCCGCGCGCGCCGCACTGCACGGCTGGGAGGAACCATGCATTTCCGGTACATACGGTTCGGGGACAGTGTTTTTTTCCGGCTGCTCGCTGCGCTGCGCCTACTGCCAAAATCACAGCATCGCCCTCGGTCATTCCGGCAAAGAGCTTGACACCGCAAGGCTTGCGGAAATTTTTCTTGAACTGCAGGAAAAAAAAGCCGCAAACATCAACCTTGTCACGCCGACCCACTATGTCCCGTCCATCCTCGCGGCGCTCGACCGGGCACGGGCGGGCGGGCTTTATCTTCCGGTCGTCTACAATACCGGAAATTACGAAACTCTCGATACCGTCAAAATGCTTTCGGGCTATGTGGATGTGTACCTGCCGGATTTTAAATACTGGTCACGCGATCTTGCCGCCCGCTATTCGGGCGCGGCGGATTACGCCGAACACGCGGCGGAAAATATCGCGGAGATGTTCCGGCAGGTCGGGGCGGCAAAGTTTTTTGCGAAGGATGCACAAATTGACTCCTCCTTCACGGCTGCTTCCTGCGCGGACGGCTCCAAAACCGGTTTTCCGTTTTCCCCTTCTGCGCAGGGTTTCAAAAACGATGGCGGAATGGTCGGGGAATTTTCCGCAAAAACCGATGGTGGAACCCGCGCGCAAACACCCGCTAATACTGCCCGTGAAAACTGTATGGATTCCCCGGATGATCCCGGGCTTACCGAAAGCGAGACCTGCCTCATGGCACGCGGTGTGATCGTGCGCCACTTAATGCTCCCGGGTGCGCTTTCCGACTCAAAAAAAATCATCCGCTATCTGTACGAAACTTATGGTGATTCCATTTATCTCTCCATCATGAGCCAGTACACACCTATCGCAAAAAACCTCACTGCCTTCCCGGAGCTAAACCGCAAAGTCACGCAGGCAGAATATGATAAACTGACGGATTTCGCAATCGCCCTCGGCGTGGAAAATGCGTTCATCCAGGAGGGGGAGAGCGCCGCTGAAAGCTTTATCCCGGAATTTCGCGGGGAGGGCATCGGAAAAGTGTGACCGGAAACTGCCAACTTTTTCTCTTGCCATCCCTCCCAAAATCCGCTATAATTTGATATGGTATGATTTTAAAGGATTAAAGAGGCAAAGCAGCATGCCATGCCGGAAATGAGGTAATACATGAGACAGGAATATGTTATGGGGAACGGGGCGATTGCCCTCGGCGCGCTCTGCGCGGGTGTCAATCTCGCGGCAGGCTATCCCGGCACACCCTCCTCCGAGATCATTGAAACACTCGCAAAATACACCGTAGACCAGAAAAATCCCGGAAAGAAGAACGGCGGGAAGCAGGATTCCCCTTCCGCCGGGGAACGCGGGGGAACCCTAGATGCCAATCTTTCCTTCGTCCGCCCCATCCATATCGAGTGGTCGGTCAATGAGAAGGCGGCGCTTGAGGTCGCAGCAAGCGCCGCTTACTCCGGCGCGCGCGCCCTTGTCACAATGAAGCAGGTGGGCTTAAATGTCGCCGCGGATGCCCTGATGTCCCTCGCCTATGTCGGCGTGAAGGGCGGCATGGTCATTGTCGCGGCGGACGACCCCGGTCCGATCTCTTCACAGACCGAGCAGGATACCCGCATGTTCGCAGTATTCGCGCGCATCCCGGTCTTTGACCCGTCCTCCCCGGAAGATGCGTTCACGATGATCCAGGATGCGTTTGATTACTCTGAAAAATACCATACTCCGGTGCTGCTGCGGCCGACAACGCGCATCTGCCACGCTTACGCCTCCATCCGGCTGCCGGAACCCGAAACGGGACAAGAGGGAAATGCCCGCACGCTGTTTTCTCCCCACCCATATGAGGGATTTATAAAGGATTCAAAGAAATGGGTAATCTTCCCGCGTCTTTCCTTCGCAAACCATGCGATGATCGAAAAACGCAACCCGCAGATCGGCGATGATTTTTCGGATTATGCCGCCAATCTCACCGCGGGAAACACCAAAAAAGCAGTTTTTGCGTCCGGGGTCAGCTACGCCTACGCAAAAGAATTTTTGCAGGCATTCCCGGAAATCAAGCTCTGCCGCATCGCCACACCTTATCCGTTCCCGGAGCGCCTTGTGCTTTCTTTTCTTGAGGGCGTGGAGGAAGTTCTGTGCATCGAGGAACTCTCCCCGTTCGTTGAGACGGAGCTTCTGCGCGTCATCGGCGCGCACGGCCTTTCCTTAAAGGTATATGGGAAACGGACGGGACATATCGCACCAAGCGGGGAAAATTCTGCGGATTCCGTAAGGGAAGTGCTGCAGGAATTTCTCGGCATGACGGCGCATGGGGAGGATTTTGCGGCAGCAAAAAATGCTGCATGGACAGGGGATTTTCCTTCCTGCGCCGGCAAAAAGGATTCCGTCCCAGCCCCGGATGAAAAATCACAAGGCACCATAGCGCCCCCTGCCCTCCCCGTGCGCCCGCCGGTTCTCTGTGCCGGATGCCCGCACCGCGCCTCCTTCTACGCGGTAAAAAAGGCGATGCAGGGAAAGCGCAGTTATTTCTGCGGCGATATCGGCTGCTACACACTCGGCAACGCGATGCCGCTTGACATGGTCGACACCTGCTTATGCATGGGCGCGGGCGTTACGATGGCGCAGGGCTTCCACTGGTTGGACGCGGACGGTGTCTGCTTCGCGTTCCTTGGGGATTCGACTTTTTTTGCCTCCGGCATGACGGGCGTTGTCAATGCCCTCTACAACAATGCCGACATGGTACTTTGCGTGCTCGACAATGCAACGACTGCCATGACCGGACACCAGCCGCATCCGGGGACGGGCATTAACATGATGGGGGATGTTGTAAACAAGGTCAGCATCGAATCAGTTCTATCCGGCATGGGAGTAAAAACGATCCTGCAGGTAGATCCGCTTGACCTTGACGCGGCAGTTGCCGCCGTAAAGGAATGCGCGGCGCTCTCCGGCGTGCGTGCGATCATTTTCAAGTCCCCTTGCATCGCGGT
Organism: uncultured Lachnospiraceae bacterium; assembly: GCA_947053345.1. Taxonomy (GTDB): domain Bacteria; phylum Bacillota; class Clostridia; order Lachnospirales; family Lachnospiraceae; genus RGIG4057. The sequence goes on from CAMRSM010000005.1 coordinate 4,080, forward strand.
CAGCAAACCGACGGGCAAAATGAAAGTGACGGAACAATGCATCGGCTGCGGGAAATGCATCCGTGAGATCGGATGTCCGGCAATCGGGATTGCTGACGATACGGAGGTTTCCACCTGCACGGAAATTCCGTCCGGTACGGCAAGTCCGGCCGGAGCAAAAATCCTTTCCGCCAAAAGCAGCACGCGGCAAGAAACCAAAATCCGCAGGGTTACGGTGGACACCGGGCTTTGTACCGGATGCGGGCTCTGCTCGCAGATCTGTCCGGCAGGGGCGTTGGTCTCCTGTGCAAAAACCCCTTCCGTTCTCCCGGCGATGTCCCCTGACACACAAAGCCTTCCGCAAAAAACCACTCCGGGAACAACAACAGAAGCAAGAATACAGCATCCTGTTACCATCCCGGAAATTCCCGCTACCGTTCCGGCAAACTTGGTTCTCAAGGGCAGTGCATTCAAAAAGGATATTTTGATATGCGGTGTCGGAGGCCAGGGCACAGTGCTTGCCTCCAAACTCATTGCTTCGGCCGCAATGCACCAGAATGCCGCCGTACACTCCGCGGAAACCATCGGCATGGCACAGCGCGGCGGCTCAGTCACAAGCCACGTCCGAATCGGGGAACACGCATACTCCCCGCTGATCCCCGCAGGAAGTGCCGATCTGCTGCTCGCCTTTGAGCCGGCGGAAGCCGTGCGCAACCTGCGCTACTTAAAACAGGGCGGCACGGTCATTGTCAGCCGCACCCCCGTAAAACCGGCAAGCTCCGCACTGCAGCAGGACGGCTACGACGGCAGGGAGATGATCGATTATCTGAAGAAAATATGCACCGTCGCGGGGGACAGCAATCCGGACTTCGGTGCGGTTAAGACGGACAGCACCCGGTATCAATGTATCGTCGTAGACCCCGAAATCCTCTGTGCACCGCCCCTCTCCCCGCGCTACTTAAATTCTGCCATGCTCGGCGTTGCCGTTGGCAGCCAAAAATCAGGGCTCTCGGCGGAAACGGTTCTGCAGGAGATTGCCGCGCGCGTACCGGAGCGGTTCGTGGACGCAAACCGGAGGGCATTCCTTGCCGGGCTTACGTTCGCGGTGCATGGTATGCAGGAGAAGAACCGGGACGCATGAGATAAGGATTCCGTCTCATTCAGGAACTGCGAAAACTTGAACATTGCCGCAACGGCATTGCAGCGAAAAGCGATCACCAACTTGTTTACGGACAGTGCGGATCCGTTTCCCGAGAACGCCCCGGCAAATGGGCGGATTCATCCGCACGCGAACAAAACTTTGTGAAACCATAATCAGGAGAGTAATATCATGAATTTAAACGACACCCAGATCACCCAGATCAACGACCAGATCAAACGCCTGACACAGACGGAAAGTTATTACGGGAAAATCTACCGCGGGCTTGGCATCACCGGAATCCGCAGCCAGAAAGATTTTGAGGCACTTCCCTTCTCCAGCAAAGATGACCTCCGCAACGCCTACCCGCTCGGCATCCAGGCCGTCCCGGACGAGCAGGTCGTCCGCATCCACTCTTCCTCCGGGACAACCGGGAAACCCGTCATCATTCCCTACACTGCCAAGGATGTGGACGATTGGGCCACAATGTTCGCGCGATGCTATGAAACTGCGGGCATTACCAACCGCGACCGCATCCAGATCACGCCGGGCTACGGGCTTTGGACGGCGGGCATCGGTTTTCAGGCAGGCTGTGAAAGACTCGGCGCTATGGCGGTCCCGATGGGTCCCGGCAATACGGACAAACAGATCCAGATGATGATTGACCTGAAATCTACCGTCATCACCGCCACGTCCTCCTACGCGCTGCTTTTGTCCGAGGAGATTGTAAAACGCGGGTTGAAAGATCAGATCTGCCTGAAAAAAGGCGTGATCGGCTCCGAGCGCTGGAGCGAAAAAATGCGGGGAAGCATACGGGAGGGGCTTGGCATCGAACTGTACGATATCTACGGGCTGACCGAAATTTACGGTCCCGGCATCGGCGTAAACTGTGAGCATGAGAACGGCATCCATTATTGGGACGATTATATCTATATCGAGATCATTGACCCGAAGACCGGAAGGGTGCTCCCGGACGGGGAGGAGGGTGAGATCGTCATCACCACGCTCGTCAAGGAGGGCGCGCCGCTCCTGCGCTTCCGCACACACGATATCTCGCGCATCCTTCCGGGCAAATGTGCCTGCGGGAGCCCTTACCCGCGCATTGATATTATCCGCGGGCGCAGCGACGACATGTTCAAAATGCATGGGGTAAATATGTTCCCGAGCCAAGTAGAAGATCTTTTACAGAATGTGGACGGCGTATCGAGCGAATACAGCGTCACCATCGCACACGATGACAGCGCGAACCGTGATATTATGATCCTGATGGTGGAGGCGGAGGGGCGTGTCAGCTTTGAAAAAACCGCCGCCCACATCCGCGAACTTTTCAAATCACGCGTCGGCGTGACACCGAAGGTAACCATTGTTCCGGTCGGGACACTGCCGCGCAGCGAGAAGAAGACGAAGCGTGTGACGGATTACCGCTTTTCGTAAGCTGCCGCAAAAGCGGCGGCACATAATGCGGGGCGCAACAGCGCGTCAGGCCGTTTTCGGCACAACAATCCGGTCTGCTCCAAGAAGCATCCCCACATCGTTTTGCTTCTCCTTCCCGCCCAGAACCTGCCGATAAAAACGGCGGCAAGTGACGGCATCAAATAATTGTCAACGCCGTGCAACTACGCCGCCGTATTGCGGCCGCAGACCGCCATCGCACCGACGGCAATAAAAATTCCGCTCACCGTGCCGCCGCACTACCTTTTCCCGCTAAAAATTTACTGCGTTCCAGCCCCATTGGCTGACCTCTTCATATTTTATGTAGATTCGCTCCTTTTTGATATGCAGCTCCTTTTCGTATAGCCCACAAACCGCTTTTGTCATCTGCGCACTAGAGTCCGCCGGTATTTTTCCAAATACCTTGATCTCGATCATGGCACAAGGCTGCGAACGGTCCCCGGCAAAGTACATCTCACATCCCCCGGCAAATTCCAACATCAGCCATTCCTCTGATTTTCCCGGGATCAAAGCGATCATTTTCCCAAGCTCTTTTGCAAGGGAATCTTTTTGCTCCCCGCTCACCGGAACACTGACCCTGCTGCTGATAAAAGGCATGTTTCCTCCTAATCCCCGATATCCGTATGTCCCTGCTCAAACTCCCACTGCAGGCCGTACTTATCGATAAAATAAAAATATTTCGTATTACCCAGAATATCCGCCGCCTCTTGTTTCGCCTTTGCATCGGCTTCTTTTTCCGGGTCAAAATAGCGAAAATCCGACGGTTTTGTTTCGCTGATCTGGTATACCCGATAGTCCTCGCTTGTATTGATCAAGGTCACATCCGGCTGCGACTTTATATGCAAAAATGCCTCTTCAATATTGATTACTTTCAAGGCGACATGTCTTGCGCCGCTGATGTCATTTGCCTTAAAAATAACAGGTTCCTGCCGCCCCTTCGGTTTATGGTAGCACATCAGCTCAATTGTAAATTTTGTCCCCGGCACATCCATGAAACCGATGGAGACTTCGGCCTCTTCTGCTTCCTGTATAAACCCGCCGGCCTGAAAAAAGCCTACATTATTCCAATGCGGGATATATTGATTCGGAACCGCCCCCAATATCCTCTCGTAATACCGGAACGCCTCCTCGACATCATCCACAAAAATGCATACATGCGACAATCCTGTAAAAATCGGTTTTTCCATACTCTACTCCTTTCAATGCACGGCGCGGACACCGCGTCTGCCAACGCCGAAAAATTATTTTTTCCTAATCTTTTATTATCCCTTTATCGCGGCAAAGGGCTTCGATACTCCGGTCGTAGGTTGCCTCCGCCTCCTTAGAAAAGAAACACCCGGGTACCCCTTCATCATTGTCCCGGTGATGCGCCACACAGGCACAGCATTTGCCATGTCTCGGGCAGTCATAAGTACATGGGCATGGTCTGGTATTATCACAATCCGCCATCGTTATCCTCCTTGTTGCTTATTTTAAATGCGTTCATTCCGAATCCATCCACAGGGAAATTTCTCTTATCCTGCCCCCTCTGCATGCCGGTATTTTTATGATATCAGACGGATTTTTTGTTTTCAACCGTACGGCATGATCCGCATTTTTTTCGGCATGATTCGTGCCGCCCAAATTTTTCCCCAGCTTGCTCCACGCTCCATCCGCACATTTTCCGGCACCGTGCCTGAAAACTTATTTCCACCACCTGCGCGTCCCCCAATTTTGGTGATCTTCGCACCAAACTCCCCATCACCCTCCGCCGTACTTCTTCATCCGGCACGAATCATCCGCAAATCACACATTTACCCTAGGGGGCAATTTACATCCCGCGAAAGCAGTTACAAGCCACCCGGAATATCCCCGGTTTTAACAGGCATTGTGATACTGTGCCCCGGCAAAAAAGATCCCCGGACGATACCAAAGTACCGTCCGGGGATCTTTCCCTGGCCTGACAGCCCATGCCGCACATGAATCCTTGATAAGCTTTCATCAAAAAACGCGTTTCCCGGATATTATGGCTGTGTGATATCCTTTCCAAAATATTTTTCGGAAATCTCTGCCAGCTTCCCGCTCTCACGGAGCTGCCCAATGGCATCATTCAGCGCCTCCCGGAGTGTCTCACTGTCCTCCCCCTTGCGCACCGGGATTGCCACAAGGGACGCTTCTTCCGTAAGTGCCGCTACCTTGAGCGCTGCGTCCGGGTGTACTTTCATATAGTCGTCGTAGGACAGCTCCGCATTCAGCGTTGCGTCCACGCGCCCGGAAAGCACCATGTCAAGCGTCTGGTCGAGCGTATCCACGCCGAGCACAGTCGCGCCGTAGTCCTCCGCCAGATACATATAAGTGCTGTTGATGCTGTTTGCGGTCGTCTTTCCCTTCAAATCCTCAAAGGAGGTGATCTCATTGTTCCCGCTCCCCACAATCAGCGCCGTGTGGATATAAGCATAAGCGTCAGTGAAATCATATTTTTCGCTGCGGTCATCCGTAATCTCCACTCCGTTGATCATCAGGTCGTAACGGCCGACCTCAAGTCCTGCGAGAAGCCCATCCCAATCGCCCTCCACAAAGACCGCTTTCACTCCGAGGATTTCCGCGATGGCTTCCCCCACCTCCGTGTCAAACCCGACCAGTTTATCATTTTCGTCATGGTAGGTCCACGGAGCCCATGTCCCTTCCATCGCAATCACAATCTCACCCTTTTCCCGAATGCGCGCGAGCAGATCCTGATCCGTCTCTTTCTTGCCGCAGCCCGCCGGAATACAGAGAACAAACAGCAATGCCGCCATAAGCATGGTAAAAATCTTTTTTTTCTTCATCTTCGTCCTGCCTCCAAATTTATTATATTTCACTGCTCTTTCCCCACCCCATCATCCTTTGTTTCCAACCTCAAAAACGCCCTCGTCCGCTCCTGTTTCGGATTCCCAAAAATTTCCTCTGCGGTGCCTTCCTCCACAACTGCCCCGCCTTCCATAAAGATTACCTTGTTGGATACGGTCTTCGCGAAACCCAGTTCATGCGTGACAACGAGCATCGTCATGCCGTCCGCGGCGAGCTGGCGCATGACTTCGAGCACCTCCCCGGTCAGTTCCGGATCAAGCGCCGAGGTCGGCTCATCAAAGTATATGATCTCCGGTTCCGTTGCGATCGCCCGCGCGATGGCAACACGCTGCTGCTGCCCGCCGGAGAGCTGGTGCGGATAATAGTCGTACCGGTCGGAAAGCCCGACCTTGTCAAGCATTTTATGCCCGATGGCGGCGGCCTCTGCCTTCGGCATCTTTCTCGCCACGGTAAGCCCCTCCGTCACGTTTTGCAGCGCCGTCTTATTGAGAAAAAGATTGTAATTCTGGAAGACAAAAGCCGTCTTTTTGCGCAGCCTGGCAATGTCCTTCTTTTTGACATGGCCGAACGTAAATTCTTCGCCGTCAAAGCGCATCGTCCCGCCGTCCGCCGCCTCCAAAAAATTCATACAGCGCAGCAGGGTTGTTTTGCCTGAACCGCTCGGTCCTAAGATCGCGATCACATCGCCCTTATTAACGCTAAGGTCAACACCCTTTAAAACCTCGCCTTCTCCGAAATCTTTGTGTATACCTTTTATTTCCAACATGCCCACCGCGATGCCCTCCCTTTCCTGTCTTCCCTTGTCGCCGCCGGTTTACCGCCGTCTTCCCGGTTCTTCACCCGTATGCCCCGGGACATATCTTATGTTCCTGCCCCAAACCTTCGTTCCGGCCTGTTTCGATAATGCCAAAGGCTTCCTTTTTCCGGGCACAGACAAAGCCCCCAAAGCCACGGGGATACATTTCCGTACATGCCTACCTCACTGCGGCTTTCTTCACGCCCCGGTAACGGTTCAAACGTTTCTCCCCAAGGTGCTGCAGCCAGGTCAGAACGGTCGAGAAAACAAGGTACATCAGCGCTACCTCCGTGTAGACGAGAAGCGGCTCATAGGTTCTTGCCACGATGCGCTGCGCCGCCATGAACATTTCCGCTACCGTGATGCTCGCGACGAGCGAGGTGTCCTTCATCATTGAGAGCAGGGAATTCGAGAGCGGCGGGAATGCCGTGCGCATCGCCTGCGGCAGCACGATCCGGCGGATAATCTGGTGGTATTTCATCCCGGCGCAGTACCCTGCCTCCATCTGCCCGGCCGGAACCGCTTCCAGTGCCGCACGCATCGTTTCCGCGCAGTACGCCCCCTCATTGACCGCCAGCACAAAGGCAGCACAGACAAAGGGGTTGATGAGGTAACCAAGACCCGATATGCCGTAGAACACAAGATAAAGCTGTACGATCAGCGGGGTTCCGCGGATGATCCAGATGTACACCCTCGCGATCTGCTTTAATACTTTCACATTTGCAAACTGGATCAGTGCCACGAAAATGGCAATCACAAGCGCCATCGCGAAAGCGACCGCCGTCAGCGGCAGTGTCACCTTCAGCCCGGGAACTAATATTTTCCAAAAGGAATCCGTCAGGATATGTAATGTGCGTTCACTCATGTCTGTAACCTTCCTGTCTATGTTTTCCGGATAAAACGGCGGGGAACAACAAAATATGCCATAGAAAAGCATTGCGGCAGCTCCCCCGGTATAGGGGCATGCCCTTGCACCGTACTGGTGTTCTATTCTATCATATTCCTTTGCAAAATGCAATATCCACAAATGCGATCCGGTAAGTCTTGCACACATGCCCCATCGTTATCATGGTCTTATTCCCCTTCCTGTCCTGCCAAATATCCGCCCTGCACTTCCCTGCCCTTTAGGTCTTTTGCCTCCCCGTCCGAAAAACGGTTCTTTAAGATCGTTTCTTCCAATATTTTTGCCGCACGGACAATCTGCTCCTTACACGGCCGCTTTTTATAATATTCCGCCGTCCGCGCCTGCGGCGCTGCGCCCAGCATCTGCTCCCGCTCCTCCTTCGTGAGCTGTTTTTTGTCAAGCCCTAACAGTTCACGACAGATAATGGATCCGTATTCCTCCTTAAAACACGCCGCAAGGTGCTGTACTGCCTCGTAATTGCGCCGCTTGCCCTCCTGGTCGCGCCCCTCGGTCGCCCCGGTCTCCATGCCTGCCACCAAAAACATCCCCGACACTGCGCCGCAGACTTCGCGCATGCGCCCCATACCCGCGCCGAACGAAGCCGCGATCCGCATCGCCGTTGCCTGGTCAAACCCATACAGATCCGCATATGTCACAAACACCGCCTGCGAGCAGTTACAGCCCTCCATAAAAAGCTCCCCCGCCCTTTCCGCCCTTGATTCCATTTTCCGCCTCCTATATTATGTTCCGCAGCTCCCTCTACCAGCACCCCACAGAAAAGATTTCATCCGCTTTTCACCCAAAATCCCTTCCCGCACGGTTTCCCGGCGGCAGCTGCTTTTCCTGTTTCCGCCCCTGTCCGGCGCAGATACAAAAAGAAGATGCAGCCTCTATAGGACTGCATCAATCTTAAGTTCCTGTTTTTTAGCCAGATCAATAAATGTATTGTCCACCCGCACAACCGGGGATGCCAGCGCACGCGGGTTGACCATGATGATCTCCCCCCTGCTGCCGTCCGAAAGCTGGACGGTGTGGTGGATATATGTCTCTGCCATTTTCCCGAGCAGCGGCAGCAGATACTGAGGGTTGAACAGGTGCATGCCCTCCTCCTCAAAAATACGGACGACATCAAAAGGACAGAATGCGCCGCGGTAGATGCGCCTGCTCGTCATCGCGTCATACACATCCGCAATGCCGACAATGCTCGAAACCATGTCAATCTCGTTCCCCGCCTTGCCCGCCGGATAGCCCGAACCGTCAAAACGCTCATGATGGTCGATCGCTGCCCGCTTGATCCGCTCATCGACCGCCGCGCTTTTGAGTATCTCATAGCCACTCTCCGCATGCATTTTAGCAATGTCATACTCCTCGTCCGTAAGCCTGCCGGGCTTGTTCAAAATGCGCGGCGGGACAAGGAGCTTCCCCGCATCATGAAGCAGCCCCGCCAATGTCAGCACGCGGTTCTCTTCCTCTCCCAGATGCATCCAGTCACCAAACACATTGCAGATCAAAGCTACATTGACCGAATGCATAAATATATGGTCATCATAATCACGGATACAATGAAGCATATTAAAAATATGTGCGTTGCTCCTCGCGTCCCCGATCATCCCCCTCACGCTGTCGTACATCGTCTCAGGTTCAATCCCTGCAGCCCCGAGCACGATCTGCTCCAAGGTTTCCTTCACAGCCTTCACGGTGCTGTCGTATGTATCCTTGAACTGGACAAAGTCCGCTCCCTTCCGCAGGGCCGCGGTATAGGCATCCTCACCCGGTGCCTGCCCCTCCTCCACATAAACCCATATGCCGCCGACCGAGTAAAACATCAACTTTGCGATCGAATCTGCGCCAAGCACCGTATCCTTATTCACAATCAACTGGTCGGTTCTCGAATAAATGTCCTGCGCCGTGATCAATCCCGGCGTGATCTCACTGATCGGAACCCGCTTCATTTCTCTGTCGTCCACCCCATCCCCTCCTGTTCTGGGAAATGTCTCTAGCATAGCTTTGCTATTACTGACAAGTATAACATATTTCTGCAATTTATGCAATTATTACTTTCTTTTTTCAAACGATTTTGAAATTTTTTTTGATTTTGCAGAAAAATGTGGTTTATATAAATTCCACAGGCTCCCCCATACCCGCCGGCAATTTTGTAGACAACCGGAAAGGTCTATGCTATAATAGCCTCATCAATAAACGGCGCATCGGGAGGGGCATGTTTTGAAAAAATATCAATGTTTATGCTGCGGTTACAAAACGCTGGATTCCCGCGGGGAGTTCGACATCTGTCCGGTCTGCTTCTGGGAGGACGATACTTACTTTAATTATTCCGGGGAGCCGATAACGGGCATGTACCACGACGGGGAACCGGCCATGGAAGAACTGTTGGATATTCCTTCCGGCGCGAACCACGGTTTGACATTAAGAGCCGCACAGGAAAACTACCGCTTGTTCGGGGCATGCGAGAAGGACATGCTGCCCCATGTCAGGAAACCGCACAGCAGTGAAGAATAGCAAGTCCCGCCGCCCTTAGCCACGGCCAACAAAGCAGGTGGTATGCCTCCTTTTCCGGAAGCATACCACCTTTGTCATAAACATCCCTGTTACCGTCTGCCCGCGCGTCCCATTTGCAGGCAGTAAAAGCTTCTTAAGATTCGTTGCCGGCTTCCGTGAAAGCCCTGCCCTGTTTTACAGCCTCTTCGCCAGTTCCCTGCCCAGTTCCTCAAATCCCGGCTTTCCGAGCAGCGCAAACATGTTCTTCTTGTAACTCTCAACACCCGGCTGGTCAAACGGATTGACCCCTAACAGATACCCGGAAATGCCGCATGCAAACTCAAAGAAATAGAACAGCTCACCGAGTGAGAATTCGGTCTGCGCCGGAAGATTGACAAGAAGGTTCGGCACATTGCCGTCCGTGTGCGCCAGCCTTGTCCCCTTCATCGCGCTCTTGTTAATAAAATCGACGCTCTTGCCCGCAAGGTAATTTAAGCCGTCAAGGTCAACATCCTCCTTCTCGAGGATGACTTCGCAGGTAGGTGTCTCAAGGTTGATGACGGTCTCAAACATCGTGCGCTGCCCGTCCTGGATAAACTGCCCCATCGAGTGCAGGTCGGTTGTCAGATCCACCGCCGCCGGGAAGATGCCTTTCTGGTCCTTGCCCTCACTCTCCCCGTAAAGCTGTTTCCACCACTCGCCGACATAGTGCAGGGACGGCTCATAATTGCAGAGGATCTCAATCGACTTGTTCTTTCTCAGCAGGATGTTGCGCACCGCCGCGTAAAGCATGGAATCGTTCTCCTCAAACGGTTTATTCAGGCATTTCTCGCGCATGCTCGCAGCGCCCTCCATCAATGCCGTGATATCCGCCCCGCTGACCGCGATCGGGAGCAGGCCGACTGCCGTGAGTACCGAAAATCGCCCGCCGACATCATCCGGGACAACAAAACTTTCATAACCCTCCTCGGTCGCAAGGTTCTTGAGCGCCCCCCGCGCCTTATCGGTCGTCGCGTAAATGCGCTTCGCGGCACCTTCCTTACCGTATTTTTCAATCAACATCTTCTTGAACACGCGGAATGCGATCGCCGGTTCTGTCGTCGTGCCGGACTTGCTGATGATATTGACCGAAAAATCACGCTCTCCGATCACCTGCATCAAATGTGTGATATACGTGCTGCTGATGTTGTTGCCGACATAATAAATCTCCGGTGTCTTGCGCACTTCCTTGGATACCGAATTGTAAAAACTGTGGCGCAGGAACTCGATCGCCGCACGTGCCCCAAGGTAGGAACCTCCGATCCCGATCACCAAAAGCACTTCGGAATCGCCCTGGATTTTCGCCGCTGCCGCTTTAATGCGAGCGAATTCTTCCTTGTCGTAGTCCACCGGAAGGTCAATCCAGCCAAGATAGTCATTTCCCGCACCTGTCTTTGCAAGAAGCTCCTCCCTCGCTGCCTCCGCTGTTTTTTTCATGTAGCAGACCTCATCCTCGCGGATGAATTTCTTTGCCGCACTGTAATCAAATGTTACGTTCGCCATAATCATCGTCTCCTTTTTTAAATCATCAGATCGTTTCCCGGATACATCGTTATCCCTGACTACAGGTTTCTGTCATCATCCGGCATTATCTTTATTTTAACAGACAAGCCCTCTCCTTGCAATCTTTTTTTCCATAATTTCCTTTTCCCCTGCACAAAACGACAACAATTTTAAACCAAGAATTCCCGCAGCACTTCCTCAATCAGGGCACCGTTTTCCTGGTCGCTGCTGATCTGCGCCGCCAAAAGCGGGGCAGCGTCCTCCAGCGAATTTTCTTTCTTCAGCAGGTCAAGCGCGGCGGCAAGCTGCTCCATCGCTTCCCGCGGAAATGCTTTCTTTTCCTGTTGCAGTTCTGCCTGCGCCAAAGCCTCTTCCGGTTCCGTCTCTTTTTCAGTCATCTCACGCTTTAATTCATACTTCATATGTTCCCTTTTTTTGCGGGCTGCCATCTCTTTTTTGCTTTCTTTCCGCATTCTTTTGGACGCGGTCTCACCGGATATTCCATCCGGTTCTTTTGTTTGCGTTTCGGTTGGTTTTGCCTCTTGCGCCAACCCCTGCTCCGCGCCGCTCACCACATAGAATTTCGGTGCGGCTTCTGCCTGTCCTTGCTTTTCCGCATTCCCGGTCTTGCGCTTCCATTCTTCAAAATCCACGTTCTGTGCAGGTGCGTTCTCCGCCTTGATCAGATGCCGGATCCGGATTGCACCGGCAAAACCATCCTCCTCGGTCTCCGCCCCCTGTGCATCCTCCTCCCCGCCGTCATTGTTTTCTCTCGCAAAGGCAGTGTTCTGCTCATAATCATCTTCCCGTGCAAAAGCTCCTTCCTCCCAGTAAGCTTCCTCCGTGGAAAAATCCTCATCTTCCCCGGACTCCTGTGCCGACATTCTGCTGCCTTCCCATGCATGGTTGTTAAAATAATCCTTCAGGTTGCGCTTCAACTGGTTTCTCTTCTCTGCAAGGTTCGCAATATTATCCACAACAATATCCACAATCACCGTCCATATGCCGATGAAAAATGTAAACAAAATGGCTTCTCTGTCCACCTGATAAAAAATCCCGGAAACCGCCGCCATCACAAGAAGTCCCGCACATAGTATCCACACTTGTCCACCGATTTTATCCCATGTGGATAACATTATCCCCATGAATTTTTTTCCTTCGACGTACTTATCCACGAAAATATCCACATTATTCACTTTGCCGTGCATATCTATGCACTCCTCAAAATCCTGCTGCATTCTGACCAGCCATTTCTTCCTTGCCCCCTCCATCTTAAGTGTCTGCCGCAGCTGTTTACCGTAGTAACTTATCAACATCAGCTTGAGCAGGATCCCGATGCCGCATACCCCCGCCATCAGATAAAGAAAAACTCCTTTTGCCAACCATTCCTGTACCATAATAATCCCTCCGTTTTTGTGAAACCGCATTTGCAGTCGTCGACTTTTGTACAAAAAAATAGCATATTGGATTTCCATTTTTTTGCAAATCCAATATACCATCTTTTTCCAATTTTGGAAAGAAGTTTCGTAGGACAGGTTTCGACAGGTCATAGGGCTTTTTCCAATATTATATTACATTTTCAAATACTGGCTCGATTTTTCCGATATATTGCCCACAATCCCTTCATCGTCAGCATCGGGTCATAAACATCAATCAGCTCCGTCTCATCCGAAATGATCTTGCCAAGCCCCCCCGTCGCAACGACCTTTAATTGCGGAAGCCCCGCTTCTTTTTTGACTTGTTTTATGATGTACTCTGTCTGCCCGATATATCCGTATACAAGCCCCGCCTGCATACTGCTGACCGTCTCCTTCGCAAGGATGGAAGCCGGCTTCCGGATCTCAATCTCCGGCAGTTTCGCCGTCTCGTTCCAGAGGGCATTGGCGCAGATAGCAATGCCGGGGCTCGTAATCCCCGCCGCAAAAGCCCCGTCCTCAAGAATCAGGTCGTATGTGGTCGCCGTCCCAAAATCAACCACAAAGACCGGCCCCCCGTAGAGTTCATATGCCGCCACCGCGTCCACGATGCGGTCCGCCCCAATCTCCCGCGGATTGCCCGTGACGATCTTGATTCCCGTTTTTATACCCGTGCCGACGATCATCGGGGTTTTCCCGAAATATTTTATGATACAGCTTGTCAGGGAGTACATCACCCCGGGAACGACGGAGGAAATAATGACATCCTCAATCTGTACCGGCAGGATCTCCCTCGCCTCAAGCAGGCCCAAAAACTGCACGCCAAATTCGTCGGATGTGCGCGGTGTCCTTGTTGTGAGCCTAAAGCTTGCCTCCACCTCACCGTCCTGCAACACGGCAAGCGTTATATTGGTATTTCCAACGTCAATCGCCAGTACCATTTTATACCCCTTTCCTTTTCAATGTTATGCAGGCCGAAAAACCCTGCCGGATTCTCCCGCACACGAAAAAGCGGGGTCATCCCTTCCCCGGCTGCCCCAAAATGAATACCCTGTAATAAAGTTCCAGGGATTCCAAAAGCTCACGCTTTTCCTCCTGCAATGCCTTTGCCTTTAACACACTCCCGATTTCGTCATAAAGAAGGTCATTCTCGTCACATTCCGTGCGCAGCAAAAGCCCTTCCTCCGGATCAAACTCCAGAAAAAGAGCCCCGCCGACATCTTCTGTAAAAAGCACGCACATGATCCTAAGTTCTTCCTTAACCTGCTGCGGCAGCCGCCCGAACGCTTCCTCATTAAAATAATATTTTTGTTCATAGTAATTGCTTCCGCAAAGCACCAGTTGCCCTTTCATCCCAAACCCCGTTTCCGCGTATCCCCGCCCGATTTTTAATAGTACCACACTGTCATTTTCTTTCCTGCCCTGTACCGCCCATATCCCTCCTGCAAAACATCCTCCCAGGGCCGGGGTCAAGCTATACGATATCCATGCCGCCTAAGACGCAGGTTGCCTTTACATAGACCGTCGGTGCATCCGGGCCAAGCTGCCGGTTTCTCACATGATTGTCGACACTGCCAAGAACCGGCCCGCCCTGCACCTGTACACGCACATCCTTCGGAACAATAATGTCGATCCCGCCCATGATCAGGATCGCCTCGATCGTCACATCATGATAAATGACCGCCCCGGAAAGATTTAAGTCAATCGCGCCCATAACGCAGGACAGCACTGCCCCCTCAAATACTTCCCCTGTAAAATCAATTTCTTTCCCCATAAAAATAGACGTGCATGCACAGCGTCCATTGCGGTTTACACCCCCCGAAAAGGAGTTTCCTGCATTGTCCCCATGAAAATCCTGCTGTTTCTGCCCATAATTTTGCCTCCGGTACTCCTCCCGGTTCGCGTATTCGTTCCACGCAAAGGAAGACACGGGTTCCTCCTCATAGTAATCATATTCTTCCTCGAAGCTGTAATTTGATGCATCCTCATATTTCATGCTGTCCGCTTCCCTGCGCCAGTCATGGATTTCCTCCGCCGCACCATAACCGTCCCTGCGACGGTGTTTTTTCATTGTCCGTGTATGACCCTGTGCGGTTTGGTTCCGGTGACTTTCTTCCCCGCCGCCTTTCCCGCCGGAAATCATCATGCGGCATCCCGCCAGGATTAAAAACGCAGCGATCAAAAGAGGAAAAAACATGCGGTACTCGATAAATCCCTGGGCTGCCATCAAAAGCAGCAATCCGATGATCAATCCTTTCAGGGAACTTGACCTGTTTTTCTGTCCCGTCATGAAATTGACCGCAGAGGGGATGATCAAAAACAAAGTCCACCAACCGTTAAAAAACAGTTCAAACTCAAACCAGTGCAGGATTTTCCCTGCAAGCAGCACACCGCCGACAATCATCAAAATGCCCCAGACAGCTCCCGCTGAACCTTTTTTCATCCTCCCGCCTCCTCTCCGCAGATTATTATGATGCTTTGCTGACATGATATCATACCGCAACGGCATGATCCCTCCGGGGATGCACACGGTCCGACGAGGAAACTGTCCTTCCTCCAGCCGGAGCGCGAACCGGTGCCGGTATTATGTCTTTGATGACATTATACCATATCAGTCGCAAAACACAAATTATAAAACGATTAGAAAACTGGGAGTTGCGGCGGATGACACAGAAAAATCTGCGCGCCCTGCCGGACAGCAGGTTCCAAACCCGACATTTTGCCGGCTTAAACGACCTTTGGACGGTTGATCCCAACCACACCGAGCAATTCTTCCGGGAACCGCTCCAACAGGGCAGACGCATTGTTGGCAAACTTAAATTCCAGTTCCTCCTCATAGAGCGGCAGGAGCTGATAAAAATTGACATCATCCCCATTCGGAAGCGTGCAGTAAAAAGAATCCTCGCCAAACATATCGGCCGTGACCAGCATACTGCCGCACAGCTTTGTATTCCCGGCGTAGGTCTCCCCTTCCTCCATCCCGACCGTATGCCCCCAGCCAATCCAGCTGTCTTCCTCAAGCGGCAGTCTGGCAATCGTCTTTAGCAGCCGGACCGGCCAGTACCAGCACTCATCCTGAAAATCCTCATGCCCCATATGCCAGTCGGCGGGCAGGTTGATCAAAAGCTCCGCACGTGTAAGCTTTTGATCTGCAAGTTCTTCCGGCACATTCATGCAGTACGAACCCATCCCCATTGTCACGAGCGTGAAATAGTCCTTCCCCTCCTGCGGGCGGGGTGGGATCAGACAAATATCAACATGGACATCCGGTGAAAAAATCTCGTGCATCACCATCGAGAATTTTCCGAAATATTCGGAAATATGTGATTCCACAATCTCCATCTCTTCCTCCTCGTACATAAACGGCGGCGCAAATTCTTCCCCGTCTTCCGATGTGGTGCCGGCTTGCTCCCCGATCATCGGATCTTCTTTCCCAAACTCTTCTTTTTCAAATTCATCTTTCCCCATATCCGTTATCTCCTTTCAAGATCATCTTTAAAATCATAGCCGTCCTCCGGCTCGCCAATCTCATATCCCAGTGCCGCGGTCAATTTTCTTTTCCGGTCCGCGGTTTAGCCCCCGGATTTCCTCCGGCATTACTCCAAAAATCCGGATGCCGCCCGGCTCAACGGACACATCAAGCGCAATTTCTTCCCCTCCTGGCGTGGTTTGCCCACATCCTGCCCCAGCTAAAATTTCCCCCTTTATACCATTTCTGTTTTCCACATTCTTCATCCCCGCCACTTGCATCCATTATACGTTTTGCAGAACAAAAAGGCAAGTATTTTCACAGTACAAAATTTCATCATACAAACAGGTGATTTTTTCGGATCAATGCCTTTCTCCCTGGCTCCGGCTCCGATTTTCTCAGAGCAGAAAATCAATGTTTCTTGCCGGATCCGGCATATCCCCCTGCCCTTCTAATTCAACCGGAAACAGCCCTTCAATACTGTCTGCCAAAGTTTTTACCCGGTTAAGGCTTCTCCGCCGCACCAAAAATCCGACGCGCGTTTTTTGCAATATGCTTATTACAGAGAAAGGACTTGGCAAAACCTAAAAACCCCAGCCAATAAAATAATCTTATTTCCGGGTATCGCTAAACCGATATTTTCTAAGCTGTTATCTTTTGTACTTTTTCATATACTTCTATGTTTTCCCCATTATTTATACCTTCTGGACTGCATCGCAAACATTTTAGCATATATGCCGTTGTTCCTCATCAGTTCTTCATGCGAACCGTCTTCCGACACTCTTCCATTTTGTATCAGAATAATCCGATCCGCCATTTTGGTTGTCGACAGCCTATGGGAAATAATAACAACCGTTCTTTGCGGCAGCATATGAAACACCAGTTCATTAAAATCGCTTTCTGCTTTCGGATCCAAAGCACTTGACGGCTCATCCAGGATCACAAGTTCTTTGTTTCCCAACAGCACCCTTGCTAAGGCCAGCTTTTGCTTTTGTCCCCCTGAGAATACCACACCGCTGCTATTAAATTCTCTTGAATAATCACTGTCTCCTTTATCTGGCAGGCGCTCGATCACCTCCCTCAGCCCAACCATATCCAGTGCCTTATCGAGGCTGATGGCCTCCGTTTTTTTATCAACAATGTCCATTTTGACATTCTCATACAGTGATAACGCAAACATCTGGAAGTTTTGAACCAATATACTGCATATTTTTTTTCGATAAAACTCCAAATCATAGTTCCGGATATCAATTCCATTTACCAGAATTTTACCTCTGTCAGGATCATACAGCCGAAGCAGCAGCTTGACAAGGGTACTTTTCCCCGCACCATTATTGCCGACGATTGCTACTTTTTCATTTGCATTGATTTTAAAGTTTAATCCATCTAAAATGTAATGAGATTTGTCATAGGAGAAAAACACGTCAGCAAACTCAATCGTGACCGGCGTATCCGTTTTGCTTTGCAGCGCCTGATCCGATACGATGCGGTTTTCCATTTCCATAAAAGAAAGAAACTTCTCAATGTAAATACTGTTATCATGAAGTCCCTTTACGGAAATAACAAAATTATTCATGTTTCCTTTTATTGTACCGTAAGCATTCCACAACGCAGCCATCACGTCAAAAGAATAGGCACCTTTCACAAGAACCATACAAGCCAAATAAAATAACACGGCAAAATCCCCGAGGATTTTTTTCATCAAATTATCCCCGGAAGACAACAGTATCTTTTTTGTCCCATAAGCAGTATGAATCTCACCAAGCTTTTCTGAGGAATCTGTCAATTTTCGGAACAGAACATTGCTGATATTCGTCATTTTAATGTCTTTTGCATTTTGTTTTAAGAAAAACATACGGTTGGCATACTCTATTTCTTTATTGTAAGGCATGGTTTTATTATAAATCTCGCCATTGATTTTGTTCAGTTTTATCTGATATCGTGAGGAAAGAACATTGATTGCAACTGCCAAGATAAAAACGACAAAATCCAGCGAACGGATAATATAAAACAAAGAGAGCAATACGGCTGAGTTTTCAATCAATTTGACAAAATTCCTGTAAGTGTTCCAGGCCCTGGTATTGGATTCGCTATTGGCAGCAACCAGATTATTATAATATTTCTGGTCGTCATAGCAGCCAAGGTCAATGGAGCTGGATTTATCAAACATCATTTTTGCGAAAACATGGCTGACCTTGATTTCTGCCCCTTTTTTCAAACTATTCCCAAACAATCCCCCTATGACCGTATTAAACAACAATACCAAACCGTAATATAAACATGCGGCAATCATCAACTCCGTCACCGTTTTCTGCGTTTTTTCCGGATGGGCAATCACAAATTCTACGGACTTGACAATATACTGTATAAACAGAACGTTTCCCACGGTATTGAACAATACACTTCTAATTACGGTCAGCAATGCGAAGCAAACAGAATATAGGGGAACGGTCTTAAAAAATATTTTCAACATATACAGATTATTATGTATTACCTTTTTCATTATTTACTCCTTATACTTCCTTTATACATTTATCATTCCATACATGCGTTCGCATCGTCCCTATAGTATTTTGCCTGCAAATCAAACATATCTGCATATTTTCCTCTTAGGCGGATCAATTCATCATGCGTTCCCTGCTCAACAATCTGACCATTTTCCATTAAATAAATCTTGTCTGCTATTTTAGATGCTGAAAATCTGTGCGATATGTATATAACGGCCTTATCTGCCAGATAACGGTTCATCGTGCCCAAAATCTCTTCTTCCGCAACCGGATCAAGTGCGCTGGTCGGCTCATCCAAAATGTAAAGTTGCTTTTGGGGGTTGATAAAGATTCTTGCCAACGCCAAACACTGGCTCTGTCCAACGGAAAGCATCTCACCCGAATCCGACAGTTCATGGGTCAGCTGCGTATTAAAACCAGTTCCATAATCATTTATCTTTTCTTTCAGATGAAGCAAATCCATAATATGTTGCATTTCTTCGTCCGAATAAACCCTAGTATCCATTGCTATATTCTGCCCGATGGTCGCAGCATAAATATTGATATCCTGAAAAACAATTCCGTATTTGCTGTGATAATCCTTTATATTGTAATCGCAAATATTCTTTTGATTATAAGTGATGCTGCCACAATCCGGATCATATAACCGCAAAATCAGGTTAATTAGTGTCGATTTCCCCGCGCCGTTATAGCCAACCAGTGCAATCTTCTGTTTTGGCAAAACCTCCATGCAAATATCCTTTAAAGTGTAGTCACCATCATCATTGTATTTGAAATACAGATGTTCGATCTTAAGCCCGCCAAAAGGCACATCCACCATTTCCTCTTTGTATGAAACGATTTTGGGTTCATACTGATAAAATTCGTTGAATTTATTTAAGTAAATGTTATCATTCCATATGCCATTAAAAGAACTTATTACAGAAGATGCCCTCCAGGTAAACTGTGCTATCGCTCCCAGCAAAGGCAAGAACATTGCTATCGTTACCGATTTGTCAATGACAATTCTATTTATCGAAATAAGTGTTGTAAGGAAAGATACAATCCCGAATCCCAAAAAAACCTGGACACTATCCAACATGGATATTTTTCGGTAATACTTTTTCAGAAGTACCTTCCATCCCTCAAATGCATCATCCAGCATTTTATTCAGAACATTCTTCACATTCGTGGTTCTCAATTCCTGAGCATATTCTGCCTGAATGGAAATTCTTTTCACATAATCATATTTTCGTTGGTATTTTAAACCTTCATTCGCATAGCAGTATCTGTACCGATTAACGACAGGCTCAAAAAACAATCCCATCAAAACAGAGATCATCGATATCAGTGCAATGACGAAATCCACCTGCGCAAAATATCCAACCAGCACGATAACGCAGCATAAATGGGAAATAAACTGAGATACATTATTTAAGATACTCTTTACTCTCTCAAATAAATCGTTTAAAGCAAATGTTACGTTATCGTAATATTCCGGATTATCAAAGCACTCGATATCAACTGTCATGATCTTCTTATATATCATGCTTTTTAAAAACAACGAAAGCCTGACATCATTTTCCGGAACATACTTCTGGTCATAATAGGAGTTGAATCGTTCAAACACAATATTGATCAGCACAAAAACCATCAATACCTTACCCACCTGAAGAATACTTTCCCCTTTTTCCACTGTTTCCATAAAATATGCGAAAAAGAGCACATGATAGAATATCGAAAACAAATCATTCATAACTGTAAAGAAAACATTCAGCCATACCCGTGATCCGGAGGCTCTGCATATTGTCTTTAACATGAATTTGTAATTTTTAAAAAAATTATTTTTCATAAGACCCTCTTAACCTCACATGTTATATTTTTTACGCATCCATTATAATCCGGATAACTCTATCAACCAACCGATCATTTGATGGTAGCGTAAACTGTAATGTGGCATAAATCCGCATTCCGTTGCTGTTTTCCTTACATTGACCGTAAAATAACGCATACAAAAACCACCTTTCGGATTTTTGAACATTGTATCATAAATCCAAAAGGTGGTGTATAGATGTAAGGTTTATACATTTTTCGTCTCTATATAATACTAATTTTTGTTCGCAACTGCCCCAACGCCGTTCTTTTTAAACCTACTTTACAACCGCTTGCTCTTATCCTGCCGGTTATACATACCCCTGCACATTTCCTCCCATGTTCTTATCTTGGCTTTTGCCATATAAACTACCTTTTTCCAACATCTTCATGGACACCCGCCGGCGGCTTCGGCGAAATGCCTATCGCCGTACCCGCAAAATAGCCTCCCAGTCTTGCGTCCAGCGGTCCAGGCTCAACAGGTCATAGGTTTTTTGGCCATCGGAAAAAATCTGGTTCACGATAACGGCCGGATTATGCTTTTGAATCTCCCCCGTCACCAAAGCGCACGCCTCCCGGTCCAAAAGTGCATTGATATATCCCCCACACTGCCGATACGTAAGTGAATTTGTCTGCGGCTCGCGTGCGATATCCTGTCTGGAAATAAACACCATCCCCCGAATTCGGCCGTCATCTCCCGGTATCCGCTCGGAATAAAATGCGGCGCACAAATCCGAAAGCATGCGCACATAGCATGCTTCCTTCGTGACCGAAACAAGGAAATTCTCCGTGATATAACAGGAAATCCCCGTCTTTGCACCGCCGACCGCCACAGCCTGGGGCATTAAAAGCTCTTGTTCTGCCTGCCGGAGCACAGCTTCATCATATCCGGATTCCTCACCATAGAATTTAAGATAATCCCTCCCCCTCCTCGCCTGCATGACCTTGCCGGTCACGAGAAATATCAATCCCGGAACCCCCATTGTCACAAGGAAAATCATGCCGCCGAGCATTCCGCTGATCAAAAAAGGAAGTCCCGAAAACAACGCAAACACAAGAAATGTGATTCCGGCACCCACCGCGCCTTTTACTGCCCCGCTCCGGGTTCTGCTGACTTTAAGCACCGTCCTGCCCTTTCTGAATTGCTCCCGCATTTTTTCCGTGATTTCAAATTTCATGGTATCTCCTCCTCATCCCTGTCCTAAAATCTCCCACGGTATGACAAACTCCGGCATCCCCATGCTGCCCGGTGCAACCTCATACTCATCAAAGACGATCACCAGTCCGCCTTCCCCGTCAATGTAAAAATTTTGATCCGGGGCGATCTGTTTGAAACATTCGTCCTCCGACCAGATTCCGCCCGGGATAAAGTAATTTGCCTTCCCCGCCCCTACTTGTTCTTCCATCTGCCGCAAGATTTCCGCGCTGATTACTTTGATATAATCCTCCCCTGCCAGATCCGAAAGCTGCACGAGCCTTCCGCTTTGTTTATCCAATGTAAAGCAGCGGCTATACTGGCCGGAACCTCCGGCATTGAGCGTGGCATCAAAACGGATGGATAAATAGCCGGCATCATCGCGCAGAATTTCATGCGTGATATCCATTCCTGTAAAACCCATATATTTATTTTGGGCATACTCCAGAAACTTTATTTCCATCTCATGTATGTATGCTTCCACCCCTTCCTGAACGGCATCGCTTTCTAAAATCCCGGGAAGCTCAACCCGGAAGACCAAATCCCCCCATTGAATGGTACGGATTACGGCGCTATCCGACTTCACCGCTGACTGCTTTTGTCCGGGTGCATCTGCCAGAAACAGTATGCCGCAAATAAAAAAACCGGCCAGAGCAATGCCTGCCGCAACAGGAATTGCCTTTTTCGGACAGAGCTTTTTGATATCGTACACCGCTTCCCGTCCTGTATGTTCCTCTTCCTTTGGCCGGAACAGAACGGCATTCAGCCGGAATACACCGTCACTACATTCGCACTGAAGCATCCCGCGATACTTTTTTACAATGGCATCTATGCTCTTTAATCCAATTCCATGTCCCCCCTGCGAAACAACATCCGGCAGACCGTCTTTGCCAAATGTTATCGGTGCACTGCAGGAATTCTCCACACTTATGAAAAACTTCCACTCTTCCTTTAACTCTGTTTTCACACGGATGCGGCGCTTCCCCGCCTCCTCAATCTTTTTGCATTCATTCCTGGCATTTTCCAGCGCGTTTGCCAAAACAGCACAGACATCCATCTCATCGTACTGCAATTCTTCGGGTATATGAATCTGGGTTTCGACCTCACAATCCTTCTCCGCCTCCTGCAGGTAGGCAGAAAGTATTGCATTTACGGTAATGTTCTCACAGTATGCTTTCCTCTCCGTACCGGAAAGCTGCCCCAGCAGGTTCCCGACATATTCTAAAATGCGTGCACTGTCATCTTCTTTTGCCAGATTTTCCAATACCGTGAGATGGTGCCGCATATCATGGCGGTAAATACGCCCCGCCTCCATCCTGGCATTCAGATCCTCGTATTCCCTGCGCTGCGCCTGCAGGGATGCCGCAATCTGCTGTTCCGACAGCTTGATGCGCCTAAGGGCATCAAACGTCACCAGTGCCTTTACAAGCATGAAAAAAATACCAAGCACAATCAAAAACAAAAACAGCAGCAGCATTATACTCTCAGCGTTGGTTCCGATATAGGAAAACAACAAAACGACCATCAAAACCGGAAAACACAAAATCAGCCAATCCGTCCGGCTTCCCTGTACATATGTCCGAAACGGTTCCGACAGGAAACGGAACACAAGAAACAGCAGCAGCGAGGCCGCCAAAAACAGGCAGACACTTACAAAGATGACATAATCATCAACCGCCGCCGGCTTGTATATGTCAAAAAAGCCCAGCATCAAAATCTTCAGGAGAATTTTCAGGATGCAACGGGAGATCAAACCCGTTGTCCAAACAGCAACGGTCTGGAAAAATCCCGATGCGGATACAATATGCAGGCACAAGATGCTCGGAACGTATGCCGTTAGCGGAAGCATCGTAAGAACCTTCGTAATATTCCGGCAGGAATAAAAAATCCAAACATGTTCCAGAACAATAGTAACCAACATCCCTCCTGCCATGGCCAGACGGATAGACTTTGAAAAGCGCAGCCTTGTCAAGCTGCAGCAAACGGATATGTACGTAAGAAAAATCATTACTTCCCACAAAATTTTCCCAAAATCCTCTGTATATATCATAAATGCTCCTATCTTTTACAAAAAATAAGCCCGCGAATATTACAGTCACGGGCTTTTGCTGTCCTTTCGCAAGGCCGGAAATCAGATTCGGACTGACGGCCTCTTCCTTACGGGGGATGAAGGTCTTTTTCGCGCTGACCAATGACTTCCCCATCATAACATATCCCCTGTCATCCGTCAATAAAGCACTTCACCTTTTTCCATCCGTCCAGGCCGGATCAGCTCCGCTGCACGTACCCCACCGGGATTCCCTGTTCTGTTTTTTTGCGGTTACGTGATTTCAGCCAGTTTTTGAGGAAGACAACTTTAAAGAAGACAAGCAAATTTCTTTCAGAGCGTTGCAGCTGCACCTTTTAAAAGCAAATGTGCATCGCCAATATCAAAAAAATCCGCTTTATACACGGCTTAATTCTCCGATAAAATAAAAGCCATTTGAATTTATTTCCATTCATTGTCATCCCCATCATGCTTCCTGCAATTTGTGTATTTCCCTATGCGCCCATTCCACAGTATCGCTACCGCAGTCATTGTAATCGGATGCCAGCGTGTCTAAGATAAGCTGCCACGCCTCGATGGCCTTGGCTTTTCTTCCCAGCTTTGTGTAAAGAAACGCGAGCGAAAATACTGCATCAAGATGTCTGGGCGGGACAGCCGCATGAAATGCATTCCAAAAACACTCTATCGCCTTCTCATATTCATTGATCCTGTTAAATCTTTCCCCTACCTCGTATTGCCCTCTGCTATTCTCCCGGGATATCGTATCCCAGATTGCTTTGGCATCATCGAAATTTCCTCTTGCCAACTCAAGGTCGCCAAGATAAATCTGGCGCATATATTCCTTGTTATTGTCAGGCTGCATCCGATGAATATATTCTGCTGCCCTATCATAATATCTCATGCGGATCATCGCTTCAACAAGCAAATCGATGAGCTGCAAATTTTGCGGAAATTCTTTCGCATAGGGCTCACACACACGAATGATCCAATCGTCATCACTATGTGCCTTGTAGGTTCCCCCTCCGTGCACCTGGCGATACATTCCAAATATTTCCTCATCAAGCGGCGTAAGCTTCATTGCCCTTTCCAGCATGCGCCCCGCCTCAAGCAGATCGCCATTCGTCTTGTTTAAATGCAAGCGGGCATATAATTTCAACGCGCCGACATCATCCGGGTTATCCTGCAAAGCAGCATCCAGACTCCGCTTTGCGTAGAGATAGCTTTGTTCCGACAATCCCTCGTATGACAAAATATGCTTAATCCGCGCCAGTTCGTCCTCATGGTTTATCGAGAACAAATCATCAATCCTGACACCAAAGAAAACCGCAATCTTAGGCAGGAGTGTAATGTCCGGCATGGTTGTTCCGGTTTCCCATTTACTGACGGCCTGATACGATATGCCTAAATATTCGGCGACTTCCTCCTGTGTTACTTTGCTGTCCATACGCAGTTTTTTGATTGCACTTCCTATGTCCATGTTCATCTTTTTATTCCTCCAATCATAAATTGACCTGCAGCAAATAACAGACACAGACCCCTGTCTGTCATGGATATCAGCTGATGGACTAATCATATACGATATGATATATGATTTCAATAACTGCGTATTTTAGACAACTCACCCGGTAAGCGAATTATAATTTTCCTGCCGCACAACAGCTTTTTTCTTTTGCTGTTGTGCGGCAGTCCTTATTCTTGTATTACTGCACATTCACCAGAGCCGTACTGTACTTCATTGCCTGATTTTGTGTGCTCATCAAATTCGAATTGACTAAACTTCTCAATGCCGGTCAGCGATCCATGACCGGAAGTATTCGGGTTCGTAAAATCACGAATTGTATAAATGTCGATTGTACCATTTATGCTTTCCAAAGTCCGGATTGCGCCATGAAATTTTCCGTTGGTAAGACTCTCGCCGTCAGAGGTCAGTACATCCCGGATCAAACAAACCTTTTCGCCGTTAAAATACCATTGATTTTTTTTTGCATCGTAGGTAACACCAAACGCCGCATATTCTTTTGCCATATCTTCAAGTTCTTTTGCGTCCAAAGAGCCGCCAAACGAGGCTACAACAAGGGGCGGGGTTTTGATTGCCTCAATGTTTCTGGCGGCAAATTCTAATTGTCGCAATCCAAAACAAGGTTTTGGTAAACGATGGTTTTGTGTTCATCCTCCCCGGACCCGGCGCTCCGGCGCAGGACGGCGGCAATTTTCCGAATTAAAATCGGCATGGAGAAAGGTTTGGTAATATAATCGTCAACCTGTAAATCCAACCCACGTATCTGTTCCTCCTCGCCGTTTAATGCAGTAAGCATGATGATAGGAACCTGTGACTGTTTCCGTATCAGCCCACAGACGGCAAAACCATCAATTTTAGGGAGCATCACATCAAGCAGTACCAAGTCAAACTGTGCGGTTGAAAATACAGAAAGAGCCTCCACTCCGTCATTCGCTAAAACGATGCCATAACCTACCTCTTGCAGAAAGTTCTTCAATAATTCTTGAATATCCAAGTCATCCCCGACAACTAAAATCCTTTGCATAATGCCACCTCCGAAAAAAAGCATACCATAGAATTTTGTGATTAGTGTGAAGTTTTTAATTTTCTTGTTTATGATATCTCTGTCCGAAATACTCCGCAATCCTGTCAGGCGAAATGAAATACTTACTAAGCATGAAGTTTTGTTTCGTTCCCATGTACTTACCTGATATGTAAAATGATATAGAGGCAATATAAAAATGTACCAATATGAAGAAAATCTTGATTTTCATACCCTCGGCCGGAAAATCAAACGCAAGCGGGAGGAAAAGGGCTGGACGCAGGAACTACTCGTCGTTTAACGGCCTGGATAGCCGGAACGGACGTAAAACAAGACTTGCTTATCGTAATTGGGTATGGTATAATTTTCTCCAGTGCAAACCAATAAATCGGAATTGGTGATTT
Source organism: uncultured Lachnospiraceae bacterium (assembly GCA_947053345.1). GTDB lineage: Bacteria > Bacillota > Clostridia > Lachnospirales > Lachnospiraceae > RGIG4057. The sequence goes on from CAMRSM010000005.1 coordinate 30,644, forward strand.
TGAAAGGAGAGCGATTTTTATGGAAGAGGTCATCAAAAAACGGGAAGTTCCTCCACTGCCTAAGGGTGTCTTGATAAAATATGGGAACTGGGAATTTAATTCCAGTGAAGATACCGAAATCAAAGACCTTTCGGATACAGGCGTGAAAAATATTGTAGAAAAGATACGCAGCGGCCTATGTCAAAGCCTGTACTTGAATCCTGGCGAAAGTGGAGAAATTGATTGGGGATTTTTGCAGCTGGAATGCGGAGGAAGTGAGTTCATTTTCCTCCAAATCTGCGAGAGCTATGAGAAAAAAACCTGTTGGGCCTGCTTTGACCCGGATTATCTTAACTCCGATGAGGATGCTCCCATCGAGGCCAGTGATGGACAGTCCGTTTTCCCTTTGAAATGTACCATGCGGGATCGGGAATTGGCGGCAAAATGTGTGGAGTGGTATGCACATACCTGTGAACCATATCCTGGCATGGACTGGCTAAAGTTAACATGGTAAAGCAAGAGCGTTTTCTTAGCGCAGGGAATAAAAAAGAACCGTGGCTTCCCACGGTTCTTTTTTACGTCAAGCTGGAAATCAGATTTGAACTGACGACCCCTTCATTACGAGTGAAAAAGGGCTTTTTCCGGAAACTGCATGGACAGCAAATTGCGCGGCAGCCCTGCAAGCTTTATATCCGAAAAACCGGCAATTCCCCATCCATAACGATTGGTGGATTGCCGGCGGTATCTTTTGAGGAGCTTTTCCAATTTTGTATTTTTATCATAGCACATTTCCCAAGCTCCCTCAATAGAGCATTAGTTTATACAAATTCACCTTTTCTGTCTCCAGTTCGACCCGGGATGTTTTGGGGTCGGAAGGAAATTTATAATTGAAAAACGTCGGAACTGCTGATATAATAGGATCCGGGAAACCAAGACGAGGCGGTCTTTACCCTCTTTTTCGGAGGGAGTCTTTCCCTCCAGACGAAAGGAAGGGGGGATTGCCAATGGTTACATATGCGGAGTTAATCCAATTTTGTATACTTATTGTCGCTGTCATCGGCCTGTGCTATCAGGTGTTTCATGATGATGGGCGAAAAAAATAGCCGCCGTTATGCCAGTAACGACGGCTGCCGCATAATGCGGTAACAAGACGTTGAGGGCGAAACCGTCTCTGGTTTCCCTTCCTGTTTTTATCATAGCACATTTCCCGAACTTCGTCAATAGAGCACTTCGCCTTTTTTCCGTCCGGCTTTGCCCTAATCAGGACGGAGCAGTGCCGCCGGATGTGCTGCCGATGATTCCCTATTCTTTTTTTCGGTTACACGATTTCAGCCAATTTTTGAAGATTACGTCGTGCCGCACAGCCTGCGCCTTGCGCCGGAATGGGAAACCCCGGAAATGCGTAAGTTCCGCCAGAAGGCATCCAGCAGATCATCTGCGCCCCGGCAAAGTATGCGGCGGAATTCACGATGCGGATGAAGAAGAACGTGCCAACGCTCTGCCTCTCGTCCATCTGCTACCTCAACACCGTCAGGCTCGTGGATAAGGTTCCGGCATTTTATGGCACAGTGGATGATGCCCCCGCCCAGCACACCGGGCAACGTACAGGAAGGGGAGCTATATGCCTGTATTTCTTTCCACCTCGACAGCGGTCATCGACAGCGGCCTTGTCACCGAGGTCTTCGACCTTGTCAGGAGCTGTGCCAGTCTCTTCAGCATTTTCCCGATCAACGTCTTCATGATCGGGTCGCTTGCGGCGATAGGCTTCCGCCTGTTTAACAAGGCAAAACGGGTTGCCGTCTCCTAGGGTGCCCCGGCTGGGCAACGGCAGGCGGATGCCTGCCCCAGATTGCAGACAAAGCGGCTCTGGGGAGTTGTATCCCAGAACCGCTTTGTCTGCAATCTGAACCGTGGCTTCCCACGGTTCTTTTTTACGTCAAGCTGGAAATCAGATTTGAACTGACGACCCCTTCATTACGAGTGAAGTGCTCTACCGGCTGAGCTATTCCAGCACTTCTGTTTTCACAGAAAAATCGAGGCGACAAGATTCGAACTTGCGGCCTCTGCGTCCCGAACGCAGCGCTCTACCAAACTGAGCCACGCCTCGATGAATCATCGTTTCAACGATGTTGCTCATTTATTATGCACCTTTTTTTTCAAATTGTCAAGCACAATTTGAAAAATTTTTGATTTTTTATTTTCTTTTTTGATCCGTCCCTCAAAAAACCTACAAACAAAGGGCAAAAGTCCCATAAGCGGGAGCCGGCAGCACGCCGCGCACAAGAATAAAAGGCGCGGCGTTTCTTTTCTACCAGATCATATAGATACTCCCCCATGTCAGCCCGCCGCCAAATCCGGACATGATGACCTTCTCCCCCTTCTTTAAGCGCCCGCTGCGGTTCAGCTCATCCAAAAGCAGGGGCACGGAAGCCCCCGACGTATTACCGCAGCGCTCGACATTCATCGGGAATTTCCCTTCTTCCTCTTTCAGGTGCTTTATGACAGACTGAATGATACGCGCGTTTGCCTGATGCAGGATATAGCAGCCAATCTCGCCCGTCGTCAGGCTGTTGCGCGCCAAAAGCTGGTCAATCGACTCACTGACGCGGCGCACGGCAAACTTAAATACCTCCTGCCCGTCCATCCGAACATATCTCTGCTGCTGTCCGTTCTGCACAAACAGATTTTGCAAAGGTTTGGCATCACATAGAAGCGCTTCCCCTTTCGTGCCGTCCGCGTACTGGACAAAATCCTGGATTCCCGCGCATTCATCCGCTGTCAGCACCGCTGCCCCCGCCCCGTCACCGAACAGGATACAGGTTCCCCGGTCACTCCAATCCACAAGTTTCGAAAGCGTCTCCACACCGATCACAAGGATTTTCGTATAGATCCCTGCCATCACATACGCATGCGCGGTATTCAGCGCGAACACGAAACCGGAACACGCCGCATTCAGCTCAATCGCCACAGCGTTATTCGCCCCAAGCATCGCCTGCACCTCACATGCCGCGCTCGGCACGATATGATCCGGCGAGACCGTTGCCAGAAGAATCATCTCAAGTTCCTCCGGCAGCATCCCCGCATCGTCAAGCGCGCGCCTTGCCGCCTCAAACGCCATCCCCGCCGTCGTCTCATTCACCGCGATATGCCGCTGCCGGATGCCTGTCCGGCTCATGATCCACTCGTCATTCGTCTCCACATGCTCCGCCAGATCAAAATTTGTCACTACTTTCTCCGGGAGAAAACTCCCCGTTCCTATAATATGTGCATTCATCTGATACTCCAATCCTTCCGGGTTCTATCCTGTCAGCCACCCTATTTCCTATACCCGGTTTCAGGGGCAATCTTGCGCTTTTTTCCCGCTGTTTTACGCGGCCGCCTGCAACCGGATGCGATTCATCTTCCCGTACATTATAGCATGATATCCGCGAAAAGAAAAGATACTACGGAAAAATACTTTTATGTTGTCTATCTCTACAATATGGCATGCGCCCATATTTCCAACATTTTTCTTGCTTATTAACAATTTTCTTGTGTTTTTCTCTTTCCTTAATGTCCGGAATATGGTACAATGCAGGTAACGACAAAATAAATATCACAGAAAGGCGGTACTACATATGAAGATTACCGATGCAGTCCAGGCATTACTCGACTATGCCGTACAAAAAAATCTCATCACAGCGGATGATACCATCTGCGCGCGCAACCAGTTGATGGATGTGCTGCACATCTCCCAGTGGGAAACCCCCACCCCTTTGGCGGGCATCTCATTGGAAGAAATCCTCACCGCGCTCATCGGCCACGCCACCGCACATGGCATCATCGAGGATACGACCTCCGCACGCGACCGGTTCGACACCAAGCTGATGGGCCTTCTGACTCCGATGCCGCGCGAGGTCATCGCGCGATTTAAGGAAGCATACCAAAAAAGCCCGGAGGAGGCGACCGACTGGTACTACCAGTTCAGCAAGGACACCGACTACGTCCGCGCCGCGCGCATCGCAAAAGATCTGCACTGGGTTTATGAGAGCAGTTACGGCCCGCTCGACATTACAATCAACCGCTCAAAGCCGGAGAAAGACCCGCGGGATATTGCCGCCGCAAAGCTCGCCACCAAGGTTTCCTATCCGGCATGCCAGCTCTGCATTGAAAATACCGGCTTTGCCGGAACCGTCTCCCACCCGGCGCGCCAGAACCTGCGCCCGGTTCCGATGACCGTGAACGGCGCTGACTGGTATCTACAATATTCCCCGTACGGTTATTACAATGAGCATTGCATCGTGTTCCGCGAGGAACATATCCCGATGCAGATCGACGATGCAGTATTTGAAAAGCTGTTTGATGTGCTGGAATTCTTACCGCACTATTTTATCGGCTCGAATGCGGATCTTCCGATCGTAGGAGGCTCCATCCTAAGCCACGAGCACTTCCAGGGCGGGCATTACACCTTTGCGATGGAAACAGCGCCGGTTGAAGAAAACTTTCAGCTGCCGGGCTTTGATGCGGTCACCGCCGGGATCGTCAAATGGCCGATGTCCGTCATCCGCTTACAAAGCGCTGACCGAAGCAAGCTCTCGCATACCTGCGCGAAAGTCCTGCACGCTTGGCGGGCTTACACGGATGAGACGGCGACCATCTTCGCTGAGACGGACGGCACGCCGCACAATACGATCACACCGATCGCCCGCAGGCGCGGTGAACTTTTTGAGTGTGACCTTGTCCTCCGCAACAACTTAACAACGCAAGACCGCCCGCTCGGTCTCTACCACCCGAACCCGTCGCTGCACCATATCAAAAAAGAAAACATCGGCCTGATCGAAGTGATGGGGCTTGCCGTACTCCCGGGACGGCTCGCAGGTGAGCTTGGCACTATGGCGGACGCGCTGGTAAACGGCGTGGATACTGAAAAGCACCCGGAAATGGAAGCTCACGCCGCATGGCTTAACGAAATCCGCGCGCGCCGGGATGATATCACGGCGGAACATGCGGACGCGATCGTAAAAGAGGAAATCGGCGCGGTATTCGCCGAGGTGCTTGCCGACGCAGGCGTGTTTAAACGCGACGCGGCAGGGAAGGAAGCATTTATGCGTTTTATCGGGACGCTGTAAAACCAAAAAAGCAGCGGCAGTACACTTCGATTCCCAATGGGTACTGCCGCTATTCCCGCAAAATCGAAATGCCGCCCTGCATTTCCTGCTATTTTCTTACAATCCTCCCCAACGGATACCTTTCGGGCGCTCCATCGTATCACAAAATCCCTCCGCTCTCCCAAAACTCCCGGAAAAACTTTTACAAGGTATCACGGAATCATTCCATAATATTCCCCCCGGCCTGTTTCGTCAAAATAACCTCGCAAGCTGCCGATATACAAAATCCGGCTCCGCTTTCACAAAAATGTCCTCCGGAATATAGGCTTCCAAAGAATAAAACAAATTGTAGATATGCAATTCATAATACCATGTACCCAGATCATAATCAACCCTGCGCTCATTCCAGACCACCCGCCCGTATTGGTTTTCCGCCAGCAAAAAAGCGACCTCATTCAGATTATCCTTCCGGTACATACGGGAATCCGGGTTCAGGAAATCCTTATTATGCCCCCTGCGAAACGGCACGCCGCTGCGCTGTTCATCGTAGCAAAAAGCAATCTCAAGCCGCGCCTTTTGTTGGCGGACGGACAAATTTGTCAGATTCAGCGCATCCGGCGAAGGGTAGGATTGGTACTGATGCTTTTTGATCCACGCGATCCGTTTTTCTGTCTCCGCTGCCGCCTGCTCCTGCGTAAAACCGATCCCCGGAAGATTCCTTTGTGCGAAAAAATGCTCCGTCCGGACAAAATCCATGATATCCGTCCCCTCCTGATAGAAATACAGGTTTTGTACAAATACCTCCCCGGAGGGCTTCCTTTCCACCGGATAGGCCGCCGGAAATCTGCGGCGGATATTTTCCCCCGTTGCACCGCGCTCGCTTTTATCCCAATCAAGGCGGATATTCTGAATCAGCAGCATAAAATTCCCCTCCGTTTCCCAAAAGTCTGTCCCGGCGGTATCCTGCCCATCCGGCTTTTCCGAATGCCATGCCCATTCCCCCGGGATTTTAAACCCCGGCCTTAGAATCGATATTCCATAAAATTACCGTTTTTCACAAACCCAAAATCCGTATACAGCAAAACTCCCATATCCGAAGCCGTGATCTGTACTCTGCCGCACCCGTATTCACCTGCCTCCTTTACGACCCTCGACAGCAATTCTTTCGCGATGCCCCGCCTGCGGTATTCCTTCGCGGTAAACATGCTGGAAAGCAAACCGATCTTTCCGTTTGGACACCCAAAATACGGCGGTTTTTCAACAAACGAAATCCCGCTTGTCCCCACGATGGCATCCCCGTCAAGAGCCAGCCAGGAAACAAAAGTGCCATCGGCCATGTGGCGGCGGTAATAATCAAACAGGGCAGGACGCAGGTCTATATTTTCCTTGGCTCCTTCTTCCCGCAGTTGGCAGATTCTTATTTCTATAAATGTATCCAATTCCTTTTCTGTTAATTTCCTGTACTGTAAAGCCATACAAACCACCTCCGTTTTTCAATTATCAAAAAACCAATTCCAATTCGTTCCCCCTTATGCGCCGTTTCCCGGAGAACCTGTATTTAACATCTGTCAAAAAAACTTTGCAGTTTCTCGGCGAACTGCCCGATATGCACTCCGTCAAAAAAGGAATGATATGCCGGAATTTGGTGATATCCGCCTCAAATGTTACGCAAAACGCCACTTCCCCGCCAAGCCCGGTACGATTTTCTTCCCCCTATTATACCCAATGCAGGATATTTTTTCAAGACAGATCCCACACCCCAAAAATCCCCCCTGTCCTGAAAACTTTGTCCCCCTACACGCCGCCTATCCCCGAAATTTTTCCCCACCGACAATTCCCGCCCTCATATTTTGCTTCCAATTCTCCGATAAATAACTATATACGTTACATAATCTGCACAGAAAGGATTCCCCCATGCCCGGTTACGATCAACGCATCACAACTTCAACCAACACACCGCTCTCAGGGCGCTTTTCCAAGTCAGGAAAATCCGTCTCCTCCGGCGGGAACAATTCTTCCTCCGCCGCCACACAGATCCAGGGGCGCGCACAGGGTGTAAGCTTCACACAGGGACAATTCGTCCGCGGCGAGGTTATTGACCTGCGCGGGCATGAGATTAAGATCCAGCTGCCGGACAGCCATGTACTGACCGGGAATATCGACGATGCCGTACAGCTCGCCATCGGGGAGAAAGCCACCTTCCGCGTGACGGAGGCGAACGGCTCACTCGTATCCTTAAAACTCATGACCGACCCGCGCGCTGCCTCCACGGAGCTCACGATCGACAAGGCGCTCGATGCCGCAGGCCTTCCGCGCTCCGACCGCAATGTCTCGGTCGTGCGCGCACTTCTTGAGGAGGGGCTTTCCGTCGATAAAAATACGATCCAGCTGATGCTGCGCCAGTCCGCGAACCTGCGCGGTGTCTCCTTCCACACCCTTGCCATACTGCATAAGCAGGGTCTGCCGATGAACGAGGTCAACGCGCGGGCGCTCACTTCGTATCTGAACTACGAACACCGCATCATGCAGCTTGCCGAGCGCGCGGCAGGGGAATTTGCAGATACGCTCTCCTCCTTAGTCGCGGGCGGGAACGCCGCGGAGGCAGAAATCCTAAACAGCGAGCTGCTCGGCATGCTCTTTGCCGACAGCGCGGACAGCGGGACAGCCGCACCTCTCCCGCCGGCGCTTGATACCCTCTCTGCCTTCCTCGGACTTGCGGATGTCCTGCCCGCAGAACAACCCGCCCATCCGGAAATCCCAACCGCCGACCTGCCGCTCTCCGATTCCGGGCTGCTGACACAGGAAGAGGCGCTCACGCTTGCCGATGCCTTGGAGCAGGCAGGTCTTTCCCGCGAGGAAAGCGCCGCCATCGCAAACGGTTCTGCTACCCTGCGGGAGGCGGCAATGCAGATCCTTACCCTCGCGGAGGAATTGTTGCAGGCCGGCCGGCCTGCGCCGGACGAAACGGTGCTGCCTGCCGGAAATGCGGCGGGAGGGCTTTTTGAGACCGGCACGTCACAGAGTCCCGTGCCGGACGCGGCGGCGGGGGACGGGGAGAAAACCGGAAATACCACGGTTTTGGACAATAACCCCAATGTCCCTGCCGGCACGGCAGAGCCGGGAGCGGACGGAAAGGAGGCAGGGAAAGCCCTGGCAGCGGCACAGGACGGGGCAGGCACGTTGCAGGGAGAGGGAAAGGCACCGCACACCTCCCCCGTCACCTCCCTTTTCCGCTCGCTTTTCCAGAGTGCCGGGAGCTTGTTCGGCGCAGGCAGCTCTGCCATAAAGGCCACGCAGACACCCGCCATGCCCCCTGCGACACCGCTTACGGCAGCATGGCCAGAGGCAGCGGCAACCCTCCCGCCCGCCCTGCAGACCGCAGAAATCTATACCCTGCTCGGCCAATTTGCATCCCTCGGCTTGAACCGCTCGGAGCTCGGAGCCATCCTGCCAAAGGCAAAACGCCTGGAACTCGAAAACCTTCTTAAGGGTAAAGTGCCGGAAAGTGCCTTAAAACAGCTTGAGGAGGGGGAAATCACGGTGGAAAAACTGCTGTCCATGCTGCTTGATTCGGAGGACGAGGGCGGAAATTCCGCCGGTTCCTCCTATCTGGCTTCCGATGCCTACCAGCAGATTTTAAAGCAAATGCTGAAAGACCGTTTTTCCATAAAGCCGGAAACCCTGACCAAGAAAGGTGGCATCGCCGATTTTTACGCGCGTCTGGACAAGGATCTCGCTTTTATCGAGAAGCTTCCTTCCCGCAGCGTGGATGCACCTGCTTTTCAGGATACCGCTGCCGGCATCCGCGAAAATATCGACTTTATGAAAGCGCTCAACCAGATTTTCCCCTACGTGCAGCTCCCCTTAAAGCTTTCCGGGAAAAACGCGCACGCAGAGCTCTATGTATACACAAACCGCCGCGCTGCCACAAGTTCTTCCGATGCCGCACGCGTGCTCCTGCACCTTGATATGGAACATCTTGGGGCATTGGATATCCACCTGACCCTTGCCGACCGGCTTGTCACGGCACGGTTTTATCTGCCGGATGCCGCAAGCGCCTCCCTCACCACACAGAATATGTCGGAATTTTCCGCCATGCTCAAACATAAGGGCTATACACTCGATGCCCGCGTGGAAAAACGCGACCACCTGACAAACCCGGTGTGCGACATGCTCTCACCGGAAGCAGAAAATGCGTCCATGAAGCGTTATTCTTTTGATATCCGGGCATAGGAACAAAGATTTCTATTCTCGTATAAAAATGCGCCCGCCGGTGCAAACTTTTGATAACTTGCACCGGCGGGCATAGAAAGCTTTTCCTGTCAGTGCATTGACCATTCATGCAGACGACAGGTGAGATCCGTCCTGTCTGCAGCTCATCCATGCATGGACAGGAGGGATTTTTTATTGTTGACGACCATATCCGGATTTTTGCTTTTTGTTGCTCTGCTCTGTCTTGGTATTCTCTTCGTGGTCAACTGGCGCGGGTTTTACCATCTGCTCGTGACACCACTTAATATCATGTCGGACAGCGCGCTGCCGAAGGAAATCATCCTCAGGAATTATGACTGCCTGATCGATTATTGCTCCCCGTTTTACCGGGGCGGGCTCACCTTCCCTGATTTTCCGTCCTCCGTCTGTGCGCTGTCGCATTTTGCCGAGACGAAGGTGCTGTTTTCGCGGCTTTATCTTGCCGTGCCATGCTGTTTCCTGCTGGCTGCCATATTGACCGGATTCAAAGTATGGGAGGGACAGGAAAAAAGAAAGACGGCAGGACGCGGGCGTGATATTTACAGGCATTCTTTGCCCGATGAATTATCCCGCACGCTGCGCCTTGCCGCATGGCTATGTTTTCTCTTTCCCGCAGCGTGCCTGCTGTTGTTCCTCGCGGATTTCCATGATGCATTTTATCGGATGCACCACATTTTTTTCCGGAACAATGACTGGCTGTTTGACGCTGCCACCGACCCCGTGATCACGATCCTGCCGGAACGGTATTTTCTTTGCTGCGGGGTTTTTATTGCCGTGTTTTTAATTTTAGCCGCGGTGGGGCTCACCATCCTGTACCGGCGGCTGGCTGCGGCTTCCCCGCGCGGCCGCGTGTACCGGAAGGAGGGAAGGCATAAGGGGAGGCGAAGGGCGGGGGTGCCGACGTAAAACGAGCAGACGGAAATTCTTTGCTATTTTACAGCCCCTATCTCAAGCAAATGTTCCGCGACTTCCCTGAATACCCCCTCCCCTCCTTTTGCTGATGCACAAAACCTCACAGCCTCCTTAACCTGCGGCATTGCGTCCTGCGGACAGCAGGCAAGCCCGACTGCCCGCAATGCATCCACATCATTGATATCATCTCCGACATAGCAGACATTTTCCAGTGTAATTCCATGTTCCCTGCAATGTTTCTTTATCGCTTCCAACTTATTCTTACAGCCCGCCTCCAGGATCTCCAACCCTAATTTTTCTGCCCGCTTTTTATTCAGCCGCATATCCTCCCCTGTGATGATCCCAACTGCCACACCGCGCGCCCTTAAAATTTCAACCCCCATGCCGTCCCTTGCATGAAACTTCTTTAATTCGTCTCCCTGCTCCGAATAATACATCCCCCCATCGGTCAGGCATCCATCACAATCCGTTAAAACCATCTTGATCTCTGCAATTTTTTTCCGTCCCTGCTTTTTCTTTGAAATCAGTTTCTCCACGATCATCCAGTCTGTCGGCTCGTCAATCTCAAAAAAGGAATCTTCCCCCATCTCAACCGCGGCAATATTGCCGGAAATTCTATTTTTACTTTCCAGCAGCCTCTCTTTTGATGTAATATAAAAAGCCCCATTCTCAACCAGATAACCCTCAAATTCCTGTCTGCGCGGACGGCGGAAAACATCATAATTTAAGGGGCTGGATATCCCGTTCTCATCCACTGCCCACAAAAATCTTTTCTGCCGGACAACGGACAGCACGCTGTCCACTCCATTCTTCCCATAAGAAGCAAACCCGTTGTCCAGATCTGTGCTCTCCAATAACGGCGAAGTCGCCTGAATCAATACGATACTATCAAAAGCATACCGCTCTGCAAATTCAAGCATTACGGACTCTGTCGCAGCCGTATCCGAGGCAGATTCCCATGACCTTTCTACTACCTCAAGCTTGCACCGGCCCTCCAGTTCCTGATCTTTCTTAAAATCTAAGACGGTCTTGCGAATCCTTAGATCCTCCGTTGCCACATAGACCCTGTCAATAAAACGGCATCCACATGCGGCTTTGACTGTCCAATATACAAGCGGCTTGTCCGCGAGCATTTTAATATTTTTTAACGGTATTGATTTGCTCCCTCCCCTGACCGGGATAAATGCTACGTTCATCCGCCGTGCCTCCTGTATTTTAATTTGTCCCGCTGCACCTGTTCAATCGGCAATATCTCCACACTCTTTGTGCTCAGTGCACGATATGTAGCCTCCAAATCACGCTTCAATCTCCGAACCCCATCCGGTTCCAGCGATGCTGCATGATCGGTTCCCTTCCATGTGCGGTTTAATGTGTAATGCCTTTCAACAATATTTGCACCAAGTACATATGCCCCGACATCAACCGCAATTCCATTATGATGTCCGGAAAAACCAATCCCTTTTACACGTCCTTCAAATTTTTCTTTGATACGGTTAATCTCAAGCAGGCATACATCCTCAAAAGGCACGGGATATCCCGAGGTACAATCAAATAATACCAGATCCCTGGCACGCCCGTTTTTTTCAAACAGCTGTACAATCTCCTCCTCCTCCGCATGTGTTGTCATCCCAAAAGAAACCTGGATTTCCCCCTCATAATGGTCACACAGCCACTGTAACATATCATAATGGTTGTTGCATGCGGATGGTATTTTAATAAACTTAGGATGCAGTGCAGCAATCTCCCTGGCGCTCGTCATATCCCAAACGGATGTGGCATAGGTGATTCCCTCCTCCTCACACCACTTCTTCAGCAGAGCATGCTGCTCGGCGGAAAATTCCAGAAATTCACGGTGTTCCCCGTAAGTTTTCCCATAAGAATTTTCCGGATGCGGGTGCGGTGCATTATATTGTTCGTCCGTCAGCAGCTCCCTCGGACATCTTTTCTGAAATTTTACTGCATCCGCCTTGCAGAAAATAGCCGCTGTACGAATCATCTCATGTGCAATATCCATACTTCCCATATGATTGCAGCCTGCTTCCGCGATTACATAAGGTTTCTTATACATCAATATTCCTCCCTTTTTTTTCTATTTGACAGCACCAGCCGTTTCATATCATCTTTCCCTTACAATCTTTCCGTTACCCGCCCGGTAAACCATATCGCAGTCCCTTATTGTTGTCAGCCGGTGAGCGATGATTATCATCGTTTTCTTTCCGTGAAGGGCATTGATCGACTGCATGATCGCTTCCTCCGTCTCGTTATCCAGTGCAGAGGTTGCCTCATCGAACACAAGCACATCCGGGTTATGGAACAACGCCCGCGCGATTCCGATGCGCTGCCTCTGGCCGCCGGAAAGGCGCACGCCGCGTTCCCCGATCTGCGTGTCGATACCCTCAGGCAGACCCCGCACAAAATCCGCAAGCCTCGCTTCTTCCAATGCCTCCCACACGTTTTCATCCGTGCGTTCATCCCTTTCATGGCCAAACACAATGTTTTCCCTGATCGTATCGTCAAGCATAAATATCATCTGCGGAATATAACCGATGTGTGAAAGCCAGCCTTTCATATTCTGCGATACATCCACACCATCCACAAGTATTTGCCCCGCCTGCGGCTTCAATAGCCCCAATAAAATATCCACCGCCGTTGTCTTCCCTGCACCGGACGCACCAATGATGCCAACGGAACTGCCGGCGCTGACCACAAGCTCGGCTTGCCGAAAAATCATCTTCTCCCCGCCAGGATAGGTATAGTCAATTCCCGTGAGGCGTATTTCATTTTTAAAAGGTATTTTTTCTCCTGCCTGTCTGCTTAAATCCGGCTTTTCCTCCAGTACGCCCAGGTTTTCAAGCATATTGTTAAGAGCCGGTTCGTAAAAGGTTGCCTGCGTAATTCCGGCGATAATACGGTTTGCCGAAGGTAATAGCTTCATGGCTGCCATGACAAACGCGGATAAGGAAGGAATCAGGGAATCTAACTTATACCCGGTCGCGATCATGATACCAAACACGATCATCATGGAACAGACGGAAACCAATTCGATCAAGTTGCGCGGAATGTTTTGGAGCGTACTATTCCACCTCGCCGCTTCCACCAATCTCTTCCCATACTTTACAAAATTATCATGAAAAAAAGTTTCGGTCTGTGTGACTTTCACCTCTTTCATACCGGAAATTGACTGTAACAGCCACTTATTTGTTTCCGCATAGGCTTTCTGGTACGCCCTTCCTTCCCTGCTCAATAACGGACGGATTCCCTTCGTTATAAAAACCATGACAAGCAGGAGCATGACACCAACCAGCACAGTCATAAGCGGATTGATCAAAAAAATCGTCGCTATGACCGCTATCGCAATAATCATTTCCGTAGCGGTGCTTAATATCGTTGTAAGCATATTGAATGCATTATTTGCATCTTCCTGTACGATCCTTACAATCTCCCCGGACTGCGCCGCAAGAAAATATTCGTACGGGCGGCTTAAATATGCCTGCAGAAGCTTTGACTGCGTTATGAAACGATTATTGTAAACAAAACGGAACTGGATAAAAGATTCGAACGTCAAATATACTGCTTTTATGATATAAACGATCACAAGCGCGGCAATGCACCATATTACAAAACCAATATGGCCTTCAATCTTAAATATCCGGCAGATCCAAGCACAAATTTCATTATTTTTAATAATTTCCGGATCCATAACAGCACTTACAAGCGGAAGCATCATGGAAACTCCGAGAGCCTCAAAGCATGCGCCGACCAACATCATAAAAAACAGGATGATCACCCGGTTCTTCTGATGCCGGTTTAATAACCGATAAAACTTTTTCATGATTCGTATCATTTATTATCCCTCTAATATCCACCGTTTTCCTATTCCTGGTAATCCAAACCCGAAGGCCAACTTTGCTGTTTCATTCGGGCAAAAAACTTCTTAATGTTTTGGCACGGATTCTTTTTCCAGAAATCATCCCTCAAGTCATCCGTATTCATTTTTGAATGCTCCATCACCAACCCCACCAATTCGTCCGCCGTAGAAAAGCCTCTGGCAAGCCCGTTTTTCAGCAATACTTCATTTTGGTCATGAGGAACATTTTGGGCCACACAGACTTTGGCATTTGGAAAAGCGATTGCTTCAAGGCCAACCGTTGTGTGTGCCACAATATGAAAGGTTCCTACTTTCAGCCAATAATAAATCCCTTTGCTTTGGTCCGTCACAATTTCCAGATAAGGACTCTTTGACAATACCGGGTAGCGTAAACCATAATCTTTCACTTGCAGGGGATGTATTTTCATGACGATACGATACCCCAAAGGCGCTAACCTTTCTGCGCATTCGTTAATGACCCGTTCAAACTCCCTGCTCTGCGTCGGATAAATAATGATGGTCTTTTCCTCCGTCTCTACCGGGGACAATTTCTGAAGCATCCTTTCCTGATACGGGAAACCGACTGCAACCGCACGGGTATTGGGCAATAACTTTGTTTCGGAAATATGCATTTTCCCCCATGCCAGTAAATAGTCCGGAGTCAGGTTATTGATCCCTCTTTGGTCTTCAAACCAATACGAATTATGATAGTTGATACTCCCATGCTGCAATTCTATGACCCGGATTCCCTTCTTGCGTGCCGCCTTATAAGCCGGATATAGCACCGTGTTATAGTAACAGACCACCACGACCGCCTTACATCCCGATTTTTCAAAAAGCTTATCAAAATACTTTTCATACACATGATCCATTTCGCGCGACCGCAGTATGATATCCTCCATCTGCTTTACACTCTTTGCAATTCCATACCGTTTTTTTAATTTTTTCTCCAATTCCTGCAAAAATTGTACTTCATCAATATCTCTTTCCATCCTATGCAATATTTTTTTCCGGCACAAGGCGATCAGGCATCTGATATATGGCAGTATTAAATTATTTTTGTCCTTCCACGACAGATTGCCGGTATTAACCGAATCGTTGATCTTTGTCCAGGTAATATCTTTTGGCAGGTTCCAGTAATCAAAAAACCTATCACCTCCCGCCCTGTGATCCATGAGAATAATATCACACGGTCTTATTTTCTGATGACAGAAAATCTGTTTTCCGGCAAAAAGCAGAAGACGAAACATAGCAATCAATTTCTGACGTATTCTTTTGTTTCTGGACAATTGAAAGCCATTGATTTTCATGACAGAGGTCTGGTATACATCGGTTCTTAAACTCTGCCAATATGCGTACCCTAAATAAGTACGCCCAAAAAGATCTTCCCTTTTTTCAAACTCGGAAAATTCTTCCACCAAAGAATTCATTGACTTTTCTCCTTTTAAAACTGTCATCCTTCTATACTGCACCTTATATCAGCACAATTCCTTCCGAAACACCTCCGAAATCCGCTCCTGCTCTTCCCGTTTCAAATATGGATGCATCGGCAGGGACAAAACCGTCTTACATAAATTTTCGGTTTGTACCAAACCCGTATACTGTCTTACTTCACGAAAAACCTCCTGCTCATGCATCCCCTTTTTGTAATAAACCAAAGACGGGATTTCCTTTTCTTTTAAGCGGATCTGCATCCGGTCCCTAAGTTCTTCGCTCTGCAAAACAACGGTATACTGTGCCCAGCCGGAGCAAAAATCATTCGGGACTGCCGGCACCCGGCACCCGGTTTTACCCAGCAATTCTTCATATTGTTTTGCGGCAGCATTGACACGCTCCAGCTCATACTCCCGGAAAGCCTTTAATTTTACTTTCAGAATGGCGGCCTGAACCGTATCCAGTCTGGAATTCATCCCGATCCTGATATTGTCATACTTATCCTTTCCCTTTCCATGAACACACAGGGAACGAATGCAAGCCGCCCATTCATCGCTGTCTGTAAATACAGCCCCGCCGTCGCCATAACATCCAAGCGGTTTTGCCGGGAAAAACGAAGTCGTTCCAATATCCCCGAAACTACATGCTTTTTTCCCTCCGATCATCCCGCCAAACCCTTGTGCGGCATCCTCCAAAAGAAGCAGGTGATATGTTTGCGCAATCATCCGGATTTTCTCGTAATCCGCCGGAAGCCCAAACAAATCCACGGCGATAATTGCCCTTGGCTTCCACTTTCCCTCCCTTAAAACATTTTCTATCGCATCGGTAAGTGATTCCGGTGAAATATTAAACGTCTCTTCTATTACATCGACAAAGACCGGCGTTGCACCAGTTGCAGCAATCACCTCTGCGCTCGCGAAAAAAGTGAAATCCGGCACAAAAACGGCATCTCCCGGCTTTATGCCCCATACCATCAGGGCAAGCAATAACGCATCCGTTCCATTTGCACAGGAAATACAATGTTTTACACCAACGTAATCCGCTAATTGCTGTTCTAATTCGGATACTTCCTTTCCGGAAATAAAATCTGTATTGCTAAAAACTTTATTGACTGCCATATCAATCTCTGCCCGCAAGGTATTATACTGCTGTTTTAAATCCCGAAATTCCATACAATCCCCTTTCCATGCACAACCCATGGCTCACATAAATAAATCCTGCATTTTCGTTTCATCTTTGCATATACTCTCTATTTCCGTAATATCCCTATATATTTTTGCATCCCCGATTGCTTGCGTCCCGTATAATCCGGAGTCAACAAACAAAAAAGAAATACCGCATTTCCCCGCACATTCTTTTTCCTGTATACTGTCTCCGATCATGACATCTCCCTTGCTGGCCTTATCACATAAGTATTGATACTTTGCGTTTTTTCCGGCGCATGGCTCAACCACGATATATGCATCAAAAACGGAGGCGAGCTTTAACGACTCGATCTGGCCAAGAAAGTTTTCTTTGTTCCGACGTTGTGACAAAATTTCCACCAAAAATCCGGCCTGATGAAACACGCCCACATAATCCGGAGGCTTACCGATCAGAGAATCCAGTCTTAGATATTCTTTTGCCTCAAGCGCTTCCCTCTTAAACTCAACATACTTTTCAACATTAAGCTCTTGTTTCGTCAGCTCTTTCACAATCTCATGGTCAAGCATCCTTCTCTTTTTCCTGCTTTTGTATGCTTCGATATCAATCCCGCCAAAGCCATTCCTGCCCAAAAAATCATCCAGGACCTTAAAATACCTATTCCACACATCCACTACCGTACCGTCAAAGTCCAAGTATATTTTTCTCACCGAAACACCTCTTCGTAATACCGATACATTGTAAGCTCTTTAAAAGCATCGCTGCACGTCCACGGTGCCACCTCCTGGTTTAGCACCAATCTGACCAAACAGTCCGGAATGTCAAAACCGGATGCCACAGTTAACGGCAATCCTCCGGAAGCAAGACGCGTATTGACATCAAAAACAATAGGTATATCCCCGTTCTCATCATACTTGAATTGAAAATTGATCGGCCCGCATAACGAAAACTCCCTCTCAAACGTCGAAATGATCCTGTCAATCCCTTTCCCCTTACAATTCTGTGAGATTACCACACCTCCTCCGGCTGTTTTCATCCTTTTTCTGGTGTTATATCCGACACAAATACCCTTCCTGTCAAAAAGGCAATCTACGGTGTATTCATCTCCCTTTAACCTCTCGACACAGATGTAGTCCTCCATTTTTAAGGACCAGTACTGAAAATCCTCTTTGTTTTCGATCACCACTACCCCTTTCCCCCCGGAACCAATTCTCTTCTTCATCACATAGGGATAGCAATCTTTGGGAACTGTTTTTGGTACTGCAACTCCCACACGTTCCAATGCTTCATAGCATTTCTTCTTATCATGCAGATTTCTGTGCTGCTCGTAAGGCATAACCATCATCCGGTTTTTGAATAAAATATCCGTTGTATTTTTGCTAAACGCATCGACATCATAGGATGAAACCGGGATTATCACATCAACCTCCTCTTTCCTCACGATTTCTTTTACCGCATCCATAAAATTATGATCGCCGGATGCCGGCACCTGAAAAAAATTTGAAAGATATCCCCGAAGACTTACATCCGGCTGCATGTCCACACCGATCAGCCGGTAATCCGCATTGCCCGAAAAATGCTTCGTCAAATAAGTACCTGTTATTCCCCCCACGGATGTCAACAAGACCGTTATCGCTTTTTTCATATCACCCTTTTCCTGCCTCTCACCAGACTACTTCTTTCATATCCGTCGACGCAAATCCGTATAATGGCAGCCTGACAGGCTTTCCTTCCTTCTGGCTTTTATAAATTGCCAATACCAGTTCGAGGGCTCTGCGCCCTGCGCGGGCATCGACATAAGGTGTTGTGTCCTCCCGGATGGAAATTGCCATATCTGCAAATAAGCTTGTATGCCCGTTCCCGTAAATATTGTAAACTTCTTCTTTCAATCCCCTGTTTTCTGTGTCCTCTTTCATCCCATCCGCAAAATCCCAAATCTCGATATGATTCGTAGATTTGCCCCCAAGCTTGACCGTGCCTTTTTCCCCAAATAAATAAAGGGTTTCCTCCAAATTCTGCGGATATACGTTCGTTGTCCCCTCAACGGTTGCGACCGCACCGTTCTTAAACTTAACGACCGCCATCCCAAGGTCTTCCGCTTCTATATAACGGTGAAACTGCTGTCTGGTAATTCCATAGACCTCGTCAATCTCATCCCCCAACATCCAGCGCAGCAGGTCAATCCCATGAATGCACTGATTCATCAGGGCTCCGCCATCCTGTGCCCATGTACCTCTCCATAAAGCCTGTTCGTAATAATCCCTGTTCCGGTTCCAGCGTACATGGACCGAACCATGTGACAATTTCCCGAAACGCCCCTGTTCAAGCGCCTGCCGCATCTTCTGGACCGCGATATTAAAACGATTCTGGTGACATGCCGACACCTTTACCCCCTTTTCCTCCGATCTTTGTATTATGGTATCAGCGTCTGACAACGACATTGCCATCGGTTTCTCGATAATGACATTTATCCCCTGTTCAATGCAATACAGTGCGATTTCCGCATGTAAGCCGCTCTCGGTCGCAATGCTGACTAAAATAATTTCATTTTCTTCAATCATTTTTTTGTAGTCGGTATAACGCTTGATTTTCTCTTCTTTTTCCAGCCCGTGCTTTGCCAGCAATTCCTCCATCCGCTCCGGACGCACATCACAAACCGCTACAATCTCCATTTGATTATTCCATGCGGCCTTCAAATGGTTCGTTGATATTCTTCCGCACCCGATCAATGCATATTTCATTTCCATCTCCGCACCACCCCTACAAAATCTCGATATTATCCCTGACAGCTATATTCTTCATCACGTTCTTTGTGTCAAATATTGCCGCGGCATTTTCCTGTACCATTTGATAATCCAAATCGGTATGTGCCGTAGTTACCATTACCAGCCCGTATTGCCGGACAGTTTCCGGGGTAAGTACCAAAAGCCCTGTTCTTTTCCGGCCCTTATATTTATATTCCTTCACCCAGGGATCAAAAAAGTCCACAACCGCCCCGCGCTTCTCCAATTCTTCGATCACCCGGAGGGCAGGACTTTCCCTGTAATCATCAATATCCTGCTTGTATGCCACTCCAAGAACCAATACTTTCGTACCCTTCACTGCCTTGCCGCGGTCATTCAATATCCTTCCTGCCCTGTCCACGCAATACTCCGGCATCCGGTCATTGATCATCATAGAACCCTCGATCATGGAAGTATGAAAACCAAATTCCCTCGCCTTCCATGATAAGTAATAAGGATCCAGAGGAATACAATGCCCGCCCAAACCCGGTCCCGGATAAAACGGCTGAAAACCATATGGCTTTGATTTTGCCGCATCAATCACTTCCCAGATGCTGATGTGCATCTTATCACAAAGCATAGCCAGTTCATTTACCAAGCCGATGTTGACATTGCGGTATGTATTCTCCAGAATTTTCTCCATTTCAGCTACTGCCGGTGAAGATACCTCGTAAACATCACCCTGTAATATTTCACGATACAGCACGGCAATCGTCTCGGTGGCATCCCTCCCGATCCCGCCGACTACTTTTGGCGTATTCTTTGTTTTATATATGAGATTCCCCGGATCAACCCGCTCCGGTGAAAACCCTAAATAGAAATCCTCTCCGCATTTTAATCCCGAACCCTTCTCTAAAATCGGTTTCAGCAGTTCCTCCGTCGTCCCCGGATAAGTTGTAGATTCCAGCACCACGATGCTTTTCGGGGTAAGATACCTGGCAATATCCTCCGCAGATTTTTTTATATATTCCAGATTTGGTTCCTGATGGATATCCAACGGTGTCGGCACACAGATGGCGATAAAATCTACATCCTTCACAAATGAAAAATCGGATGTGGCCGATAAAGCACCTGTTTTAACGACTGTCTCCAAGTCGTTACTGACCACATCGCCGATATAGTTTTTACCCTGATTTACCATATTTACTTTTTCGTCCTGAACATCGAAACCTATTGTCTTAAAACCAGCCTTTGCCTTTTCTACCGCCAATGGTAACCCAACATATCCAAGGCCGACCACACCGCAAATAAAATCTCTCGCTTTCATTTTACGAATCAATTCCTGCTTCATTTGAATCTTCCTCCTCAAACCAACCTTCCTCAACTCTCATAAACAAATTTTGCATTATTCTCAATAGAAAAATATGCATGGGCAACTTCATAAGCTACGTCAGACATCCGATCAAGTGTCCCGTCCCGTCTGCTCACCGTATCCAACACTTTACGGATATCATTGATATTCCGCACAAAAAATTCACTGCCCTTTGAAAAAGCTTTATATGACTTATACGGATAAATCATCACGGGGGTACCAACCGCCATCGCGTTGCAAAAAGTTACGGATACACTTCCCGGCTGAAGATAAAGATCGGCTGCCGCAATATAATCTCTAAGTCTGTCCGCATCCATCCAGCCCATATAGCATGCACGTTTTTCATCTGCCAAATATCGTTCCATGCGTTCTTTTCTATCATCCGGAATGCTTCCGATAATCAGCAGCCTACATTTTACACTGCTCTTTTTTAACGCTTCAAAAATCCAATCGGTTCTTTTTCCTTCCGATAATTTTCCGGAATGAACGAGTAACAGCATGTCCTCATCCATTCCAAGCTCTTCCCTGATTTTTGCTTTTATAATCTCCTTCTGTGGTTTTTCTATCTTCGGAGCCGGTAACGGAACCTGGTATGCATTGCTAAGATCAATGCCATACATTTTTTCAAAAAATTCTTTTTCTTCCAATGACAGATATGCAAACTTGTCAAAATATTTGAAATGCCTGCGTATCCTCCTGCCCGCTGCTTTGTGAACGGCATATGAAAGTTTTGGATTTTTTCCTATGCTGTTATATTTATTTGCATGAGTGTCCCCTAATAATCTTGTTTCCGGATGCATTTTCCGATATTTTGTCACCACCCCCAAATTAAAAAATTGAAGATTATGCACCATTATCACATCCGGTTTTTCAGCCTCGATCGCTTTATACAGACCTCTCGTCCAGTGCAGCCGATCCTGAATCTTTTGCGGCATACCGGGAAACCCATCCTTTAACCGTACCACTTTCACACCAAGCTTAGTATAAAAAATTCCCGGCTGATCCAAAACATTTTCCCCGTTATCCCCCATTCGGTATCTTGTTGTGATGATCGTAACATCATGCCCGTCCATCCTGTTTTTGTCCGAAATAATGTTTCGGTGATATGCCCACCCTTCACAAAAGGAATCCACCATACATATATGAATTATCTTCATTCTTCCCCCCCCCTGTTTAATGAACCCTGTACGGGATAATATCAGCATCCCCCGTTATATAAAAAGCAAGTGTAAAATATATCACTACGGCTAAGATACATAGCATATAAGCCATATATTGCGATTTTCTTTCAAACCATTTCGGTATTGTTGATACCAGTACGATTGCAGGAATTTCATAGTATAGACCAAGCCTTTTTACAAAAGTAATGTAAAACCCTGTAAACGCAATTAATATGTTTATCATGTACATTTGTATCAGTGCTTTGATTTTTTCATTCTTTTTATTCAAGCGGGTATAAAGTATTATAACAACGGCTCCCAGCAAAGCCTTTATAAAAAAATCCCGGTTTCTTGCGTGATTATTTTTCAGATAATCCACATACTTACCGATCCACGGAAATCCCAAATCCACCGCAAGCATATATAGCCTTCTCCAGAAAATAACAAGAAACGATGCAACAATAAGTACAACAGAAAACTTTGAGCGATCCATCGCCCTGTTTCTTTTATGATTCCAAAAGAAATAGGCCGGAAGCGCGATAAAGGTGGAATAATGGAATAGAGCGGCAATACAAATAACAAGGACATATTTTCCAAATTGGTGTTTAAAAATATACTTGTATCCCCAAAAAACTATTGCCAGTGCCAATCCTTGCCTGACAATGTTAAATGAGGTTGTAAAATATATCATTAAATACATAAAATATCCGGCCGAAATATAACTCCCCCGGTATTCTTTGACAAGAGAGACTGCAACCAGCCCGGACATAATAAAAGCAAGAAAACCGAACACCACTTTATTACTGCCCAGATAGGTCAGTAATTTTGTGAGAACTAAAAAGCCATATTCCGTGCTTTGTAATGCTGTATCATTTAAAATAACTGACTTTAGCGGTATGCTTCTGATATAAGTAAAATTCCAATCATAAACTTTGTAATCTGTCCCCACATGATATCTTGCACCGGCAAATACTGCCGGGATCAAAACCGCCAAAAATACGCACAGGTATCTCAAAGCGGTGTTTTTATTTTTATAAAAAGAAAATAACATAGTTGAAAACGCGTAAACAAAGATATATATGACCAAGCTTTCCAAATTGCCCATTTTTTCCTCCGTGCATCTTGATCACGAGCCATGATATTTTTGCATGGGGCACAAAACCATGATGCTTTCTTGTGAAATGGATATGGTCTTCTTTTTACGTAAAAAGCTTGCGGACCATAACCGATTTGTTGTATAAAAACTTATACATACCCAAAAATAATGATATAATATAAAACGTAAATTTTTTTCCTTTTCTTAAAATGCGGATATATATATACTGTTTCCCTATCCACCAATATACTTCCGGAAACTCCCTGCATAATTCGCGGTCAAATTTCTTTAATTTCTGATACGCTGTTATCTCTTTTCTGTTCCGCAGGTATATATTATAATGCTGCCTAATCGCAGTTCTTGTGTTATCCATGACATACCGTCTGACTCTTGGTGTCCAATTTACTTCCCCATCCGAATAATAGCGCAGCATTGCAAACACGATTTTCTTATTCATCCAGTAATTCTTAAATACATTCGCATCACTTACGCTTTGCGCCGCCTGGTCAACCAAATAATCATAAACCGGGAAGTCCAAAAACAAAACACTTTTTATATATGGAACCGGAAACGTAATATATTCCAAATCATCATAATAACATTTTTCTGTCAACTGGATATTGTTTTCTTTTAATATGCTGCTCTTTATCGTCCATGTATGAAGTTCCAATCCAAATATGTTATCAGGGATATCATCCATACCGATTTCCACATTCTTTTCGATATCGCGTACACCTTCCAACGATCGGTTTCCCGAAATCTGGCTTACCCGATAAAACGGATTTATCACCAGATCTGCATCTGCTGACCGAAGCTGTCTGATCAGGCGGTCCAATCCATCCGTCTCGACCCAGTCATCCCCGTCGACTACTTTAAAATATTTTCCTTCTGCTTCTTTGATCCCTGCATTTACGGCAGAACCATGTCCTCCGTTTTGCTTTGTTATGATCTTTATCATTTCAGGATACTTTTTTTTATAGCTGTTCAGTTTCGATAAAGTTCCATCCGTACTACCGTCATTGACAAAGATGATTTCCAGTTCGTCCTGTTCTTTTATAGATAAAAAAGAAGGAACACATCTGTCAATGTGCTTTTCCGTATTATAGGATGGAATGATTATGGATAACGTTTTCATTTTATCCCCTGCCTTCCTTGCTCTGAATTTGTCTGCCACGATTCGAAATTCTTTTATCAAAGTTTCACTTTTTTTCGTCATAATATATTTTCTTCATCTTCGGTATAATGAGCTCCCGATCATATCGAAACGCTTTCTTCCGGTTCTCTTGCCCTATACTCTTTCTTTGCTCCTTATTATGTATCAGTTGGAATATTGCTTTTTGAAAACCACTGATATCATTAGGATTGCATTTATATCCCGTCTTTTTCTGGACGGAATAATCATTTATGCCATGCACGTTTGATGTAACAAGCGCAAGCCCTGCCGCCATTGCTTCGATTGCCGCAAGACCCAGTCCTTCCCGCTTTGACGGAAACACAAACAAATCCGAAATCCAAAGTATTTCTTTGATGTCATTGCGGAATCCCAATAAAAAAACCTGCTTCTGTAAACCAAGTTTTCGGGCAAAATCCAAAAGCTTGTCCTTTTGCTCGCCCTGACCGCAAATTAAGTATTTTATTTTCTTGTCGTTCAAGCGTGCGATTGCCTCGATCACAACCCCGTGATTTTTATTTTCATTTAATTCCCCCACACTGGCAATCACAAAATCATCTGCCCCAAGCCCTAATTCTGCGCGTTTTTTCCGTCTCCAAGATGAAAACGGGACACATGAGTTATCTTCATTTTGTATAAAATCCGGGCTCTGATATTTCTCCACATCAACTCCGACCCCCGGCACATACTCTGTTTTTTGCGCATGGAATTTTCTTTTTGCCCTCCGATAATCCTCGCGGTTGATCGTGATCAGGCAATCTGTCCAATATGACAAAAATTTCTCGGCCGGATAAAAAAGCAGCCAGTTTTTAACCGGTGCCCCCCGGAAGAAATGGAATCCATGCGCGGTATAGATTACTTTCACACCCTTTTTCCGCAAACTCTTGCAGGCAATCCTCACGCACGCAGCTGCAATCGGTGTATGGCAGTGGACAATATCATACCTGTTTTTTGATACCAGTTTTCTTAACTGTTTCATTGCTCTGATATTTCCAAAATCCAATACGGCACGAGTACAATCAAGCCGGTATATCCTGCAATTCCATTCCCGGTAACATCCCGGAACCATACTTCCCTGCTCATTTGTAGCAATATCAACCGTGTTTCCTTCCTGAATCAACCGCCGGATCAGTTCCTCGAAAAAAATCATCGTTTCCCCGACCGTTGTAACATACAAAATTTTCATTTATCCTCCCTGTACTTCGGGAAAAATTCACCGTATCCTGCCCCGGCCATTTCTCCAAATCTTTTATGCGAAAGCATCGCGTACGTTTCACTATCATAAATCTTTCTTCCAATATAAAACTTGTTTAATTCTCCCTTATAAAACGATCTTTTAAATTTAAACAGCCCATCCTTCCTTGCCCCTACACCGCCCCCAAGATATAGAGTTTTATAACCGTTTGCGTATCCCCATAGGGCTGCCTCATACAATAACAGATTGGTAGGTGCAAAGCTGCTATATTCCTGTATGCTGCCTGAAAGATGGTAGTTCATTCTACCGTTGGCTGTCAGCATAATTGCAGCGGAAACTACCGTACCTTCCTTTACCGCATAAAAAACCTGTGCATTCCACGGAATATCTTCCAGAATAGACTCATAAAACTTTTTCCCGAAATAGTAATAATCTGCCGCCTTATCCTTATCCATCGTGCGGTTGTAAATTGCCTGAAATATTTCATAAATCTCCGGATACCGGCCGTTATAGATTTTCACTCCGCTTTTCTTTGCCTTCCGGATCATATTCCTGTTTTTGCCCACAATATTTTCCCAGATAATTTCCGGTGATGTAAGCTCCATATGCACAACTTCCCCAAGTTCTACAACATCATAAAATTTTTCGCACGGTTCCATATTTTTGATCATTGGATGGAATCGAACAAATTCCGATATCATCCCGCTCTCCTGACACCACCTTGCGTAATCCCGGAACAGTCCCTCTGTCTTTTCCCCCTCGATCAACCAGCCGCCATATCCATATGGTGTCGAAAAATCAAAATACTTTCTTTTCTCCAGCTTTCCCGCAAAATGAGGATCATCCGCTACATCACGTTTCATGACCACATGAATGCCCCTGACTTCCTCCTCCTCACAAAAAAACAAGAGCGGTTCCCCATCTCCATGTAATTTAAATGCTTCTACATAACCGCTGAGCCAATAAATGTCATAATTGGAAAAGCTTTTCACTATTTTATCCCAATCTTCCCGCTGCCCCAAGCTGTAAATCCTAAGCATTTGTTTATCCTTTCTTAACTATTGAATAACATGTTTTCCGAATGCTTTCCTCTCCTCTGCCATATTACTTTCCTCGGCAAGCAATATATCCGATCTCTTTAAGACCTTATAAAAAGTTAAGAGGAGGATTTTTATATCCCTGTAAAATGTTATTTTTTTTACATATTCCACATCCAGTTGAAATCTTTCATCCCATGATACCGCATTGCGTCCGTTTACCTGTGCCCATCCCGTAAGACCCGGCCGAACATCATGCCGGTGCTTTTCCTTCTCCGAGTAATAAGGCAGATATTCTGGAAGAAGAGGCCTTGGCCCGACAAAACTCATATCGCCTTTTAAAATATTTATCAATTCCGGCAGCTCATCCAGGCTTGTCGCCCTTAATGTCTTCCCAAAGCTTCCAAGCCTTTCACGGTCGGCAAGCAACCTGCCATCTTTCCCTCTCTTCTCCGACATACTACGGAATTTGTACAGCTTGAAGATCTTCCCGCGCAAGCCCGGACGTTCCTGCGTAAAAATAATCGGCGGACCTAGTTTGATCCGGACAAGAATTGCGGTAACCAACATAACCGGGCTGAATAAAAGGAGCGCAGACAACGCACAGATAACATCCAATGGTCTTTTTATGTACGTCTCATAAATTCCCCTCCTCCTTATGCCTCTTTTCTTCGATTTTTCCTGTGTCCGCACAGCCTCCCTCCTTTCCTTATATCCATCAGGGTCATGTCATCGAACCTTGACTTATTTAGAGAATAATTCTTCCATATCCTCATAGAAAGCATCTCGCAACAATTTCTACCACTTGCTCCTGTTCCTCTTGTGTCATCTTGTTATCGCTTGGCAGGCACAAGCCTCTTGCAAAAATATCCGCCCCCGCGTCCATGCCCGAAATATGTTCCGGCAGAATATAGGCATTGCTCTTTCCGCGTCCATTTCCTTCCTTTGTCACAAACGGATTCATCCTATAGATTGGCTGCAAATGCATCGGCTTCCAGATGGGTCTTCCTTCCGCACCAAACGCCGCAAGTGCATCCAGAATCTCTGTCGGGCACGATCTTCCTTTCTCCTTCACATATAAGCTCTCTCGCTCCCCGCGCACCTGCCTGCACATTGCATCCGTCTCGACCAGCAGGCAGCTGAGCCAATAATTCGGTTCGCTCATCTCCCCGTCAAACGGATTCATTTTCACGGGAAGATTTTTTTCCCGGAATCTTTTTTGATATTCCATAAAAATTTTCTTCTTTTGGGCAATGTGTTCCCTCAAATGCGGTAACTGCCCGCGCACCACCCCTGCGACCACATTGCTCATGCGGTAGTTATACCCAAGCTCTTCATGCTGATACCATGCGGCAGCCTCGCGGCTTTGTGTGGACCATTTCCGCACTTTCTCTGCATCGCACCTTTCGTCGGTGAGGAACATCCCCCCGGATGATCCTGTTACGATCTTATTGCCGTTGTAAGAAAGGACAGATGCTTCCCCGAAATTCCCGGTCTGCACATCTTTGTACGCTGCGCCAAAGGATTCCGCCGCATCCTCGATGATCAGCGCACCATATGCGTTACATATATTTTTTATCTCATCCAGTTTTCCCGGTGTCCCATACAAATGTGCAACAACCACAAGCCGCACATCGGGATAAATCTCAAATGCCTTTTCCAGTGCAGCCGGATCCATATTCCAAGTTTCATATTCCGTGTCGATAAACACGGCTTCGCCCCCCTCGTATGCTACAGGGTTTACGGTCGCATCAAACGTAAGGTCGGAGCAAAATACTTTATGCCCTGCGAGTGCACCCTTTCCTATCTTGGGATGCCCATAAAGTTTTTCCCCACAGAGCCGGACCGCAAGATGGAGTGCTGCTGTGCCGGAGGAAAGCGCCACAGCATATTTCCTTCCAACGATTTTTGCTGCCGCATGCTCCACTGCATCAATATTCCCGCCAACCGTGGAAACCCAGTTGGTGGAAATTGCTTCATCTACATATTTTTGCTCCTCCCCATGCATCGTCGGCGAGGCAAGCCATACCTTCTTCGGGAATGGTCTGATACCGAAAAAGCGCGGATCGGATTGAAAATCAATGTTTTCCATAATTGTATTGATCCTTTATAAAATTCCTTGTTTTGTTTTGACAATTTTCTTTTCACCGCAGCACGCCCGCTTCATCCGCAAAACACGCAAATTTCCTATAAATCCAAACGCTTTTACGAATAACATCTCATTTGTAAATATCTGATATTTCTTTTTGGGATGCCACATTCGTGCGTCTTCCCCGTTTCGCGCTCCAGGCCATTCCAATTTCTTCTAATCTGTGAATTTTTTCCTCGTCCAGTCCCCTTGCACTGCTATATGCCTGGCGCTGGTTTGATATCCATTTCCCAAGCCGGTAACCGTCCGGGCAAACATAAGTATTTGGCACCGCAAGATGCCCGTTCATCCGGAAATATTCTGCAGCATATGCATAACCCTGCTCCCACAAGTTCCCGGATTCCCATACCATCCCGATCCCGTCAAGCAGCTGCACCTGCCAGCCGGCCAATACCCCTTTCCTGTGCCCCGCGCGTTGATGTGAAAGCCAGATCCCGAGTTTTTTTCCATTTCCCGCGGTATAACGCTTTGGCACCGCAAGATTTCCGTGTTCCTGATAAAACTCTGCTGCCTTACCGTACTGTTCCCGCCAGGAAAGCTCCGATGGTGTCATGCCCGGCCTTATACCAATGGAAAAAAGCTTTTGCTTTTGTTCTTCGCTTAACGCTTCACGGGAACTTTGCCCGTCTTCTTTTGCCAGCTTCACTCTTTGCTCCCGCAGCCAACGTCCAAGCCAGATTCCTTCTACGACAATATCCGCAGGCATTTTCAAATTTCCGTGTTCCTCATAATACTGCTTTGCCAGGGCAAAGCGCCGCTCCCACGAATCGGGATTTTCCCAGACCATACCAATCCGGGACAGCCTTTCTGCGTGCGCTGCATGGATACTTTGCCGACCGGGCGCAGCATAACCTTTCTGTCCGTTCTCCAGGAGCATCCTTTGGTAAATCTCCCGCTGCCTGCGTATCCACCGCCCAAGCGCACAGCCATTTCCCGTCGTATACCCTGCTGGAATGTCTAAATTTCCATGCTCCAAAAAATATTTTTCTGCCTCTGCAAAATTCTGTTCCCACGAAGCTTCCTGTGTGCTCTGCCAGCACATGCCAATCTCATCAAGCCGTTTGATCTGCTGTGTATTCAGGCTGCCTGCTGTCTTCCCGTTATAAACTTTTCTCTGTGTGGCAACCCATGCGCCAAGGGAATGGCCATCTTTCGTGGTATACGCCGCAGGTACTTTCAGGTTTCCATGCTCTGCGTAATATTCCTTTGCCATCCCATACATTGCCTCCCATGAAGCGTTCAGGGTATCATTTAACTGCAAAAACAGCCTTCTGCAGTCTGCCATCTCGTCAATCACCCGGAAATGGTCGGTAACAATCTCATCGCTCCTGCCATTTATACGGAAATCAAAAACCGCTTCGCGCAGTTCTTCCTCGATTGCCCCGATGCTGCAGAGATTTTCGATGTTCATGACAATATCAAAGATCACGGTGCTTTTCTTCCCACCTGCGGCAAGTGCACGTCCAATCTGCTGCTTGTAGATGGTCGGTGAGACCGTCGGACGCAGCAGGATCACTCCATCCACACCGTCTATATGGATCCCCTCATTGAGCATGTCAATGCAATACAACAGCTTCAGATGGGGACTGGTATCTGCCTTGAAGGCCTCAAATTCCCCTGATGTCTCCTGGTAATCCGAGTATGCCGTGTAGATGTGGGGCGCGTCATCAACATAAGCGAACCATTCTTTGGCAAGCTCCTGCATGTTAAGAAGATGCCCATAGTCCGCACAGAAAACGATATACTTACCACAGCTTGATGGTTGTAATGCTTTTTCCTTCTTTTGCATCAACCGGCTTTCCGTTCCCGTTATATTCGCTGTACTGTCGAATGCATCTTGTTTCATGTGCCTGGCAAAGACTTCCGGAAGTCCATCTGCTTTTTCCAACGCACGCCTTAGCGCCTCCAATTCCTTTTCCGCCGCATCGCGTACGGTCTTATTCCTCGCCTGCCTTACCCGCAATTCATACTTCCTTAATTCTTTCCGATAAGAATAGACAGAAAGCACATATTTCGGTGCAGGCAGGATTCCCTGAACAACCGCAGCTCCGAGTGTCAGCTCCGAAGCAATATTCCCGCCAAAGAGCTCCCATGCCATGTCCCTCTGATTGTCAAGATAACGGATGTTTGTCGCGGAAAGCCCCAGAACCTTGGCATCCGGATACAATCCGCGCAGCCGTTCTACTCCGCCGCCCCACTGTGCTGCTCCGCAACGGTGAAATTCATCAAGGATGATGTAGTCCGGCTTAATCTCCTTCATTTTTTCCCCATCCATCCGCATCAGACGTGCATAGGTGAAAAATTGTATATTCTGAAGTTTCCCTCCTCCTGCTGCATCCCATTGCTCCATCTGGGTCATGAAAATATATTCCGACGGCGAAAGCCAGCATATTCTTCCGCTTGCCTTATCCTCACAAAGCCGGAATGCAATGAAGGATTTTCCTGTCCCCGTCGGATGGATGATGGCAGCCTGTCCGGTTTCCTCCAGCATGGAGGCTGCCGCTTCATAAGCTTCCTGGTTATGCTTAAATAAAATACTTCCCATTGGCGGCTCCTTCCCCTGACAAATCCTCCTGTCTTTATGACAAGAGTCCATAATGACCATTTCCTTCTATATCACAAATCCGATACAAAAAGCTGCTTCCACCCGAAAATGCATCCGGGATTTTAAGCCTCCCATTGTCCTGAATTACGCCAAAAGGTGTAATGAAGCACCGTACTTCATTACACCTTTACCTGCTAACCTGACAAAACCAGTAATAGAGCAAAAATCCGGCATACATTGATATCCGCTCAGACTGCGAATGACTGCGAATAGTAAAAAGCAAAACAGTGTTTCGGTTTCTGTTACCTGCTTGTAATGTACAATTCCGGTTCAATTTTTGACACGGATTTTGACTGCGAATAGAACAAAGTGCATAACTATTTTCTTGTTTTGTATTTTATTTAACTTTATTTTTGTTTTTTCTTGGTAATATATGGATATCTTTTTATGATAAATTGAATTACTGCTTCTGAATTTATTGACAAATAGATTTTCCTGTGATACAATTTTATAGATGATAGTACAAACTATCATTATTTTTACAAAATTTTCCAATGTAATGAAGTACGGTGCTTCATTACACTTATAACATTATGTTATTATATGATATTTCCACTTCGCCTCCCTGGATATCTGGCAATTCTATTATATTTTTCCCGCAGCTATACACAAAAAAAGAGAAGAAACTTGTAAATTCTTCTCTTTCCATATTCATTGAATGATCTCATATCTTCCCAAGGCGTTTTTTCAGTTCTGCCCTCAAATACTCGTACCGTTCCCTTTTTTCTTCCTTCGCAAAATGTACTTCCCGGAACTGCTCCGGATTATTCTCATAGGAAAGCACCTCATCCCCAAACTGCTCACTTGTCAGGTCAAAAATGCAGTCACCAACCACGTTATAACAGTGGTAATTCCCGCCCTCCCGAAGTATTCCGTATACTTTTCCGCCGAAAATATCCTGCGCCAAAAATGCAGTGATGGAGCATTGTCCCAACGTCCGGTTTTCCCTGCTCCAATTGCCGCGCATGCGGGGCGCGCAGGTGTACCCGCACCATATATCTGAAAGTGCATCGTACAGATCCTTCGGTGTGCGGATTCCTTCGTACTCTTTTGATACCGCAGGAGCATCCGCGTGCTCCCAGCCGTAAAATTGATAATCCATGTTAAAGTCAAAGCCTCCCTTCATAAGTCGGTTTCTGTTCAGATGCATTCCGTTAAGGCAGTGCCAAATCCAGCCGCGGCTATGAAATAAGACCGCGCCAAGCACTTGCTGTGGACACATTCGAAACCGCCTATTTCTTCTCCCCCGCCGTCTTTCCCACCGCCGTGTCAAGCTCCGCTAAAAATGCCGCCCATTTGCCCTCCTGCTGTGCAAAATACTTCGGGCAGAGCTGGTCGCCGAGGTCGGAATGGCGCAGCACTGCGTCCTTCGTCAGCCCGTAAGTCTTGCATAGATAGGTGGTCAATTTCAGCAGGCTGTCATATGTCTGTGCGGACGGCTCCCCATCCGCCTGCGGATGGCAGAATGTAATGGCAATCGTATCCTCGTTGCGCGCGCCGGAGGCACAGGCAATCTCGTCCGTCGGGATGCACTGTACAATCTCGCCGTCGCTCCCGATGATAAAATGACAGCTTTCCGCCGTCTTTGAGGTACTGTTTACCTTCAGGCCTTCATAGTAGTTGCGGGTTTCCACCGCGGTGGTTCCCGCCCCCGCGACATAATGGATGATAATCCCTTTCACTTCTTTTAAAGAATTCTGTGGTCTTGTATATACATTCGGGGTCAGAAAGAGCTCCGTGATATTAAGCTCCTGTTTCATGGAAGGTGCCGCCGGGGTGTCGGGAGTCCCTTTTGAAAAAAGGTTCTTCGCCACCTTGATGAGACCGATCAACAGAATAAGCACGATCAAAAGTGCCAGCAGAGCCGCCGCCGCAAGCTTTAAATACGCATAAAGTTTTTTCCGCTTTTTCCATTCTTCCTTCGACAATACCTTCGCCATAACTGCCCTCTCCATCTCCAATCTGTACCATGCGCAACCGCGGTTCGGCACGAAAACATTCCCCGTCCGTCCCCTATATGCGGATATCAAACAGCAAAGCCATGCCGCAGGCTTTCCCCCGATACCCTGCAAAAAGCCCCGGCCCTTCAAACAAGGAGCCGGGGCCGTGATATCCTAATTATCTTCCACACTGTAATTCGGAGCTTCCTTCGTGATATGGATATCATGCGGATGGCTCTCGCGCAGCGCGGCGGACGTAATCTTCACAAAACGTCCGGTTTCTTTTAATGTCTCTATATCCTTTGCGCCGCAGTAACCCATGCCGGCACGCAGGCCGCCCATCAGCTGGAAGATTGTGTCTTCCACATTACCCTTATAGGCAACGCGCCCTTCCACGCCCTCCGGGACGAGCTTCTTCGCGTTCGTCTGGAAATAGCGATCCTTGCTGCCGTTCTCCATCGCCGCAATCGAACCCATGCCGCGGTACACTTTATATTTTCTTCCCTGGAACAGCTCAAAGGTTCCCGGGCTTTCCTCACAGCCCGCAAAAATACTGCCCATCATGCAGACATTCGCGCCCGCTGCAATGGCTTTCGCGATATCACCGGAGTATTTGATGCCGCCGTCCGCGATGATCGGGATGCCATACTCCTTCGCCACCTGATAAGCTTCCATAACTGCCGTGACCTGTGGTACACCGATGCCTGCCACGATACGTGTCGTGCAGATCGACCCCGGCCCGATTCCGACTTTCACACAGTCAACGCCCGCCTCGATCAGGGCTCTTGTCGCCTCCCCTGTCGCTACATTCC
The DNA here is from genome assembly GCA_947053345.1 of uncultured Lachnospiraceae bacterium. Lineage (GTDB taxonomy): Bacteria > Bacillota > Clostridia > Lachnospirales > Lachnospiraceae > RGIG4057. Next base: position 64,578 of record CAMRSM010000005.1, read on the forward strand.
CAGCGATGATCTGGAGTTTTGGATATGTTTCACGCACCATTTTCACCACGCGAAGTACATTTGCCGAATGACCGTGCGCCGTGTCAATGACGATCGCGTCCACATGGGACTTCACCAACGCTGCCACGCGGTCAAGGATATTCGCCGTCACGCCGACACCTGCCGCGCACAAAAGCCTTCCCTGCTCATCCTTTGCGGCAAGCGGATATTTGATCGCTTTCTCGATGTCTTTGATCGTGATAAGCCCTTTTAAATTTCCCTCTCCGTCCACAATCGGGAGTTTTTCCTTGCGCGCCGCAGCAAGGATTTTTTTTGCTTCCTCAAGCGTGATGCCTTCCCGCGCCGTCACCAAACCCTCGCTTGTCATGGACTCTTTGATTTTTTTCGTAAAATCGGTCTCAAACTTTAAGTCGCGGTTTGTGATAATGCCGACAAGCTTCCTTCCCTCGGTGACCGGCACGCCGGAAATGCGGTATTTTCCCATCAGCTCGTCCGCATCTTTTAATGTATGTTCCGGAGTCAGAGAAAACGGATCCGTGATGACACCATTTTCCGAACGCTTTACCTTATCAACCTCCTCCGCCTGCTCCTCGATCGACATGTTTTTATGGATGACACCGATGCCGCCCTGTCTGGCCATCGCAATCGCCATACGGTGCTCTGTCACCGTGTCCATGCCCGCGCTCATCAGCGGAATGTTCAGCTTGATCTTCTTTGTCAGGTAGGTGGATAACTCAACTTCGTTCGGAATCACCTCGGAATATGCCGGCACAAGCAGCACATCGTCAAAGGTAATGCCCTCACCAATAATCTGTCCCATTCTCTTATCCTCTCTTTCTTATTTTTGAGTTCCGCAGATCCCCTCCCCAGCGCCCTTTTTGTGGAAGGGCTTTCCTCCGCCCTGCTCCTGAAATCCCTTCCTGCGCTGAACGGGGCTCTGCTGTTTTTGAGTTCCGCGCGCAGTTTCCCGCACACGTTTTTACATTCCACCGTCCGCTTCCTACATCAAAATTGTGGGAAGGAACGATAATTTGTAAAATTATAACCGCTTTCCCTGACAATGTCAACTACGATTTTTAATATTCTGATACTTTTCTCGGTGCCTTCTGTTTGATTGCCGCGATCATCTTCTCACTCGGCTCGAACAGGAGCATCGTCAGCTGCTCCCCTTTTCGCACGACAATGGCATAAGGATGAATGTCACGCTCCCGCGAGGTGAAATCCATTGTTTTCAAACTCGGATTATTCTGGTAGGAATCGAGCGCGTGCGAACCGGCAGGAGCCATCTGCTCCACATTCTCGAAATCGATCCTGAGCGCCTGTTTCCGCTTGTTCCCGCTGTAAATCTTGTCAAAATCAAGCTGCCCGTCACAGAAGACATACTCGATCTCCACACTCAGATACGGGAATACAAGCACACAGACCAAGACCAGCACGCCCACCGCGACAATGGCAAACGGCCCGAAGTACGCCATACCGAAAAGAAGCACAAAGATGACTGCCGCGATCAGTGCTGCCTTGATCAGAAGGTTCACCGGCGAAGCTTTCTGCTTCACGGATGCTTCCGCATATGATTCATTCATAGATTTATCCTCATTTCTGCGCCGCCCTCTGCGTATCAACAGCCCGGTGCCGGCAGCGCCGCAGACACAGGCTCCGTGTGAACATCCACTCACATTGCCCCCATCCGCCTAAGATGTCCCATCCACCGCCCGGATACCGGACGAAGACCGTCCAAACGGACACACCAAAGGCTTTCCCGGTTGCAAATACAATTATCTTTATTATACTTCATTTTTCGCAAAAAAGGAAGTATTTTATGAGGATTTAATAAAAGACAGCATGGGCTGCCCATGCTGTCTTTTATTTATTGTATTCCTTATTACATCATGCCCATTCCGCCTGCACCGCCAGCCGGCATCGCAGGGGCATCTTCCTTAATGTTCGCCACTGCGGACTCGGTCGTCAGGAAAGTGGATGCCACGGAAGTCGCATTCTGGAGTGCACTCCTCGTAACCTTTGCCGGATCGATGATACCCGCTTTTACCATGTCGGTATACTGTTCGCTCAGCACGTCGAAACCAACGCCCGGCTCCAGCTCACGAACCTTATTCACGATCACGGAACCCTCAAGACCCGCGTTTGCCGCGATGCAGGAAAGCGGAGCCTCAAGTGCTTTCAGGATGATGTTCGCGCCGGTCTTCTCATCGCCTTCAAGCGTCGCGATAATCTTTGCAACTTCCTTCGCCGCATGGATATACGCGGAGCCGCCGCCTGCAATGATTCCTTCCTCCACGGCTGCCTTTGTCGCCGCAAGTGCATCCTCAAGGCGGAGCTTGCTCTCCTTCATCTCGGTCTCGGTCGCAGCACCCACACGGATCACAGCAACGCCGCCCGCAAGCTTCGCAAGTCTCTCCTGAAGCTTTTCTCTGTCAAATTCGGAGGTCGTCTCCTCAATCTGATGGCGGATCTGCGCTACCCTGTCTGCGATCTTCTCCTTGTCGCCGCAGCCGTCCACAATGATCGTATTCTCTTTCTGAACCTTGACGGACTTCGCGCGTCCAAGCTGATCCATCGTCGTATCCTTTAAGTCAAGCCCAAGCTCCTCGGAAATCACAGTACCGCCTGTTAAGATCGCGATATCCTGCAGCATCTCTTTCCTTCTGTCGCCGTAGCCCGGAGCCTTTACCGCAACTACATTGAATGTGCCGCGCAGCTTGTTGACGATCAGGGTCGTCAATGCCTCGCCCTCAACATCCTCCGCAATGATGAGAAGCCTTGCACCGCTCTGTACGATCTGCTCGAGCACCGGAAGGATCTCCTGGATGTTGGAGAGCTTCTTGTCGGTGATCAGCACGTACGGATTGTCAAGATTTGCTTCCATCTTATCCATATCAGTCGCCATGTACGCGGAAATATAGCCGCGGTCAAACTGCATACCTTCCACAAGGTCGAGCTCGGTCTTCATTGTCTTGGACTCCTCGATGGTGATCACGCCGTCCTTGGATACCTTTTCCATCGCGTCCGCAACCAACTCGCCGACTGCCTCATCACCCGCAGAAATTGCAGCCGCCTTCGCGATCTGCTCCTTGCCGGTCACCTCGGAGCTCATGCCTGCGATCGCTTCCACAGCGCAGTCCGTCGCCTTCTTCATACCTTTTCTCAAAATGATCGGGTTTGCACCCGCCGCGAGGTTCTTCATCCCCTCGTTGATCATCGCCTGCGCAAGAACCGTGGCGGTCGTCGTCCCGTCACCTGCCACGTCGTTGGTCTTGGTCGCAACTTCCTTGACAAGCTGTGCACCCATATTCTCGAATGCGTCCTCCAGGTCGATCTCCTTCGCGATCGTCACACCGTCGTTTGTAATCAGCGGCGCACCGAAAGATTTGTCAAGGACAACATTCCTTCCCTTCGGTCCAAGGGTAACCTTTACGGTATCCGCAAGCTTGTTTACACCGGTCTCTAATGCTGCCCTGGCCTGTGAGCCATACTTAATTTCCTTTGCCATGATTCATTCCCTCCAATATGATATTTAATCCGCACCGCAAAACGTCTGCCTCCCCGGCCGGTCTGCGTGCATCTGTCAAAAGCTTTGGGAAAGCGGTGATTTTACCCGCACCCCGTTAGTCCTCCACGATCGCTACGATATCGTTCTGCTTTACAACGATATACTCCTCTTCGCCGAGCTTAACTTCCGTTCCGGAATATTTCGAGAAGATAACCTTATCGCCGGCCTTCACCTGCATCGTGACTTCCTTGCCGTCCACCACGCCGCCAGGGCCTACCGCGACCACCTCTGCCTGCTGCGGCTTCTCCTTCGCCTGACCCGGCAGGACAATACCGGATTTCGTTGTCTCTTCCGCTACGAGCTGTTTTAATACTACCTTGTCACCCAACGGTACTAACTTCATAATGAATCCTCCTTCTTTTACCATCGCCTTTGACGGCTCATTTTATGTCGTTATTAGCACTCAATCATATCGAGTGCTAATCAATTTATCTATATATTAGTGAAATGCAGTCAAAAATGCAAGCTTCCAATTGTTACGATTTGATTCATTTTCCGTGAATACTTAGAATAAGCTATATTATTCTCTTGTATCCTCATCTATTCTCTTTATTTCATTTTTTGTATCGGACGGTGGAATATGCTAAAATATGGAGAGCAAATGCGGAACTCAATATCGGGAGGTATTTTATGTATGACATCATCGTGATCGGGGCGGGGCCTGCCGGGGCTGCCGCGGCAAAGACATTGGCGGAAAATGGCTGTAGGGTTCTTCTCGCGGAAAAATGCAGGATACCGCGCTACAAGTCTTGTTCGGGACAGTTGATCCAGAAGAGCCTCAACCTTGTGGAACGCTATTTTGGCGAGCCTGTCCCATCCCATACCACCTGCAGCCCCGCCGAAAACCGCGGCATGGTCTTCACCGACGATACCGGGCACACCTACGTTTTCCCACAGCCCGGCTTAAATGTCTGGCGCAGTTCCTTTGATGCCTGGCTCACGAAAAAAGCCGCAGCTGCGGGAGCCGTAGTACAGGATGCATTAAATGCCGTTTCCTGCACAGCGCAAGATGAGGCTGTCCTTGTCCGCTTCCGCAGGGCGGACGGGAGTCTGTATGACGAGCGAGCAGAATATGTCATTGACTGTGAGGGTGTTGCCGGCGTGATCAAGCGGCAGCTTACCGGAACCGTGCCGGACGGTATCACCACCTACCAGACCTTCCACCACGGCCGCATCGACCTTGATCCGCATTACTTTTACGCGTACCTGCAGCCGGAACTTTCCGAGTATGACGCGTGGTTTAACGTGAAGGACGGGATGCTTGTGCTCGGTGTCTCCGTAAAAAATAAAGAAAAGGAATCGTATTATTACGATTCTTTCCTCTCCTATATGAAAAAACACCACGGGCTTTCGGTCGGCAAACCGGAGAGGGTAGACCGCTGGCTGATGCCGCGAATAAAGCCTGGCTGTGCCATCTGCTACGGCATCGGACGCGTGCTTTTTGCGGGGGAGGCGGCCGGATTTTTGAACCCGATGGGCGAGGGGATCTCCGCCGGGTTAGAGAGCGCCTATAGCGCGGCACAGGCGGTCTTAAAACACCGCGGGGATACCGAAGGCATTTATTCCTCCTACAGGGAAGGTACAGCGGCGCTCCACGACTATATGAAACGCCAGTGGAGCCTTGTGGGCGGGATGGCAAAAACCTTTTCAGAGATGAAACAACCGTAGATGGCTCAAAGCCCCGAAAAAGCGGGATGCTGCAGTTTTGCAGCATCCCGCTTTTTTATGCGCACGGACACCCGCCAGCTTCCGCTGACGGGTGTCCGTGTGGGCGGGAAGAGGAAGGAAACTTCCCTGCTTGCCTGCGCGGGTAGGAAAACCCCTCCCCCGCCCTGTTTCACATATGCCGTACCGGATCAGAAAATCCTCCACGCACAGATAAAATTCTTTTTCCACCAAGCGCCAAGCGACCGGTACACGATCTTGCCGCTACTGGAAGAAGCATCATAAACCATACCGTTGCCTGCTGCAATGCCGACATGGCCTTTCACGACCACGATATCCCCCGCCTTAATGCTTGAGAAGCTCGTAACCTTCTGGTACTTCCCGACCGTCCTCCAGCCGTACGAGGTGATATAGCTCTGCTTGATGCCAATCTGGTTTAAACACCAGTAAACATAGCCGGAACAGTCAAAGGCATTCGGTCCCTTCGCGCCGTAAACATAAGGCTTACCAACCTTGGATTTTGCTACTTTGAGCAATGCCGACACACTGGCACTTCCTACATTTGAGGACGAGGAAGAACCGGAACTTGAGGATGTGGAACTACCCTTATTTGAAGACGAGGAAGAAGTGCCGCCGGAGCCGCCCGTTGATTCCCCGCTTGCTTTTACCGCATCACCGCCAGTCAGCTTCGCCATTGTCTTCATACCGACATTCCCGTCCACCAACAGGCCGTTTTTCCTCTGGAAGTCCTTTACCGCAGCCTCTGTCACCTCACCGAAATACCCGGTGCAGTTTGAGGAGGACATATAGCCGTATCTTGCGAGAAGCTCCTGCACACGCTTTACCGTATCCCCGCTCTCACCGATCATCATACCGTTCGCGACCGCGTCGGAGGCGTTTAACACCACCATCGTCGTAGGCCCTAAGAAACCGTCCACGACAAGGTCGTTCCTGGACTGGAACTGCTTTACCGCCGCCACGGTATCATTGCCGTACTGCCCGTCCGGCTTTGTCGTCAGATACCCGAGCTCCTTTAAGCGCTCCTGGCAGGCGAGCACCACGTCACTCTTGTCACCATAAGAAATAATATTTGCCTTCGCCGTCTCGCTGTAGAGCATTTCCATCGTCTCATGCCCTACCTTGCCGTCCGCCGCAAGACCGTTGTTCTGCTGCATCTGCTTTACCGCCGCCTCCGTCACGTCGCCGAAATGCCCCGTGACATAGTCCGGGTTCGCAAGATAGCCCATCTCGTAAAGTCTGCGCTGGATGCGCTTGATATCGTCACCGTCCATCCCGGATTTTGCAAGATAATATTTGGCATCGTCAGAAAACAGAAGCGTCCTTGTCTCCGGCCCGATGATCCCGTCCTGCTTTAAATCGTGCTGGCGCTGGAAAAGTTCCACTGCTTTCGCGGTGATGGAACCATAGTACATTGTCGGCTCCGAATAGTCCATAAAGCCAAGATCCATCAAACGCTGCTGGATGTCCGCCACCGAGCTGTGCGACACTCCCTGGGAATAAAACTCCGGTGCAGGCTCCTCATCAATGATCCCCTCACCTTCCCCCGGCAAATAAAGCTCATCATCCGATCCAACCCCGGAAGTATCCCCTTCCTCCCCGAGATCCGCCCCCTCATCCGGCAGGACATCTTCCCCGCCTTCGGTCGGATCCGCGTTGTTTCCCGCATCATCCGCGGCCGGCAGATCACCGTCACCTGCCGGCATACCGCCGGACACAGGACTGTTATCCGGCACGCCTGCCCCGTCCGCATCACCGCCATCTGCCGGCATGCTGTTAAGCGCGTTTATGCTTCTGACATTATCCTGCATCGCAAAAAGACTTGCAAGGAGTGATTCTTCCCCTAATGTATGCATCCCAAGCCCGACCTTGTGCCCGTAGCATCCAAGTACCTCCAAGCGCTCCGCCTCCGGCGGCGTGCCGCCCTCACTCGCATATGTAACGGCTCCCGCTGCCGCGATATCAAACAGGGTTCCCTGCACGGAACTGCTATCCCCCGCAGAGCCCAAACGAAAATCGCTGCAAACACCTATCAACACAACGGCCGCCATCGCTGCCGGGATCACCCGCGCCTTTTTTTGCTTCTGCATGAATTTCCTCCTTTTTCATCATTGCCTGCTGCCATCCACAGCATCTATACACCATCCAAATTCTTTCGAACCGCAAACAAAATTGTTACGATAATATTACAAAATACCCAAGTGATATTCTACACCGATTGAACGAAGAAAGCAAGAGAAAAATTAAAATAATGTCGAATTCACAAAATGGACAAACAATTTTGTCCTATTTTTAACATTGGAGGAAATTTTTTGAATTATATTCTCCATATTATCCCATTGATATGCATAAAGCATGAAAACTTTGGAAACTCCCCTTTGCCCACACACATGCAAAAGCACCGCGGGCTTTGTCTGCCTGCAGTGCTTTTGCCATATTGGCTGTTTTGTCCCTGGCTCGTTTGCTTGCCAAAATCGTTTCCTTATTTAAAATATGCAACGCCGGACTCAAAAATATACTGGTTCTGCTCCCCGGTGATATTGACCGCGACGGAGTCGCCCCTGCGCTCGGAATGTGCCATCTTGCCGAGCACCCTTCCGTCCGGGCTTGTGATACCCTCGATCGCATAATACGAACCGTTCGGGTTGAATGCTTCCTCCATTGTCGGGCGACCCGAAAGATCGACGTACTGCGTCGCAATCTGCCCGTTTGCCGCAAGCTTCTTGATCCACTCCTCACTCGCCACAAAGCGTCCCTCACCGTGCGATGCCGGGACCGAGTAAACCCCGCCGAGTTCTGCCTTCATCAGCCACGGCGATTTGTTTGTCACGACCTTTGTGTAAACGGACTTGGAAATATGCCGTCCGATGTTATTTGTCGTAAGCGTCGGGGAATCCGCCTGCTGCGCCGTAATCTCGCCGTAAGGCACGAGCCCGAGCTTGATGATCGCCTGGAAACCGTTGCAGATTCCGAGCACCAGCCCGTCTTTCTGTTTTAAAAGATCGTTGACCGCGCCCGCGATACGCCCGTTGCGGAACGCCGTCGCAATGAACTTGCCGGATCCGTCCGGCTCGTCACCCGCGGAAAATCCACCCGGGAACATCAGAATCTGCGCCTCGCGGATGGCCTTTTCAAACGCCTCCACGGACTCACGGATACACTGCTCATTAAGGTTCCTGAATACGACCGTGTTTACGGCAGCGCCCGCGCGCTCAAAGGCTTTCTGCGTGTCGTACTCACAGTTTGTGCCAGGAAAGACCGGGATGAAGACGCGCGGCTTCGCAACGCGGTTTTTGGCGGTATAAATCGTCTTTAAATCCGCGAAGCTGCTGCCGGAAGCCTGACCTGCCGTTTCCGCAGCATCCTTCCCGTCCGTCTTCCCCACATCATACAGCTTCGCCTCGAACGTCTGCCCTTCGTCCACCGCACCGGAATGCATCGGGAATACCTTCTCCAGCGTATTCTCCCACGCGGAGAGAGCCTCCGCCATCGGCACCGTCACACCGCCGATCTTAAATTCCGCAGCTTCGCCCACCACGCCGAACCAGTCGAACGGGATGCCCGCCGCCTCAATCTTCTTCACATCCTCCTGCGCCACCTCAGCGACAAGATTACCGTACTCCGGAAGGAAATACGTCTTCGGATCACGCTCGTTGCAAAGCTCCGCGCCCAGCCGGTTCCCGAACGCCATCTTGCTGACCGCCTCCGCGATGCCCTTCGCGCCGAGCGCGTATGCGGAAATGATCACGCCCTCCTGCATCAGCTGATGTATCTTTCCGTAAAGTCCCATCATCTGGCCGAACTTCGGCAGGCCGTACTCGTCTTTCTCAATAGTGAAACGAAGCAGCGCGCTGCCCGCTTTCTTTAACTCCGGCGTTACCACATCACCGCTCTTTGCGATATCCACCGCAAAGGAAACGAGGGTCGGCGGCACATTGATCTCGTTAAAACTTCCGGACATACTGTCCTTGCCGCCGATGGACGGCAGGCCAAAGCGAAGCTGCGCTTCATAAGCACCTAAAAGGGCGGCGAGCGGCTCACCCCAGTGCTTCGGATCCGTGCCGAGGCGGCGGAAATACTCCTGGAAGGTAAAGCGGATCTTTCTGAAATCCCCGCCCGCCGCAACAATTTTTGCCACGGAGGAAACCACCGCGTACATTGCGCCGTGGTACGGGCTCCAGCTTGAAAGGTACGGATCGTAGCCGTAACTCATCATCGTCACCGTGTCACACGCACCAGAGAGCACCGGAAGCTTCGCCACCATCGTCTGCACCGGGGTCATCTGGTATTTCCCGCCGTAAGGCATCGTCACGGTTGCCGCACCGATCGAGGAGTCAAACATCTCGACAAGCCCCTTCTTTGAGCAGACATTCAGATCGGCAAGCATGGAAAGCCACGCAGATTTCAGGTCAAAGCCACCATCCTGCTCTGCTTGCGCCGTTTTCCCGGATTCCCCAGGGCACGCCGTGCCTGCGTCTGCCCCGCCTGGTTTTTTCACCGAAACTGCAGGATAATCCGCCCCGGTCTTAAAATAATCCTTCCCTTCCTCCGGCATCGCAACAACCGCCGTCGCTTCCTGATGCGCGCCGTTGGTATCAAGGAAGGCGCGGGAAATATTGACAATCTCCTTGTCCCTCCAGACAAGCACCAGCCTCGGCTCCTTCGTCACCTCGGCAACGACCACCGCCTCAAGATTCTCCTCCTCGGCAAAGGCAAGCATTTTATCCACGTCCTTCGGGTCAACGACGATCGCCATGCGCTCCTGCGACTCGGAGATCGCAAGCTCCGTGCCGTCAAGCCCGGCGTATTTCTTTGGTACCTTATCAAGCTGTACGCGCAGGCCGTCCGCCAGCTCGCCGATCGCGACCGACACGCCGCCCGCGCCGAAATCGTTGCACTTCTTAATTAAATGTGCCGCTTCCTCACGCCGGAACAGCCTCTGCAGCTTACGCTCGGTCGGCGCATTTCCCTTCTGCACTTCCGCGCCGCACACATGGATGGACTCGGTCGTGTGCGCCTTGGACGACCCCGTCGCGCCGCCGCAGCCGTCGCGCCCCGTGCGCCCGCCCATCAGGATAATGATATCCCCCGGGTCGGAATTCTCGCGGATCACGTTTTTGCGCGGTGCCGCCCCCATGACCGCGCCGATCTCCATGCGCTTTGCCACATAATTCGGATGGTAAACCTCATCGACAAGCCCCGTGGCAAGGCCGATCTGGTTGCCGTAGGAGCTGTAGCCCTTCGCCGCGCCCGTCACGATCTTGCGCTGCGCAAGCTTGCCGGAGAGCGTGTCCGCAAGGGAGACGGTCGGGTCGGCAGCACCCGTCACGCGCATCGCCTGGTACACATAGCCTCTGCCGGAGAGCGGATCGCGGATCGCGCCGCCGAGGCAGGTCGCCGCGCCGCCGAACGGCTCGATCTCCGTCGGGTGGTTGTGCGTCTCATTCTTAAAAAATACAAGCCATTCCTCGGTCACGCCGTCAATTTCCACCGGAACCACGATCGAGCAGGCATTGATCTCGTCCGAAACCTCCATATCCTCGAGTTTCCCCTCGGCGCGCAGCTTCTTCATTGCCAGCAGCGCAATGTCCATCAGGGAAACATATTTATCGTCCCTTCCTTTGTAAAGAACCTCGCGGTCAGCCTTATAGCGCAGGAAAGAATCCTCGATCGGCTTCCGGTAATAGCCGTCTTCAAATTTCACATCCGTCAGCTCGGTCAGGAAAGTCGTGTGACGGCAGTGGTCGGACCAATAGGTATCAAGCACGCGGATTTCCGTCATGGACGGGTCGCGGTGTTCCTCGTTTTTAAAATAATTCTGGATGTGCAGAAAATCTTTAAAGGTCATCGCTAACCCCAGGGAATCGTACAGGCTCTTTAACGCCGCTTCCGGCATGTCCTTGAAGCCGTCAAAGATCTTCACATCCTCCGGCGTGTCAAATACCGTGACCAGCGTCTCCGGCTTCACTTCGCCCGTTTCGCGGGAATCCACCGGGTTGATGCAATATTCCTTTACGCGCGCAAAATCCCCGTCGGAAATTTCACCCGTCAGGATATAGGTCGTGGCGGAGCGGATGACCGGCTCTTCGGTCTCGCTTAACAGCTTGACACACTGTTCCGCGGAATCCGCGCGCTGGTCAAACTGTCCCGGAAGGTATTCCACGGAAAAGACATGGGCCGTCTCCCCCGCCGCGGTATTTTGCTCCACCGGAAACGTTTCCTCATACAAAATATCCACCGGCGGCTCGAAAAAAATCGTACCGAGCGCTTTCTGGTAGGTGTTCTCGCTGATGTTTTCGATGTCATAACGGATGAGGACGCGCACCTCCTTCAACCCTTTCAGGCCGAGGTAACTGCGAAGCTCGCTCTTCAGTTCCTTCGCGCGTACTGCGTAAGCGGCCTTTTTTTCCACATAAATCCTTTTGACGTTTCCCATTGTGTGTGGTTCTCCTTTCTGGACGCGTATTTTTAAATATCATGGACATTATACCATGCCGTTCCGACATGGTTTCCCCGCGGATGCACACGGTTCGCCATGGCAGTTGTCCTCCTTCGTCGGACGGCGAACCGGTGCCGGTATCATGTCTGTCGACATTATACCATATTTCATCAAAAACCGGAAATCAATATCATAAATCTTTTTCATTAGCAAAGCTTATAAAGCAAATGCTCCTGAGACATTTGGAAAACGCGGGACACGGATATACCAAAACCAACCTTTTTATTGACTTTTACCGGGTGCGAGTATATACTCATAGGCATGATCATTGCTCACGAGTACAAAAATCCGAAGAACAGGGCAGAAATCATAAATCTTCGGTTTTTATCATAATGCTGTGCATGCGGCGGAATAAGAGGAAACATGAAAAAGAGCAAACCAAAACAACAGGGTATCATGGAAAGCCCGTTTGGGTTATACCGGCAATCTTTACCCGAACCCGAACAAAATAAACTAACATTGTTTTTCGAAGATATGAAACATCATATCAATCTTGGCGGACAGGAGACCCAAAAAATTCGCGCGGATTTTGAAAATGCATTATTGTACTATTCCTCGCTTGGTTTATCTCTGAATGATGCACTTAACAGGCTGAGCGTTTCAAATCTCGGCGGTTTTTACGCACGCCCCCCAATGCTTTGGTATAAACTGGATGATGCGGCAAAAATATTTCCGCTTTCCATGCGGCACGGCCAGATGGCCGTTTTTCGGCAGTCCATCTATCTCAAAGAAAACATCGTGCCGGAAATATTACAAATGGCTCTCAATTTTACTATAAAACGATTTCCCAGCTTTGCAACAACTGTAAAAAAAGGTTTTTTCTGGCATTACCTTGATGCATCAAAGCGCAGATATGCCGTCGAACCGGAGTCCGGCATCCCCTGCAGGCCCCTGCCGATTTCCCGCAGTGCATCGCAGTCATTTCGCGTTGTATATTACAATAACCGGGTAAGTGTTGAATATTTTCATATACTGACCGACGGAACCGGGGGAATGATATTTCTCAAGACACTCATCGCAAAATATCTGCATTTGCTTGGAACGGAATGGAGCCAGGCGGAGGGCATACTCAATATCAATGACATCCCGGCAAAAAATGAAACGGCAAATGAATTTCTGCGCGCAGAAAAAGCGGAGAATTTATCCGGTTATACGTATCAGCCCGCCCTGCAGATGAGCGGGAAAATCTCAAAAGTCCAGCCATGCCGCATCCTGCATTTTAAGCTCGACGCGTCCCTCTTAAAAAATGTTGCCCGTTCAAAAAATGCGACGGTAACGGCATATATTCTTGCATTATTGTTTATCGCCGGAAAAAGCGCCACCGATGAACCCGAGGGCGAGATGAGCATTCAGGTTCCCGTCAATATGCGGAAATTCTATCCCTCCGATACGGTGAGAAATTTCTCCTTATACTGTAGTATAAGACTGCCCGTGGACATTATTTCGGACACAGAATCCGTGATCGGGAATATCTCACAGCAGCTGAAACAGGAAACCTCCCCGCAGAATATGAGCCGCATGATGGCTTCCACAAAGCGCATGGGCGATCTTTTGCGTTTTATCCCGCTATCGGTCAAGGCACCGGCTGCCAGATTCATCTTCGGATTTCTGGGTGACAAAGCATTCAGCAATACACTTTCCAATCTCGGCGTTGTGACAATGCCGCCGCAAATGGCACAGCATATCGACAGTATGGATTTTATTCTTGCGGGCAGCTGCGGGATGGTAACATTTGGGAATACCACTACACTGTCGGTTGCAAAAAGAACGGCGGATCCTTCCTTTGAAGAAAAGCTGTATGATTTGTTTCTTGCGGACGGAATCACTCCGGCCGTGGAAGGGAGCGAAGAATATGACGGTTAAAATTACTTATCCGCATGCGGAAAAGAAAAAAATGCAAAGACAGGATGTGATCCGATGGGCAAAATGGCCGTTTCTGCTCGCAGCTGCCGCCTGTGTTATTGTCAATATTGCCATTGGTTTCCCGGCATGGTGTCTCATCAGCAACTGGTCGCTTTGGATGGTTTGGTCGTTTTTGATTTCGCCTGCCCTGGTGGAATACAACCGCATCAGCCTCTGGATCTGTTTTATTACCCATTCTTCCATTCTGCTGCTCATCATTGATACGGTCTTTCCGTCGGGATGGTCGGCAGCCGCAGTGCCGATTGTTGATTTCGGCGGGCTGGTCATTGCCAGCATATTGTTTTTCACGGATCTGGAGCGGCAGAAACAAAATATGATGCCTATGCTGCTCCTTCTGATATCCTGCTTTATCCTTTTTGCCAGCGGGGCGCTCTTAAAACGCATGAATTGGGAAGTCACTGTGATGGGCGCGTTTGCCGCCGCGCTGCTGGCTGTTTGCCTTGTTGTACTAAAAAAAGGATTTGCGCGGGAAATCATAAAAAGATTCCATACACGATAACGGCATAAAGGGGAGGAAGCACAAAAAACTGCTTCCTCCCCTTTGTTTAGTCCATATTATTCCTGATTTTCTGCGGCCGGTATCTCCGCCGCCGTCTCTTTCCCAAGCAGTTGTGGCAGCTCCATCCCCGCCTGTTGGAACAACTCATTCAATGGCGGCACGGACTTCATCATCCCGGAGAGGAAATCCGCGGTCGCGGTCTTCCCGTCTCCTTTGCTTCCGCTATCCCAGACCGTAACCTTGTCGATCTTGATACCCTTGATTGCTTCCACCTGAATCTGCATCAGTTCCTCAAGCTTATCCGCAACGATCAGCTTCACGGCATCGCCCGCGTCACCGCCCGCCGCCTCAACAAGCTTTCTCATACCTTCTGCCTGCTTCTCAAGAATTTCCTGTGCACCCCTTGCTTCCGCCGACTTCTTCGCGTAGATCGCGTCCGCTTCACCGCGTGCCCTGCGGCGCATAACTTCTGCCTCCGCTTCCGCCGCGATCTCTGCCTGCTCCTTCTGGATCTGCGCCTTGACAATGACATCCGCCTGCTGCGTTGCCTTCTCAAGCTGGGCACGGGTATTTTCCGCTTCCTGCTGTGCCACGTAGGCTTCCTGCTTCGCGCGGGCTGCCTGCACCGCCTCCGCCGCGGTCGCGATGCGCAGCGCGTCCGCCTCCTTCTCACGGCGGTTTGCCTCGGACTGTGCGACCTCAATCTTCGCATCATTTTCACCCTGGATCGCGCTCGCATTTGCCGCCGCTACCTGAATACGCTGATCCTTCTGTGCCAATGCCTGGCCGATCTCACCGTCGCGGTCCTTCTCGGCAACGTTCTTCTTCGCGTCATTGATCGCTTTTGCCGCGGCCTCCTTGCCAAGCGCTTCGATATAACCGGATTCATCCGTGATATCGGTAACATTGACGTTGATCAGGCGCAGGCCGATCTTCTTTAACTCAATCTCCACATTTTTTGAGACCGCAAGCAGGAATTTGTCACGGTCGGTATTGATCTCCTCAATCTCCATCGTCGCGATCACAAGGCGAAGCTGACCGAAAATAATATCCTTCGCCAACTCCTGTATCTCGTTTAATTTCAGCCCCAGCAGGCGCTCCGCCGCGTTCTGCATGATGCCCGGCTCCGTCGAGATGCCGACCGTAAAACGCGACGGCACGTCAACACGGATGTTCTGCTTTGACAGTGCATTGCGCAGATCAACATTGATCGAGATCGGTGTCAGGTCAAGATACTGGAATGACTGGAGCACCGGAACAACGAATGCCGCGCCGCCGTGGATACATTTCGCACTGCGCGCCTGCCCATCCTTATCCGTGCCGACCTTACCATAGATTACCATCACCTTATCCGACGGACATTTGCGGTAGCGCGACAAAATCCCCGCCACGGCCGCAAACAACACCAGAACCACAACACATACTGCAATAAGTACTTCCATCGTCATTGGACAACCCTCTTTCTGCGCCGCCTTTCTTTATGACAAATCCGTGCCGGACTGCGCAAAAAACACGGATCTGTAAAACGAGTCTCCCGCAAAACAAAATTTCCGAAAAGCGGAATCCCCCGTTTTTTCTTATTTTTTTCCATACTGTCCCCGCATATTCCCGCCGGGAATACCCCCGCACAAGGACAACTCCAACCTGCTGTCCGGCATCATATCCTCTCGACCACCACCGTATCCCCCAGCACATCCGTGATGCGCACGGCCGTGCCCGCCGGGATCGGCACATCCCCTTCCGTCACCGCAGAAAGTTCCACAAAGCCGCTCTCCATTGTAAGCGTCACCTTCCCGCCGTTCTCCCCTTTTTCCGGGATCATGACATAGACAAGCGCCGTCTCGCCGATAGTGCTCTTGATGCGGAATGTCCCGTTCTCCGCAAGCTTTGCGGAAACCTGTAAAAGCTTCGCGACCACGAACATCATGACCGCCCCCGCCAGAACACCGAGGAACATGGATGGCATAAGCTGCATGCCGCCCTTTAAAAAGCAGATCGCCACCCAGGAAAACGTCGTCAAAAACGCGACGATACCCTGCAGGGTAAACAGTTTTAAAGTACCGAACTCCGCGCCTGCCCCGTTTTGGTCGGACACGACATCCGAAAGGTCAATATCATCCAGTGCGATATCGCCCCCGGCATCCATATCAAAATCAATCCCGGAGGTATCCGATGGGTTCGCGTCTGTGCCGTGTTCCCCGAACCCCAGAACAATCATCACCGTCTGGACGACCAACAGCAAAGTCGATGGGATCGCGATCACATACAGTACCCTGAGCACCCCGGACAACCCTTCCCACCACGCATTCATAACACCACTCCTCTCACGTAAATTTTATTTACCATCATCATATCATTATCTGTAAGTTGTGTCAAGAAATTTTGAAAAAATTTCGTTTGTTCTAATCTCTTTCTCACTATTTTCTAAAATACTGTAAAAAATCCTTGATTTTCTGTGTATTTGTGGTATGATGATGTAAATAGAATTTACTTTCCCGCCGCACTTTCTTCTTTCTGTTTCCATGGACACATTGACATAAGTTCCGGCGGTGGTTTTGGCAGAATCTTCCGCCTTTTCATATGGTAAATGATCCTGCAATATAAAAGAACCGTGTACCGGACTGGCATCCTCCGTGCACATAAAAGGATTCCGGCCGCGCTGTGCCGCCATCCCCATACAAAATGCAGCGCAGAAATGAGGGAACTATGGACGCTCACATCATCGGACACCGCATAAAAGAAGCAAGACTCGCAAAAAAAATGACACAGACCGAAGTCGTCGGCGATTTTATCACCCGGAATATGTTAAGCCAGATTGAAAGCGGCTCTGCGCTCCCTTCGATGAAAACACTCGCCTACCTCGCATCGGTGCTCGGCATTCCGCTCTCCGTACTGATGGCGGACGAAGCGCAGGGGGAATCCCCCGCCGTCCGGCAGGAACTTCCGGATCACTCCCCTGCTGCCGAACTCTCGACGATGAAAGAGTGGTTCCATGCCAAAAAATATCTGGAGCTTACCGAGTGGCTTGCTGAACCGGATGCCGCCGACCCGCTCTTTGACGAAAAACTTGCCTTCCTCGCCCGCGCCTCCTACGAGCAGGCGCTGCGCTGCCGCCAGGCGGGAGATCTGCCCTCCGCCCTTACCTTCTCCAAAAAAGCTTCCGACTATGCAGGCAGCGGCTTTTATGCGAATCCGGGGCTGCGGGCGGATGCGATGCTTTTGTTGACGGGGCTGGCGGAGGAAATCGGCAAGGCATATATGAAATAGGGGGTTATGCGGCAGATGAGGGAACGGCTGCACCGGGAACGCGCATCATATTCATTGTCCGTGATATTGTCATCTTCTGCTATCCAAGGATTCCAAGACGTTCCTGATTCTTTGTTAAAAAAACCTGACAGGTAATATTTCTATCTGCCAGGTTTTTCTTTTCGCGGTTTTACAGCGGCATTTTATGTCGATTTTGTTTGGTATTGTATTATTAATATACATTTTCGTCTAATTTTGTCGAAAAGTCAAGAATTTTTCCGCAGACAGAATCAGGATTTTGGTTCGGCGGGGCTGCCCGTTCTCGTGAGCTGCGATGAACCAAAAACACCAATCAAAACCAAATTTTTTAAGGAGGAAGAGAAAATGAAGAGTATCTTCAAGAAGATCGCCTTCGTGCTGGCCCTGGCCATGGTGGTTACCATGCTCCCGGCCAATGCGGCATCCGCGGCATCGTCTGATGCCCCGGATATGTACAAGAGCCTGCTGCTCTATCTTGACAGCGGCAACGGCGAAAACTCTGACATTACAGGTGCTTACAAAAGCGAGCGTTACGCAAGTGTCTGGGGATGGAGAGAAAATGGTTACGATGAGGTTACATTTGAGTCCGCCGACACGGACATCGCTACGGTAAACAGCAAGGGCAAAGTTACCGCAGTGAAGGTTGGTGTCACGACGGTTACCGCTACCTTCACAGGAGAAGACGTAGAAACTGTGAGCAAGGAGTGTAAGGTAACTGTAAAACGCAACGCGGCGAAGGTTGGTCTAAGTGCTGACAGTGCAAAGAAGGTTGATGCCGGATTTTCTGTCGGAGACGAACTGCAGCTGACCGCAGTGCGTAAGGACGCAGAAGGCAACACCGAGTGGAACAAGACGCAGAAGGTCTACACAACGGACAGCGTACGTTTCAAGTCCTCCAACGAGGATGTTTTCAAGGTAATGAAGACCACCGGTAAGCTCACCGCGACAGGCGAGGGTGAGGCAGTCCTTACCATCTGGACAGTCCAGTCCGAGGGATACGACGCGGCAGCGAAAGAATATCCGCAAGTTGTTTCAAAGGATTATACCGTAAAGGTTTATAACCCGGGGATCGTCAGCGTAAAGCAGGTAAGCCTTACAACGGCAGCCCTCACCTGTGGCACGGAGGACACCGCGGCAGCAATCGCCAAGGATTTCTCGAAACTTACCGTTACTTACAAAATCGGTGACAATGAGATCACTTCTTTCATCAAGTCTGCAACCGTGGACGCTGCGGACGCAAAGGTTGTAAACGTAGAACTTTACAACGTGATGAATAAGGATGTGGAATACAAGTTCACCTACAACGAGAAGAGTGTGTCCCTGACCGCTGTTGACCCGGATGCCATAGCGGCGATCCGCATCACAACAACAACAGCCCAGCCGGGCATTGGCGAGAAGCTCAGGGTTGACTACCTCGATGCAAACGGCGTTATCATCCGTGGAAATGACGACTATCTTTCCTTTGAGGCGGCAGACCCGAACAGCACGGATTATTCCGTATCGGCGGGTGAGGTTTATATCTACGAGGCAGGCAAGACCGCGACCGTAAAAGCAACCTACTACATGGGCTTTGATGCGGGCGGAAAACAGATTCCGGATTTAAAGGCAGAGCAGGTCATCATTTGCAAAACAACGACTGCCAATAATTTCTCCGGTTATGCTGTGGCAGCCGCAAACAAAAAGGCTTCCGACCTGAATTACGGCACGGGCGTTTTAAAGCTTGTAAACGACGAAAATGTCCAGCTTTATGCAAAGTATACGGCAAAGAAGTACAATGGCGAGGTTGTTACGTATTACAATGAATCAAGCATCGCGGAGGAAAAGGAAGGCGTAATTTTCAAGTATAAGTCCACGAATGACTCCATTGTGCTTGTGGATGAGGCGACCGGTTTCCTGTATCCGGTAGCATCGGGTTCTGCACAAATCATCATCTATAGCGATAAAGATGTCGCGGTTGGAGCTGTAACGGTATCTGTGGAAGGCTCCAGGGTATTTGCAAGCGTTTCCGTTGACCAAGCCGGTCTGACAAAGCTCTCAACAGCAGATTATGGTGTAAACTTCAGGATCAACGCAAAGGATCAGCTGTCCGGTTGGCTTGGGCAGGGCGATATGGATGTCAGTGCAAAGATTCTTAACAAGTCCTTTAACGGAACAGTCTATGTTACGAATACTTGGGGCAACTACGCAGACCCAGACAAGAACGAAGTAAAGATCGTGATTGACGCAGATGAGTATACCCCTATTCAGATGATGAATATCAAAGATTGGTGCGGCACGGTATGCGGTATCGGTGTAGAGACTGACGTAACGAAAGTACAGACCTTACAGATTTCCCTGAAAGCAGAGCGCAACGGTATCGTTAAGTACGCGGTTCTGAACTATACCGTTAAAAAGCCGGATGCAGAAAATCCTGTCTCTTATGCGATTGATTCTGCCGAAATTGATGTGAACTTTACAAAAGCAAAGGATTCTTTGGTGAAGGAAATCAAGTTGAGAAGCTATGATAAGGATGGTTTCCTTATCAGCGCTGATGTACCAATGACAAATACCAAGCCCGATGATCTGGCAGAAGGTGCATTTGGCTACACTGTAACGAAAGGAACTCAGAATATTGCATTAGAAGATAATAAGTTCTCGGCGGTTACAGTAAATACGGTAAGCGGAAGCGCTGTAACCGTTTACAAGAAGGTGAACGGCACCATGACTCCTGAATTGACGGGTGGAGTTGATTCAGTCGGCACCTATGTTGTAAGGGTAACCGGTAATCTGAGAAACTCCGGTGGCCAGTATTATCTCCGTCAGGTTGCTGTAAAGAACATCGTTGTTAAGGATACGACAGGCGCGGCAGCGGTTACGGTATCCGACAACAAGGTAAATTCTACGGATGTTGCCAGCTTAGTCACTGAGTTTAATGCTGACCTTGGAAACGGATATCTCGTGATCAAGCGTGACGGAAATAAAGTCGGGAATATTACCATTGCCGATGTTAAACTTTCGGGTGCAAATACCGGAAACAAGGTATACGTGAAGTCCATCGTGGTTACCGAGACCAATACCGTTGATGGTGGAACCTATAACGGTAACGTTCACACATATGAGATTCCGGTCGGGAAGATATTCGAAGTAGGGCAATAAATTTATTTCATTGCCTCGGATCATCTCCCAGATCAAAACAAAAAAGACTGCCGCACTTACGATCTGTAAGTGCGGCAGTCTTTTTTGGCTGAAGACAAAGCAGTTCTGGTACGTGCATTGTACCGGATTAAGAACACCACCCATCCTGCCTATCATAGGCTCATAAACATTTCTTGACCATCTCCGCATCATTCAGCGCCAAGTCCAACAAATGGCTAAGAATTCTCGGATAGTCCGAACCGAGGGCTTTCACTTTTTTCATATTACCCGGAGAAATCCGGATCGCCACCTTGTCCATCCGCCGGAACTGCATCAGCATCTCATCCGTCATTTCAGGGCAATCTTCATCAAATGTGACCGGCATTCCTTCCGCTGCCTCAAGCTCAGCGAGTTCTTCCGCTGTCAGCTCCGCCGGTAAGCTATTCATCGTAATTTTCGCCATACTCATACCTCGCTTTCTCAGACTCCGTTGCACGCCGGGCAGAAATAATGCGGACAACGTTCTCTTTTTTAAACGTACAGACAACAAACAAAATTTTTCCAATCTTGCCTAAAATGTCGTACCTTTCTTCCCAAGGATGCTCCCTGTCACTTCTTATTAGTTTATTTTCATCCGCAAAGACCTTGGAAGCAGTTTGGAAGCGTATCCCATGTTTGGTGAAATTAAGCGCTGCTTTTTCCTCATCCCACTCAAAAACTGCATGCTCGTAATCAAAGTCAAAATACTCATACATAGTCAATGCCCCCGTTTTTAAGAAAATCGATCTTCCCCACTATCTTTCTTAGGACAACCCGCCCGAACACCCATGCCCTTCGCCATACCGTTTCTTCTATCATTATACTTAAAATATTCATAAATGTAAACGATTTCATGTAGTATTAAGGTTTTCAATTTTGCCGGATCATCCGGGCTATGTTGTGCAAAGGGAGAAGTTTCGTGTCGATTATGCTTGGTATTGTATTATTAATATACATTTTCGTCTAATTTTGTCGAAAAGTCAAGAATTTTTCCGCAGACAGAATCAGGATTTTGGTTCGGCGGGGCTGCCCGTTCTCGTGAGCTGCGATGAACCAAAAACACCAATCAAAACCAAATTTTTTAAGGAGGAAGAGAAAATGAAGAGTATCTTCAAGAAGATCGCCTTCGTGCTGGCCCTGGCAATGGTTGTTACCATGTTACCTGCTAAGGCTGTGGCAGCTGCCGAGTCCGACGGACCGCAGATGTACAAGACACTGCTGCTCTATCTTGACAGCGGCAACGGCGAGGGCTCTGACATCACAGGCACTTTCAAGAATGAAAGATATGCAAGTGTCTGGAACTGGAAGGAAAACGGTTATACCGAGGTAACGTTCGAATCCAAGAATCCGGACGTGGCTACGGTAAACGGCAAGGGTAAGGTTACGGCTGTTAAGGTTGGTAAGACGACCGTTACGGCAACCTTCACCGGCGACGACGCGGATACTGTAGTTAAGGAATGCGTTGTGACCGTAAAGCGCAACGCAGCGAAAGTCGGCCTTAGCTCCGACAGCGCAAAGCAGGTTGAGGCAGGCTTTGCAGCAGGCGAGAAGGTACAGCTTACCGCAGTGCGCAAGGATGCCGAAGGCAACACCGAGTGGAACAAAACCATGCGGGATTACACAACGGACAGCATTCGCTTTAGCTCCTCCAACGAGGAAGTCTTCAAGGTAACAAAGACCACCGGTATGCTTACCGCCGTCGGCGAGGGTGAGGCTACCCTTAAGATCTGGGCAGTACAGTCCGAGGGCAAAGATGCAGTTACCGGCGAATATCCGGCAGGTGTTTCCAAGGAGTACACCGTAAAGGTTTACAACGCAGGGCTTCTTTCCGTTAAGCAGCTGAGCACGGACACCGTGGCGATCACCTGCGGCAACGCGGATACCGCTGCAGCAATCGCAAAGGATATCGCAAAGCTGGATGTTCAGTACATGCTCGGCGAGAACCCAATCAAGACTTACGTAAAGTCCGCGACGGTAGACGGCGCAGACAACAAGATCGTAAATGTAACCCTTTACAGCGCAATGAATAAGGGTGTTATTTACAAATTCACCTACGATGAAACGACAGTTGAACTGACGGCTGTTGACCCGGATGCGATCGCGTCCATCCGCATTGTGACGACGCAGGCAAAGGTTCAGGAAGAGACCGAGATCAAGGTTGAGTTCCTTGACGCAAACGGCGTTGTGATTAACCCTGGCACGAACGCCCTTACCTTCAGTGCAGAGGGCAGCTCGGATTACTCTCTCTACCCGGTAGGCAACAAGGGTTATATCTACTTCTTCGAGGCAGGTAAGACCGCACATGTCACAGCAACCTACGATATGGGATGGGATGAGAAAGGTAACAAATTGCCGGATAAGACCGCAAGTGCTACAATCGTATCGAAGGTA
Source organism: uncultured Lachnospiraceae bacterium (assembly GCA_947053345.1). Taxonomy (GTDB): domain Bacteria; phylum Bacillota; class Clostridia; order Lachnospirales; family Lachnospiraceae; genus RGIG4057. Next base: position 87,579 of record CAMRSM010000005.1, read on the forward strand.
GCTTCGGATGCTGACAATATGGTTGGTTATGCGGCAGCAGGTGTCGGTGCAAAGGCTTCGGATCTGACTTATACAACAGGCGTACTCAATGTTGTTAAGGATGAGTCCATTCAGCTTTACGCAAAATATACGGTAAAGAATTTTGATGGCAGTACTTCCACTTACTTCAACGTGTCCTCCGATGGCGGACAGGTAGAGGCAGGAAACTTCTACTTCAAGTATGTATCGACAAACGATGCAGTTGTACTTGTTGACGAGCTGACGGGTGTTATGTATCCGGTAGCAAACAACGGCGGAACTGCCCAGATCATCATCTACAGGGTTGTAAACGAGAAGGAAGTCGTTGTAGGTGCCGTTACGGTTAAGGTGGAAGGCTCCAGAGTGTTTACATCCATTGATGTATCCCTTAACAAGAACAAGTTATCGGATTACAGCGATACCAGTGAGACAGCAACGTTCACGGTAGAGGCAAAGGATCAGCTCTCCCAGAGCCTGAGCAAAGACCTTGTGTACCGTGCGAAGGTAACCGGCAACTTGGACGGTGTAACCCTTACGGTTGGCGGAACTGCCCTTACAACAGAGTACCAGTCCATTTCACCGGTTCTGGACAATGGCAATATCAAGGTTGATAACGGCAAGATTTTCTTTGACATTCAGGTCAGCACGACACAGACCCAGTCAAGGAATGTCCAGATTTCCATCGAGGCGAGACAGCCGGGCAGCAACATCACCAAGGTTCTTGGCCGCAGCCTTATGGTAAAGAAGCCGGGTGCGGTTGCAACATACTCCCTTGATTTAAGCCAGACCGCAATCAATGTCAACCTTCTTCAGGCAACTTCTTGGTGGAGCAAGCTGAACAGCGAGATCAAGTTGAACAGCTACGATAATCAGGGCTTCTATGTTGCAACGATTGATATGACGAACACGGATACACCTGCAGTAGACGGATTTGGTTATGTCGTTTCTAAGGGCAACGAAAACATTCCTGTGGCAGGCCAGGATTTCTGGGCAGTTACGGTAAGTGGTTCCGCGATCAGCAAAAAGATCGGCGGCACGGATGTCAATTCGGTTGGTACTTACACTGTAAGGGTATTCAAGGGTGTTACCGGCGGATCCGGAAAACAGCAGATTGCTGCAAAGAGCATTGTTGTTACGGACACGACCGTAAATCCGGTTGCAGCCGTATCAAACAACAAGGTTACAGGTACAGCGGACGGAACCGTTCTTGCTGACCTGCAGGCAAAGCTTGCGGACGGAAGCCTTACCATCCGCCGCAGCGGCGATAAGATTAACGGCAACATCACAATTGTCGGTGTGAAGTGCCAGGATAGGCCGCAGAACGATAGGGTATACGTAGAGTCGATCCATGTCGTTGAAACCTTAAGGCATGAGAATCAGTGGAATCCATGGAGAGAAAAGACCTTCGAGTATGATATCCCGATCGGTCAGGTATTTTACACAAACTAGTTTCTAATGTTCTTTTAGAAACATGCACTTTCGTACAAAAGAATAAGTAATGGAAGAACCACATGGCGGATACCAGCCCTGTGGTTCTTCCATTATCTGCCCATTAACATATATCCACGTTACGGAAAAAATTAACGATGTTAAGCGGGTGGTTCATGTGGTTGATGCGAACCGCCACTTCCGTGCAATGTACTGCAAACATTATGGCCGGAACCGTGCTGCGGAGCAAGAAAAAGGGGCGTAGTTGATCTGCACGCCCCTTTTTGTGTGCTTTGTGAAGTTGTTTCTGCCATATCCCAAAGCTTTCACACTGCTACAATACATTCCTCATGGTAATCCGTCAGCAATGCATCATGGGTAACAAAAAGCATCCCCTCCGCTTTCGCCTGCGCGGTCAACATACGATCAAACGGCGCATCCGCCGGACGCTTTACGGTTTCCAGCGCCCACACATGGTCATAGCGGATGGCCAATGACAGATAGCCCGCCTTCCTGCAAAATAATCTTTTTTGCCTTCTCCGGTAATTTCGCATCATCCGATAATGCCCACAATAAAATATGGGTATCCAACAATATCTCATTCGCCACCCCAAAAAAGGGGTTCGATCTCATCATTACAGCAGTCAATATCATATGGGATATGGAACTCACCCTTTGCTGCACCGATCCTCATCCCTGGCTTTGTATCAGCCAAGCGGAGCATAAACGGCATGGCATTCTCCGCAATGCTCTGCTTCGCAAACATCCGGACACCTTCCACAAAAGTAGTTCCCAGTCTTTTACATAACAATTCTGCTTGTTCTTTAACCTCTGCGTCCATCCGAACCTGAAGGATCGATTCCTTCGCCATAAGACTTACCTCCTTTTATAATACTGTTGAAATACAAAGAAAAAATAGATGCAAGCGGAATCCGCAAGTAATGTGGTCAACTTTCATGGATTTTTTGAAATGATCGTGTCGATTATGTTCGGTATTGTATTATTAATATACATTTTCGTCTAATTTTGTCGAAAAGTCAAGAATTTTTCCGCAGACAGAATCAGGATTTTGGTTCGGCGGGGCTGCCCGTTCTCGTGAGCTGCGATGAACCAAAAACACCAATCAAAACCAAATTTTTTAAGGAGGAAGAGAAAATGAAGAGTATCTTCAAGAAGATCGCCTTCGTGCTGGCCCTGGCAATGGTTGTTACCATGCTCCCGGCCAATACGGCATCCGCGGCATCGTCCGACAGTCCGCAGATGTATAAGACCTTGCTGCTCTATCTTGACAGCGGCAACGGCGAAGGCTCTGACATCACAGGCAGCTTCAAGAGCGAGCGCTACGCAAGTGTCTGGGGCTGGAAGGAAAGCGGCTATACCGAAGTAACGTTTGAGTCCGCTGACCCGGACGTTGCGACGGTGAGCAGCAAGGGCAAGGTGACCGCAGTTAAGGTTGGCAAGACAACCGTGACGGCAACTTTCACCGGCGATGACGTAAAGACCGTGACCAGGGAGTGCAAGGTAACCGTAAAGCGCAATGCCGCAAAGGTTGGCTTAAGCTCCGACAGCGCAAAGAAAGTTGAGGCTGGTTTATCCGTCGGCGAGAAGCTCCAGCTGACCGCAGTCCGCAAGGATGCGGAGGGCAACACCGAGTGGAACAAGACCATGCGGGATTACACGACCGACAGCCTGCGCTTTAAGTCCTCCAACGAGGATGTCTTCAAGGTAACGAAGACGACCGGTATGATCACCGCGACAGGTGCCGGTGAGGCAACCCTCACGGTTTGGGCGGTACAGTCCGAGGGTTACGACGCAGAAGCGAAGGAATACCCGGCGGGCGTTTCCAAAGAGTACAAGGTTGTTGTGAGCGGTTTCTCCGCACAGGCGACCGGTGTGAAAGAAATCACCGTAACAGGTGCATTCACAAAGGATTCCAAATTTGAGGTGAAGAAGGGCAACCAGAACATCTCCCTGACGGCTACCGTGGCAGAGGATGGCAAGAGCGCGGTTCTCACGTTGGCTACCAAGCTCAACAAGGGTGTTTATACCGTATCCTGCGGCGACCTCAAGGCTGAGATTTCGGCAGAGGACGAAAAGGTTGTTCAGATCACCGTTCTTGAAAATGGCGGTCAGGTGACAACAAACGCAAACCGCACACAGATTTTTGTTCATTACGATGTATTGAACCAGTACAATGAGAGTGTCAGAAAGAATTACGAAGTTCAGTGGACTTCCTCCACGGGCGGCACTGTGATCAAGAACAATAAGGAAAAGGGTATCCTTACGATCGGCGCTGGACGCAATTCGGCAGATACCATCACCTACGGCACGGCGATCATCCTTACGGGTGTCCATACAGCTACCGGAAATGTAGCGACTGTGACCGCAAACCTTACCGCCGGCCTTGAAAACTGCGTAAGCGGTGTACAGGTTGTCGGTGTGACGAAAGAAAATTCCAACGAACTGTTGAAAGAGCTTCCGGCAGGCTTTGTGGACGGAGAATATTTGCTTGTTTACAAGATGCTTGACCGTCTTGGCTATGCGATGGACTACGATGACAGTGAGGCGGTAAACCTGACCTTCACTTCCCTGTCCCCATTATTGCTTTCCTCCATCTCCAACGCACTTGGTGCAGACTTGGTACCGGATGGCGTATACATTGATGGCGTACAGTATGGTGCAGTAAGGCTTCACAGAGGACTTGACACAAAGAAGGGCGGCGTGGCAAGAATCCAGATCACTTCGACCAAGACCGGTACTTCGACTCCTTACGAGCTGAAGATCGTATCCGAGCAGGTACTTGACAGCTTCCAGATCATTGCCCCGGATTCGGTTGTGGCAGAGAACGACGGCACGATCACCCTGCGCTACGAGGCATATGATATCGAAGGTGCCCCGGTAACGGATTTCCGTGCGCTTTACAAGTCTCTCTCCTTCAGCGATGCCAGATTGTATCTCGTGGAGAACAATGACGGTTCCGCTACCTTAAAGTATACGGTTCCGACTGTGAATGCAGCGGAAGGCATTGATGTACCGCAGATTTACACCACGACGATCCCGACCACCGGGAAGTCCTCGATCGTACAGATCAATATCAAGGCAAAAGCAAAAGCAGTTGCCGTAAAGGGTTATGATGGGAATATCAATATTCTTGAGGGTGCTTCCGTCACGGTACTTCCGGTCAATGACTGGTCGGGCAAGCCGTATCTGACCTGGTATGACCAGTACGACAGGGCGATCGACGGCGCTACCAACCGTATCCCGGCTGGGTATTATGTGGCAGTGAAGAAGACCGGTTCGGCATTGACCTTAACTGGTGATACGGCAGGACTTGCGGATGCAGACCCGGCTTACCAGTATTTTAGCGGTAACATTACGGTTACTGCTGCCAACAACCAGACAAACAGCATCCTTCCACAGACGGTAGAATTCGCACTTGCGGATGAAACCGGTAAGATCGTAAGCGGGAGTGAAAAGAAAGTTGTCCTCAATATTGTTGACATCAAGGCATGCTCCAGCTTCTACATTACAAATGAATGGTCCGGCAAGGCATTGAACGGTTCGGACAGCATCGGTTTCCATATTACCGGTAAGCTTCCGAACGGCAGCGAGGTAGCAATCCCGAACGGGTCAGAGTATATCGAATATGTGGCAACCTCCAATGCGGCAGGCTTTACAACCGTATCCGGAAGCGCGATCACGCTTAGTCCGAGTCTGGATACAACTGCAGACGGAAACGGAAATACGCAGTTCAGCAACCAGTCCGTAACCAATGCAGACGGCAGCCATCCAAACCGTTTCCTTGAGATTAAAGTAGATGCTACCCTTTACTCTGAGGAGGGAGGAATCAAGGATTATGCATCCACAAAGGTTGAGGTTGGTGTTGATGCAAAGAAGGCTGTTTCCTTCACCTTAAAGGATACATGGCAGTCTTACTGGATCAATGCAGACGTTGCGGATGCAAAGGCTTATGTCAATGCGACATCCGGTGTTATCACATACAAGGATCTGATCAAGTATATTGGTTCCGCTGTGACAAACTATGATAATTACAATGACGTGAACAGGTGGGATGGTGCAGTTCTCCTTCCGGTACAGATCACAGTAAGCAAGCTTACGGAAGGTACCAAGGGAATCCAGTCCGACAGTTTCCTTGTCAGCACAAATGCAACAACCGTAGATAGTGCTACTATCATGACAGGTGCAGAGATTGGCGATACCTTCGTAGCTACCTATAAGTACGAGGACGCAACCATTACCATCCAGTTTACGGTTGGTGCCGATACAACAGCAAGGTTCTCCGGCTCGTCCGATACCTGTAACTGGAGATAATCTACTTTAAGAAAAAGATCCATTTGATGTACAGAAAAAGGGGAAGCCAGGCGAGAGCTTGGCTTCCCCTTTTATAGGGATATCAGCTTGTTAGAAATCCTGATCCGGAATGATAATACTTTCTATTGCCTGAATTGCATTTATGAGTGGTTCTTTTCAAGAGATCATTGACAGAAAAGTGTAACAGAAAGCGATCATGAAAAACAAAGAGAGACAGGAAAACTCCTGTCTCTCTTTGTTTAATACTTCCGTTTATACACAATCCCAAGGGGGGATTCGTATACTGTTCCCACAGTCTGTCTCGACCGTGTTTTTTCTTTCTGCTTAGTCAGCAATGATTACTGTTCTGTTGATCGGGATCACGAAGGTAAGGATCTCACCGCCCGGAGTTGTCCAGTCGTATGTTACGGAACGGATGGTTGCCCTGTTGCCGACTCTCTGGATATCAGCAGCAACAATACCACCGGTTACTTCCTCAACATTCCAGTTCCTGTCAGCATCGAAATGCAGCGTCAGTGCCTGTTTTGCAATGTCAACATCAGTACCATCGTTTACCGTGTTCTTTACCCACTTAAAGGTCGGAACATCCTGCTTGTCGATTACGGAAATAACCTGGCTAGCCTTGAAAGTAGCCTTGTTGTTCTCACCTACGAAGAGGTTGATCACATAGCTTCCGGTCTCGATCTTCTCGATCGCGGAACCAGTTACCGTACCTACAGCAGTAAACGTAATGATCGAATTTCCACTCTCAGTCCCAGCTACAAAGCCAAGTTCATCCTCTGTACCCTTTGTGGTGATGGTCTCGTTACCCTTCTTAACAAGGATCGTTGCTTGACCAGTTGTCAGCGTGCTGCCGGAAGCCAGATCACTCTCAACACCGTTCAGGTTAAGCTGACTAACCTTGAAGCCTTCCTTGTCTACGGAGTATGCCTTCAGCACTACCTTCTTGTCAGCAACCGTAGTATTATTCGTACCAAGAACATAAAGAGCCTCATCTACCGAATTGGAACCAGCTTCGATCATATAAGTCTTTACCTGAGCGTTCCTGGTATTCTTTACAGTGAAGTTAAAGCTTGCCTTTCTTTCGAAAGTAACCTTTCCGTCATTCGAACGATAGGTAGCTGTTACAACAACACGGATTGGAGTAGCTTTTTCCGGTGCATCGTATGTTGCACAAATTCTATGCTGATACTCGTCACCCATATCAAATTCAAGCTTCTGTCCGCTTCCCGTGCTCGCATACCAGCTGCCCAACTCTACATAGGTAGCTTTGTTTACATCCGATACTTCCATCTGGATGTGAATGCTTCCGTCACTGCCGCCGTTGAACTCAGCGCCCAACTGGTCAAATGTCTTAACCTCAAACCAGATGTTATCAAGGAAGTTCGTACCAGCTGCCAGCTTCGTCTTATTGTTCGTATTTACAGCAAGAGAAGTGAACGTTCTCTTCGCAACAACCGTTACGGCACAGCTGCCTACATAGCTGCCATCGTAATATACATGTACAAGTACGTTCGAAACAGCGCTCTTCGGCGGGTAGATCACACCGGTATCCTCGTTGATGGAAAGCTTATCATCATTGGAGGAAACGAATGTGAACTTGTCATCGTATAAACCAGCACCCTTCGAGGTCTCTACGGTATCATCCTTGCCGTATACATTGATGGAAGCCTTTACAGCAAGACGGTAACCAACATCCTCTACAGCGAGCTTCTGGTTCGTGTAAGCGTTATCATCACCCTCTTTTACGATACCCCAGCTAATGATATTGCCTGCGGTGATCGCGGTGTTACCCGGTGTTACGGTGATCGGAGCCTCAAGGATGTTTGCGGTATTGCCCTGTACAATGAACCAATCCTCAAACGTTGCCTTAAGGTTTACTGCAAAGTTCTGATCCAGAGTGTAGAACCAGATTGTGTTGCCGTTGAAGACGTACTTCGGATTGTAATCCTTTGCCAGATCCTCTAACTTAACGGAATCTGCCCATGTGCCCTCGCCGTATGCCTTGGAGTTTGTGATATCCACATCCTGGTTGTTTACACCAAGAGCAAAGAGACGGTACTTCACTACCTTCTCAACTGCCAGCTCGCTCTGGGAAACGGTCTCAGCATAAGGAAGCAGCTTATAAGCTACATTCTTGCAGGTTACAAAATTCTCTACATAATCCTGATACCGAACGGTATAGGTGGTCTCTTCCTTCATCTCGTTGAACAGGGTAACCGTTACAACGTTCCCGCTGTTGGAGATACCACTGATGAAGACTTCCTGCTCAACAGCTGCGGTCTTATCCGTAGCAGCATGAAGAACTTCATATGCCTTTACAACGTTCTTATCCTCGGATACGGAAGCGTCCGCATGCGTAAGGGAAGGTAACGTTGCGTCAACAGCAGCCTTAGCTGTAGTCTCATCCGGGAATACGATGGTGAATGCGTTGGACGCGCTCTGCTCAACCTTAACCGAATTCTCTGCGATGACAACCTTGTACTCCTTGGAAACAACTTCCGGATACTCGCCGGTCTCAGCATCCTTGCCCTCGGACTGAACGGTCCAAACTTTCAGGGTAGCCTCACCTGCGCCTACTGCGGTAAGCATACCGGTGGTCTTTGTTACCTTGAAGATTTCCTCGTTGGAGGAGCTGAAACGAACGCTGTCCGTCGTGTAATCCTTCATGGTCTTGTTCCACTCGGTCTTGCCCTCAGCATCCTTACGAACTGCAGTAAGCTGAACCTTGTCACCAACCTTGATCGTGCCTTCCTCTACGAGTTTTGCACTGTCAGCGCCAAGACCAACCTTTGCCGCATTCCTCTTTACGGTTACGACGCAAGTCTTTGTTACAGTCTCTAAGTCCTCACCGGTAAAAGTCGCGGTAACGGTTGTCTTACCAACTTTTACAGCGGTAACTTTGCCGTTAGCGTTTACGGTAGCAACTTCCGGGTCAGCGGATGTAAAGGTAGGCTTATCATAGCCATCCTCTCTCCAACCCCAGACACTAGCATACCTCTCACTCTTGTAGGTACCTGTGATGTCAGAGCCTTCGCCGTTGCCGCTGTCAAGATAGAGCAACAGTGTCTTGTACATCTGCGGTCCGTCGGACTCGGCAGCTGCCACAGCCTTAGCAGGGAGCATGGTAACAACCATAGCCAAGGCCAATACGAAGGCGATCTTCTTGAAGATACTCTTCATTTTTCTCTTCCTCCTTAAAAATTTTTAAGTTTTGATGATTTTTTCCGTGGATACCTCTTGACATTTGTGACGTGATAGTTAATAATACATTAACCTCACTTTAAAAAAAGTCAAAGTATCCGCAGATATAATCATTCCAATAACAGTTTGATTATATCAACATTCCTTTCAAAGGTCAAGCCCTTTTCGTTAGAAATTGTCACTTTTTTATCCTCAATAGCAACGTAGGTAAAAATGACACTCTGTCAAGGTGCTCTCTCCTCTGCAAAGTCCCGCGATATAGTCTCCCGGTCCTGGAAGATCATATCTTTGTCAATCGACGAGACCCCTCCCGCCCCAAAAGGCCCTGTTTATAAATGACTTGGATGTGACACGCATAAACATCGCCTTTTTCCTCGGAAATTTGATTTCTCGTTTTTGACTGAGAACATAATACAAATCCTTTGTGTCAAACTCATGGCATCGCCTTGTCATTTTTAGATTTATTTCTTACGAAATTATTAAGATGTGCATTTCCCTGTGTCAACCAGCATCCTTGTATATGCATCTTCACAAATCGCTCCCGCAGCGGACAGTGGATGTCCGCAAAACTTGCAGCAGGCAAGGGGTTTCCCTTTCCCACCCGCATACTCTGCAGCAGCAAAATGCCGCCGTGCTTTTTCTTGCGCACACCGGACTGTCCTTGGCTGTCCATACAAGTCATGCTTCCCACAGGCAATCCCCTGCGCCCAAAGCCCTTCCGATCCGGCAAAAAAACAGACACACCGGCCGCTCTCCCCTGCCAATGTGTCCGTTTCTTCTATAATAATATACCAACTGCCGATACGCTTACAAGCCGAGAATCCTTTCCACGGTCTCCTGCATCTTATCCTTATCGCAAACGGTTTTGTGCAAAACCTCCGCGCTGCGGATATCCTCGATCGCCTGCGGCACTTTCGACCCCGAAAGCTTTGCGAGCTCATCCACCAGTTCAAAGTCACCCATGCTGTCATACTTGGCATCAATCGCCGACATGACGCTGCGCGTAAATTTGTACGGGCTGGCGGTTGAGGCGATCACCGTCACCGCTTGGTCGCCGCTGCTTTCTTTATACGTATTGTAAACGCTCGACGCAACTGCCGTATGTGTGTCAATGATATAACCCGTCTTTTCGTACAGTGCCCGGATCGCCGCCGTGGTCTGTCCCGTCGTCGCGTAACCGCCGTAGAAATCCGCGAGCCGCTCCCTCATCTGCGGTGTGATATCGTACACACCCTCCTGCGAAAGTTTTTTCATCAGATCCGCATTCTTTTCTGCGTCATCCCCCGCGATCTTGTAGATCAGGCGCTCCAGATTGCTGGAAATCAAAATGTCCATCGACGGGGAGGTGGTAAGGATAAATTCACGGTTCTTATCGTAAGTGCCCGTCCGGAAGAAATCATACAATACTTTATTATCATTTGACGCACAAATCAGCTTCCCAAGCGGAAGACCTGCACATTTCGCATAGTACGCCGCAAGAATATTGCCGAAATTCCCGGTAGGCACAACCACATTCAGGCGTTCGCCGTCCTTTATCCTGCCCGCCGTAAGAAGCCTCGTGTACGCATAAACATAATAGACAATCTGCGGAACCAGACGGCCGATATTGATGGAGTTTGCGGAAGAAAACCGGAACCCCTTCCCTCTCATGACCTCCGCCAGTTCTTTATTATTAAAGATGGCTTTCACACCATTCTGCGCATCATCAAAATTCCCGCGGATACCGACAACCGCCGTATTGGCTCCCCGCTGGGTCACCATCTGCTTTTCCTGGATCGGGCTGACCCCGTCTTTCGGGTAAAACACGATGATGCGGGTTCCCGGTACATCCGCAAATCCCGCCAGCGCCGCCTTCCCGGTATCACCGGAAGTCGCCGTCAGGATTACGATTTCTTCCTCCGCATGGTTCTTCTTGGCTGCCGTCGTGAGCAGATGCGGCAGGATGGAAAGCGCCATATCCTTGAACGCGATCGTCGCACCGTGGAAAAGCTCCAGGTAATAGGTGCCGTTTGCCTCGCGCAGCGGGGCAATCTCCTCCGTATCAAACTTACTGTCATACGCCTTTGCGATACAGTGTTTTAGTTCCTCCTCCGTAAAATCCGTCAAAAACAGTTTCATGACCTCATAAGCCACCTGCCTGTAATCCATCTTTGCCATGTCGGTAAACGGCACGGTAAATGCCGGGAGGCTGGTTGGCACAAACAGCCCCCCATCCGATGCCAAACCCTTTAAAATCGCCTCGGAGGCCGTCGCCCTCTCCCCCGCATTCCTCGTACTCTGATAAATAATCTCCATATTCCGCCTCCCGTATATTTTGCTTTAATGCTTGCCGCTATTATATCATGCCCTCCCCGAAGAAACAAGGACAAAATGAAAAGCTGTGCATCTGGCACAGCCTTCCATTCCGCATTATTTATTTCCAAAAAATTCATGACAGCCGTACTCCACAATCTTTCTCAATGAAGTATCAAACCATTTCGCCTTCTTTGCCGATGTATATCTCCTTGCGAAGAAATACAGCGCGCCTCCCGAATAATCCTCGCCCTCCAGTGCCCGTGCCACTGCTGCCTTCGTGTGCTTTGACACTTTCACGGTATAATATCTGCCTCCCTTGCGCACCGGTGAAAACTGATACGTCTTCCCGTTGTTCTGGAATACAACCGCCTTCACCGTGTCCGGGAATTCCTCATCAAGCACACGGTTTAAAACAACATTTGCAACCAGTATCTTTCCGTAGGCATCCTCATCACCCGCCTCTGCCTCGACGATCGTCTCAAGCACGGTAAGCTGTTCGTCCGAAAGCTTCAGCGCCGCGTATCCCGCGTTATATTTTACAGAAAGCTGGGACGGGATGTCTTTCGCCAACTTAGAATAGAATGCCTCCTCTGCATCCGCAGCAGACTCGTCCGTTCCGGAAGTATGGCCGGTATCCTTCTCGCCCTTTGCCCCGTCTTCTTTTTCTGCCGGTTTATTTTGTACAGCTTCCTTCTCATCTGCCTTCGGCTCCGGCATTCCGCCCTGTCCATTCCCGGCAGTTCCCGGATCCTTGTCCGTTTTCGTCCCGCCCGCGCCGGACATTTCATCCTTCCCCGTGGCAGTTTCCCCGGACATTGCGGTCTGTCCGGCTTCTACGCCTCCGGCCGTCCCGCCCTGTATGGCTCCAAATGTTCCCTGCCCTCCGGCTCCAAGCACCATGTCATCCTCCGATAACCGGTCTTCCCTGCCCAGATCCAGCAAAAGCAATTCATCCTCCAAATCCGGAATCAGACTATCCCGCACCGGCTTTGTGATGTCCTTCCATGTCCGTACCGTATATCCCGCAACTACCCTATAAGAATCCATAAAAGCATTTTGCTCCGCAGAGGCCGCCATTTGCGCCCTTCTTACTTTTGCCGCTTCTTCATTCTCCGCGGCCGCCGCAGCTGCCAGAGCATCCATCCCTGTCGGTTCCTCTTCCCCGAACAGCTTGTCAATGCTGTCTGCGACCGCTGCCAACGCAGAAACGGACGGATCCGTTCCGACTGGCGGAGCCAGAAAAGGGATTACCCCAGCCACCGCCATACTGATCATTGCCGCCCTTCTTCTGCGCGCCTTTTTGATATGACAATGGTTTTCTGCAGTATCCTGACCCTTTTTCTTTTGGAGAAACGTTTGTAATTCCTGCATACAAATTTCCTCTCTTTTCTGAAACCTTTTTTGAAATCAGTTTCTAAAATCCTCTATGTCCAAAATGGTTTCGGACGGGTTTTCCGCGATCCATGAGTTGTATTATATCAGAGGAGATAAAACTGTCAATAAGTGCCATTGTTTTTTGGCAGTTCCGCACATCGTGTTTTCCCATTTTTTACCATAGAACATAATTTTGCACAATAAGATTATATTTTCCTCCTGATTTTTTATGCATTTCGCCTCTTGAAATATTAACAACTTATGAAGCCGATGTAACATTTGCCATTTTCATTATCTTAATTTTCCACCTTTGACCCGGAAATATACCGATTCTGCCACTACTCTGCGTAATATTTCCGTAATAATCATGTAATATTTTATCTTTTCCTTGCCATATCGACATTTCCTGTGTTAATCTATTATCGGCAAGAACAGCACAATAGCGGTGTGATGTATTCTGCACACCTGCAGGGATACAGCCCGCCGCAAAAAAATGCAGCAGCGGATACGCTAAACCATCAACCCAGACGGCTTCCCGTCATTATATATAGAAGAAACCTCTTCAAAAGGAGTTGCCTATGCCTGAATTTCCCGGTGTATTTCCGGCACACAAAAAAGACGGAACCCCTTATTACCGCTCCTCGGTCACTTACCGCGGCAAACATATCAGCCTTGGCAGCTATCCCTGTGCCGCGGCGGCACATGCGGCGTATTTGGCGGCTGCGGCGCTGCTCAACGCGCACTCCGCCCCTCTTTTGGGATGCACAATCGAGGACCACGCGCGCTTAGGAAGTGCTCTCCCCTTTGAAAAATGGGTCTGCCTTCTCAACTTCCGCGACAACGGAATTTACTGCCATACCCCGATCTATCTCCGGGACCGCTTTTTCCTTTACTATCTGGATCCCGCCACCCCGCTCAAGTTTGATGCAGACGACCTTTTCTACTATATGAGGCGCAAGATCCTGCGGCGCGGCGGGCATCTTTTCGTGAGTGATTACGGGATGCAGGTCTCCGTCCTCTCCCGCTACGGGATACGCAGCCACGCTGTCGCGGGCAGGGATTACCGCTTCGTCAACGGCGACAACCTCGATTACCGCTACGGCAACATCGAGGTCATCAACCGTTACTACGGTGTCAGAAAAAGCCATTCCCGCGGGCATGATATCTACACGGCGCGCATCCATATCAACGGCGATTTCTTGGTCGGACGATACCAGACGGAGACGGAAGCTGCCATCGCCTACAACAAAGCTGCCGACCTGTTAAATCAGAAGGGATTTCCCAAAAATTTTCCGCGCAACTATATCGAAGAATTTTCCGAGCGGGAATATGCGAGATCGTATGCGAATATTCGGATCAATAAGAAAATAAGAGCATTTCAAGTATAAATCTGCGAAATTGCAGACCTTTTTGACATAATCATCCAGAAAAAGGAAATTATTTTTTATAAAAAAAGGGTTAACTTTTTCATAAATCGTGGTATAATAAGATTATATTTTTCTTCTTCCATTTTTCATAAAAACAAAACCGCCATGTACTTTTACGTACCGGCGGTTTTGTTTTTTTCGCCATGCCAATACAGGGCATCCGCGCAGGGCACTCAGCCGCTGCGCCCGGACTTCCACCCCTTACGCGTCGGGTTGAGCCGGTGCGCCGACAGCGCGATCATGATGGCGGAGACCACAAGCTGGCTCACCATGCTTGCCGCAAACCAATGTCTTGAAAGAAAATAGAACAGTCCGCCCTCGCTCCCGATGGAGTTCATGATCGAAATCCCCCTTCCGACCTGGTCGCGCAGCATGGAAACAAAGGAAATCACCGGGTTAAACAACAGAAAAAGGGTGCGCTTCCCGCTGATAGTATTCATCACGTTCCGTATCCCGATATATCCGACACTGCCAAACGCCTCCAGACACTCAAAGAAAAACAGCAAGCCCGGAAGCAGGATGACGACAATGATCATTGCCAGATACGCGCAAACGGTCGCCCCCGTCGTCTTGCGGCAGCACACGGAGAAAAAAATCCCGAAGCTCCCGATATAGACCGCCGTCACAACAAGCAGGAGCAAAAAGACAAACAGCGCGGAAACTGTGACCCCCCCGATGCAGAATACCACCGAGAGAACCGGCATGGACGAGATCACGAGCAGGATCACCATACTGATGGAAGCCGCAAGTTTCCCCGTCACGATATGGAATGGCGTGATCTTCGTGGATAGCAGGATATCGAGTGTCTGTTTCTCCCGCTCGCCCGCGACCGCACCCGCCGTCGAAGCGGGCACGATGAAAAGGATCATCACAAACTCCATTGCCGCCATCACGGAGTAAAGCGTTAAAATTCCGGAATAAGCCACATCCTCACGCACGCGCCCCGCCCGGTCAAAGGTCAGATAAAACACTACAAGCCCCAACCCGGAAAGCAGCAGATTGTACACCAAAAGAAGCACGACGGTCTTCTTTGTCCGCGCGCTTTGCTTCAACCCGATCTTATACACAGGATTCAAATGCCGCATACCGCTCCTCCTTCTTCCGCAGGATATGCCTGAGACCCATTCCGCCCTTCCATGGCTGATCACCCCTTACGGGACGGTTGTCATATCCAAAAACATTTTTTCGAGGCTTCCCTCCTCGCGGTAAAACGAGACGATCTGTGCCCCTTTTGCGACCAATGCCGTAAGCAGCTCCGCTGCCTCCTCCTCCGTTCCGTCATACGGGAAGGAAATGTTTGTTCCGCTGCTCGCAATGTTTTTCACATGCGGGTCGGATTTTAAAATCTGTATCGCTTCCTCCGGAAAACTTAAACACTGCAATACATATGGGTTTGTTTCCCGCTGCCTGCGCAGAAGGGTCGGCACATCGCCCTGCATCACCATCCGCCCCTTCGAGATCACCCCGATGCTCGTACACATTTCCGCCAGTTCATTCAGGTTATGTGAGCTGATCAGGATGGTCATGCCCTCCGCGCACAACTCCTGCAGCAGCTCCTTCAACTGCCTGCGGTAGCGCGGCTCCATGCCCGAAGCAGGCTCATCCAGGATCAGCAGTTCCGGGGTATTTACCAGGGCGCGCGCGACACAGAGCTTTTGCTTCATGCCCCGGCTCATACCGTCCACCATCTCGTCGCGTAATTGTGTCATCCCCAGCATTTCAAGCAGCTCCGCCGTTCGCCGCCTCGCCTCCTTCCCGTCCATTCCGTAGAGGGAAGCGAAAAACTCCAGATATTCCTGCACTTTCAGGTCATCATAAACCCCGAAGAAATCCGGCACATAGCCGACCATCTCCCGGATCTGCCCGGTCTTTCCCGAAAGCATCCGGTCTGCCACCACAACTTCCCCGGAATCCGCGCGCATCAGCCCGGCAATGATCTTCATCGTCGTTGTTTTCCCGGCACCGTTTGGTCCCACAAAACCAAAAAGCTCCCCGCGCGGGATTTCCATCGTAAGCCCGCGCAGTGCCTGATAACTTCCGTATGATTTCCTCAGATTCCGTATCCGTACCATAAACCCATGCTCCTTCTGCCAGACACTTTTCCAAACCTACATAACTTTCTTGTTTTCCCGGTATGCCCGAATATCCTCCCACACCTGCGCGGGTTTCCGATCAGTTCATGTCCGTCCCGTCCACTGCCCAGACAAACATCTGTACTCCCCCGCTGCCCGCGTTTTCCACTGCCCCTCCGAGAATCCCTTCCACTTCCTCCTGCGGCAGGGCAAAAATAAAGATCTTTTCCCCCTCCTGCATGACATATTCTGAGATTACCGACCGCAAGATCTCCATCTCCCCATAATCTCTGCCTTCCGCCAGATCCGCTAACAGCCCATAAAACTCGCTGCCATAATACCCGCCGGAGTCCTCGCCAAAAACGACCTGGCGGCATTCTTCAAGCCGAATTTCTTCGCCGGGTTTCATGCCGCCGACCTTCACCGCAAAAGAGGGAGCGCAGACATAGACGGCACTAAATGCCATACCGGTCGTATTGCGGACGGTTCCCGCCGCCACTCTTGCCCCTGAAGTAATCCGTGCCGTGATCCTCCCTTCACAGGCAGGCGCGTCCGCATATGCGTAAAAATTGGTCTTTGCAAACGCACGGATGGTATCCAGACATAGTTTTGTCCCATCCCCAAGCGTGCAGACCGCGGCCCGGTATTCCCTCGCAAGCAATGTGTTTTCCCCCGGCAGATAATCATCATCCAGCCAGCCGACCTCATACGCCCGGAAACCCGTCTGTGAAAGGCGCACCGCACTCCCCGCCCTTAACATGATCTCCGTCCCGTCGTTGGTCGGTGCCGACAGGGAGAAATTTACCATCTCCTTCCCGCTCCCCCCCGTGTAATCCATGATATCAATATAGGTGCAGTAGGGCTCAGTAAGTCTTGTGCGGCTGCCTGCCAGATAAACGATGCCCATCACGGCGAGGGAAAGTGCCGGGAGGATACCCCAAAGATATTTTGTCTTCTCCAGATGCCGCAGAAGCAAAAATACCGTCGGTATCAGGACAAGAATATAGACCAGCAGGATGACCACATACGGAACCACGGATATCCCGCTATTTTTCGCCCGGATATACGTCAGGAGATAACTCCAATTCGGCTCGCTGTACCCGTACATCTCCGTATTCTGGCGGTAAACCTGCTCCTGTGTCAGGTTTTCAAACACCAAATCCGCCATGCGGTAGTAAAAGAGCGGGAAAATGCCTTCCTTGTCCGGCCTGGCAGTGATCGGAACCGCGAAAACCAGCACGTTCCCCTTCCCGACACGGTAACGGCGCAGGATATCCATCCCCCGTTCCTGCCACAACGTCTCATACGCCGCATCAGTATCCCACCAGTGCCCTCCCTCTGAAAGGCGGGTGATGGGCAGGGCAACCGCCCGGTCCGAAAGGCTGTTTACCGATGCCTCCCCCAGCATGGAATCCCCGATATAGGACGTGCGCGCATTTTCCCCATACTGCTTTTTAATCTCCTCATTCGTCGCGAGGATACTCTTCCTTGTCGCCTCATAATTGCCGACCCTTAAAATAACCTCCTGCAAAGTCTCTTTGTCCTGCAGGCCAAGGTTCAGCATTTGCTTCTCCTGCCCCTCGCGCGGACTCATTCCGACGACAAGCGTCTTACCTCCCTCAACCCATTCTTTCAGGCTTTCCTGCACCAAAACCGCGTTCCCGTCTTCTGTTCCCTCATCTTTTTCTGCGGCTTCTCTGCAATCCGCCACCCGCTCTTCCAGGCTCTCCAGCACAAACTCTTGGGTCACGATAACCTCGAGCGCATCCATCGCCTGCGATCCACAGGCCATCTCCGTTTCCGAAATTTCTACCATCTGGTTTCCAAAGGAAGAAAAATGCATATACACACTTCCGGTTGCACTCCCCTGTCCCGGGTCGTAAACCGCAACAAACTCTGATAAACCATAGTTAACCGTTTCGATCGGTACGGAATATTTAAGGCGCACCGCACCCGTCTCATCCGTCAGCGTCAGATAAAGTCCTGCAGTCATCAGGTTCATCGGGAGAAGCATCTGGCAGGAGGCACTCTCCCCCGGTTCCAACGTCCCGATCCCCTGCTGGTAGAGCACATGGTTTTCCTGCTCATTCTGCATCAGCACGTTCACGTACCCGGAAAAAGCTTCCTTCTCCACTTCCACCGTAAGCCGGAGTACAAAATCCCTGCCCGCACGCAGCGTGATCTCTTCTGCACCTTCCTCCTGCAATGAAAACGTTGCCACAAGGGACAGCCCATCTTCCTCACAGCGTTCTTCCCACTCTTGTGCATGCACATTTACACAAAAGAAACACGCCGAAAAGAAAATACTGTGCAATATGCACAAAAGAAATTTCCAAATATTCTTTCTCCTGTCCTTTTCCTCCATGAACCCGCCTCTTTCCTAAACTTCCGGACCTTTGACACTTACGACCGGAAGCTCCACGGTAAACTCCGTCCCGCTCAAGTCACTCCGCACCGATATGGTTCCGTTATGCCTCTCGATTATATTTTTGGCGATCGCAAGCCCCAGGCCTGTTCCGCCCTGCCCTTCCGTGCGCGCCGCATCCACGCGGTAGAAACGCTCAAAGATATGTTCCAGATCCTCCTGCGGGATCACTTCGCCGAAATTGATGACATGGAAACGGACACTCTGCGGCGTATCCCGCTGCTCCATGCGCAAAAAAAGGCGCTTGCCGTCCCTGCCGTACTTAATGGCATTTCCGATGAGATTCGAGAACGCGCGCGCCAAAAGCGTCCCATCCGCCGCAACGACTGCCCGGTCAACCTCCTTCTCCACCAAAAGTTCCAGATTACTTTCCGCAATCGCCGGGTACGCTTCCTCGGTCAGCTGCTCCATCATCTTCACCGCGTCGATCGGTGCCAGCGTCAGGGTCAGCTCCGCGGAACCGTATTTGATATAATTAAAAAGATCTTCTGTCAGGCACTGCAGGCGTTTGGCCTTGCGGTAAGCCACGGAAATATAATGCCGCCTCGTCTCCTCGTCCACCGCCTTTTCGGTCACCAGCTCCAGATAGCCAACCACCGAGGTCAGCGGCGTGCGGAGGTCATGCGCAATGCTTGTGATCACATCATTTTTCGCCCCTTCGTTTTTCCGCTCTTCCGCCTCGACCACCTCAAGTTCCTCCGCCATCGCGTTAAAGCTCTCCGCGATCTGCGTCAGTTCATTGGACTGGCGCACCGCGATACGTGCCCATTGCTCCCCGGCGGCAAACCGGCGGATCCCAGCTGTGATTTCCGCCAGATAAGCGGCGAACTTGCGCGTAAACAAGAGAAAATATAAAACAAAAAAGAACAATGCCAGCACCACGGCAAGCCCGGTAAGTGCAAAAAGAGTCCCCTTCCTCAGACGCTGCCCGTCAGGCCTTTCCACGCCGATATCCGCCTTTAATGTATTGTCCATCGGGATTGCATTCACCGAAGCCCCGCCAGTCTCCACGCGGTTTACATAGCCCGGATAGTAATTCTTATCCGCCACATCCGCCTGCCCCGGCTCACTCTGTACCAGAACCAACATGCCATATACCGCAAGCCCCAACACTATGAGCGTGAGCGCCGTGAGCGCCATGCTGACAAGAGTATAAGCAATCATCTGCAGTTGGAAGCCGTATTGTTTTTTGTGTTGTCCCTCAGCGCTCAATTCGGTATCCTACCCCCCAAACGGTTTTGATGATCTCGGCATTCTTCGGATCCATCTCGATTTTTTCCCGCAGCCTGCGGATATGCACCATGACGGTGTTGTTCGCCTCATACATCTTCTCATTCCAGACGCGCTCGAAAATCTCGTCGGTCGAAAAAACTTTGCCGGGATTGGAAGCCAGCAAATACAAAATATCAAACTCGATCGGTGTCAGCTTCACATCCCTCCCGTAGGAAGTCACACAGCGCGTCTCCCGGTTGATCGTCAGGTTCCGGACGGAAACCTCCGTCTCGTGCGCGCGCTCCGCCCCCGGATTCAGGCTCGTATAACGGCGCAGCTGCGATTTGACCCGCGCGGTCAGTTCCAGCGGATTGAACGGTTTGCTCACATAATCATCCGCGCCGTTGCCAAGCCCCATGATCTTGTCAAGATCCGACGACTTCGCGCTCAGCATGATGATCGGGATATTGCTCTTTTCCCGGATGCGCTGGCACAGCTGCGTCCCGCTCATACCCGGCATCATGATATCCAGGATTGCAAGCATGATATTTTCCTTTTCCATGATCCGCAGAGCCTCGCGCGCATCATAGGCTTTAAAAACCTGAAAACCGTCGCCCACCAGATGGATCTCAACCAGCTCAGCAATTTCCTTATCGTCGTCCACTACCAATATATTTACCTGTTCCATACTCATGGCCTCCATGCTATATCAAATCTGCCGCATTTTATCCCTGCAATCCCGGCAGCTTCCCTGTTTCCCGCCCCCCACAGATATTAAATTTGCTTTTGCAGAAAGTATATCACGGTTATAACTGTAAAGTCTTTAATATTTTCTTACAAAACACGGAAACTTTTGTATTTTTTCGGCCGGGTACAGGATTTCTTTCCTCCCCTGCCCGCATACACTTCCCCCGGGATCCTTCTCCATGCGCGGACTTGCACACAAAAAAAGAGCGGAAGCCCGCAAAGACTCCCCTCCTGTTTTTGTCAATCCTGCCTCATTGCTTTTCTTATGCATGCCTACGGATTCCCGCTTTTTGATATGAGCAGCACTATAAGCCGGGTTCTGTATCTGATGACCATCTTTCTTGACTGCATGTCACCATGCAGCTCCTCCGCTTTTTCGCGGAACGCGACCTACCGGAAGGCACGACGGGCCGCCGTATCGCCCTCCCTGCCCCAAAACCGGGGCATGTTTTGGTCTTGCTTCGAGTGGGGTTTACACAGCCTTTCCTGTTACCAGGAAAGCGGTGGTCTCTTGCACCGCCATTCCACCCTTACCGGCGGGCTGCCGCAAAAGCGGCCTCCCCCGGCGGTTTCTTTTCTGTTGCACTGGCCTTGGGGTCACCCCCACCGGACGTTATCCGGCACCCTGCCCTGTGAAGCCCGGACTTTCCTCACGGAAGGCGGGTCTCCCACAACCTTCCGCGCGGCCATCTGTGCTGCTCACGGATGCTTATTTTATCATATGCAGAGGGTAATGTCAACTCTGTTCTGTTATCACACTTTAAAACAGCTCCCCCCGACAAACTCCCTCAAAATGGAATTGTTCGGTACACCCTCGCTGCTCACACCGAGGAAATAGTTCAAAAACTTTAAAAGGCGCTTTGCCTCCGCATATTCCGGGCAGTCCCTTCCGATCCCGAATAAAAGCGGTTCCGCGAACTGCTTTAACACCGAAAGCTCATAAATCAGCGCCGAGTTGAACATCACGTCGGCATCCTCCTGGAACGGGAAGATATTTTCCTCCTCCCCGCGCCGCACACTCGGCCACATGGCGATCGTGTCCTTCGCCGCCGTCCCGCGCGTCCTTGCGTCGCGCACCATGCGGCGGATCAGCCTGCCGTCCGTCGTCGCGATGCGGTTGTGCTCATCAACATTGAGCTGTGTGAGCGCGCTGATATAAATCTTGAATTTACTCTCCCGCGGCAGGGAGTAGGAAAGCGCGTCATTTAACCCGTGGATTCCCTCGATCACAAGGATATCCTCCGGGCCAAGCTGCTTGTAAATCCCTTTGTACTCGCGCTTCCCCGTCTTGAAATTAAATGTCGGAAGTTCCACGCGCTCCCCGTGCAAAAGTGCCGTCATATCCTTGTTAAACTGTTTCACGTCGATTGCTTCCAGTATTTCAAAATTATAATTGCCGTTCTCGTCAAGCGGCGTATCCTCCCGGTTTACAAAGTAATCATCCACCGCGATCGGGTGCGGCCGCATCCCCAGCGTGCGCAGCTGGATGGAAAGCCGGTGGGAAAACGTCGTCTTCCCCGACGAGGAAGGTCCCGCGATCATCACAAATTTCGTGTTTCCGAGCGCGTGGATGCGCTCCGCAATTTTTGCGATCTCCTTCTCCTGATAAGCCTCCTGTACAAGGATCATCTCCTCGATGTTCCCCTGGCTGATCATGCGGTTTAAGTCGCCGACATTCCCAAGCCCCAGACACTGCGCCCAGCGGTTTGACTGCTGCAGCACCGTGTAGAGCTTCTTTCGCGGCGAAAACTCCGGAAGCACACCCGGTTCCTTCTTCTGCGGCAGGAGCAGAAGAAACCCGTCCTCGTAGGAGCTTAAGTCAAACACCGGCAGCACGCCCGTGCTCTTTGGCATATAGCCGTAATAATAATCGTAAAACCCGTCCAGTTCATAGAGATTGGTGTTTGAGACAAGCCGGTAAGCAAACAGCTTTTCCTTCTCGTACATACCGACTTCGTGGAACAGGCGCGCCGCCTCCTCGGTGCCGACCGTCCTTTTGATAAACGGCAGGTCATCCGCGATCAGGCGCTTCATCTCCTCCTTGACCTGCGCCAGGAAGCATTCCATCTGCGGATGTTCCTGTGTCCTCCAGTCGATCTCCCCGTACAGCCCCGCACCGATCGAATACTCCATGCGCACCTGCCCGATCATATGACCGCCGCGGCTCTCATGCTCCGCCTTGCCGTGCCCTGCCTGTGCATCCTTCCCGCAGTCTGAATGTCCGGCAGCGCCCGCCGCACATCCTTCCGGGTTTCCCGCATGCACATCCGCCGTTTCCCCTGCCGCATGGTTCCCGAAAAGCCTGCCGCTGACCTTGTACATTGCGCGCATCATTACAAAGATCATACCCCGCACCAATGTGCTGTGCCCCGCCGAATCTGCCGCCGTGATAAATTCCAGATGCCCGCTCTGCTCCACGGGCTTGAACAGTTCACGCAGCCTTCCGTCCACCGAGACAAGCACGATCGGATGCTCATACTGCCCCCTGTATTCCCACGCAATTTCCGCATAGCTTGTTCCCTGCGGATACTCCTTCATTTCCCCGCCAATCTCCAACCGATACATAGCCATACCCCTTTCCGCAATACATCATATTATTTTGACACACGGCAAAAAATCTCCTCCAACAGGCCGATTTCCTCCCTCAGCCGGCAAAGGCGCTCCTGCGCCCGGATGGATGCCTGCAGGGAAAGCTGCCGTTCAAGCTCCCGCTTTTGCCCGAGTTCCCTCCGCACAAATTCCCTTAATACCGGATGCTTCCCCTCAATCAACGACGCACCGTACTGATACGCTGCCTGCACAGGCAGAGCATTGCCCCTTGCACCAGCCTGTGCCGCCCCTTCCTTTGGTGTTCCCGCACAGCCTGATGCACCGTTTGCCGCTTCCAGTTGGCGGCAGACACCCGCAGGAATTTCCCCGATGTTAAAACTCTTTGCCCATGCTCCTTCCCCCACCGCCCGGATGACCGTATAAAATTTCCCGTCCTCCTCGCACATATCTTCTCTGTCAATTATAAAACCCATTTTATGTAAAAATTCCCGCACCTGTGCGATTTCCGATTGCGGCTGCAGCACAATGCACTTCGCAGCAAGCACCTTATCCCAATCCCGCTTTAAAATATCAATCATCAGCGGCCCGCCCATACCACAGATCAAAATACAGTCCGCCTCCGATAAAGACAGCGCACAAAGCCCGTCCGATAATCTCGTCCCGATGCGCCCCTCCATCCCGTACCGTTTTATATTTTCCTGCGCCCGAAGCAGGGGTCCCGGCCTTACATCCAGCGCCAGCGCCCTCTTTGCCACACCGCACCCAACAAGATAGATGGAAGTATAAGCGTGGTCGCACCCGACATCCGCGAGCAGTTCACATGCCGGCACAAGCGCGGCATCCATCAAAAGCCGCTTTGAAACCGGAAGCTTCCCTATGTCCATCGCATCCTCCCGCCTACAGCTCCAGATAATCTTTCAGCTTCTTGCTCCGGCTCGGATGGCGCAGTTTGCGCAGCGCTTTCGCCTCGATCTGGCGGATGCGCTCCCGCGTGACATCAAATTCCTTGCCGACCTCCTCAAGCGTCCTCTGCCTCCCGTCGTCAAGCCCAAAACGCAGGCGCAGCACCTTCCGCTCACGGTCTGTCAGCGTGGCGAGCACATCGTCAAGCTGTTCTTTTAACATGGTAAAAGCCGCTGCCTCCGCCGGCACCGGAAGTCTGTCGTCCTCCACAAAATCCCCGATATGGCTGTCTTCTTCCTCGCCGATCGGTGTCTCAAGCGACACCGGCTCCTGCGCGATCTTCTGGATCTCACGCACGCGGTCCACCGCAAGGTTCATCTCCTTCGCAATCTCCTCCGGGTACGGCTCGCGCCCAAGCTCCTGCAAAAGCTGGCGCTGCACGCGGATCAGCTTGTTGATTGTCTCCACCATATGCACCGGGATGCGGATCGTACGCGCCTGGTCTGCGATCGCCCGCGTAATCGCCTGACGGATCCACCATGTCGCGTAGGTACTGAATTTATAGCCCTTGCGGTAATCAAATTTCTCCACCGCCTTGATCAGCCCGAGATTGCCCTCCTGGATCAGGTCAAGAAACTGCATCCCCCTGCCGACATAACGCTTCGCAATGCTTACCACAAGGCGCAGGTTCGCCTCCGCAAGCCTCTTTTTCGCCTCCGCGTCCCCCTTTTCCATGCGCACGGCAAGCTCCGTCTCCTCATCGGCGGAAAGCAGCTGCACCTTACCGATCTCCTTCAAATACATGCGCACCGGATCCTCCAGCCCGATCCCGTCCGGGACAGACAGGTCGATCTTTGACAGATCCTCACTCTCCGCCTCGATGAGTGCCAGTTCACTCTCATCGACATCCACCTCATCATCCCCGATAAACTCGGTATCGGCAGGCTCCCTTAAGACATCGACCTCATTTTTTTCAAGGTAGTCGTAAATCTTTTCCATCTGCTCCGCCCCGATTTCCAGCTCCGCAAAAAAATCATTGATCTCCTCATACTCCAGCACATTCTTTTTACTCTTCGCGTACTGCAGAAGTTCTTTCAGTTTCTCATGAAATTTTGCCATATTTTCGTCCATAAAAATGCTTCCTCCTGTATCCATAGGTTAACCAAGATTTAAGGAACTATGCAGTTTGCCAAGCTCCTTGCGCTTCTCCATGATCTGCTGTAAGGCAGCGAAATCGTTTTGTTCCACCGCCCGCTTATATTGTACATCCAGGCTGTTTTGCTTGACACGCATCACCGTATCCGCAAACTCCTTTTTCCTCCCCTCCTCATCAAGCGGTGCGGCAAGTTTGGTTGAAAACAGCTCCGCTGCTGCCTGCTGCTGCCCCGCCTCCTCAAAACGGCTGATCAGTTTTGCCGGGTTCACGCTCCCGTTTTCCTCCTGCTCCTCAAACACCATCCCCGCCACATCACGGTAGAACTCCTCCGTAAAATCCTCCGGGCTGATGATACCCCGTATCCGCTCAAACGCCTCCGGCTCCTCGCACAGCCTGGTGAGCAAAAGTCTCTGGGAGCGGCGCATGCCATCCTGCGGCCTTGCCTTTTTCCGCGTCTCCTCCCTCTCCCGCTCCTGTGTCCCGTCCGCCACCGCCACCGTCTCCTGCTGTATCCCGTAACGGTTCACGAGCTTCCTTAAACTCTCGTAACTGATCCTATATTTTTCCGCGAGCGCCTCCGTATAGTTATTCCGCTCAAGCTCTTCCGGAAAACCGAGCAGGCGCTTTGCCATCTCGTTGTAAAACCTGGTTTTCTGCTCCGGGTCCGAAAGATCGTAATCCCGCTGCAAAATGCTGATCTCAAAGAAAAAACTGTTCTGCGCCTGATCAATGCGTTTCTGATATTCTTCCGGTCCCAATGCCTTGATAAACTCATCCGGGTCCTTGTACGGCTTCATGTCAACGACCCTGGCGGCAATCCCCGCCTCCTTCAGGAGCGGGATCGCGCGCAGCGCCGCTTTCACACCCGCGCCGTCGCTGTCGTACGTCAGCAGCACTTCCTTTGCGTAGCGGGAAAGAATCCGCGCGTGCTGCGTGGTGAGCGCCGTCCCAAGCGATGCCACCGCGTTCGTAAAGCCCGCCTGATGCAGCGAGATCACGTCCATATAGCCCTCGCAGAGCAGAAAATAGTTTTTCCGGCTTCCCCTCGCGAAATTCAGCCCGTACAGGTTCCTGCTCTTCTCAAAGATCGGGGTCTCCGGGGAATTTAAATATTTTGGTTCCCCCGCGCCCATCACGCGCCCGCCAAACGCAATCACGCGGTTGTTCGCATCCATGATCGGGTACATCACGCGGTTCCAAAATTTATCGTAGACTCCTTTTGCCTCCTCCATCGTCACAAGCCCTGACTTGCGCAATAAATCATCCTCATACCCAAGGTTTTTCAGGTATTTGTAAAGGTCGTCCGCCGTCTTATTGGAAAACCCAAGCCCGAAATGCTTGATCGTATCGTCCGTCAGGGCGCGGCCTTTCAGATACTTCATCGCCGCCTGGCCCCTCTCGGACTTCAGCTGATAAAAATAGTATTTTGCCGCCTCCTTGTTCACCGCGAGCAGCCGCGCTTTCAGGTCCGCCGCGCGCTTTGCCGCCTCGGAATATTCCATCTGCGGCAGGTCGACGTGCGCCCGTTCCGCGAGCACGTGCAGCGCCTCCATAAAACTGTAATTTTCATACTGCATCAGGAAAGTAAATACATTCCCCCCCTTGCCGCACCCAAAACAGTAAAACATCTGCTTTTGTTTACTGACCGAAAAGGACGGCGTTTTTTCGTTGTGGAACGGACAGCACGCCATATGGTTCGCCCCTTTTTTTGTCAGGTGCACATAGGAACCGATCACATCGACAATATCATTTTTTGAACGTATCTCCTCGACTAACTCCTCCGGATAATACATCTGAAACCTCCAATCCCCCGCATGCGGATGCTGCCTTTTATCCCGCACCATATCCGGAACACCGCCATGCATGCCCCGGGCGCATCCGGCAAAGCATATCCTGCCCCATCCTAATACACATTCCACGCATCCGGAATCATGATCTCCTTATATTTCTGGACGGCAAAATGATCCGTCATGCCCGCCACATAGTCACAGATCACGCGGTAATCCGGCTCGTCCCGCTCCTCCATCATATAGCGGTACTCCTCCGGCAAAAGCTTTGTATGCCCCGCGTAATAATAGTAGAGCTGCTCGATCATCGCCTCCGCCTTTTTCTCCTCTCCCTTTGCGACCGGGTTCGTATAGACATTGCGGAACATATAGCGGCGCAGTCCCGCCATCGCGGTCTCCACTTCCTCCGACATCCGGATGTCACAGACCCCGTCACTGTGGATGATGATATCGTGGATCAGGGTATTCAGCCGCTCCCTCGGGCTGTGCCCTAAAATGCAGGTATACTCTTCCGGTATCTCACTCTCCGTGATGATATGCCCGCGGATGGCATCGTCAATGTCATGGTTGATATAGGCGATCTTATCCGAGAGCCGTACGATCTTTCCCTCAAGCGTCGCCGGATGCCCCGCCGTCTGATGGTTTTTGATGCCGTCGCGGACCTCCCATGTAAGATTCAGCCCCCTGCCATCCTTCTCCAGCCGCTCCACGACGCGGATGCTCTGGAGCTGGTGCTCAAAACCGCCCGGGCATACGCGGGCGAGCGCGCGCTCCCCGGCATGGCCGAACGGCGTATGGCCAAGGTCATGGCCGAGTGCGATCGCCTCGGTCAGATCTTCATTCAGGCACAATGCCCGCGCGATCGTGCGCGCGTTCTGCGCCACCTCAAGTGTGTGGGTCAGCCTCGTGCGGTAATGGTCGCCCTCCGGTGCCAGGAAAACCTGCGTCTTCCCCTTTAACCTGCGGAATGCCTTACAGTGGAGGATGCGGTCGCGGTCGCGCTGGTAGGCCGGGCGGATATCGCAGGGTTCCTCCGCAAAATCCCGCCCTTTCGTGGCATCGCTGAACGAGGCATACGGGGAGAGCATCTTATGTTCGCGCTGCTCCTGCATTTCCCGTATGCTAAATTTTCCCTGCTCCTGCATTTTCTCCGCCTCCTTCCCGCAAAACTGACAAAATTACTCCTCTATTTATATTATTCTGGAATTCGGGTGGATTCTCCTTTTTTATTTTAAAAAAATTTTGCGGGGGGCGGGAAAGTGAAACATTTATTGTTAAAAGAAGCAGAACCGGAAACCACAAAAGAGTTTCCGGTCCACTATCCGTATTGCAACCAAACAAAAAACCGACAGCAATGAATAAAATTTACAAAAACAAACGGCCTGCCTGATACACCACCGTCGAAACAAACCACGCGATAAAAAGCTGGTACATGATCGTCGCCGCCGTCCACTTTACAGATCCAAGCTCCCTGCGGATCACCGCGATCGTCGCCACACACGGAGTATAAAGCAGCACGAACACCATGAGGGCATAAGCATTTAACGCCGTAAAACCCATTCCCGCCAACAGCGCAGAAAGTTCCGCCATGCCGGAAGGCGAACCGGCGTTGCCAATGCCAAAGAGCACCGATATGCTTGAGACCACAACCTCTTTCGCGGCAAGGCCGGAGATCAGCGCCAGCGCGATCTGCCACAGGCCGATACCCGCCGTGGATAGAACCGGGGCGAGCGCCCTGCCGACCATAGCGCCGAAACTCTCCCCCATATCGCCCACCAGCCCCTTCGGCCCGAAATTCAAAATAAACCATACCAGAATCGAAGCGATAAAAATCGTAGTCCCCGCCTTCGTCAGATAGTCCCTCACCTTATCCCAGACATAAATCGCGATTGTGCGCGCATTCGGTGTCTTATATTCCGGCAGCTCGATCAAAAGCGGATTCGCGGTTTCCCGGCGGGAGCAGGCTTTTTTGCAGAAAGCACAGGAAACCGCGGCTCCTATTTTCGTTTCCTCCACGCCGGAAACATTGTTTGCAAAAGTCATATCCTGTCCTGCCACCGGACTTCCCGACTTCCCGGATACTTTCCCTGCGGCTTTCCATGTCTGCCCTTCTGCCTCATCTTCCGCCTTTTTCTGTCCTCCTGCCCGGCTCATCACAAACGCCGTCGCGATCCCGACCGCCATCCCGGCCAGGTACATCGAGAACGCCGCAAACATCGCGTTTTTCCCGAAGAACATCTCCGAGAACAGCACATATACCGGGAGCTTTGCGGAACATGACATGAACGGTATCACAAAGATCGTCCGCCTGCGGTCGGTGGGATCCTCCAATGCCCTCGATGCCATTACAGCCGGGACACTGCACCCGAAACCAAGCACCATCGGGATGAACGCACGCCCCGACAAGCCAAGCTTGCCCATCAGTCCGTCCATCACGTAAGCAACACGCGACATATAACCGCTGTCCTCAAGGAACGCGAGCGCTAAAAACAGGATAAAAATATTGGGCAGGAATGTCAGGATTCCGCCAACGCCCGAAATAATGCCGTCCACGACCAAAGATGAGAGCACCGCGTTCACCTTCACCGCGGCAAGACCATCCGCCGCTTTCCCTGAAAACCATTCCAAAAACTCCTCAAAATACCCCTTCAGCCAGTCCCCGATAAAAAATGTCAGGAAAAACACTGCTGCCATAATGCACAGAAACATCGGCAGCCCCAGATACCGGTGCGTCAAAAGCCGGTCCACCCTGTCCGTGAACGCCGCCTTCGTCTGCTTGTTCACAAGACATTCCTCGATGACCTCCTCGATGAAATCATATTTCTCATTGATGATATCCGTCTCATAGCTGCGGTCAATGATATCGGATAAATCAAGCCCCACCTGCCCCATGATCTCCTCGTCCTGCTCCAGAAGCTTAAGCGCGTGCCAGCGGTAATTCGGGCTGACAAAACCCGCCGCTTTCATTCGCTCTGTCAGCTCGTCGATTTTGTCCTCGATCACATCGTCGTACACCATCGCAAATTCCTCGTGATGGTTGTGTTTGTGGCGGCTTGTGCTCTGCTGGTCCGGATGCTGGTGCTCAAGGATTGAAAGACGCTTTTCTTTGTGGTGTGCCACCGTGTGGATCAAAATCTGCAGCCCGGAACGCTTGCGCGCCGAGACCGGGATACACGGGATGCCGAGCATCTCCGGCAGCCGGTGCAGGTCAATCTCCATACCCCGCTCCTGCACGATGTCCATCATGTTAAGCGCCAGCACAACGGGCTTGCCCAGCTCGATCAGCTGCAGGGTCAGGTAGAGATTGCGCTCCAGCGCCGACGCATCCGCCACATCGACGATCACGTCCACATCCGAGTTTAAGATAAACTGCCTGGTCAGTTTCTCCTCCATCGTGTAGGAAGTCAGGCTGTAAATACCCGGCAGATCCACCAATTTGAACTGGTGCTTGTGGTACTTCAGCGCCCCCTCCTTCTTCTCCACCGTCACCCCCGGCCAGTTTGCCACCTTTAAGCGTGCCCCGGTGTAGGCGTTGAACAATGTTGTCTTCCCGCAGTTCGGGTTTCCGACAAAGCCGACCTGCAATTCCTTTTCCTGCTCCATTATGTACGCTTCCTTCCGATATAGATATGCTCCGCGATCTTCCTCCCGACCGCAAGCCGCGTGCCGCGCACATGGAAGATCACCGACCCGCTGCGCTTGTTGTTCAGTACCCGGATCTTTGTCCCCGCCGTCAGCCCAAGCGCTGTAAGGCGCATCTGTGTCGCGCGCGGCAGCTCCATCCCACATACCTCATACGTCCCGCCGATGACAGCGGTGCACAGGTTTTCCATCTCCTTTGCTGCCATATCCCTCACCTCTCCATACGCTCCACGATCGTCGCGATCATTTTTGCCTCCGCAAGAAACGCCTCCACGACCGCAGGCTCAAACTGCGTGCCGGAACCTTCCTCAATGATGCGGAACGCCTCCTCCATCGGCTGGATCTCCTTATAGCAGCGGCGGCTGATCAGCGCGTCAAATACGTCCGCCACCGACATGATGCGCGCGCAGAGCGGGATATCCATACCCGACAGCCCTTCCGGATAACCCGTCCCGTCCCAGCGCTCATGATGGTAAAGTGCGATCTGCTCAGCCATTTCCGTATAGTCATCTTCCTCAATGTTTTCGAGGCATTGGCGGATGATGCGGGCACCGAGCACGGTATGCGTCTTCATGACCTCGTACTCCTCCTGTGTGAGCCGTGCAGGCTTGCACAAAATATTGTCGGAGATTGAAATTTTCCCCACATCGTGCAGCGCAGAAGCCTGCATCATATTGCGGATCAGGTGCTCGTCCAGCTGCCCCCGGTAATCCGTACTCTTCCTTAAACGCTCGGCAATAATCCCCATATAGTACCCGACGCGCTTGACATGCTGGCCGGAATCCTTATCCCGGTTTTCAATCAGGTTGGCGATATTCGCGATGATGCTGGTCTGCATCTTCTCAATGCGCTTTGATTTCTGCTGGACCAAAAGGGAGAGCTTTTTCTGGTAATCATCCATCTCAAGCGCGCGGCCGACACGCATCTTTAACACTTCCGGCGCGTACGGCTTCTTGACAAAATCCTGCGCCCCCGCGCTAAGGCAGGCTACCTCCATCTCCTCGTTCGAGGTGACCATCACGACCGGCATCTCACGCAGCCGGATATCCCCCCGGATAAATTTCAGCACTCCCATGCCGTCAAGCCCCGGCATAACATAATCAAGCAGTACCAAATCATATTTTTGTCTCGAAAGGATGTCGACCGCTTCCTCGCCCGAATGCGCAGATGTAAATTCATACCTATTCCCAAGGCAGCCCTTCGCAAACGCAATGTTTGTCCGGTTGTCATCGACTATCAGTATCCTCTTCATCGTTCCACCGCCTTCCCGTATACCGTGAGCTCCCCACGGTACACACCGATTTCCTATAAGAATATAGTAACACGTTAGTGGACTAAGGTCAATTGGTGATTTCCCACTCCTGCCTCTTTTTTGTAACATCCGGTTTCCGCCGCCCCGACCGCCGCGCCCGGTGTCTTCCCGCTTTCTTTCTATGTCCGGAAGGCAATGCGGCAGATTATTTCACTATATGGACTTATAAATTTCACTGCAATCTGGAACTTAGGTACTCCAATCCCTCTTCGCGCGCTCCCGCTCTGCCCTCGAATAAACACAGCCGCAATAGTCCTGGCGGTAAAGCCCGTATTCCCGTGAAAGCTCCACTGAGCGCTGGTAGCCGTTCTTTTTCTTGAAATCCGAATACAGGTACGCGATGCCGCACGCCGCGGAAAGCTCCCGCCCGATCTCGTTTAGTTTCTCCGCATTTTTGAGCGGGCTGATGGAGAGTGTCGTCGTAAAATAGTCAAACCCACCCTCTGCGGCCGCCCTTGCTGTTTCCGCGAGGCGCAGCCTGTAGCAGGCAAAACACCGCTCCCCTCCTTCCGGCAGCGCCTCAAGCCCCTTCGCCGCCGCAAAAAAACGCTCCGGCTCGTACGCCCCAAAGAGCAGCCCCACCGGGCGCGCGAGCGGCATCTGGCCGGCCAGGCGTTTGATTTCCTCCACCCGCTTGTCATACTCCTCCTTCGGGGAAATATTCGGGTTATAATAAAATACCGTAATATCAAAAAAACGCGTTAAATATTCCAGCACATAGCTGGAACACGGCGCACAGCACGCATGCAAAAGCAGGGACGGTATCCTCCCGTCCCCTGCAATCTCAAAAAGTGTCTTATCCAGCATGCGCTGATAATTCGCCTTGTTGTTACTTTTTTTGCTATTTGCTTCCTCCATCGCCTCTCCTATGCGCTCCTGCTGCTTTGAATTCCGATAATTATCGTCAGATCAGCCCACGGTAACGGTTCACACAAGCATAAATCTCCTGTTTGCGCACCGCAGCGAGCGTCGCCGGGAGGTAACTGCCCTTGCACAGGCTGGCAAGCCCCTCACGCCTGATCTGCTTATCCAGCTGTTCCACCAGTGCCTCGATATCCTGCGGCGCTTTCTCAAGCTTGTCGGCAAGCGCCTTTAAGCAATATGAGAGCGTCGTTGTCTGCTCGGAATCAAGGAGCTGCTCCACAAAGCTTAAGTCCACATTGTCCCTCCCGAACGAAAAACTGTCCTTGCCAAATTGTTTGACCTTGACTTCATCATATTTCTTTTCCAGCCGCCCGACCTTCACCATGCGCTTTTTCACTGCATCACCGAAAATCGCCCCGATCGGGGTCTTTCCGGACGAGAGCTTTTCAAGCGGCGGCTGGCCTTCCATGCACTCTTTCACGCGCGCCGTAATATCAAGCGTTTTATAATTATCCATCTGGATCACGCGGTCGGAAATATGGAAATATGCCCCGGAGCTTCCCGCAACTAAGATCACCGAAACCCCGTATTTCTCATAAAGTTCCCTCGCCTGCAGTAAAAACGGCGTGATCGGCTCCTTCTCCGGGGATACTACCTGCTGCATCAGCTCATCGCGCACCATAAAGTTCGTCGCGCAGGTATCCTCATCGATCAGGAGAAGTTTCGCCCCGGCGCGGATGGCCTCGACCACATTCGCCGCCTGCGAGGTCGAACCGCTCGCGTCCTCCGTCGAGAAATCGACGGTGTCCTTGCCGTTAGGCAGGTCGCTGATAAACGGCGAAATGTTGACATGCTTGACCGCCCTGCCGTCCTCCGCCCGCACCTTGACCGCGTCGTCCCTCGTGATGACAAGCTCCCTGCCGTCCTTCGCGATATGGTTGTAAACACCCTGTTCAAGCGCCTTTAACAGCGTGGACTTTCCGTGGTAGCCCCCGCCGACGATCAGCGTGATGCCCGCCGGGATCCCCATCCCTTTTACCGTGCCGCGGTGCGGCAGGGTTAGCTCCACCTCAAACTCCTTCGGCGAGGTAAATGCCACGGCATTTTTCATCGGCTTTTGCGAGACCCCGCTCTCACGCGGCAAAACCGCACCGTTTGCGACAAAAGCGACAAGCCCTTTCTCGGAAAGCGCTTCCCGCACCGCCTGCTCGTCCTCCGCAAGCTCCAAGACCGCCTTTACCTCCTCGGCGCGAAGGTTCTTGTAGAAAAGTGAGCGCTTCACCGCCTGCGGGATATAGTCAAACAATATTTTGTGCAGCTCCCCCGCGTTGATCGTGCGCCCGTTCGCCGGGAATCCGACCTCAAAGCGTACAAGGACATCGCCGTTTTGTATCTCGCACGCCGTGCGCGCCAGAATCTCCTGCCCCGGGCGGCTGACACCGATCAGGCCGCTCTTGCCGGAACCTTTTGCCTGAAACGTATAATCCGCTAGCGTCCGCCCGAAGGTGCGCAGTAAATGATCCGCGAGCGCCACGCGCTTGTGTTCCTCCTCATACATTTCAGGCGCAAAACCTGCCTGCGCCTTCCCCACACGCACGCTAAGGCGCGACGGGGCGGCAAACGGGTCTCCCTGTACATGGTCGATCCCGAGCACATAGCCCACGAACTGGTAACTTCCGCGCAGGTCTTTGTACGCCGGATAACCCCTGTGGTCAATACTCCTTAACATCTGTTCCAGATCTGTCTGCGATTTCATAGATTCCTCCTAATTTATCATTCCATAGATATCCTCCCGGTGCCGCGGCCAACGAATGATTTTTCCCGTCTCGCCCCGCTTCCGGACATCACCTTTACTGTCCCAAAATCTCAGCAAGCGCCTTTCCAAGTTTTTCCATCTGTTCCTGCGTACCAACCGTGATGCGCAGGTAATTCTCAATGCGCGGCCTGTCAAAGTAACGGACAAAGATTCCCCTCTCTTTCAGCGCCGCAAAAATCTTTTTCGCCGGCATGCTTTCATGTGTGGCGAACAGGAAATTCGCCGAACTCTCAAGGCAGGCAAACCCAAGCCCGCAAAGCGCGTCTTTGGCCCACTCACGCGTCCGGATGATCTTCTCACAGCATTCCTTAAAATATGTGTCGTCCTTGATGGCGGCAGCGCCGAGCAGGAGTGAAGGGTAATTCATCGTGTACGAATTGATGGAATACTTCACATCGTTCATCGCCCGGATCAGCGTGGGATGCCCCATCGCGTAACCGATGCGCACACCCGCCATTGATCTCGATTTTGAGAAAGTCTGCACGATCAGCAGGTTCTCGTATTTCGAGAGCAGGGGCAGCGCCGAAGTCCCGCCAAAATCTACATAAGCCTCG
Organism: uncultured Lachnospiraceae bacterium; assembly: GCA_947053345.1. Classification (GTDB taxonomy): domain Bacteria; phylum Bacillota; class Clostridia; order Lachnospirales; family Lachnospiraceae; genus RGIG4057. The sequence goes on from CAMRSM010000005.1 coordinate 122,697, forward strand.
TCCACCACCACCACCGACTCCTGGTTGTGCCTTACGATATCCTCGATAAAACCAAGCCCTTCCGCGACCGAGGTCGGCGCGTTCGGGTTTGCGATCACGATACCGCCGTTTTCCCGGTAATAATCTTCCCGGCGGATCCGGAAATCCCCATCGAGTGCCGGACGTTCATACGGAATGCCGTAGACCTGCGCCCAAACATCATAAAATGAATATGTGATATCCGGGAAGAGCACCGGCCTGCCGGAATTAAAAAAAGTCAAAAACGCCACGGAGAGCACATCATCCGAACCGACCCCGACAAATACCTGCTCCCCGGAAAGCCCATAATAGCCTGCTAAGGCATCCACCAGCGCCCCCGCCTTAAAATCCGGGTAAAGTCGGAATTTCCCCGTCTCCCCGCAAAGTCCCGCCGCCGCTTCCGCCACTTTTGGAGACGGCGGATACGGGTTCTCGTTCGTATTCAATTTTATCATATCGGAAAATTCCGGCTGTTCCCCCGGTGTGTATGGTTCCACCCTCCGGAAATTCTTCTCCCATGCCTTCAAACTACATGCCTCCCTTCCCGCTCCGCACAGCCTCCATATAGCGGGCGATCATTTCCACGCACTCATCGACCCCCACACGGCTCGTGTCAATGCACAGATCGTAATTATCCGACGAATGCCAGTTCCGCCCCGTATAGTACGCGTAATACTCCTCCCGGAGCCTGTCCGTCTTTTCCATCTGCTTTCTTGCCTCCTCCTCCGAAAGCGGCGATAGTGCAAGGACGGCCTTTAATCGCTCCTCAAACGGCGCGTGCAGATAGACCCGCACCACATCCTTCCTCTCCCGCAGGATAAAATCGGCACAGCGCCCAATGATCACGCAGGACTCTTTTTGAGCAAGCTCACGGATGATCTTTGCCTGGAAATTAAACAGATTATCATCCGATGTAAACTCGTCGCTGTCCGGTGATATCCAGCTCTCCTTGTATTTTTTGCGGGCAAAGAGATCAAAAAAAGTCTTTTTCAGTTTTTCGTCCGCCTTGTAAAACAATTCCTCGTCAATACCGCTCTCATTTGAAGCAAGGCGCAGCAGTTCCCTGTCATAATAATGTATTTTCATCTGATCCGCCAGTTTGCGCCCGATCATGCGACCACTGCTTCCATACTGCCTTGCAATCGTAACAGTCATCTTCTCCATCCCGCACCTCCCCATTTTAAGTTCCACATACCATTTCCCAGTACCATGGCTCTTCCGAGGACTTTTGGTCCGCACCGACCATCCTATACCATCAAACCCCCGGCAGTCATTTTACCGTCCTGCCGGGGGTGTTATGTAACATATCCTTCTTGCGGCAAGGATTCCCCGCCCGCTTCACTGCCTGACAGCCGCCTCTAATGCTTCGTCAATACAAACCGCCCGACAAGCTCATCCAAGACGACCGCCTGCGCGGACAGTTCTTCGCTTGTCGCGGATGCCTCCTGTGCAGTCGCCGCATTGACCTGCACGACTTCCGAAATCTGCTCCACGCCGATTTCCGCCTGGCGGATGGCCTCGGTCTGATCCTCCACCATCACTTTCAGGTCTTTGGAAAATTCCGCGATCTGCTTGATGCCGTCCACAACCGAAGCAATGGCATGCGCCGCCCGCTCCGCGGAGTTATTTCCCTCCGCAACTTCCTTGATGGAGCCCTCGATCAGCTCCCTCGTATCAACCGCCGCTTTCGCACTCTGGTTCGCAAGCTCCCGGATCTGGTCTGCCACCACGGCAAAACCCCGCCCGGAATCCCCTGCCCTGGCCGCCTCAATGGAAGCATTCAAGGATAAAAGATTGGTCTGGGACGCGATGGACTCAATTTGGGAGATGATATCCCCGATCCTGGCCGAAGCCTCATTGATCCGCCCCATCGCCGTCATCATGTGGTTCATTTCCTCACGGCTGTTATCCGCTGCATCCGCATAATGCTGTGCCCTTGTGTAGGATTCCTCCGCACTCTGCGCGCTCTTTTCCATCGTCGCGGTAATGTTTGTGATTGTCGCCTGCAATTCTTCCACTGCGCCTGCCTGCTCCGACGCACCCTCCGCAAGTCCCTGGGAAGCCCTGGCCAGATCCCCGGAACCACTTGATACATGGCCGGATGCCTCCCCGATGGAGAGCAGGGTTTCCTTCATCTGGTCACGCAGCCCGCGCATCGCGTCGTACAACTTGCTGAAATCCCCTTCATAATGGTTGGTTGCCTTTGACCGGACTGCATAATTCCCGGATGCCATCTCACCGAGCACTTCCCCGACATCATGGATAATCACATTGAGGTGCCCCGCCATCTCCACGGCATCCTTGTTCATCATCTCCACCTCATCCCCGGTCTCAATCACCGGGAACGGGGATGTCAGATCTCCCCCCGCAAAGGTCTTAAGGCGTTTCCCGAGATCCCTCAGCGGATTTGCTATTTTGCCCGCAATGCGGCTTCCCCTCCGGTTTGCCAGATACATGTCGGTTCCGATCATGGCGGCGATCGCAATCCCGAAAATGATACACAGTATCGCAAGGTGGCTTGACAGCTCGTTTCCCTGCTCTACCTTTACTTCCAAAAGTTCTTCCAGTTTATCATAAATGCTGCTGTAAGCGACCGAGAGCTCATTCAGCGCCAATTCCTGCGCCTGCTTACAAAGCTCACGGTCTGTGGAAGCACCCAGCTGCATGATCTTTGAATCCAGCGCCCAGTAAGCCGCCAGCTCCGACGAGATTGCATCGTAAGTCCGCCTGCCGTCATCCGAGACAATGCTCTTTTCCACCTGTGCAAAATCCCGCTCAAACACAATCTTCTTGTCATCATGCATCTTCACGACCGCGTCGATCGCCTCCTGGTCATCATAACCGATGGCCGCCCGGAGGGAGGAACGGATATCCGCAAAATCAAACATGGCCCGCCCGATATCCCCCTGCGCAAACCCGAAATTATCAAGCGCGTAGTTGTACCGGAGCGATATCACGATCATTGCTATCAACCCCAGCACTGCCCCACCTGCTGCAATCGCAGCCACGCTGATGAATGAGCGCGTAAGCTTCCTCTCAATACCTTCATTTTGATTCATGGTAAAATCTCCTCTCCGCCAAGTCCAAGGCAGGCACTTACCTTATAGCGGAGTTTGAAAATTTTCCTGTATCCGTAAAAATCAGCTAGTGGGAGTTTTTTTCATAATCGCGTCGAAACAGTACCTGAACATTGGAGCGTTAATAATATCCACATTTATTATAACTCTTTTTTTTAAATAGTCAATCCCATAAAAGCCAGTTTGCGCGAGAAATATCCCGTTTACCGCAGTTCCCCGCCGCATTTATCGCAAAAATCCAAACCCTCTAACGTAATCCCGCCACAATCCGGGCAAATGATGCGCTCCGGCAGGATTTCCCTCTCAAGCACCGGATACTCCCCGTTTTCGTCCCGCCCGTCCTCCGAAAGCTGTAATTCCCTCGGAACCACGAGTGGCTCTTTAAACCGGCGCGCAGGTTCAAGTTCCCCCGGAAGCACCTGCTTCCTCGGAAGTTTCTTCATGATCTTGTTGATCAACGGCATTTGGCATCCCTCCTTATGACAGCCTTTGGTGTGTCCCCTGCGTGCCGCGCCAAAATGCAATGGCGCACGCGCCCAAAAGGAAGTACCCAAAAGCCGGCAGGATACCCGCGCCGGCCTTTGGGTAACAAATACATACCATGATTTATTTTTCCAGCAATTTCTCGACCGAAACCATCTTCACGCAGAGCGCGAACATCCGTGCCGCCTCAAACATCTCCTCCGGTGTCGGGAAGGACGGCGCGATGCGGATGTTGGAATCCTCCGGGTCTTTCCCGTAAGGGTAAGTTGCCCCCGCCCCGGTCAAAACAAGCCCCAACTCCTTACATTTTGCCACGATCGCCTTCGCGCAGCCAGGCATGGAATCAAAGGAAATAAAGTACCCGCCGCGCGGTCTCGTCCATGTCCCAATCCCAAGCCCTGTAAGCTCTTTCTCCAAAACCGCAAGCACCGCCTCGAATTTCGGCCGCATCAGTTCTGCGTGTTTTTTCATATGCGCGTTCAGCCCGTCTATGTTCTTAAAGAACCGCGCATGGCGCAGCTGGTTGATCTTATCATGTCCGATGATCTGCGTCGTCATAAATTTCTTGATGTACTCCATATTGGCGAGCGAAGTCGCGACCGCGGACACGCCGGAACCCGGAAAACTGATCTTTGAGGTGGAGGCAAAAACATATACCATATCCGGGTTGCCCGCCTTCTCACACTCCTCTAAGATATTCGGGATCTTATCCTGCACATCATCGTAAAGATGATGGATGCAGTAAGCATTGTCCCAAAAAATGCGGAAATCTGCCGCCGCAGGCTTTAAGTTCGCAAAACGCAGCACCACCTCGTCCGAATAAGTGATCCCCGTCGGGTTGGAATATTTCGGCACGCACCAGATTCCCTTGACCGCCGCATCACCGTTCACGTACTCCTCGACCATATCCATGTCCGGCCCGTCCTCGCCGAGCGGAACCGGAATCATCTCGATACCGAAGGTTTCGGTGATCTTAAAATGCCTGTCATATCCTGGAACAGGGCACAAAAATTTCACTTTATCCAGCTTACACCACGGGGTGGAACCGTTCACCCCCATCACCATCGAGCGCACGACCGTATCATACATAATATTCAGGCTGGAATTTCCGCACACAACGACATTGGCTTTCTTGACCTCCATCATATCCGCCATAAGCTGCCTGCACTCGCCAATGCCGTCCCAGTCGCCGTAATTTCTGGTATCGTTTCCGAGCAGGGTCGTCATGTCCGAGCCCGAATTGATCTCGTCAAGCAGCGGCATGGAAATCGCAAGCTGCGTTGCTCCGGGCTTCCCCCTCGCCATGTTGAGGGACAATCCCTTCGCCTCCTCGGTCTTAAACTGTTCTTCAAGGCTTGCTTTCAGTGATAAGAGTTCATCCCTGCCCATGTCCTTGTAAGCTTTCATAGTATGTTCTCCCTTCGCTCTTTGTTATCTTCTATTTAAAATTTTATGCTTCCAACAGCTATATTATAGTTAGGGCATTCTGGCGTGTCAATCAAAATTTCAAAATTCAGGCAAGCCCGCAAAAACAGGCGGAACTGCCTGCCCTGCAGCCCCGCCTGTCCCCGTTTAACCATCCTTCCCGGATTCCCGCGAAAGCCTCCCAGCCGCGGCAGCATCCGCCACGACCACCACGTCCGGGTGCAGCTGCAGCACGGAGCCCGGCACCTTCGGGCTGATCGGTCCATTTAACGTCCGGAACAAGGCATCTGCCTTGTCCTCCCCGCTCACCGCCAGCAGGATTTTTTTTGCACACAGGATCGTCCTCACGCCCATCGTGTACGCCTGCCTTGGCACCGCCTCCGCGGAAGAAAAAAATCGCTTGTTTGCCTCGATTGTCCGCTCTGCCAGGTCGACAAGATGCACACTTCCCACAAAATCTTTTGCCGGCTCATTGAAACCGATATGCCCGTTATGCCCAAGCCCAAGCAGCTGAAGGTCGATCCCGCCAAGCGAGCCAATCAGCGCCTCATAGCGCGCACACTCCGCGGCGGCATCCTCGTTGTTCCCGTCCGGCAAAAAATGCCTGTCTGCCCGCAGATTTACCTTAGAGAAAAAATTCTTTTCCATGTAATAGTGGTAACTCTGACTATCCTCTGGGGAAAGCCCGCGGTATTCGTCCAGATTGACGGTCGTCACCTTCGAGAAATCCAGATCCCCTTTTTCATACCACTGCGCCAGCTGCCGGTAAATACCGACCGGCGTAGAGCCTGTCGCCAGACCCAGGACGCTGTCCGGCTTTAAAATCACCTGAGCCGAGATAATATTTGCCGCCTTCCGGCTCATATCCTGATAATCCTTTGTTAAAATGATCCTCATATCCCGATCCTTTCCGGGCGCAGCCCCCAAAGCCGGCTGCCCCTGCACGCCCAGCCTACCGTTTCACGACATGCTCTAAATCAAACAGAATCGCCTTCTTTAATCTTTCCGGAAATTTATCTCCCCCGCGCTCCAAAACCGCGGCGATTTTCTCCGCCTGCGCCTTTGATATCACGGCATAGACATACCGGCCGCCAATACCTTCGCGCACCCACCATTCCTCCTCCTGCGTCAGTTCCCATCCCGCATACATTTCAAGTAAGAAGGGCAGGCGTTCCCATGACGGCTCGCACAGCAAAAGCCGGAACAAATATTTTCCGGTCACGGTTCCTTTGTACTTGCCAAGCATCCCATAAATTTCCCCTGCGCCGTAGTGGATCCTGTTTTTCCGGATCAGGCAGTACGCCGTCTTCGCAACCGCGGGGCGCTCGTCAAACAAAAACTCCCAGTAGACGCGGTGTCCCTGTTCCGCGGCAAGCCTTCCGTAAGAAACGAGCGCCGCCTTTGCCATCCGGCTGCCCTCCCCGGCAAGAAATGGCTCGATCAGGCCGAGCTCCCGCCGCGTCCCGTGCTCGCCGATCCCAAGCAGCACGGTCTCGGATACCCCGAGCTGCAGTTCCTGCAGATAATAATCAAGGATCCGGATATCCGTGTGCTTTTGCAGGATAAATGCCGCGTCCCTCCGGATCCTCCTCGAACGGTCAAGCAGCATCCTCTCCAGTCCCTCCCACGCATTCTTGTCATGCCCGTACCGAAACCACAGCGCCCGGTGGCGAACCAGGGTATTGCGCGACGCAAGATAACCTTCCACCCGTTCCCTGTCATACCCGTAATGCGAAAAAATCCCCTCCAGCAGCAATCTCTTCCCGTACCCCGTCCACTCCGCTGAAAGGAGCCGTTCCATCTGCGTAAGTGACAACAGCTTGGTCTTGCTGATCAGACGGTAAACCGCATTTTTGACATTGACCCCATAATACGGAAGCCGCCCGATAAGCAGCCCTTCCGGCATCTCCTTAAAAATCTTATACGAGCGCTCCCTTACTCCCGCCGCAAGCCATTCGACATGCCCCCCGTTCCTTCTTCCGGACATTGCCACCTTTTCAAGCATCGGCAGGGCATAAAACAGCTCCTCCACATCCGCCTGCGCCAGCCTTTTCTTTGCCAGGGCAAAGGCGCTCTCGCGGATCACCCCCACCCAGTCATTCAGGCGCAGGATGAAAAACGGCAGGCTTCCCCGCGCACCGTCCAGGGCTTCCATACACCATTGCCGGTCGTAGCCTCCCGCGAGGAACGTTCCGAATTTTAATACCGCATGGTACTGGTTCACCGTCAGATGCGGATAATCCTCCCGCCGCGGTTTCCTGCACCACCAGTTTACCTCGTCCAGATCCAGAAACCATTCATCGCGCCGGATGCGGTAATCCTCCGATATCCGGATCAGCTTTTTTGCGGAAACCTTTTTCAAAAGCGCCTCATACGCCTCCGCGATCTCCGCCTGCAGAGCCGTCTCCCTCGGATAATTCAAAAAAACACACTGCAATGTACTTCCGTAAACTGCGTTTCCGTTTTTTAATCCCGGCAGCGCGGTCTCCCGGACGTATTTTAAAAAACTTTCCTTTCCCTGCAACATCAAATCCCCTTTCCTCCCCGCTGCGGACAATCTTTCCCCCATACAAGCGGCGGCATGGCGGCGGGACAATTATCGGGAACCTGGCGCACGAACGAGTTCTTCCACATACCCAAGTGCCTGCGCCAGCCCGCAGCCATCAACGTTTTGCCGCAGGTGTAATTCCCGCAGCCAAAAGCCCCTCCGCCCCCTCTTTCTGTCCTTCATATCATGCCGCTCCATTTATTCCGGATATGGATCTCCCGCTCAAATGCCGTATAATCCGTGAGGTAGAGCGTAAATGCCCCCGGTGTCTTTTTCTCGCTGTCCTCTTTGCCTTCGGTAAAATGGTGTTCGCCAAAGCAAGGTCCGATCACGAGCGCATCCCATCCGTTCGCCACCTCGACCTCCCCTTCCTTTACTACCAGCACCTCGCTGCCCGAAACCGGCATGTCAATCTGGGAACTTGAAAAGAAATCCGCGCCGGAAAATGCCAGTTCAACCCTCCACGGTGCGCCGTCCACACCGGAAGTTTTCACACAAAGATCCACGCCGCACGCCGTCTCCTTCACCCACACGTCGACCTGCATATCCGGGCCATATTTCTTCGGGCGGGAAGCATTGTCCATCTTCCACCAGTCGCCCGTCTCCGGTTCCTTATCAAACGGCAGATAATACCATCCCCGCATCACCTGACACAGATGGTACTCCCCCTCGGATATCTGCTCCATCTTTTCGCCCAAAAACGCCCTGTGTTCACAGAAACTGCCACACACCTTAATCTCCAGCTTCATCGTCCCGTTATGGAGACAGAAAAAATTTGATTTCCCGTTCATCACGGTATAAGTATAACGCCCGCTCCTGTGTCTGGCAATGCCGGAATCCCTGTAAAACACATGATAGTCCCCAAACGGATAGCGCTCCCCGTACTCAAACTCCCGGTAAACCGGGCAGAGCAGGAACCAGATAAGGCAGTCTGGCGCGGCGATGCGCTTCTCCTCCACGATATCAAAGATTGAATTGCACATCTGCAGGAATTCCGGGATCTGATATTTCATCCCCATCCGCAGGTATTCCATATAATAATCGGTCGGATAGACGAGCAGATCCTTGTCAAACCGTGTAGAATTTGACGTAAAAATGCTGCCGTCCGGCTCAATATAAGTAAGCATCATCTTAAGGTTGCGCAAAACATGCTGCTCGTAGGAAGCATCCCCGGTGACTTGCGACAAAAGTATCATGGCATCGTTGTTGATCCGGTTGTAATTTCCGGCAGATTTTTCCGAATACTCGCCATCCGCGTTGCAGTCAATCCCCTCTTTCAGATAACCGCGCGCGGCTTCCGCCATCTCTTTGCTGCCAAAAAAGCGGCTGCACGCCATCAGGATGGACGCGATTGCCCAACGGTGGTTCGGCGTGTGGAACCCTCCCAAAAGCATCCCGTTCGCGCCGTTTGCGATAATCTCCTCCAGGCGGGTACGGATTTCCATCTCACCGGCGGTGATTGCCTCCACGGGGAAGCCCTCCCCGTCACGGTTGCTTTCTTCCTTTCCGGCTCTTTTTCCCGCCACAGAATTTGCGGGCAGCAGGGCGCTCTTCTCCTGTCCGGCAAAACCGCCTGTTTTCCCGCCCGCGGCATCCGCCTTACCGCACAGATATTCGTAGACCGGAAGCAGTTTTTTCAGGCAGAACGCCGTGTCCGGCGCGGAATAAAAATTGCAGGTAATATAGTCAAACAGGCCGTTCTCATGCTGCACACCCCGGATGTAGGCAAGCCCTGCAAGAATCCGTCCGTAAATCTCCCTGCCTTGGTAAAACACAGTATCCGGGCAGCAGTACGCCGCAATCATGGGCGCTACCTGATAGATGGCATATTTCGCCTGCACGATGCCCGTCCCGTCTCGAAATCCGCCATAACGGGCGTTGCCAGCATCCATGATCTGGCGCTGCATGGCAGCTGCTGCCCGCCTTTCGGTATCCTTCACGATTTTTTTGTAATGCTGTTCCATCCTCTTCCCTCTCTCCCGTAATATCTTTTCCGGGCTTTCCGCGGTTCGCCCGCACCCGGCCAGTGCATCTTTTTTCTTTCCTCCCGCCGCACATCCGTCTTACGGGCGGCAGGATACCGAGTAAAAAATGTATCCGCCGGACCTTGCCCAAAGTCCTTATACCCTGCCACCCTTTTTTGCGATCCGGATGCTGGAGACAATGGCATAGACCACCAAAAGGATGATCCCGGCAAGCTGTGCATAGAACAGCCAGCCGCTGTGGAACAATTCCTCCGCTGCAAAAAGCAGCAGCACAACGCCCGCCATTAAAAATACGACGGCAGACTGCCGGTACTGCGGCTTCTTATCCATCGCACCGCGCTCCTGCTCTGACGCGTAAAGATAGGCATTGTTGAAGACAAATCCCTTCTCCTTAAAGGAGCGGGCGCTGACCACAAATGCCCCACCGCAAGGATCAAAAGGATTGCCGCCGTAATGATTTCCTTCATCTAAGTATTCCCCCTTGTCATTTTCGTGTCGGATCACAAAAATACCATACCCTCCGGACATCCGCCGCCCTTTGAGGGATGGTTTCTCCCCTCCGGGGAGCTAATATAATTATATCCCATCTTATGCGATGAGGCAATTGAAAACGGAATATTTTCACACCAAAAGCAGCAGGGTCTTGATCTCAAATGAGCGGAAGGAAAGCCCCGCCGCCCCATCCGTCAACGGCACCTCCTCCTGCTTTTCCTCAAGCATATTGCAGAGCCATACCTCTTTTACGGACGGCGGCAGGAAAAGGCGGCAGCAAACCGCGCTCCCCATACACTCATAAAGGCGCAGCACCACGCCGTTCTCCTTATCGAGCGCCGGTTTGCAGGTTTCCAGAATAACATTCTTCTCATCAACGGAAAAATAACTTACCGCATCTTTTCCCGAAGCCTCCCCATTCCCTGCTTCTTTCGCCCGTCCTGCTTCCCCGGATACCAGCACCTCCGTATTCAGGCCATAAGCCTCACGCACCACATCGCTCTCCGTAAACGGTCCCCGGAACAAATACAGCGCGTAGGTAAATTCATGCTCCCCAAGATCCGCCTCCATATCCGGTATCACAGGCGCGCGCAAAAGCGTCAGCGCCAGGGTACTGTCCTTCGCGGAGATTCCATACTTGCAGTCGTTTAACAGAGCCAATCCATTTTTCCCGTCAGTGAGTGCTGCATAGCGGTGGTGGCAGGTTTCGTACAAGTCGCGCTCGTACTGCCTTGACCGGTGGGTCGGGCGCTTTAAATAGCCGAACGGAATTTCTTCGATTGCCTCTTTTGTGTACACCGTGGTCGGGAATGCTGCTTTTAACAGCTTGTGCCGCTCCTGCCAGTCGACCTTCGTGCGAAACTCAATCCTGCGGCTGCGCTCGGCAAAAACAATCTCCTGCTGCCAGATAAAATGCGCTTCTTTCCGGTAGACCATAAAATGGATACCGTCCCCCTCCGCGCGTGCGGTAAGCGTCCCCTCCTGCCCGAGCGTTACCGGAAGCTTCTCATACATCCTGCCAAGCTCCCACGCGTCGTAATCGACATTGACATCCCGGTACATACACAGCTCGTTCAGCGCGCCCGCCGCATATTCATAACCGCTTTCTTTATCGACCAGACTGGTGATCCTGCCAAGGCAGTCCACCTTTGCGGTGTAATATTGGTTTTCCACGGTCACTGTTTTCATCCCGTTATCCAATTGCATACCCACGGAATTTTTCCCGCACTCTGCCCGCACGGTGCCAGCCAGATTCTGCCCTTGCTTTCCCGGCATAATACCAGCCGGTTCTTCCACTTGCTTTCCCTGCACAATGCCAGTCAGGTTTCCCCTTTGTTTTCCCGGCACAGTGCCGGTTAAGTCTTTCTCTTGCCCTTCCTCCGCAGTGCCAATCGGCTCTCCCACATTTTCCGCCCGCGCAGCACAAACCGGAGCACTCCCTGCTGCCTCCATCCCCGCGCTTTCCCCGTCTGCTGCATCTTTTGCAGCTTTCTTTCCCTTGAAGATACCGGCATACCCGCACGGCGGAAGAATCCCACCTTCATATTCCCTCGGCCAGCTCAGCAGGTTAAATGCCGCCCCCGAACCCGCCAGCGCGGTAAGGAGCACATCCGCCAGCAAGAGGGCTTCCCGCCGCACCACATTTAAAGCCTCCTCTGCCTGCTCATTGACCCTCCGGATGGAAGTGCCCGGCAGAATATCGTGGAACTCACAGAACAAAAGTTCCTTCCACATAGCTTCCAGACGCATGGCAGCTTCCCTGCCCGCCAAGTTTTTATGGCCATCCTTGCCCGAAAGCCGGATAAGCCCCGCCAGAAAGTCCGCCTGACGCAGCGCCCCCTCCGCCTGGCGGACTTTCTTCTTGATCCGCGCCTGCGCGGTGTACGTTCCCCGGTGCCACGCAAGGTAGAGTTCCCCGTAATACACATTTTCAACCGGTTGCTCCAACACGCGCCCAAAATATGCCCCCGGTCCTTCCATCACCGTCCTCGGCGCTCCTTCCAGATCACCGCAGCGGCAGAGCATCTCCACCATCAGCTCGGTCGGTCCGCCGCCTCCGTCCCCGTAACCAAACGGGTAGAGCATCCCCGAAATCCCCTCTGCCTGATTCCGGTCATCCTCCCAGCGCCTTACCATATCCGCGGGCGAAAATGCCGTGTTATTTCTCTTAAAAATATGCGCCAGAACCTTGCTGCCGTCAATCCCCTCCCACCAGAACAGATTGTAGGGGAACGGCTCGCACTCGGGATCCGCGCGCAGAAGTTTCTGCGTCGCAAAATAATCAACCCCGCAGCCTTTCATGATCTGCGGCAGCGACCCTGCAAACCCGAACGTATCCGGCATCCACGCCACCCGGCTGTCCACACCGAACTCTTCCCGAAACCACCGCTTGCCGTAGACAAACTGCCGGACCAGGCTCTCCCCTCCCGCCATGTTGACATCCCCCTCGACCCACATTGCACCGTCCGGGAAAAACTTTCCCTCCCCCGCCTTCTCCTTCACCCGCGCATACAAACCGGGGTAATCATGCTTTAAATATTCAAGGATCGGCGGCTCGCAGAGCAGGAAGCGGTAATCCGGATACCGCTCCATCAAAGCCAGCTGGTTGGCGTAGGTTCTTGCCGACTTGCGCTTTGTTTCCTCCTTTGTCCAAAGCCACGCCAGATCAAGGTGGGACTGGCCGAACACGGAAAACACAGGGACACTCCCGCCGTTTTTCTTCTTTAACAGCGGGGAAAGCACCGCCCCCGCAAGGCGGATACTCTCCGTCCGCAAAGGTTCCGGAAGCTCAAAGTCCGCGCGGTACGTAAACTCCTTTAGTGCCTGCGCGACCAGCATCCCGCGCAGGCTGCCCTCCGGCAGCGCCCCCCACAATTCATACAATGTATGATAATCCGCATACGCCTGAAACATTTCTTCGTTCCATATGCCAAAGCTGCTCTCCCCGACCACGCACTGAAATCCCGGCGGCTGAGGAACCGGAATGACTTCCGGCGGATAGATCCCACCGTTTTCAAGCCTTGGTCCATGTCCCGCATACCCCTCGGCATAAATTTCAAATTCTTCCCCGGCAACACCCGCCGGGGTGAGCTGGACAAAATCATGCCGCTTGTCGACAGAACCGGCTTCCCTGCCATTTACATATACAAACATCTCTGCGGCTGCCCCAAGCTTTAACACGATCCGTTTCCCCACAGCACACACGGGCAGGATGACCCGGCAGCGGAACCATCCGTATTCCCACATCCTGCCCCAGCGCATTCCTTCAGGGAAGGGCTGGAATGTCCGTTTTTTCACCTCCGGCAGCCGGATATGCTCCGTTGTTACAAATCCTTCCAGTTCCACTGTCCCTATTTTCTGATACAAATTTGGCACAAACGCTTCATCCCAAAGCCGAAGTCTTTCCTCCCACTGCCTGCCAAGTCCCATGCGATCCCCTCCCCCGCTCCGTTCTCATACCGCCGACAAAAACAACATTGCCAGAGCCTGCCCGTAAGGCATCGGCTTTAACTCGATCTCCCTGTAAAAATTCTTGTCCGTGCGCCCCATCGGCGTGCCATAGGAAACCTGACGGACAACCCCCTCCCCGGAAATGCAGTCCAAAATGGCAGGAAGTGCTTTCCGCGCCACCCCGCGGTAGGAAGGGTCAATCAGCCCATCCTCCACAGCCTTTAAAATCCCATAGGCAAAACCGCAGGTGGCACTCGCCTCAACATAGGAATCCGGGTCATCCACGAGTGTATGCCACATACCATTTTTCCCCTGGTATTGCGCAAGGCTCTCCACCTGCCGTTTCAGGGTCTGTATCAGCAGCCTCCTCACCGGCCCGTCCTCCGGGACAATCGCGAGAAATTCCGGGATCGCCATCGTGACCCAGCAATTCCCTCGCCCCCAGAATGCCCCGGCAAAATGGTTTCTTCCCGCAAATGTCCAGCCGTGGTACCAAAGCCCGCTCACCCGGTCACAGAGATATTTTTCATGCAAAAGAAACTGGTACTGCGCCTCCTGCACCATGCGCGCATCTTTCAAAATCCGTCCCATATTCGCCAGAAACAGCACGGTCATGTATAAAGTATCGTCCCATAATTCCTGCTCGTTTAAAGAATCGGAAGTCTTGTGCTGGAAACCGCCCTCCGCCGTCCGCGGGAATGTCTCCATGATTTCCGCCGCCGCCCTCCGGCACGACTCCATATATTTTTCTTCCCCGGTATATTCCGCGAGAAACGACATGGTCAGGTACGGAGCCGCCGTGTTGACGTTGAGCGCCGGAAACCCGGCAGAAAGCTGTCTGTCATAATAGCCGCGCAAAACCGCAAGATATTTTTCCGCATCCGGCGGGGCTGCCTTACAGCCCGCAATTCCCGAAAGAGCGGCACACTCCGAAGAACGCCTGCACTGCGCACCGTCCGCGCATGCCCTCGCCCTCTCATGGCAGAACAACTTCCAGAGCCCGAACAGCCCCACGCCCTGTGTCCATTCCCAATAGCGGTATTTTTCGATATCGTCCCCCGCCAGATTATGATCCTGCATATTCTTTAAGAAGGTTTCGTCCTCCTCGTACAAAATCTTAGTGAATGCCTCCGTGACAAGCGCAAGTTTCCGGGCAGCCCGGGCTGAAAGTCCCCCGCCGTCCCCAAGGTTTTCCCCTTCACAGGAAAATACGGTATTTCCTGCCCTTTCGCCTGCCGTCCCTTCCGCAGATGAAGCCGCCTTCCTCCGTACATTCTTACCTGTTCCCTTTAACACCCCTCCCACTTCCAGCTCCCCTTCCAGCCGACGGATCAGTTCATACAGTTCCCCCGGCGTTTTCACGGTATAATCCGGCTGCCAGTCTGCCTCCTCCACCGTGTGAAAATACCGGGGCGACCAATCAAGCCATATAGAGGTGATCCCATACCGGTTTGCCCCCGCGATATCCTTTTTCAGGTTATTGCCGACCATGACAATGCGGGGTTTGTCATGGCTGCACAGCCCCATTTTTTCCATCGCCGTATCAAACATACTCACATGCGGTTTCTGGTGTCCCACCACCTCGGAGACAATCCACTGCTCAAAACAATATCCGCATCCGTTCCCACGGTATACGTTTTGGAACGATTCCCACTCCCCGTCCGCCACCAGGGCAATGCGGTAGCCCTCCGCGCACAGATCTTCAAACACCTGTTTTGCCCCCGGGATAAAATCCGCCCCGGTCACAATCCCCCTCCCGTCAAATACCTGGCTTCCTTCGTCGATCAGAGTGTCCCCGCTGTCCGTAAATATAATCAGCTTTTTCTCCATATGCCCTCACAATCCGCCGTACAAACGGCATTTTAATCCGCGGGTTTCCCCCGCCGAACAAATTTTCCGTCGATGCCGGAAATTCGTCCCCCTGCCTAAAGGTTACTAATATCCGGCGCAAAACGCTATGCATCTCTTGTCTTTTTCAAAGGGCAATATTGCACATTTTGCTTTTTCAAGGTATAATTGATTTACATTTTCCACAACCGCTTTTCAAACTGCTGAGACATATTGTGCAATTTGACCACGAAAATCACTTTTCTTGCGCTGTTTTGTTTCCGTACAACGCAAAACAGGGAACCGCTATATCGTCCAATCCCAGGGCTTATGATCGGACAGACCCAAAAAGGAGAAACCGAGGTTATGTTGATTGATAATACTGTGATCTACGAAGAAAACTATTTGTTTCAGATTAACCAGAAGGGAAGACCATTCTTCTATTTTTTCGACTGGGATGAACGCACTTACGCCATCAACATGGAATTCCAGCATTTTCACCCTTTCTATGAAATGTGCATATTTCTCGGCCCGCACGCGCAGCATCTGATCAATGGGGTTCGCCATGACCTGCGCTGCTGCGATATTGTCGCCATCCGCCCTGCCCTGCTGCACAAGACAGCTTACCCGCAGGGCGCGCCGTGCAAGCGCCTTATCATCAATTTTGCGCTTCCCGCACTGCCCGCAGAGCTTGGGGGCTGCATGCAGACAATCTATCAAATTTTTGAAAAGGAAGTACCCATCTACCGCTTTGAGGGGCACACCAAGCAGACGGTCTTTGAAAAACTGAACGACATCTACTATCTGTCCAAATCCCCAAACGAACTCTCAGACCTCGCGGCACACAATAAATTTATTGAGTTCCTGAGCCTGATCTATCTGTACCGGGATAAAAATGTATACGAAGACCGTACGGTTCTTGATAATACCTCCGCCAAAATCTACGGCATCACCGCCCACATCCACACGCACTATATGGATGAATTATCCCTGTCCGGCCTTTCCAAGGAATTTTTTATCAGCAGCTGCTATCTTTCGCACCAGTTTAAACGTATTACCGGATTCACACTGACCGACTATATTTCCATGACCCGCGTGCGCAACGCCCAGAACCTGCTGCTCTCCACCAATATGCCTGTCACGGACATTGCGCTGTCGTGCGGTTTTAAAAGTTTTTCCCAGTTCAACCGGACATTCCGCCGATTTGTGGAAATGCCGCCGTCCAAGTTCCGGAAAGATAGTTAACTCCCTGCCACCAGCCTCAATTCCTCAAATGCCCCGTAAAAATCTACCAGCCCGTAACCCAGCTCCCTTGAGGCGGTCAAAAGACCTTCCCTCTCCGCCCCGCCCTTGATGAGCCGTTTGATCTCCTGTGTCCGAATCTGCGGCTGTCTTCCGTCCACGACCGCCCATTCGAGGAAGAGCGCGCATCCCCCTGCCGTAAGCGCTGCCGCAATGCCCCCGCCGCTTTCCGTCCCGAATCCCCCGCCCGCCAAAGGACCATAGATGGAAATCCCCGGTGCCGCCACGTCCGGCTTCCTCTCTCCTGTCCGGGTAAAACCGCGCCCGGAGTGGAGCGAGACGGAATTGTCCTCGATCCGGTAAGATGCCACGGTGATCGGTTCCGCCGCATTGCCCGGGTCGGCAATGGTTACATAGGGATCGGCGCGCAGAAAATAAGTATCCTGGGTCAAAAAATTGTGCACCGGCAGCCAGATATCAAAGCCGCCGCCGAACGACCGGTCTTCATACACCTGAAAGCGCCAGATGCCAGCCGTCGGATCCATGACGCGCATAAGGATAAGCTGGTTCCCGCTCCGCCCTTCCGACATAAAATAGTTCACGCAGATCCTTGTATCCTCAAACAAAAAATTCATCTGCTGCGCATGGTTTCGGCGGTCGGGTATCCGGCGGATCAATTCCCCCGTCGGCGACACAACGGATACCGAATACTGGTTCAGGGAGTCCGCCCACAATTCCATTGTAAAACCCCTCTCTCGCTCCCCGATACGCAGTTCCACTTCCTCGTACTCCGACCCGGTTCCCTCGGAGCGGTAATGCAGGCCGTAGCTGGATTCGTTCCCGGTCGAGGTCACCACGCACATGCGGTAGCGCTCCGCGGCAGTATTGAGCATGCTGTCAAGGATCCCCCGCCCCGCGTGCCCGCCGGAATTTGTGCCGAGTGTCATACAGATGACGAGGGGCTTCCTCATCGAAACCGACTTTGCGAGCAGATATTGAATCCCCCAGGCGATATCCGTTTCCTGAAAACATGTGGCATCCTCCGGAATTTTGTAGAGCGCTTTCAAATAGGCTTTCGCCGGCTTTAACTTGACCATCACGATATCCGCAAACGGTGCAACACCGGAAAATGCGGAGTCACGGTCGCGGTTTCCTGCCGCCACCCCCGCCACAAACGTGCCGTGCCCGTTCTCGTCGCGCTCCGGAACAACCGCTCCCGGATCCGCACTCAGCAATGCCTGTGAAATCTGTTCCTGCGTGTATTCCGCCCCGTAGGCAAACCCGTCCGGCGCAACCCCGTCCTCCACGGTCTGGTCCCAGATCGCCGCAATCCGGCTCGTGCCGTCCGGGTTTCGGAATACCGGATGCGCATAATCAATCCCTGTGTCAATGAACCCGACGATTACATTCCTTCCGGAAAGGTCAAGGTACGGCAGACGGTCAAGCCTTGCGATCCCCATCTCTTCAAGCACTGGGGCGCTCGTATTTTCCTGCCTGCCGTCTCCCGCTTCCTCCATGATGGCATAGCATCGCGGCACGGAACTATAGATTGACGGGAAGCCGATCGTCGTACTGTTAACACGCCCAGCACTCACATAGCCGACCGCGTAGTTATCGTCCATTGGCAGGATGCAGTCAAAACCGTAGATTTCCAATAACTCCTCGACCTGTACGGCGCGCTGGACAAAAAATTCCTGCATATCCTGTGAATAAATTGCGTTCTTACAATCCATAGCCGCTCCTCTTTGCAGCTGCTTTTTACCATTCTATTTTCATGGCAGGTTGTCCTATGACACCACGTTTGCCCTCCCTGCCGTCTTTTGCCGTCCGGCCGGAACGGGAGAGGCAAAAATATCCTTTCGCCAAGTATCCGGTTTCCCGGGGAATTTCGAACAAGATTCTGACGGGAGCCCCAAAATGCACCCTCCCAAATATCACCCTGTCATTTCCTAACAAGAATCATATATCACAAACCTTATAGCAAAAATACGTTCCCGGAATGATATCATCATCGTCATAATATAGCAAACCCAGCTTGCGAAACCGGAACGTTCGATGATAGTCGCTCTTAACCAGTTCATCATAAGCCCTTTGATATGACTCATAGTCCGCGCCGCCGATCGCAAATGTCATATGAAAAATATAGTCATCGTCGTGTTCCGCCGGGCATGGTCCAAATACCTTACACAATCCCTCGTTCAACCTTTTCTGTGCATCGGAAAGCTGTGGTGTTTCTTTTACCCGCAGGCTCATACATCCGGATTCTGCCCCACCGAATACATTTGACGCAAATACATCCATACCGCAAAATTCAATATCAAACGGACGTAGTTCCTTTGCGAATCCGTCAAAGAATACTTCCATATTCTCCAAGCTCGGAATTGCAAAGGGCTGTTTTAAAGAAACATGCTGCGGCAGTCTTGCCATTTCAAACCCAGTCCTCCCATACCTATGTGCTTTCAGCATCAATTTTCTGCCATAATTCTCCGCATCGTTATCTGCGACCAAAACGATCGTTGCTTTCATTCCGCATCACCTCTCTTTACCAAACGAACCATTTCTGCAAGACTCATTACTCCCATGCCCTGTTTATCCGTTTCCGGATACAAACCGGTGCAGCGCCGATGATCCGCTATTATTACGCTGCTTATTTGTTTCCGGTACAAACGTCTTACCCCCTGTGCGGGCACATATGCACCCGTATGCCAAAATGCCTTTTTGCCCTCCGTCTCTTCAAAGCTTACCTCCGCGATCCTCCCGTTTTTCCGCAGAACCTTCATACTTTATTGCTCCTTTCTTTTTTGCCTCCACGCACTGGCAACAACATAAGAAAAGCACCTTCGTAAACCCCTTCTTTCTGCGGCATCAAAAAGGGCGGGGAATCTCCCCGCCCTTTCTTTACAAAGGACGTTCCGCATCAGTTTGGATTGCGTATGATCCAGAACGGTCCGCCGTCCGAAGCCCATTTCGCCTCCGACTGTATCGTTTCAAAGTCCCATTCCGTCATTGTGTTCGCACGGCTGTTGCAGTCTGCGACCAAAATCTTTCCTTCGGCCGTGATCCCGCGCAGCACGATAAAATGCCCGCCTTTGGTAAAATGCCCTTTGCCCATCAGCGCAACGACCATATCGCCGTTTCTCAGGGCTTCCTTCACCTTCTTCGGCGTATCCGAATCATTGCCCACGCCCTCCGATTTCAGCCCGAACGCCTTTGCAGTCCCGTTCACTACCGAGTGCAGCGAACCGCTCTTCGGATACCAGTAACCTTTGTTGAATGCCCATCCGGACATCTGTACCGGGTCAATACCGATATCGGTCAGGCTTGAGACAACAATCGCCATCGAGGTCGGCCCGCACGCGTATTTCGCGATGGTGTCCTCCCCGCCGTAGATCAGGCTGCCCCAGCGCGGGTCTGTCTGCAGGTAAAACACCGTATCCACTGCGCCTGCCGCCGTCAAAAGCTCCCCGCTCTGCGGTGTGCCCAGCGACGCGATAAAATCCGTATCCATCCCCTCCGTATTATTTACCTGCGGTGTCGGGGTTGGTGCCTCGGTCGGCACCGGAGTTGCGGTCGGTGCCGGGGTTGGTGTTTTCTGCGGTTTTGGGGTTGGTGTACTCTGCGGCTTTTCGGTCGGGGTCGGACGCAACGTCGGGGTTGGTGCCGCCTCGGTCGGCCGGGCAGTCGGCGCGGATGTAGGAGCCGCGGTCGGACTTGGCAGGGATGTGCTAGCCCCCGGCATTTCTACATCCGGCGTTACCGTCATCGGATTTTGCACTTCTGCCGTCGGTGCCGGTTCTTCTTCCGAAAACATGGTCGGCACGGACGCGGTGCCGGTTACCGCAGGGGTTTCCCCACCGGGATTCCCCTCTGCCGGCAAGCCTGTCCCGTCTTCTTTTGCCGGATCCTCCCCGTCATTCTCACCTGCTTTGACTGCGCCGGATACCGCCCTGCCCGCGCCGTCCTCGCCCGACGCACCTGCCCTGCCTTCCGACCACTTTATCAGCCCTGCCACAAAAACGGTGACCGCCGCCAGACAGATCAATTCCCATTTGATGATATTGGACAATCGGTTCTTCTTCTTTTTCATTTTCTACTTCCTCCTGTTATTGTGCTAGCCACAGTATAACAGACTTTATCACCCTTTTCCATCGGTGTTTGCTTCCTTTGCTGCATTTATTATCCATCTCTCCCGGATGGGTTTTTATCGCTCCAGGACGGATTTCCATCCATGTGTGCGGGATAATGCCCTGTCACGCGCGAGGACAGGGCACATCCCATGCCCTCTGTATCCCGGCACGAAAGGGGCTGCCCCTATCTTCCCGCCGCATTCTGCCCGATCAAAGCGCGGACACTGCCGGAGCGCAGCTCAATTCCCGGCGCACCTTTCTGCTCAATATAGTCCCTCGTGATAGTGACGCGCCCGATTGTCTCGTCCTTCGGGATTTCGTACATGATATCCAGCATAAATTCCTCAAGAATCGCGCGCAGCGCCCGCGCTCCCGTCTTTTTCTCAAGTGCGCGCTCTGCGATCAGCTCCAGTGCCTCCTGCTCAAAGCAAAGCTCCACCTCATCCATTGCCAATAATTTTTTGTATTGTTTTATAATGGCGTTTTTCGGCTTTGTCAGGATGGAAACGAGCATATCCCGGCTTAAATCCTCGAGCGTACAGATCACCGGAAGCCGTCCCAGAAATTCCGGGATCATCCCGAATTCCCGCAGATCCTCCGCTGTCGCGCGCTTCAAAATATCTTTCTCCTGATCGTACTTATCCTTTAGGTCCGCAGAAAATCCGATTGCGGATGCCTTGTTCAGACGTTCCTTTATGACCTTCTCAAGCCCCGAAAAAGCCCCGCCGCAGATAAAGAGAATGTTCCTTGTGCTGACTGTTGTCATCGGCACCATCGCATTCTTGCTCGTCGCCCCGACCGGCACTTCCACATCCGCGCCCTCAAGAAGCTTTAGGAGCCCCTGCTGCACGGCCTCCCCGCTCACATCGCGGCTGTTCGTATTCCGTTTCTTCGCAATCTTGTCAATCTCGTCGATAAATACAATGCCCATCTCCGCTTTCTCAATGTCATTGTCCGCCGCCGCAAGCAGCTTTGAGAGGACGCTCTCCACATCATCCCCTATGTAGCCCGCCTCCGTCAGCGAAGTCGCGTCCGTCACTGCAAGCGGCACGTCCAAAAGCTTCGCGAGCGTCTGCACCATGTAAGTTTTTCCGCTTCCGGTCGGCCCTAACATCAGGATATTGGATTTTTCAATCTCCACCCCATCCAGGACATCCGCCCGGATCCTTTTGTAATGATTGTAAACTGCGACCGCGACTGCTTTTTTTGCCTGTTCCTGCCCGATCACATACTCGTCAAGTTCCGCTTTGATCCGGTGCGGTGCGGGAACTTTTGGCGGCATGGCTCCGCCCGCTTCCTCACCTGCCCCTGCTTTCTTTCCCTTTTCTTCCTTCGCCTTTTGGCGGTTCTTGCCCCCCATCGGCGGCATCCCGAAGGAAAACAGCATCGGATCCATCATGCCGCTAAACAGCGGGTTGTTCCCGCTCTCTAACATGTCGATGGATTTCTGCAGGCACTCCCTGCACACACGGATATTCTGCGGCAGCTGTATCAGCTTCCCCGCAATGCTCTCCGGCCTGCGGCACAGATAGCAGCAGTCCTCCACCTCCCGTTTTTTGGTTTCACTTTCCCCGCTGCCCTGTTCCGGCTTTTGCATTTCGTCCTTGTTATCTTCGCCCATTTATTTGATGCCTCCTTATTTAAGTTCCGCGTATGCCCTCCCAGTACCCTCACCCGCAGTGGAAATTCCGTCCGCAGGCTCCCGGAATTCCACTGGGCACTGTACGGGCACACGCTGTTTTTTAAGTTCCGCGTATGCCCTCCCAGTACCCTCACCCGCAGTGGAAATTCCGTCC
>CAMRSM010000006.1 GCA_947053345.1 uncultured Lachnospiraceae bacterium
TCTGTCCGCAAGGCTTCCAGAAATTCCTTTCCGGCATCGTCCGGGCATTTGCTGTTTTAAGTTCCGCATCTGCCCTTCCGATACCTACCACGCGGAAAGGGATTTCTGTCCGCAAGGCTTCCAGAAATTCCTTTCCGGCATCGTCCGGGCATTTGCTGTATTAAGTTCCGCATCTGCCGCAATCCTGCGTGCCGGGCGGCGGGAAATTTTAGTGTGCGGATGAAAAAAACGGGAAATTTTTCTGGTTTCTTTATCCGCGGCACGGTATCCGTTTCCGGACAAGGCCTGACACGCATTGCTTGTTTTTGTAACTGCCATGCAGCTACAGATCACTTCGCAGGACTGCCACATTTTGATGTACCGCATTGCTGCTGTGTACATACCAAAGTAGGGCGCTAATAAGGCGCAAATTTTACCAAACCTTCTGGTAAAAGGATCGTCGAAGTGGTGAGCTTCGATATTGTAGGGATATTAACCCCTCCTCGCATACGCGATTCTCCATGCCCTTCATGGTGCAAGTGCCATAAGGCATACACTCCGGAATCTCCTCGTGCACCGCAGTGAAAACCGGGAACAGGGGTTTCATCCCCCTTCACCCGGATACCAAACACTCGCTTTCATGGCCTTGCAGGTATAGATTACCAAATACGGTTTTCTTTATCACGGAAAAAAAAGTGCGAACTTCAAAACAGCTTAGCGCTATCCAAAAAGGATACGGAAAATTTCCTGCCTTATTTTGTTCTCTTAATAATTTTAGGATTTTTTATTGATTTTCTGCCAGAAATCCAATTTAATAGTAGATAGCAAACTATCTTCGGGAGAGTACCCGCCAGACAGTGGGAGATTTTAAACTTAAAGGGAGCAGGCTGCTGCTCCCTTACATGATCTTGAAAGGAATATCATGGACGAATTAAAATTATACCGTGTATCCGACCTATCGTCCCAATCGTCCGGATTGTAATTGAAAATACAGACGGCAGGCAAGAATTAAAAGGAACCTTGCGGATCAGCTATATGATACCCGTTTCGGAATCAGAATTGAAACTTTATAATTTTGAAGGCGAAAAAGACAGCGCTTATAAAGACCTGATACAAAATAAACTTATATTTATCCGCCGAAACCAGAATAAAATAATCTCAAATGCACAGTTGCTTTACAAGCAAAAATCATGGCTTAACCTCTTCTTCCCCATGATACATCCCCACCGCAAATCCACTCTGATGAAACTGCCCCATCAACCGTTCCTTCACCAGTCCTACAAAACGTTCCGGCTCCACCACCCGCAAAAAAGGTCCGAAGGAAAGCACACGGATCAAAAGCTCCGTCTCATCCGCCCTGTCATAATTTACCTTAACGCGGTAGTGTTTCCCGTCCACCCGCTCCGCTTCCTTTTCGAAATGCGCAAAATGCAGGAGGGCACGCTCCAAGGCATTGCGCCCGTCATACAGTTCAAAAACAAGGCATTCCTTTCCGGAGCGGAATCTCCCGTTATCTGCTCTTTCCCCGCATTTCTCTGCCCATTCCGCTATCTTCCCCTCCGCCTTGTAATGTTTTACGGACAGGATTTTCGCGAGGTTGACCACGCGCCCATAGCGGCAGCCGGAGGTGATCAGCCGGAATTTGTCATCCTTTTCGGAATATTCCAGGTATTCCGGCATCACATTCATATGTACGCGCACTCCCTGCCGGTTTTCCACGTCAATGCTAAGCGGCAGGCGCTCTTTTACCGCGTCAAGGATCAGCCGGAAGCGTCTTATATACTCTTCCTCCCCGTAAGGGTCGCCGTCCGCGTACTGATCAAATACGCGGATATCTTCCGGCGTAAACAGCGGCGCAACATCATTAAGCCCCGAAAACCCAAATTCAAAAAGCTGTATTCTTGGATCGAGCGAAATCGCTTTCAGCCAGCGCTTCTGGGGCAGGGTAAGCGGTATATCCGGCGCGTGTTCTAATGCCGTGCTGCCGTCCGGGCGCAGGATGGGCCAGCGCCCGGTAAAAAGTGCCGGTTCAATCGTGAGAATGCTCTCGGAAAAAGCCTGTTCCTCCACAATTTTCTGTATTTCCTTTTTGGTGACCGGATGCTTTGTCGCCTCCTCCAATATTTTTGCTACCGCGCTGTAATAAGCGCCGTACAACTCACTGAAAATCATAAGCTGCCTCCCTGCTACGTTCATATTTCCTGCTTTTCCTGCGGCTCTTCCACGATCCCGTATATCCGGTACATCGCCGCAAGGTCTCCCAGAAAACGGCGCTCCAGGGCTTCATTTGAAAAATGGATGGATGTGATCCGGCAGATAAACGTGCGGATCCAGGGAACCAACTCACTGGAATCATATACCTCCGCCGTAAACCGGCTCGTGTGCGCGTCAATCCTTTCCACCTGCCCGCAGCGCTTTTCCCGCAAAAGCCGCATATAAATATGCTCCTCCCAATCCTCATGGCGGACGGTAAACTCCACCCGCTCCAAGCGCCTGCCGCCGCCCTGCGCGCTGACCCCCCACATGCTTTGCTGCATCCGGTCAAGTTCTGCCCGCAGGCTGTCAAACTCCGCACAGACTTCCCCCGCCATGACGGAGAGGATACGGTCGAGCCGGAAGCTCCATATGTGCCGTTTGTCCGGGACATATGCCATCAGGTATTGCCGTCCGTTCTGCACGCTGATAAAAATGCGCAGCGGGACAACCTGCTGTTTCCTGTCCTTCCCCGCCTCCCGTCCCGCCGTCCCAAGCACCACCGCCCGTTTTTGCTGCATTGCTTCAAAAATCTCGTACAGAATACCGCTGTCAAGCGCCTGCGTAATGTAGTGATGCTTGAAAGCAAAATACTCTTTGCCCCGCGGAAACCGATCCAGCAAAAAAGAACCAATCACGCCGCAGGGTGCTGTCTCGGAAAAAAAATGCAATGCGTCCGCGCAGGAAGGCACTTCCCCTTCCGCGCGGCAGTAAAGCAGTGTCTTTCCCTGCTTTTTCGTGCAGACCAGCCCTTCCCTTATGTATTCCTGCAGCTTTTTCCGGACGGTCGATGCGTCAAATGTTTTAGCCGAATCAAAATCTGAAAGGAAAGCATCCAGCTTTTCCATGATCTCATTTAAAGAATACAGTGCATGGGAAGCGTCCAAAATATCAAACAGCAAAAAATGGAGCGTAATATCCCCGTCCGTAAAACTTTTTGCCTTCCACGCCTTATAAAGCGGGTTATGGTGCGTTAAGCGGCTGTCGATCGCGAGAAATACGTTTTTTCCCTCTGTGGTCTGACGAAACCCCATATAATCGCCGAGCCAGCTCTCCACGCGCCGCCGCTCATCATCGTAGGATCGTGCGCTTTTATGGTCGTATTCCTCCCGCCGCTTAAACCCGCAGACATAAAACTCACGCATATAGTCACGGATGCGCTCGAAATTTTTGATCAATTCACTGTAGGACATGCTCCCTCCTTCTTTCTCGGTAAAACCACTCTTTTTTCTATTATACAACCATTGTTTTACTTCTGACAAGGTTTGTTTTTTCTGATTTTCCTCCATCTGGTGTTGGTAAAATATCATAAACTCAAAGGGTGTTGTGCACTAGATTTTCCTCCATCCGATACGGGTACGGTGCAGCCCACAGCCGGCCAGGGAAGCGTTTTGTCAAGTGTTTTTTGAGTTATTGACAGAAACTTTTCAGCGCGCCGGGAAACAGGGCAGGAAAAGGGGCGCAAAACGCGCCTGTGGACGGTTAGAAGCCGTTTTCGTTAGTCGGTAGTATAAAACCCTTTCCCTATGGATTTTCGCGTATGCAGCACCTTGAAAATCAAGCCTTTTCAAGCCCTATTGCGTGACATTCTATTCTGTTCTTTGGGAGAAGGCGGGGACGCTGGGGCAGAGCCACCGCAAACCTACCGACAGCCGCCACAGTAGTGCAGGCGGTTTTGCTGTTAGAATGAAGTGGACGAAAGTGGGAGCAGGATTGTAAAATGCTGTTCCCCGTTTTCGGCGGCGAAATGGCAACGGCAAAAATCCAGACGGTCAATGGTTTCAGAGTAGAGATTTGTCGTTGGTGGATTATTTTAAGTAATTGCCTTGCTTCTAATATTTTGTTGTTTTTATGCTATATCTCAAGAAATGATAGCAAAAAAATGTAAATATTTAAAATTGTTTATTATATGTGCTTTTGTTTTTGTTCTAGTCAGTACTTTATATCGTTTCGTTTTTGCCATGACTGCTTATATTTCAGGGAAACTTTATAATTTACAAGTATTGAAAGCAAAGCTAATTTCTGAACAACTGTTTTTTGCTTTTATTGCTGTCGCATCATTAGCTGCCGTCGCCATTACCGGTTTGTCTGTATATTTGTTTTTTGTAACCATTACCGGAAAAATAATGTTTCTGGTTTATTCCATCCGCTACAGTCATAATGAATTATCAGATAATAAAAAAGAATAATGCTATTTATTATGATACCTTTTCCGATTTATCGGTCTAATAAAAGTCCAAAAAAGGGCGACGGTGACAGGTGTTGATAATCCCGCCGCTTTGTCTGTTATCGTTCCTTATCCTGCGCCCTGCTCGGTTGCTGTTCCTGCCGTAAAATACTGTAAACGCTCTTTCGGATTTTCTCGGCTTCTTTCACTTCCTCTTTCAATGTAAGATACCGCTGATGGAGTGTTTTCCTCTCAGTGTTAGCTTGGCATACCCCGCTTTCCATGCCTTTGTCGAGATTGTGGTCTTGCCGTTCATCACGCCTTTGAGATAATATTTCGCCGCCGTATCCATAATACTGTTGGATTGCAGGAGATTCAGCATTTTCGCCGTAAGCGTCTTATAGTTATACAGTGATTGGAAATATCCCGATTTGCGGTGCGATGCTGAAAATCAAAATTGGCTGATTTTATTTGCGATGGGAGGCAAAAAACAATGAGCAAACGAATCGAAGAACTGAAAATCCGTATTTTGTCGGAGGACAAGAAGCGGATAAAACTCAAAATGGAAGATGCCGGCATTCTAAAAATGAGCGCCTATGTCTGCAAGATGGCACTGGATGGAATCTGCATCAGGCTGAACCTGAAGGATATACATCAGCTTACAATTATACTCCGACAATCTGAACCAGTACGCTAAACGGGCGAACGAAACCAGGCGCATCTATGCGGCGGACATTGAGGATTTGCAGAACCGCCTGGACGATATTAGGGAATTATCCAGACAATCTCTTCCCCAGCTTGCCGCTATTCGATAACAGACAAGAGTACAGACCAGCCCCGATTTTTTCTTTTTTGGCAAGGCTGTGTCCGCCGCTTCTCCGGCTTTCCAATGGGCACAAGCCCCGCCTGTTCCTGCGGAACAGAAACAACAACGTTCATGAAACGAACGCGTAGCCAGCCCCGGCCACGGGGCTGTTCAAAGGGTTTGGGACGCTGTCCCAACAAGCAGAAACTGCGATTTCCGGCGTTGCCGGAAATCGCAGTTTCGAGTATTTGTGGGAACAAAGATATGCTTGCAAGGTAGAGGAACTGTTAGCGCATGACCTTCTCCAGTAACGATTTATAGCTGTCCACCACATCATATACCACATTGTCGCCTGAAATAGCTTTGAAATGTTCCCTCGCACAGTGGATTTTAGATTGCTCCATCAATCTTAACTGCATGGAACTCATAGAACCTTTCGTTTCTGCCACAAAATAAATATGCTTAACGGTTCCCTCGTAAAAAGCGACAGCCCAGTCTGGATTATAATGACCGACTGGTGTTGCGACATAAAAGCCATCCGGCAACTTAACATAGACCGCCACATTTGTATTTGTATCAAGATCAGCAGCAAAATCCCGCTCCCCGGTGGAGTCATAAACGATATGGTCATATAGATGTTTTTTCGCTTTCATCGCATTTACACCAAGCCTGCCCTTGATCGTCGGGTCAGTAAAGACATCTGTGCCGTAATGGTCATCCAGAACATCGTAGGTAATATGCTCAATCACTGCTGTGGCTTTTTCATCGTTGATCAAACCGGCCGCCTTCACGATGAACTCTTCCGGGTTATCCCTGAATTGGTTGAATACGGATGGCTGAATGCCTTTCAAAATCGCTACAAGGGCTTTGCGGGTCAACCCTGTTTCATCTACTAACTTTCCAATCAGGTCATACTTCACATTGGAATTTGCCGTCATGGTCACGCCATAGCTGCCGGACTCTTCCTTCACAAAGGATGCGCCGGAAAGCAGTTCTTCTTTGGATTTGATCGTATCCATGATGCCGGTTTCCACCTGGAAGTGAATTTTGGAAACACGCAGTTTGCTGTTTAGGGAGATGATGGCTTTTTGGATCAGTTCCTCGGTGTCAAAGTCTACCACATAGACGGATTTGGCATTGATTCTTGACCACAGTGCCTTGAATTCCGGCATGGCCAGCTTGTCCTCATCCACTTGCAGTTCCACATTGTTGCTGCGGGCATTCTCTGGCTGCATACTGCGGGCATCATAAATAGAATCTATAATATCAAGCATAGAAGCAACGGAATCGGCGACTTCTTCCGCAACCTTGATTTCTCCGTTTGCCTTATCCTCATAATATTTATCGGTCAGTGCGCCTTTACGGTCGATATAACCATTGACGATCATGTCATAGTGGATGGCGGAGGCTGTATTCTGGTCGATGACCTGTTCATTCCCCTGCTCATCTTTGATAACCTTGCCAACAAACAATTCGACTGTGACAGCACGAGGACGGTCAGCGACAGCTTCGGCCATTTCTGTTTGCAGGCCTTTGGCAAAAGAGTCATAGCTCTCACTGGCAATGACGGTGAGGATATTGATGTTATGCACATCGTTGCCAAGGACGTTGGTATCCATTCGCTCGCCGTTCTGGTTGACGCATAGGCGCAGGCCACGCCCGACTTCCTGACGCTTGCGGAGCACGCTTTCGCTCTGCTTCAAAGTGCAGATCTGGAACACATTCGGGTTGTCCCAGCCTTCCCGCAGGGCGGAATGGGAAAAGATAAATCGCACAGGAGAACGAGCCGGGTCACGATCCAGCAGTAACTCCTTGTTCTTCATAATCAGCTCATAGGCGCTTACATCATCAGAGGTTGTTTCCTTGCGGCCTACCTTGGAGTTTATCATTTTACCCTTGCCGTCCACAGAGAAGTATCCGGCGTGCGTCCTTGCCGCAGAGATAGACTGCAAATATTTGATATATTCATCTTCGCCAATGGAAAGCTGCATACTGCTTAGAATATCTTCATATTCTTCCTCGAACATAGCGGCATATTTTCCGTTGACCGGTTGGCCTGCCGCGTCATATTCGCGGTAATTTGCCACTTCATCAATAAAGAACAGAGAGAGAACCTTGATGCCCTTGTAAAACAGCTGACGCTCCCGCTGGATATGGGAGAGAATTGTTTCCCGTATTTGAATGCGGCGCAGCTGATCCTCATCCACCGCACCAATCACATCTCCGGCAAAAATCTTGATACCATTCAAAAACTCCACGGAGTCATCGCGCCCGTCAATTTGTTTGACCACAAAACCATTTCGGTATTCCTCCAGGCCGCCGGAATAATCGTAAAGGTTATCACCAATCTTGACAATTCGGCTCTTTTTCTTCGGTGCACCGTTTGCCATCTTTACCTCGAACTGCAAGGTGGCAGTTGGGTCGCTTTTAGAAAGATTGATGCTCTCCAGATAGATAAAGCTGTCCGTGGCTGTACTGCCCGATTCGGTGATACCTTTCACAGCAATTTTTTTGACCAGTCGTCGGTTGTAAGCCTCCATAGCGTCCAGCCGGAAGACCATATTGTAGACGCTGTCACTTTTATGGGTAGCAGAATAGCGCAGGGTTAGTAATGGATGAAACTCCTTCAACCGTTCTTTCGTCTGCTTGCCCTCCACTGACTGTGGCTCGTCGATAATTAAAATCGGGTTGGTTTTCGCTATAATGTCGATGGGACGACGGGAGCGAAACTCATCCAGTTTCATGTAAATCCTGCGGGCATCCTTGCCTTTCGCGTTGAATGCCTGAGAATTGATAATCATAACATTGACAGAGCTGTCCGATGCAAAACGGTCAATTTCCGTCAACTGGGCAGAATTATAGATAAAGAAGCGTATCTTTTTCCCGTATTCCTCAGCAAAATGTTCCTGAGTCATTTCAAATGATTTATACACGCCCTCCCGGATTGCCACACTGGGAACGACCACAATGAACTTGCTCCAGCCGTAGTGTTTGTTCAGCTCAAACATGGTCTTGATATAGGTGTAAGTTTTGCCAACGCCGGTTTCCATCTCAACGGTAAGGTTATAACCATTCTCCCTGCCTTCCAGTTTTTCCGATGGCTTGATCTGATTGGTACGCTGAACCTTGTTTAACTGCTCCAGAATCTGTCGGTCAGAAAGCTCCGGAACAATTTTCTGGTTGCCGAATCCTGTGAAATCTAATTCTTCATTAACCCCAATCTGATAGTTACCGCTGCCCCGATCCATCATATAGGTGGGAGTCAGATAAGGCTGTCCGGCAAAGACATCGACCACCGCTTTGGCGGCATCTGCCTGAAACTTTTGGTGCCTGTACTGAATTTTCATGACTCCTCCCCCCCTGTTTCCTCAGCCATCCACTCCCTCAATTTTTCCTGGAGTTCTTTTTTATCCGGCAAATACAGCTCATATTTTGAAGCATAAATATTGGAATCTGCCGGCAAAGTCAGCTCAACAAGGGCATCACTTTTCTGCTGACAAAGCAATACTCCAATCGTTGGATTTTCGTCCGCTGTCTTTTCGTATCGGTCGTAATAGTTGACATACATTTGCATTTGTCCTAAGTCTTGATGTGTCAATTCACCGATTTTCAAATCAATCACCACAAAGCAATGCAGAAGACGATTATAGAAAACAAGATCAACCCGAAAGTGCCTTTCATCAAACGTAAAACGAACCTGCCTGCCGATAAAGGCAAAGCCCTTTCCTAATTCCAGCAAAAACTCCTGCAAATGATCCAGCAATCTGCTCTCCAGTTCACATTCAGAAAATTCGGCTCGTTCTTTAAGCCCGGTAAACTCCAGAATATACGGGTCTTTCAGCACATCCTCCAGCTTTTCTATCACTTGGCCTTTGAGGGCGAGCTCCATTACTTTATCCTTATCCCGACTGAGCGCAAGGCGCTCATACAGGGCACTGTCAAACTGCCGCTGCAATTCTCTCAGTCCCCAATGATTTTGTGCGGCTTCAATCTCATAGAAATGGCGCTGATCAGCATTATCAATGCGCATCAGCTTCAAATAATGAGACCAGCTTAACGGAAATTTTCTTCCGGTGGACACCGCGGGAAGATTTGCAAATTGGTCAGAAAGCGTCTGACCAATTCGATCCTCCGCATACACCTGATAGAATTTCCGCATTTGCTTGAGATTTGTAACGGAAAAACCGCGTCCCATGTGCACTGTCAGATATTTTGAAAGCTCTGGTATCACATATTTCCCATAAGCGGCACGTTGACCGCCGCTCTGTTCTTCCTCCACAATCAGCCTGCCGATTTCAAAGTAAGCATATACCATAGAAAGGTCTATTGCCGCCTTTGCGTTTTGCTTTGCCTGTTCCAATATATCTGAAACATTCGTAAAAAATGTTTCACTGATCTGTTCACCCATATGCTCCCCTCCTTACAAGACCTTCACCCTGGTATCCGGAGCCAGCATTTTGAAGATTTCTCCCACGTTGATTTTGGCGGGACTGTCGGCAAAGCTACTGTCCCGGAACACGGCTCGGAGGGGCTGACACCTGGCAATTTCCCTGTCAGCCGGTCAAGATCAAGCCCGTTGGATGTACCACCACTGCGGGACAGGTCTGTATGAAACAGAACATCATAATTCAAGCGATCAGCAGCGATAGGGTTATTGACATAGTTGTCCTTATAGGTATTCCAGTTCTCCGCCAGCTTTTTGGGGCAGAGAACAAGTACAGACTTGTTCCTGTTCTCGTAGTATTTGATGACGGCAAGAGCGGTAAAGGTTTTACCCAAACCTACACTGTCAGCCAGGATACAGCCGTTATATTGCTCCAGCTTATTGATAATGGCGAGAACAGCGTCACGCTGAAAATCATAAAGCATACTCCAGATTTTGCTCTGCTTAAAGCCGGTCGCCTCATTGGGCAGAACATCCTCGGAAATATCATTCAAGAATTCACTAAAAACATGGTACAGCGTCATAAAGTAGATGAACTCCGGCGAATTCTCATTATAGGCCGTACTGATGTTAGAGATAATCATATCTGTCACATCCTGCATCTTTTCACGGTCATTCCAAAGTGTTTCAAACAACTGCATATACTGGGTGGAAAACGGCGCTTCCATCCGGTTGACCATATTGTAGCTGTTATTGCCGCGTTCACAGCCAATATCCACAGTGGTAAATCCATTCAGAGGCATATAAGCAGTTTTCTCCATAGGGGAGTCAACTGTCATAAATCCCCCCATATTTTCCCCAGTAACATTAGATTTGAACGCAGCCTTGCGTCTGATCCATTCAGCGCATTCTCTGGCAACAGCCCGCCCAGTCATTTCATTGCGTAGTTTGATTTCAAATTCCGTTCCATACAGGCTGGTCTCCCTGCGAAGCCTTGGAATATAGAATTCCCGCCTTTGCTTTTCGGCCCGCTCTTGAACGAAGGTCGGGGAGGTAAAGATAAAACGAAATTCTTCTATCTGCTCCAATTGGCTTTTCAGTTCTTTGTATGCATACATGGAAAAGCAGGCGGCCGCTATGGAAACCTTGCTGCTGCGTTGTATTGTATCTTTCAAGTCATCCCGGACGATATCTGTGATATTGTCAAATATTTTCATCACAAGCTGTCCCTTTCCGATCATTATATCTTGTCCATTTTTAGCTCAACTCATGTATAGGTATAGTTACACTCTGGAAGCCATACCTATACAAGTTAAATTATACACCACCCGTCTCCGGAAAACAATTCCTCTTTCCCAGAAATTCCGAGAATTTTTGCCTAAACTGACAGAAAGGACAGAAATCAATAACGCCCAGGTATTATCAGCGGACAGCACCTTGTAGATACTGTCCTCTGTCCATTTACATAAGTCAATTCGTTCGCAGTAATTTTTTTCCTGTATTTTATCAGTACTGATATGCCGACACATATTATAGCAAACCTGTAGTATCGTATATGAAAATTTGTCCACTACGGTGAATTTATCCTTGACAAGCCCCGTCTTGTTTCTGTACTCTGCCGCTCCCGCCGCCGTCCCTGTCCTCATTCCCCACGGAAAGACAGCGTAAAGAGCTGTGATTCTACTGTAATCATTCATGTACATACCCTCCTGCGTCCATATCGGTGTTGCTTACAATTAAGATTATGCAATCCAGGGTACAGCCCACAGCCGGCCAAGGGTGCACACCACAAAAAAACCGGGAAGCTGCGAATGCAGCTTCCCTTTCATTTCATCCTATACCCACCTGTATAAATCCTGTCTCCCGGACTTTTTACATCCCTTCCCAGTTTCCCGCCGTATACGTCTCATCCACCATATCCGCAATGCCCGCCAAAAGCATCACGATACCCTGCACCTTATGCGGGCGCACGATATAAACGCCCTTCCTTGCCGGGTCGGAATCGTCTTCCGCCAAAAGATCCGCTGCCAGCAGCGGTTTCATATGGTGGTAGGCCTGTCCGGTGGAATTCAGCCCGCACACCGTCACAAGCTCCGCCACCGTGCGCGGCTTCTGTAAAACGGCAAGCAATATGCTTAAGCGGTCGCCATTCCCGATGCAGCGCAGCACCTTCTCCGCCATGTGGTTTTCGACCAGCGGGAGCAGCTGGCTCTCCACGTCCATATGCTTTTTGATCCAGCATGACTGCCGCCCGCCGGACGCAAATACCCCCATATAATTGATCAGGCCGCTCACCCCTCTCTCCCCGGCAAGCTGACAAAGCTCCTCCATCTGCTTGCTAAGCTCCTTATCCGGATGCATCCCTGACACAACCTCCACATCCCCGACGAAACGGCAGGCATCCGCCTCTTTTGCCGATCCGGCGCTTCCTGACCTTCCGCGCTCAAATGCCTGCAAAAGCCCCCGGATTTCCTCCATCTCCTTTTTTAACCCTTCAATTTCCATTCCATAATCCCTGTCCATATATGCCTCCTTGCGAAAAAATTCTACCGCTACGCCATTACGATATATCGTAATAATAGAATACTATAGTTTTTGAATTTTGTCAATACGTAATTACGTATATTCATAATCTCATTTCAAAAACATTGCGCACCTGCATAAAAATCATCCCGCCATAAAACAAATACCGGATGCCGACCGTCCCCTGACAATCCCATCCGGTATTTTTTTAATTCAAATCCCACAGATTTCCCCATAAATTTCTTCCGGCCGCTCCACAAGCCGCACTGCTCCGTGCCGCAGCAAAAATTCCCGGTCACGGAAACCCCATGTGACCGAAAGGCATGGAATCCCTGCGTTTTTCGCCGTCTCGATATCCACATCGGAATCCCCGATATAGACCGCCTCCTCCTTCGCGGTTTTCAGCCTTGTAAGCACCTCAAGCACCGAATCCGGGTTTGGCTTGCGGCGGATGCCCGTGCGCTCGCCGACCGCAAAATCAAACAGCCCCGGAAAATAATCCTCACACAAGGCCTGCACCCCATAATCCGCTTTGTTTGATACAACCGCCGTCATAAGTCCCGCTGCCCGCAGCGCGCGCAAAAGCGAAACGATCCCCTCGTAGGGTCTTGTCTTATCCGCGCAGTGTACCTTGTAATGCGCGGTAAACGCTTCGTGCACCCGGCGAATCAGCGCCGCATCGCTACTCTCCGGCACCGCACGCTCGATCAGCTTGCCGATCCCGTTGCCGACAAAGCAGCGCACCTGCTCGACCGTGCGCCCCGGCAGCCCGTTTTCTTTCAGCGCGTGATTGGTGCTGTCCGCCAGATCCTCCAAAGTATTTAAAATCGTACCGTCCAAGTCAAAAATCGCAAGTTTATATTTCATAGAAGCCTACCTCGAATGTTATTTTATATCGAGGTGATTGTAGCATTTTCTCGTTTGTACGTCAAGTATTGGTGTAAGCTCCGTTTTCCTGCCAGAGGATCTCATGATCCAGCTTTATAATGATTTATAAATTACAACCTCTATTTTGCACAAAATAATGCGAGAAACACTGGCTATTCCGGGCAGTAACCCGATCCATCCTGTGTTTTTGTGCGCTTTTCCTTTCATGGCTCCCCACTGCGCCAATCCGGCGTTCTTTCGACCTGCAACTGCCAAAAACAGTTCTCCGGCAATATCCCGAAGACCTCCGCCTCTTTCCCATTCAGGGAATTTCACTCAGCCGGCTCTTTACCGCCCTGAATCCAGGCAGCGATCACGTCGATCACCTCCGGTGACACATGCGCCTCCTCGTCGTATTCCGTCACATCCATCGCACCATTGGACGGCATAAACAAATGGTTCAGCCCCTCAAACAACCGGAACTCCACATTCTCCCTGCCCTCCAAAAGTACCTGCCAGGCAGCGAAATCACGCTCCGGATATACCTGAAAATCCGCGCCGCCCTGCAGGATCAGCATCGGTGCCGAAAGCTCCTTCGCGATAGCTGCCGTGTCGATTTTTGCAAGCGATGCCCAATAGTGCCCCGAAACCCCAAAAAGTACTTCCGACAGCTCCGCTTCCCCCGGTTCTGCCCCGGAATCCCGCACGTCCGCCACCAGCGAAAGTACCTTGTCATACTCCTGCTGCACCATCCCGCCAAGGGAGGCAAATTCCGCTTCCGTCAGCCCCGCCGCCTCCATCGCCGCCATATTTTGGTCGTACACGATCTCCCACAGCCCCCGCGGGGAACCCGCCAGGGAAACCATGCCCGCCACCTGCGGATTTTCCTGCACGATATACGGGGCCAACATACCGCCAAGGCTATGCCCTGCCACAAAAATACGCCCGCTATCCACCTCATCCATCTGCGACAGCAGGGAAATTGCCTGCGCCGCATCGTCAAGCACCTCATCCCATATCGTGATTGTTTCCGTTGCCAGGCCCGGATATTTGTAATAGCGCTTATCGTAGCGCAGGGACGCGATCCCCCGCTCCGCCAGGCCATGCGCGATATCCGCAAACGGTGCGTTGCCCGCCGCCCCGACCGTCTCGTTCTTATCGCTCTGCCCGGAACCATGCACAAGCAGCACAACCGGGGGCTTTTCAACACCGTTCGGAAGGGTCAGCATACCCTCGAGCAGAAATTGCCCGCTCCCGACCGTCACCTCATGCTCCACATAATTTTCCGTGATCTCCGGCCCGGCCGGCGGCAGCGTGTAGGTCATGTAAATCCCCTCGACCGCTCCTGTCTGGCCGTACGTGACCGAAACGATCACGTATTTCGCCTTGTAAGGAATTTGTGCGCTCGTGACGACATATCCCCCGAAATCCATAATACTCCCAATCTCATCCCCTGCTGCCTGCGATCCGAGGAAGGCCGCCTCCGCCGTCAGGGCAGCGTCCTGCAAATCCCCCGCTTCCACGCCATCCGCATCAAGCGGCTCACCAAGTCCCTGTACCGTCTGCTTCCAGCCATTCTTCAGATCACGCTCGGAAAGGGCATTTGAAAGCTCATCCGAAAACGACTCGCACACCGAAAAATCCCCCGAAAGCATCGACCTCGCATAACCCATCGTCCGCTCACGGAAACAAGCAAGGATCTCGTCCGCCGTGCCGGAAAGCACAAGGTTTTCCACATTTTCCCTTTCATCCGCATTTGCACCCGGCACATCATTCTCCCCGTTCCCCGGCACAGCCGTCGGCTCTGCAGCCTTGGTCGGTTCTTTGCTTTCCGTCGGCTTTGCCTCCCCGGTAATGCCCGGAATCCCGCCCGGATTCTCAGGATCCGCCTGCCCC
Source organism: uncultured Lachnospiraceae bacterium (assembly GCA_947053345.1). Taxonomy (GTDB): domain Bacteria; phylum Bacillota; class Clostridia; order Lachnospirales; family Lachnospiraceae; genus RGIG4057. Next base: position 14,875 of record CAMRSM010000006.1, read on the forward strand.
GTTTTTTTACTGCATCCTGCTGCCGTCAGCGCGATCAAGATGCAGAGACCGCGCACCGCCCTCCGGCACACTCCGGCATCCAACCCATTTGCCATAAAACCCTTTTTCCTCATCTTTCCACTTCCTTCCCCAAATTCACGGTCTGGTACATCGCACGAGTTCCTCATACAATTCCCTCGTCTTCCCGTCATCCGCCGCACTCATATAATATAACTCCCCATCCGCCGTAAACTTCAAAAACAGATGGTTTTTCGGGTTCAAAAACACTTCACAGTCACCCGCGTAAACAATATGCCAGTTGCCCTTATACAGATTCTCCATCCCCGTGCCGGCGTTTTTTGAAAGTTCCGGCAGTTCATCCACAAGCTCCAGAGCCGTGATGTCTGCAACGGCGATCCGGTAATCCGTCTTTAATTGCTCCGCAACCAGATAATTTTCCTGAACCTTAAGCTTTAACGGTGTAAATTCAATAAAAATCATCCAAATACATAAGATCGGAATGGAAAGGATCGCGACCGCACCAAAAATCGTCAACCCCCTGCCGATGGGTGTCGCCATATTGGTCGTCGTCCCGTACCCGATCCTTGGTTCCAAAAGCGTGCGCTTATCCGCTTTGTTGTAATAAAACATGCCCCAGATCCAACAATCGTCGTCGTCCTCATTCAATAGCGGATCGATTTTTTTCTCATAGCGCCCCTCCAGACGGTTTACCTTGCGGACGGCAAACAGCAGGCCTGCCAAGGTGACAGCCATGTACCCAATCGTCCCTAAGAGCAGCCAGATCACCGAAAAATCATCATTCCGCATTGCAAATGCGGTAAATATAGTAAATGCCGTATTTATCCAAGCGCACGTCAGCCAAAGCCGGTTCCATATCTGTTTTTTCGCGCGGGCATAATTTATATTTACTTCACTGTTGTAACTGACCACCGCCGTCCTTTGGCGATCCATCCAGCCTGCTGCCACGTAAAACATCGGCGTGCACAGGGCAAAGAGCAGGACAGCCCAGAGCATCTGCCTGCTGCGCGGTGATTCCCGCAGCACATAATAAGCAGCGGCCGCCGCCGCGCTGATCAGGGTCGGTATCAAAAACGGCAGTGGCTTTGTCTTGCGCACCTGTCCCGCCTCGCTTAATTCGATCAGTTTTACGCTGTCGGATTTCGGCGCGTCCGCCTTTTTATTTCCTCCATCCGTTTCCGGTATGGCTGCTGTTCCATTCCTGCCAAACACTTCCGGCACAACGGATTTTTCCGCCCTGCCGATGGTTTCTGCCGCGGCTGTTTTTTCTTTTGCAGCTTCCGCCCCCGGCACGGCTTCTTTTCCTTCCACGCCATCCGCCTGCCGCACACGCTCCTTTTCTTTTCCAGCTTCCGCCCCCGGCACGCACTGCTGCCCGGACCACATTTTCGCCTGCCTTTCTTTCTTCCAGATTTTCAGTTCCCGGTTGACCCGGACGGTCGGAAGCTGCATAACAACGATCCCCGCCGACAGCCATAGCATCCAGATCGTGAACTGGATTGACACATACGGGATCGCAAAACAAACGAGCGGAATGGCCGCCAAAACGGCGAGTGTCATTTTCATCCGGTGCTGATACCAGGCCTGTTTCTGATCCACCTGCCGGAAAAATTCCTCCGCAGTCTCCTTCTCTTTCGGCACACAGATCCCAAAAATCGTTCCGTTCCGGTTTTTTCCGTTCCATTTCAATACAAAGTAAAAAATGAAAATCACCGGGTACATACCGACGAACAACATAATATTAAGTAGCATATGCTTCCCTCCCTGAAAAATCATCACCCTTTCCCGTCCCTTTGTCCTCCTGCCCCGCCGGTTCCGCAAGGTTCTTATCTTCCCTCTCCCTGCCGCCCTCATAACACAGCATGCACTCGTTTAAAAACTCCTCCCGCGTCATGCCGCCGACCTTTGCCTCCGCGGCGAGCCGGCAGAGCAATTCCCGGTTTTCAAGGCTTAATTTCGGGGCTTTCGCGAAATGTTTACAGACCCTCGCACCATTGCGCCGGTCCGCTATGATATACCCCTGTTGCTTTAAAAGCTGGTACGCCTTGTTGACCGTCATCGAATTGATCCCGATCTCCTCCGCAAGCCCGCGCACCGTCGGCAGCTGCTCGCCCTGCTGCAGCCTGCCGTCCGAGATTCCCTGTACGATCTGGTCGCGGATCTGCTGATAAATTGGGATATCCGAACCCTCCCGTATCGCAATGACCATAAAAATGCACCTCCTTCTTTCTATTTTGCTCCCCCTGCCGCACACGCCCCCCAACCAATGGTTTTGTGTTGTGCCGTATCATAAATTTCGGGACGGAACATTTAAATTTTTATTCTGATCCTCTCCCTCACACCGCAGCAAGATTTTCTCCTCCCCATTTCCGGAAAAAAACCTCCTGACACCATCTGTTGGAACAATGACCCAGTCTTCACACTTTTTGTATACCTTGTATTACTTATAATAATATAAAACATACAAAATGTCAAGGGCTATCAAAATTAATCTTCCACACAGAAAAAGCAACAAGAAAGAAACAGGGATACCATATTATTTGATATGATATCCCCTGTCTATATTCAAAATATGCTTCCTACAGCACCGCATCAGATCTTCGCCATATCCACCAAACAAAGTGTGCTCTTTTTCCTCGTCTCAAGGCTTTCCACCAGCGCGTTTGCCGTGTCAAGCGAGGTCAGGCAGGTCACGCCCGCCTCGATGGACACACGTCTTATCAAAAAGCCGTCCCTCGATTTGTCGCGCCCCTGGGTCGGCGTGTCAATCACAAGATCAATCTCATGCCCGAGCAGCAAATCCATGACATTCGGGCTCTCCTCGCTCACCTTCCGCACCTTGACCGCATTCACGCCGTTTTCCTTTAAAACCCGCGCCGTACTGCGTGTCGCATAGATCTCGTAGCCAAGCGCTTCAAACCGCTTTGCCGCGGCAGCCGCCTCCAGCTTGTCCGCATCCCTGACCGTAATAATCATTTTGCGGTGCTTCGGCAGGTCGATGCCCGCACCGAGGAATGCCTTGTAGAGCGCCTCGTCAAAATTTTTCGAGATGCCCAGACACTCGCCCGTCGATTTCATTTCAGGCCCCAGCGAGGTATCCGCACCGCGCAGCTTTTCAAAGGAAAAGACCGGCATTTTGACAGCGATATAATCCGATTTTCTTGCGAGTCCCGTGCCGAAACCCATGTCCTTTATCCGTTCGCCAAGCACCGCCCTGGTTGCCAGATCGACCACCGGAATGCCCGTCACCTTGCTGATATACGGCACGGTGCGGCTCGAACGCGGGTTGACCTCGATCACGTAGACCTCCCCGTCATAGACGATGAACTGGATGTTGATCAGCCCGATGACATGCAGGGAATTCGCGAGCTTCCTCGTGTATTCCACAATGACGCGCTGCACCTTTTCGGAAACCGACTGCGCCGGGTACACGGAAATGCTGTCGCCGGAATGGATGCCTGCGCGCTCGACATGCTCCATAATGCCCGGAATCAGAATGTCGCTGCCGTCGCAGACTGCGTCCACCTCAACCTCCTTGCCCATCAGGTATTTATCCACCAGAATCGGGTGCTCCTGCACATTGCGGTTGATGATCCCCATAAACTCGCGCACATCATCGTCGCTGATCGCAATCTGCATACCCGCCCCGCCGAGCACGTAGGAAGGGCGCACCAGCACCGGGTAGCCGAGCTCGTTCGCCGCGCGGATGGCCTCCTCAGCGGTAAATACGGTTTTGCCTGCCGGGCGCGGGATACAGCATTTTTCCAGGATTTCGTCAAAGAGTTCGCGGTCCTCCGCGGCATCGACATTTTCCGCCGAGGTGCCCAGGATCGGCACGCCCATTTTCAGAAGCGCCTCCGTCAGCTTGATCGCCGTCTGCCCGCCGAACTGCACGACCGCCCCGTCCGGCTGCTCCAGATCAACAATGCTCTCCACGTCCTCCGGGGTCAGCGGCTCAAAATAAAGCTTATCCGCAATATCAAAATCCGTGCTGACCGTCTCCGGGTTGTTGTTGACGATGATGGTCTCGTAGCCCTGCCGCTTAAATGCCCAGGTGCTGTGAACACAGCAGTAATCAAACTCAATCCCCTGCCCGATGCGGATTGGGCCGGAGCCGAGAACAAGGACTTTCTTTTTTGCGTTTTGGGATGCCGGTAAGGACTGACCGGCACCCTTCTCTGAAAGCCCCTCCGGCGCTCCCGATGTTATTTGGCATTTGACAGCGCCCGCCTCCGAAAGCCCTCCCGCCACTTCCGAAGGAACCTCATTCTCACTCCCAAAACATGAATAATAATACGGCGTAACCGCCTCAAACTCCGCCGCGCAGGTATCCACGGTCTTAAACGCCGCGCGGATGCCGTACTCCTTTCGGCGCAGCTTCCTCACCTGCTCATGGCTCTTCCCGCAAAGCTGCGCAATCACGCGGTCCGGGAACTCCAGCCGCTTTGCCTCCGCCATCAGCTCACGGCTCATCGGCTCTGTCTCAAGCCTGTGCTCCATTTCCGTAAGCAGTGCGATCTTATCAATAAACCAGAGGTCGATCTGCGTGATCGCGTGGATTTCTTCCGGGGTGATCCCGCGCCGCAGCGCTTCCGCAATCACAAAAATCCGCCGGTCATCTATGCGGTGCAGTTTCTCCAGGATATCCTCGTCCGAATCCCCGCCAAAATCGCCGCTCCTCATACTGTAGATATTCTGCTCCAGCGAACGCACGGCTTTCATCAGCGCACCCTCAAACGTCGGGCATATACTCATGACCTCCCCTGTCGCTTTCATCTGCGTGGTAAGCGTGCGCTTCGCCATAATAAATTTGTCAAACGGCCATTTCGGGATTTTGACCACGCAGTAATCAAGCGCCGGCTCAAAGCTCGCCACGGTCTTTTGCGTGACCGCGTTTGGGATCTCGTCCAGCGTGTAGCCAAGCGCGATCTTCGCCGCAACCTTCGCAATCGGGTAGCCCGTCGCCTTCGAGGCAAGCGCCGACGAGCGGGAAACACGCGGGTTGACCTCGATCACGCAGTATTCAAAGCTGTCCGGCTTTAACGCATACTGCACGTTGCAGCCGCCCGTGATCCCAAGTTCCGCGATGATATGGAGCGCCGAGGTGCGCAGCATCTGGTATTCCTTGTCGGAGAGCGTCTGGGACGGCGCGACCACGATGCTGTCCCCGGTATGCACGCCGACCGGGTCAAGGTTCTCCATATTGCACACCGTAATGCAGTTTCCCGCTTCGTCGCGCATTACCTCGTACTCGATTTCCTTCCAGCCAGCAATGCAGCGCTCGATCAGGCATTGCCCGACACGGCTTAAGCGCAGGCCGTTCGCGCAGATACCCTGAAGCTCCTCCTCCGTCTGCGCGATGCCGCCGCCGGAGCCGCCGAGTGTGTAAGCCGGACGGATCACCACCGGGTAGCCGATCAAGCCCGCAAATTCCACCGCATCCTCCACGGTTTCCACAACCTTGCTCGGTGCGCAGGGCTCGCCGATTTTTTCCATTGTGTTCTTGAACTCCAGACGGTCTTCCGCCTTTTTGATCGTGAGCGGGGTTGTGCCGATCAGCATTGTCCCGGTTTCGGCAAGGAAACCGCTCTCCGCAAGCTCCATTGCAATATTCAGCGCCGCCTGCCCGCCGAGCGTCGGCAGCACGCTGTCCGGCTTTTCCTTTAAAATTATCTGCTTTACGACATCGACGGTCAGCGGTTCGATATAGACCATGTCCGCGATATCCTTGTCGGTCATAATGGTTGCCGGGTTGGAGTTTACCAGGACGACTGTGATACCCTCCTCCTTTAAGGAGCGGCACGCCTGCGTCCCGGCATAGTCAAATTCCGCCGCCTGACCGATCACGATCGGCCCCGAACCAATCACCAGCACTTTTTTTATTTCGTTGTTCTTCGGCATTACGCATCCACCTCCATCATCCGGATAAACTCGTCAAACAAAAACTCCGTGTCCGCAGGCCCTGCACATGCCTCCGGGTGGAACTGCACGGTAAAGATTTTTTTGCCCCGGTAGGAAAGCCCCTCCACCGACCTGTCGTTTGCATTGATAAAGCGCACTTGCGCCGCCGCACTGTCAACAGATTCTTCCACCACGACATAGCCGTGGTTCTGCGAGGACAGATACACCCTGCCGGTCTTTAAATCCTTGACCGGATGGTTTGCGCCGCGGTGCCCGTATTTCATCTTTTTCGTTTGAAAGCCGTTCGCGAGTGCTGTCAGCTGATGCCCGAGACAGATCGCAAAGATCGGCGTGCCGCTGTCACAGAGCTTTTTTACTTCCTTTATGATATCCACGCATTCCGCCGGGTCGCCGGGACCGTTGGAGAGCATGATCCCGTCATAGCCCCCTGCCAGAATCTCCTCCGCGGATGTATCCGCCGGATAGACCGTCACCTCGCAGCCGTGTTTTTGCAGACAATGCTGCATATTCTTCTTTGTCCCGAAGTCCATCATCGCCACGCGGTAACGCTTCCCCGCCTTCCCCGGACAGGCGGCAGCGGCGTTTAATTTTTCGATTCCCGCGCTTTTCTGCACGGAGTACATTGCAATCTCGCCGAGGCTGACCCCCGCCTGCTTCGCGTTCTCAATCGCCGCGCGCATGCTTCTGCCCGCCATATAGGTCATGCACGCCTCCTCGTAATCCGTCGGCACAAAATCCTCCACACCCATCGTGTACTTTTCTTTGCAGGATACCCTGGCCACAACACCGGATACACGGTACTCCTTTATGCGCGAAACCACTTCCTCCAGATTCGGATACTCCTCTGTCGTGATCATGCCGTTCATCGTGCCGCTCCCGCGCAGGATTTTCGTCAAAGCCCTCGTGTCAATCCCCGCGATGCCCGGTATGCCGTTTTCCTTAAGAAATGCGTCAAGGCTCATCCCGCTGCGGAAATTGCTCGGAACCCTGGCAAGCTCCCGCACGATCAGCGCGTCCGGCCATGGTCTCTCCGACTCCATATCTTTCGGGCATACGCCGTAATTGCCGATCAGCGGATAGGTCATGGCAACGGCCTGTCCTGCGTAGGAAGGATCGGTCAGTATTTCCAGATATCCGGTCATCGAGGTGTTGAACACAATCTCGCTTATAATTTCCTTTTCGGCTCCGATGGCAGTGCCGGGAAAAACATGGCCGTCCTCCAGTATCAGATATGCTTTCATACACACCTCCTTCTGCGATTTGATCCCGTGATCTGTGCCGCCCGATTTTCCAAAAACTTCCAATCTCATTGCAAAAAAAATAAGACATAAAGCCTCATTGGCGGAGCAAATCCCACTCCTTAAGGTTTACATCTTCGATGAGGCCGGTTTGGTTTTTGAGAACCACCAAGCGGTAATCAATACTCAAATTGCTAAAATGATATCACAACCTCCGACAAAATACAAGCAGATAATCCGGCTAAAAGAAAATTTATGCAAAATCGACAAAGCGCCCAAAAATTGGCTGCAGCTTTCCGGCAATCTTCCCGCCGCCCCGCATATACATGGAAAGAATGAATTTTTTATGAGGACAGCCATGAGACGAACTCCCTTTTTACTGACACCGCGCAGGAGAGCATCCGAGGGCAGCAAGATCAGTGCACAGCAGGAGACCGCGTTACCGGAAAGCTCAGGGGCAGCGCAGGACAGCACATCCGGTATGCAGGGTGCCATGCCCGCGCAGGACAACGCCGCAGGCACACAAGGCAATATCCCCCCGCAAAACAACGCACCCGGTATGCAGGACAGTACATCCACACCAAACAATACGGGATCGCAAAACAATACGTCCGCCGCAGAAGGGGATGAAAACCGCAGCCCAAGCGATTCCACCGGGCAGCTGCGCATTTCCGTACAGGGATCGGCAGGAAACCGACCAATTGCAAATGCAAGCATCGAAATCTCCTACACCGGGGAGCCGGACAGCGTCGTCCAGACAATCACAACGGACGGCACGGGGCTGACCCCAACCATCAGCCTCCCGACCCCGCCGCTTGCCTACAGCCTGGAACCACTTGCCAACCAACCATACTCGGAATACACCTTTTACATTACGGCGGACGGATATGAACCAATCCTCATCAACGGGGCAGAGCTGCTCCCGGATGTCACCGCCATCCAGAATGTCCTGCTCGACCCGATCGCCGCGAGCGAGCCGAACAGTGCCGAGGTATTCGTGATCGGGCCGCATACACTCTACGGTGAATACCCGCCGAAGATCATCGAGCCGGAAATCCAGCCGACCTTCGAAACCGGCGAGATTGTTTTAAGCCGCGTCGTGATCCCGGAATTTGTGGTCGTACACGACGGCCCTCCTTCGGATGCCTCCGCGCCAAACTATTATGTGCCGTACCGCGATTACATTAAAAATGTGGCATCGAGCGAAATCTACGCGACCTGGCCGGAGGCGGCGATCTACGCGAACATCCTCGCTATACAGTCCTTTACCCTAAACCGCGTGTACACGGAATTTTACCGCAACAAGGGCTATAACTTCACCATTACCTCCTCCACGGCATACGACCACAAATGGATCAACGAGCGCAATATCTATGATACCATCAGCGCGGCGGTGGACAGTATTTTCAACAATTACCTCTCCCGCCCGAATGTGCGCCAGCCAATCCTGACACAATACTGCGACGGCAAACGCGTCACCTGCCCGAACCTGATGTCCCAGTGGGGCTCGAAATCCCTCGCCGACCAGGGCTACACTGCCATCCAGATTTTGCGCTACTTCTACGGGCCGTCCATCTACATCAACACATCCGAAGAAATCTCGGGCATTCCGTCCTCCTATCCGGGCGAACCGCTCACCGTCGGTTCCAGGGGGAGTAAAGTGCGCCAAATGCAGGAACAGCTCGACGCAATCGCGGATGTTTATTACTCCATCCCAAACATTACCGCGGACGGTATTTTCGGGCCGCGCACAAGGGATGCCGTCATCGCTTTCCAAAAGCAATTTGACCTTCCGCAGTCCGGTATCGTCGATTTTCCTACGTGGTATAAAATTTCGCAGATTTACGTCGCGATCTCGCGCATTGCAGAGTATTCTTAAACGGTGCCGGACAGCACCAACAGGAAATTATCCGGTTTCCACGCGCAAAACCCAAAATTGCCGGATACAATGACCCCACCGTAAAATTTGAATCCCCCCATATGCCAAACCCGGAAAAAAAGAGTGCGTATCGCCCTTAACGATACACACTCTTTTCTTGCGTTTCTCCCCTTTTTCCTCCAGCCGGGTCTCATACCGTCTTTTCCGGGTATGCATACTTCTGGCACCACGGAATCAGCGCTCCACCAATCCCGTTGCCGATGAGCACAACAAGCAGGAATACATATGTTTTTAACTGAAAATTCACCGACAGCGGCGCAAGCGCAAAATATACCATGTCCGCGATACTATGTTCAAAGCCCGCCATAATGAAGGTCGGAATGCCAATCAGGATCGCAACATATTTCGCGGCGCTCCCAAGATTTTTTTTGTAGGCATCGACCGCGATGAACATCAGAAGCCCGCAGCAGACAGCAAGCAAAAATATCATCAGCAGATTCTGCTCTAATTTCGCCGTACAGACCTTGCCCGCTTTCTCCCGCAGGGCTGCACGTCCCGCGCCAAACGCCAGCCCATAAAGCATCGTACCGGCATAATTCCCAAGGACAACCGTGCCGAGGAAAGCAAGCTTTTGCGCCCACTTCCCACCGTTTACCAAAGTATAGCCCACCTTTCCGGTATAGAGGTTAAACCCAAACTCGCAGATCGTGATCAGCCCGATTGTAAACAAAAATGCCCCCACGACATTGTTCTCGCAGGAGAGATAAACCGTCCCCCCGATCCCGATCATAAACCCCGACAATACCGCTTTCACAAAATCCTGAAATACCTTCCTCATCTTATCAACCGTTCCTTTCTAAGCCCCGCACAGTCTGCGCTTTTTCGCGCGATGCGAGCAGCTTCTCCATTGCTTTCCGGTACGCCTCAAAAGCCGACGGAATGGAATAGTCCGCCCTAAGCCTCTCCCAGCCCACCGGGATGCAGCCCGCCGGAAAACCATCCACTATTATATCATAAAATTCCGCGTTTTCAAAGCATATTTTAGCAAACGATGGCGAAAGCTCCCGCATCCGCACATAGTAGCCCTGCATATGCCACTCGATATGGGAAAATACATGCTTTGCCTCCCCAAGCGGCAAAACAGTTCCCGCCGCGTCATCCTTTAACCCAAATAGTTTTCTTACTTCCTCTTCCCCTTTCTTCCCGCAAACCGCCGGGTATTCCCACATTCCCGCAAGCAGGCCGCGCGCGGGGCGTTTGCGCACAAGGAAACCGTCTCCCGTCTCAACCAAGAGCACCGTGTGCTCCTCAATGCGGCGCGGCTTTTTCTTCGCCTTTACCGGAAGATTCTCCCATGTACCCTCACGGCACGCCACACACAAGTCACGCACCGGGCACTGTGCGCACAGCGGCTTTCCGTTCGGCAAACAGACCGTTGCGCCCAGTTCCATCAGGGCTTGGTTGAACGCTCCGGGGAATTCCTTTGGCATCACGTCCTCCAGCCGTCTTGCCAGATCGCGGCGCACACTCTCTTTCCCCACATCCGACGCGTCCCCCAAGAGTCTTGCCATCACGCGCAGCACATTCCCGTCCACCGCCGCTGCCACCTGCCCATAGGCGATTGAAGCAATCGCGCCTGCAGTGTATGCCCCGATCCCGGGCAAGCAAAGAAGCTCCTCTTTCCTGCGCGGCAGCCTCCCACCGTATTTCTCCATCACAACGCACGCAGCCGCCTTTAAGCTCCGCACACGGCTATAGTAACCAAGCCCCTCCCAGAGCTTTAACAGCCTCTCTTCCTCCGCCTCCGCCAGCGCCGCAATATCGGGCAATTCCTCGATAAATCGCGCAAAGTATCCCTTGACCGCCTCCACGCGCGTCTGCTGCAGCATAATCTCGGATACCCAGACATAATATGGCTTTGGGTCCTCCCGCCACGGCAGCCTTCTCGCATTTTCGGCATACCAGTCGAGCAGCGGGGCAACCATAAGCCGCTCCGTACATTTTTTTTCATCCTGATTTTCCACAATTCTTCCCTCCACCGACATTATAAAAAATTCCTGTAAAAATAGCAAGGAAAACACTTGCGTTTTCCCTGAATTATGTTGTATATTTATCTTAGAAATTATTTTTGTCGGGAGGTGTCGTAATGCATATGAAAAAACTACATATTCTTCCAAGCCTTATGTCAGTTTTTGCCCTTACATCGCTGGTGCTTACGGCCTCCTGCGGCAATGCGCCCGCCACGGGAAATGAAGTTACCGTGACTCCGGCGGTCACCGCAGCGCTGTCCCCGGGTGCAGATAGTTCCGATGAACCCCCGCCTCCGAGCGCCACGCCATCCCCTTCGGCAACCCCGCCTCCTGCGGCCGGGATCTTTACGCCGGAGTCAGCAGCCTTAGAGGTCCGTGGATTCCTTGATTCGGGGCATTACGAAGTTTCCCTTGTCTCCGACGATCTAAGCATTGATTCGGAGGATTATTACACCTTTCTCATTTCCTTAAAGGGAAGTGCGATCGAGCCCCTTGTTTTGGTAAACAAAAAGGACGGCAGCCTGAAATGCATCCTGGCGGACAATACCGTACAGGATATCACGGCTCACCCGCTCTACCATGATGCGGGCAGCGCCGTTATCTCTTGGAACGGAACCTACACCGTCATGGGGGAGGACGGTACGCTGCGCAGCTATATCATGATGGAACAGACGGACGACGGACATTTTGAATTTACCGCCTACTCTTACCTCGCCCACGCGGTGGAGGAACTCTCCGGTGTTGCACAGATTTCCGGCGACGAGGCATCGTTTACCGGTGATACCGGAGCTGCGCTGAATTTCTCATGGTCAGGCTCAAACCTTGTCCTTGACCACAAGCACCCGACACAGCAAGCCAACCTGAGTGGGATCTACACCTACACGGAGGATCAGGATTCCAAAGTCGTCACCGTCACCCCGCAGGAAGTGCTTGACCGTCTTTCCAGGCTGGACGCAGCACAGACCGGGCTGGCCGGGACGATGTCGGATTACCTGTATTACATGCCGGACGATATCACGATCATGAATGACCGGCTCTGTTACAACGTGCTTGTATACTCCAACGAGGAAAACCGCCTGTATTATCAGGCACAGCTTTTTGTCACACTGGATGGGGGCACGGTATATTGCCAGGGTAAGACCTCCGACGACATCCAGATTTTCTCATTACAATAATGCTGCTCCGGCAGCGGAAGGAAGGATATTATGGCTGACACACCATCCGGGAATGCAAAGGGCTATACGCCGATACTCCCATATGATGTCACGGCACACGAGGATTTTTATATGTATGACCATGCTACCTATGTGCGGGATCTGTCATTGTTTGACAACAACGAGCGTATGATGAACCGCGGGAATGTAATCCACTTTTACAACTGCAAATTCGGGGAACCAAAAAAGATCGGCGGCGATGTCGTGGATTCCGAGATCACGTCGGAGGAGGAAGTGCATACAGAAGGGGAGGAAACCTGAACATTGCAGTCCTGCCGCTTACTGCCGGCATCCTTTCATAACGGGATGCCGGCAGTAAGCGGCAGGATTTTTTTGGAAGTTTTTATACAAAAATTTATTCAAGCATTATCATGCACGCACTGGCAAACTTGCCGGGGCAGTTATGATGATAATAGGTGCAGCGTAAATCTTGTATTTGGAGGCAACTTACATGGCAGATTTTTTTTCAGAAACGGAAAGGTTAATTTTGCGAAGATACAGAGAAGATGATGTTCAGGATTTGTTTGAATATTTGTCCGACGAGGAGGTCGTGAAATATGAACCATATAAACCGCAGACCTTCGAAGAAACAAAAGAAAATCTTGAATGGCGTATTGGTATAGATGAGATGATCGCAGTTGAATTGAAAAATTCCCATAAAATGATTGGAAATGTATATATGGGTAAGCGTGACTTTGAAGCACTGGAAATGGGATTTGTATTTAACAAAAATTATTGGGGGCATGGTTATGCTTCCGAAAGCTGCAAAGCCTTAATTCAACAGGCATTTTCCGGCGGCGTACACAGGATATACGCAGAATGTGACCCAAACAACAAGAGCTCATGGAAATTACTCGAAGCGTTAGGATTTCAGCGTGAAGCGCATTTCAGAAAAAATATATATTTCTGGAAAGACGAAACGGAAAAAGCGGTCTGGAAAGATACCTATGTATATGCCAAATTAAATGATAATACATAAATAAACGGGCAGGAAACCGCCATAAACTGCGGTTCCTGCCCGTCCTTTATTTAACGGCATATCCTGTTTTTACTGCGCGAACGGATTCTGGTAGCGCGCCGAGCCCGCAAGCTCCTCCTCAATGCGAAGCAGGCGGTTGTACTTCGCAACACGGTCACTGCGGCAAGGTGCGCCGGTCTTGATCTGTCCCGCTTCCGTCGCCACGGCAAGGTCTGCGATAAAGGTGTCTTCGGTCTCGCCCGAACGGTGCGAAATGACTGCCCGGTAGCCCGCTTCCTTCGCCATAGAGATGGTTTCAAGTGTTTCGGTCAGGGAACCGATCTGGTTGAGTTTCACCAAAACCGCGTTGCCTGCATGGCGGCGGATCCCTTCGGCCAGACGTTTCGTGTTTGTCACAAACAGGTCGTCCCCGACAAGCTGCACTTTGCTGCCAATCCGCGCGGTCAGCTCCTCCCAGCCCTCCCAGTCGTTTTCGTCAAGCGCGTCCTCGATTGAGGCAATCGGGTATTTGTCGCACAACATCGCGTAATAATCAATCATTTCCTTCGTGTTGCGCATAACCTCCAGCTTTCTGGTGTCCGGCGCAGCGACCGGATCTTTAAAGCTCTCCGCCCTCTGTCGGCTCTCCCCCGGAAAATAATACATCCCGGCATCCTCGTTAAAAAGCTCGCTCGCCGCGGCATCCATTGCAAAGACAATATCGCGCCCGGGCTCATAGCCTGCCGCACGCACTGCCTGCGTCATATACTCAAAGACTTCCTCCGCGTTCTTCAGGTCCGGCGCGAAACCACCCTCGTCCCCGACCGCCGTGACATGGCCGTTCTTGGCAAGAAGCTTCTTTAACTCATGATACACCTCCGTGCCCATGCGCAGCCCCTCCCGGAAGCTTTCCGCCCCGGCAGGCATGATCATGAATTCCTGGAAATCAAGGTCATTTTTCGCGTGCACCCCGCCGTTGACAATGTTCATCATCGGAACCGGGAGACGCTTTGCGTTCTCTCCGCCAAGATATCGGTAAAGCGGCTGTTTTCTGGCAGCAGATGCGGCGCAGGCGCTCGCTAAGGATGCCGCGAGTATGGCGTTCGCCCCCAGCTTTTCTTTTTTATCTGTCCCGTCCGCGCCGCAAAGTTTTTTGTCGATCTCCGACTGTGAAAACGGCTCCATGCCTTTGAGCACTCCCGCCAATTCGTTATTCACGTGGGAGACGGCGCGCTGCACACCCTTTCCCTGATAACGGCGTTCCTCCCCGTCGCGCAGTTCCAGAGCCTCATACTCCCCGGTTGACGCGCCCGACGGCACTGCCGCCCTCCCGGTGGTTCCGTCCGCCAAAACAACCTCCGCCTCAACGGTTGGGTTTCCCCTTGAATCAAGAATCTCCCTTGCCAGAACCTTATCGATCCACATTTCCTTACCTTCCATAAACAAAACTCCTTTCTAAACTTCCAATGGGGCACCAAAGAAATCACCGTTTCCCCAGAACCTTTGGCAACCTGCACACACATCCGCAAAAAATCTGACGCTTTGCAGTGCAAATCCGCTCCAAAGCAGTTTAAAGCGCCCGAAAGCGCAAAATAAAAACAAAGCTTCCCCCTTAGTATTGCATTATTTTTGTAAATTATGCTATACTATTGCCAAGGCCTTGGATGTTTTATCCTGCCTGCAGAATCCGATTTTGGAGCTGTTGCTGCACGGTCTGGCATATAACCGGCAGACGGATCGTGTTCTGCGCGGGAACAGCCGATTATTTATGGAAGGAAAAGTGAGAAAAGTATGAGCGAACAATTTGAAAAACTGCGGCCGCATCTGGAACGCCAGATGGCGCTTGAAAACGCGTTGATCCTATACAGCTGGGACAACGAGACACTTGCCCCGAAGGAAGCGATGGACAACACCGCAAAAGTCATCGGTATCCTGTCCGCCGAATCGTATCAGGCACTTGTCAACGATGAGGTGCGGGAACTGCTGCGCGCATTAAAAGAGCCAAAGGAATTTGACAGCCTGAGCAGCCTGGAGCAATGCATCGTGAAAAAATTAACCAAGAGCTTTGACCGGCTTGAAAAAATTCCGGCGGACGAATACCGCGCATACAGCGAGCTGACCGCAAAGGCTGGACAGATCTGGTCTAACGCCAAAGAAAGCAACGATTTTGCCGCATTTGCGCCGACCTTAAAGGAAATCGTCACTTACCAGAAAAAATTCGCCAGCTACACAAAAAAGCCGGACATGAGCCTGTATGATGCAATGCTTGATGAAAATGAGGAAGGCATCCTCACAAGGGAACTTGATGTATTTTTCGGAAAAATCAAGGAAGAGGTCGTTCCTCTGTTAAAAAAAGTGGTCGCACAGAACGACGGGGTGGACAAGCAGTACAACATCCGCAATTACCCGGTGGAAAAACAGCGTGAATTCTGCCGTTTCCTTGCAGAGTACATCGGTTTTGATTTTAACCGCGGTGTGATGGCGGAGAGCGCACACCCATTCACCACCAACCTGCACAACCATGACGTGCGGATCACAAACCATTTCCACGAGGATAATCTGGAGAGTGCCATGTTCTCCGTCATCCACGAGGGCGGACATGCGCTCTACGAGATGGGGGTTGACGACGCACTCACCTTAACACCGGTGGGCGGCGGAACCTCAATGGGGGTCCACGAATCCCAGTCGCGCTTTTACGAAAATGTGCTGGGACGCAGCGAAGCGTTCTGGAAACCGCTGTTTGACAAACTAAAGGACACCTATCCGGATACCCTTGCCGATGTGGATCTCACCCAGTTTATCCGCGGCATCAACAAGGCAGAGCCCGGTCCTGTCCGCACCGAGGCGGATGAGCTGACCTACCCGCTGCATATCATTATCCGCTATGAGATTGAAAAAATGCTGATGGAAGATCTGATCTCGGTTGAGGAACTGCCGCGCGTATGGAATGAAAAATACAAAGAATATCTTGGCGTGACCCCGAAAAATGACGCAGAAGGAGTTTTGCAGGATGTGCACTGGTCAGGCGGCGCGTTCGGATATTTTCCGTCCTACGCGATCGGGAATGCCGTAGCGGCGCAGATCTATGCCTATATGCACAACGAGGTGAATGTGAAGGAATGCCTGGAAAACGGCAATCTCATGCCGATCCGCGAATATCTGCGCGAGCATATCCACAGCTTTGGCTCCACGAAAAATATGAACGAGCTGCTCGTCGCCATGACCGGTGAGCCGCTGAACGCGGAATACTACACGAAATATCTGACGGAAAAATATACGAAGCTGTATCTTTCGTAATGTAGGATTCCATTGGCGAAGGAAGGGGAAGCCCGGCCAAAACCCTTCCCGCCGATCGTGGCATTTGCGGAAATTCTAATCTTCCCGGCAAAAAAGCTGCCCCGTGGTGTGCTCCCCAAAAAGCGGCAAGTCTCTGTTACCGAGCTTGTCCGCTAAAAAGGAGCTGCCACCGGGACAGCCTTCTTCCTGCCGCATATTGTGTTTTACTTTTCTTCGAGTTCCGAGGTACAGTGCGGGCATCTTGTCGCCTTGATGTCGATTGTGGACATACAGTGTGGGCATTTCTTCGTGGTCGGTGCCGCCGGAGCCTCCTCCTTTTTTAAATTGTTCATCCCTTTTACGATCAGGAACACAACAAACGCCATGATGATGAAATTAAGCACACCGGATAGGAAGGTGCCGAAATTGATCGTCGCAACGCCTGCTTCCTGTGCCATCGCCAATGTCTCATACTTTTTCCCGTCCAGCGCGATAAACCAGTTTGAGAAGTCGAGCTTCCCCGTAAACAGGCTTAAAAACGGCATGATAATGTCATTGACGAGGGAGTTCACAATCGAGTTGAATGCCCCGCCGATGATAACGCCGACCGCCAGATCCATCATGTTCCCCCGCAGGGCAAACTTTTTGAATTCTTTTAGCATTTTTCCTGTCTCCTTTTTTCGTTCCGCATCCCCCCAAACACCAATCCACGGCAGTGAAAGGCATGCCCGCCCCGCTCCCATGATGTTCACGGGGCGCTGTAGGGGCAGATGCTGTTTTTCGCAAACCTATTATAATGATTTTCCGGAAAAAATGCAAGTTGAACTTGCATATTCGCCGAAAACACGATAAACTAGCAGAAGACGACACAAAAAACATGAAAAGAGGGAATGACTATGAAGCTTTGGGGCGGACGTTTCACGAAGGAGACCGATGCGCTCGTGCATAATTTCAACGCATCCATCTCCTATGACCAGAAATTTTACCGTCAGGATATCAAGGGCAGCATTGCCCATGTATTGATGTTAGAAAAACAGGGGATTCTGACCGAAAAAGAGCGGGAAGATATTGTAAACGGATTGGACGGCATTTTGGGGGATCTCGATGCCAATCTCCTTCTGATCGACGGCTCGCAGGAAGACATCCACAGCTTTGTGGAGGCAAATCTGATCGAGCGCATCGGGGAGACCGGAAAGAAGCTGCATACCGGGCGCAGCCGCAACGACCAGGTGGCGCTGGATATGAAATTATATGTGCGCGACGAGACCGTTCTGGTCAACCAGCTCCTGAAAACGCTCTTAAATGAGCTGTACCAGTTGATGTGCAAACATACGGACACCTTCATGCCAGGGTTCACGCATCTGCAGAAAGCACAGCCGGTGACCCTTGCCCACCATTTGGGTGCGTACTTTGAAATGTTTAAGCGCGACCGCGGCCGCCTCTGTGACATTTATGCGCGCATGAACCAATGCCCGCTCGGGGCAGGAGCCCTTGCAGGGACTACCTACCCGCTCGACCGGGACTACACTGCGGCACTGCTTGATTTTGACGGTCCGACTTTCAACAGCATGGATTCCGTGTCCGACCGCGACTACATCATCGAACTGCTCTCGGCGCTCTCTACGGTCATGATGCATTTAAGCCGTTTCTGCGAAGAAATCATTATATGGAATACAAACGAGTACCGTTTTGTCGAACTCGACGATGCGTATTCTACGGGGAGCAGCATTATGCCCCAGAAAAAAAACCCGGATATCGCCGAACTCATCCGCGGCAAGACCGGGCGCGTCTACGGCGCGCTGATCTCGATCCTGACGACAATGAAGGGACTTCCGCTCGCCTACAACAAAGATATGCAGGAGGACAAGGAACTCACCTTTGACGCAATAGATACTGTGAAGGGCTGCATTGCACTTTTTACGGGCATGCTCTCGACCATGCGCTTTTGCAGGGACACGATGGAAGCAAGCGCAAAAAATGGCTTTACGAATGCAACCGACGCAGCAGATTACCTTGTGAACCATGGCGTTGCGTTCCGCGATGCACATGGGGTTATCGGGCAGCTTGTTCTCATCTGTATCGAGAAAAATTGTTCTCTTGACGCACTTCCTCTTGACGAGTACAAAAAAATCTGCCCTGTTTTTGAGGCAGATATCTATGACGCGATCAGCATGAGAACTTGTGTGGAAAAACGCAATACCATCGGCGCGCCGGGTATCCAGGCGATGGAGGCTGTGCTGAAGGCGTGCGGGGAATACTTGGGCGCACAAAACCTCTTAGATGCCATCCACAAAGAGGACTGCCGGAAAAAATAAAACATCCGGGTAACCTTATTTTGCATTTGCTAATTATCATTACAGGCTCCAAGATCCATTCTGCCGTTCCATATATCCGGCAGGCCTGCTCCTGAAACAGGGTGCCGGCCTGCCGTTTTCCCATTCTTGCAACTGATATCCGGAAAATTGTCGGTTCCCTTCTCTCCCCGCATATACCCAAGCTTCTTTCCAGTCAAACTTTATTTTTGTTCCCCGTCCGTCCCATACCGGACTTGAAAAGAATCTTCCAGACCGCTCCTCTCTCACACTTCATCCGCCGGAATCGAATTCAGCTTCTGTATCGTCCTCTGCAGAGCGTCCCTCGAATTTTTCCAAGGGTCATTCACATGCGTATGGTCAAACTTATCCACAAACCATTCCAGGTCATCCCGCACACGCTTTAAATTCTCGAGATATACGTTATTTAAAACGGAGAGAAATTCCTCGCACATCTTTCCGGAAAGGCGGCTGTTTGCCATCTCATAAAGCAGCGCGTAATGACGGTTGCAAAACCCCTTGCACGCTGCAAATTTCCTGCGGAACGCCTCGTCCGTATCATACAGGTAAAAAACGGTGACCAGATAACGCTCAAAGGTGTTCGCCATGCGGTTGCAGATATAGCAGGATGCATCCAGCCCGTCCATGTAGGCTTTCACCCCGGAGGTTTCGCGCTTGCGGAAAAATCCACCTGCGGCGCGCCCCCCTTTTGCAAGTTTTTCCGCGTTCTTTATCACCTGCTCCGTATGCGTCTGCAGGATCAGCGCAAGCCCGAGGCGGTTCTGGTTTTGGTACAGGAGCTTCACATGCTTATCGCAAAAGCCCACCCGGTTCGTCTCCATACGGATATCATCCTCCATGTAAGACGGACCCATTGTAAAATCAACCGCCGCATTCTGCAAGGAGCGGTACATCTCACAAACCGGGCATTCACAATCCTTGTCAAACTCGTCGTTTACCGGGATCGTATATAGCTGTTCCTTCATCCCTCTCCCCTCTTAGTGCCCTTCCGATGTCAGTTTCTCCTTCAGTTCCATCGACTTTTGCTTGATGCGGTCATTTGCGTTCTTGGAAACGAGCACCCTCGCTACCCAGCGCTTCGCGTCGTCCATATGCCCCGTCCTGCGCGCCAGTTCCGCCACAAGATAGCATACGGTATTCTCATCCATACCGCACATCGGGAACGCTTCTTTCGGGAATGCCTCCAGAAAACCATTGTACGCGTTCTCAAGGAACTCGCGCTCCTCCGCCTCAAGCGCCTCTTTCTGCTTCTTATAATCCGGCAGGTTCTCCGAGAGGCTTTCCGCTTTTCCGCGCAGAACCCATGCCGTCTTTAAGCAGGTATACGCCTTTTCGCTCGCCTTCGCCCGCTTTACGACCGTGTTTGCCAACGCCAGCTTGTGTTTCGTGATGGCTTCATCGTAAGACACGATATCGGATTCCTGCTTCAGGCCCTTGAAATTCTGGGAAATGTTCTGTTTGATCAGTTTTGCTTGCGCTGTCGTCATATAATTAAAATAGCGGTTCAGTGCCGCATAACCGCAGATCGGGCAAGCAACCACATCATATTTGAGCGAATCCACCGACTGGTATTTCGGGCGCAGGTCGGAATCCGCTGCGACCAGCTTGATCTTTCCGGTACGGATCGTCTTTGCCTTAAATTCCTTATCGCACACCGGGCAGGTAAAATTCTTGTCAAAAAGCAAATCCGTCTCGTTGATTTCCGGCTTATCCGGCGCTGCCTGAGCCTTTGCCTCCTTCTTCTCCTCGTTCTCATACACATCCATACCCGAAAGCTTCCCAAGCCCAAGGGAATCCAACCCTGAAAATAAATTATTCGCCATTTTATTCCTCTCCTATTTTAAGTTCCGCTTCCGCCCTTCCAGTACCCTTTCCCGGCAGATGCTGTTTTAAGTTCCACTCCCACGTCCATCTCATTCTAATTCGGTTTATAACTGCTCTTGAGCGATACGATGCGGTTGAACACAAGCGCCCCGTCCGCGGAATCCTTATAATCCACACAGAAGAAACCATTCCTTAAAAACTGGAAGCTGTCGTACGCTTTTGCCTCCCCGATCACCGGTTCGACATAGCAGTTTTCCATAACAGCGACCGAGTTCGGATTTAAGTTCATGGAGCCGTCTTCTTCGTTATAAACACCTTTTTCCTCATCAATAAGGTTTTCATACAGGCGTGCGGTCACCTTCACTGCATGCGGCACGGATACCCAGTGGATCGTCCCCTTCACCTTGCGCCCGGCAAATCCCGAGCCGCTCTTGGTCTCCGGGTCGTATGTGCAGTGGACCTCGGTCACATTGCCCGCCCCATCTGTCACATAATCCGTGCAGGTCACGAAGTATGCATTCATCAGCCGCACTTCATTGCCCGGATAAAGACGGAAATATTTTTTTGGCGGATCGACCATGAAATCTTCCCGCTCGATGTAAAGCTCCCTGCTAAACGGTATCTGACGCGTCCCCATCGACTCATTCTCCGGGTTATTCCAGGCATCAAGGTACTCGACTTTCCCTTCGGGATAGTTCGTTATGACAAGCTTCACCGGATTAAGCACCGCCATCACCCGCGGCCGTTTCAACTTGAGATCCTCGCGGATACAATACTCAAGCATCCCGTAATCCGCCGAACTGTACGCTTTTGAAACGCCGCAAAGCTCCATGAACATGCGGATTGATTCCGGGGTATAGCCGCGCCGCCTGAGCGCGCTGATCGTCACTAGCCTCGGATCATCCCAGCCGTCCACGACCCCTTCCTCCACAAGCTTTTTGATGTAACGCTTGCCGGTCACCACATTCGTCAGGTACTGCTTTGCAAATTCTATCTGCTTCGGAGGGTTCTCATACTCCAGTTCGCGCACTACCCAGTCGTAAAGCGGCCTGTGATCCTCAAACTCAAGTGTACATACCGAGTGGGTTACACCCTCGATCGCGTCCTCGATCGGATGGGCAAAATCGTACATCGGGTAAATGCACCATTTATCCCCTGTCCTGTGGTGGTTCATATGCGCCACACGGTAGATCACCGGATCCCTCATGTTCATATTGGGCGATGCCATGTCGATCTTGGCCCGGAGCACTCTCTCCCCGTCCGCGAACTCACCGTTCTTCATGCGCTCAAACAAATCAAGATTTTCCTCCGTGCTCCGCCCGCGGTATGGGCTGTCCTTGCCTGGCTCCGTGAGCGTGCCCCGGTACTGCCGCATCTCATCCGCGCTCAAATCGCACACAAAGGCTTTCCCTTTTTTGATCAGCTTTACCGCACATTCATACATCTGGTCAAAATAATCCGACGCAAAAAACAGACGATCCTCAAAATCACCGCCAACCCACCGGACATCACGGACTATGGATTCCACAAATTCCGTTTTTTCCTTTGTCGGATTTGTATCGTCAAAACGCAGGTTGAATTTTCCCCCGTACTTTTTTGCAAGCCCGTAATTTAGAAGAATCGACTTGGCATGTCCGATGTGAAGATAACCGTTCGGCTCCGGAGGGAAACGCGTCACTACCTGTTTGCAGCGCCCCTCACTGATATCCTTGTCGATGATCATTTCAATGAAATTTTTGGAGACCGCTTCGTTTTCTGCTACCGCCCCGTTGCTCTCGTCCATTTCCATCATCCTCCACAAAACTATAATTATCTATATGATATCACAAGATTTTGATTTCGTAAAGTGAAAAGAAAAAAAAGACCCAAAGCTGTTTGCTTTAGGTCTTTTGCCCATATTTTGTCAAAAGAAAATATGGCAGCCGATCACCGTGTACGGAACTCCCTTTTTCTTACATTTTGCCTTTGAACTGCTGATCCCCATGTTAAAATACAGGTAGGAACCATCAATCACCTTCTTGCCCTCAAGCGCTTCCTTCGCCGCCTCGATGCAGCCCTCCATCTGCTCCCTCTGCCATGCTTTATCGTAGTTGTCCGCTTTGTACATCTTTAAGACTTTTTCGTAATTGCTGCCCTTTGTCGTCCACTTCCCGTTCGACTTTACATATACCGGGCTGAACTGCCTGCCCCAGCGCTCACAGTCGTAGATGGCCTCCTTGATCGTGGTCACATGGTCAAATACATCACTCTCCACACGGTTCATGATGACGTTTGCCACCGCGATCTTGCCCTTCTTCTCCTGGTTTCCCGCCTCGCAATAGATGATGCACGCGAGATACATCAGTTCCTCCTGCGTGTACTCCGGGAGCTTGGCCTGCTCATTCTCAATCGTCGCGCTCAAAGAACTTGTGATCGAGCTTTCCAAGATGCTCATCAGGTTCGCCGTCTCTTCCGTGAGCGCCTCCTGCGCTTCCTCTATCCCTGCCGCGGCTCCGTCCGGCTCCGTGGTTTCCTCCTGGTTCCAGGCAGCCACCTCTTCCGGCGTAAAAGCGCCCTGCGCTTCCTCCGCATCTTTGTTCTCTTTCCCTTTTTCCGGTTCCGCGGTCCCGCTTCCCTGCGCTTCCCCTTCCAAGCCTCCCGCCTCGTTCTCCGGAACAGTTTCCTCCGACGCAGCCTGTGCGTCAGCTCCCGATGCAAGCACTGCCATCCCTTCTGACGCAAATAACGTACAGCAAACCAACCCCATCAAAACCAGCTTCTTGAACTTCATTGTGAAATCTCCTTTACATCCATTTTACAGATAATTACGAAATTATTATTTTTCGTAACAACTCGTTTCAATTCTGTAACAATTTCGTAATATATTATAGCAGAGATTTAACAATTGTCAAGGGTTTTTATTCCTGCACTTCTTTTCGGTACTGCGCAAGCAGCAGATCCACCATCCGCCCGTAACTCTGGACACCGTCCTCCTGATGGTTCGCCTTTAAGTACGCGTCATTGATCTTCTGCGCCGTGTTGCTGACCGGCTTATCCTTAAACTCGGCCCAGTATTCCGAGTTTGCGCGCAGGTCGCGCGACACCCCGTCAGAATAGTACGCCCGCGCCTCGTAATATAGATCCGCATCCTTCGCGTAGAGCGCATTCCCCGCAAGGATGAGCGCCTCCATCAGGCCGCTGTAGCGAAGTTCCGTACTCTTTGATGCCTGGCAGGCAAGATAGGAAATATAATTCGCCTCATCCTCGCGGATAAATCCTTTTAAATGCGCAAGCTCATGGCACATCGTTGAGCCGATGGAATAGTCCGGGATATCAATATTGACATTTGCCTCCATCGTAAACGGGCAGAAAATCCCTGTCAGCTCCGTCTGGGACATCACATGGGAAAAATAAATATGCTTTGGCTGCGGGCAGTAACCGCCGAAAATATCATACTGCCCTGCAAGCTCATGAAACGCCGCCACCGCCTCCTTCCCGAGCTGTTTTTTACTCACGGAGAGGGAGTACACACCGCGCTCATCCTCATAGCAGGCTAACTGTTCCCGCGCCGCACTTGTCTCCTTCGCAAGTTTAACAACCAGCCCGTATAGCTCCTCCTTTGTTGCCGGCTGCACCGTAAGCTCCAGATATGTCCCGACCGGATATCGGTAATAGTTGATGGAGCAGCCCATCACAAGCAGGAATACGACAACCGACACGATGCAGCCGACATTCAAGAATGCTTTCGCCAGCCGGAAACCGCGATCCTCCTTGCGCCGGATCATGCGCACGGTAAAAAACACAAGCAAAAACAACGCCAAGGGCGGCAGTGCCAAAATCCCGAGCTCCATCAGCGAGAACGGCAACAGCCCCGTGACATGCGCCATCACCCACGAAATCCCGACAAAAAGACCGCGCGCAAACACATGCTCCGCAATCTCTGAGGAACGGGATGCCGCAAACAGTGAAAGGAGCGCGGCCGGCAACAGCAAAAGTATCCAGATCCGTTTCAATTTCAAAAAACGCTTCATCGTATCCCTCCTGAATCGTAGTTTGGCCAAAGCCATGGATATCCTGCTTTTAGCGCATTCCTTCCGTCAGGCTCAAAAATTCATCCACACGGTCCGCATAGCTTTTTAAGCTCTTCTCAAAAAAGTCGGGTTTCGTCAAATCAATGCCCGCCATCGCCGCCGCATCCTCCACGCTGCATGTCGCCGTCGCCTTTAGGAGTGAGCGGTATTTCGGCAGGAATGCCGCCCCTTCCTCCCGGTACTGCGCGTACAGACCGCGCGCGAACAATCCGCCGAACGCGTATGGGAAATTATAAAAATTAAGCCCGGAAAAATAATAATGCTGCTTGTTGATCCACATGCCCGGATGCAGAAATTCCGGGTCAAGCCCGTCCCCATAAGCTTCCTTCTGCGCGGCAAGCATCAATCCGTCCAGCTCGTCAGCAAATAAAAAGCCGTCCTCCTTCTTCTCAAATACTGCCGTCTCAAACAGATAGCGCGAATAAATGTCGCACATGATCTGCGTCACATCCTGGAGCTGGCTCTCGATCAGGCCGAGCCGCTCTTCCCCCTCTGCCGCCGCAATCGCCGCGTCCATCACTATGGTCTCGTTGAAATTTGATGCCGTCTCTGCAACCGGCATCGGGTAACCCGTATTGCCGATCCGGTTTTCAAAAATCTGCTGGTTATGGTAAGCGTGGCCGAGCTCATGCGCCAGCGTCACCACATCGCTCAGCGTCCCGTCGAAATTTGTCAGGATGCGGCTCTGGCGCACACAGTACAGATCCGCGCAAAACGCGCCGCCCTGCTTGCCCTTGCGCGGATAGAAATCAATCCACGCCTCGTCAAAGGCGCGCTCCACCATCGCGGCAAGATCCTCCGCAAAGCCGCCGAATATCCCAACCAGATAATCCTTTGCCTCCTGCGCTGTAAAGCGGCGGCTGCTGCCTCCCATCGGTGCAAAAAGATCGTACCACGGCAGCCCGTTTTTATGGCCGAGCAATTCTCCCTTGCGGCGCAGATACTGCCGGAACTTTGGAAAATACTCCCGCATCGCTGTGAACATCGCGTCAAGCGTTTCCCGTTTCATCCTTGACTGCCATAACGTTTCCTCAAGCGGCGACGCGTAGTGGCGCAGTTTTATCATGGTCAATGTCTGCTGTTTGATGTTGTTCAGGGAAAACGCCGCCGCGTCCCGGATCTTTGCGTAGCTTGCAAGCTCCGCCCCGTACGCTGCCCTGCGGACAGACGGATCCTTGTCGTAGGCAAGGTTGCGGATATCCGGGAGTGTCAGCTCCTTCCCGTCGTAATCCACTTTCAACATGGCGGTCAGATACGAGCGCTGTTTCTCCCACGCAGAGGCACCGGAAAGTTCCAGCTTTGCCACCGCCTCCTCCACTTCCTCGCTCAGGTTATGCGCCGCGCCCTCCTTCATGCGGCACAGGCGGTACGCATACTCTTTTAACAGCTCATCCGACGCGGTCACGCCCTCAAGGTCATCCACCTCCGCCACAAATTTTTCAAACGCGACAACAGCCCTTGTCCTCTCCTGCTGCAGTTTCCGGATCTTTTCGCAATAGTCCGCGGCCTGCTTATCGGCGCTGTTGGCATATTCCTGAAGGCTGCAAAAGGAATAAAGTTTGCCGGACAATTCCGAGACGGCATCCGATGCCACCAGCAGGTTATGTATGCTCTGTGCCGGCTTCTCCCGGTCAAGTGCCCCCGCCGCTTTGTTGTACTCCGCAATCTTCTCCTCCAAACCGGCAAGATCAGCAAGAAATGCAGGATCCTCATAGCCGCTGTACAATTCTTTTAAAGACCATTCGCTGTTCATGATTTCCCTCCAATGTCATTATGTTTTATTTCGGTTTTGGACTTTCGGCACCGTTCCCAAAAATTGAGGCGAACCGGCGCAGGTACAATATCTGACGATATTATACCATGTCGTTCCGACATGGTCCCTGCGGGGCATGCACATGATTTGCCAAGGAAACTGTCCTCCCTTCGGTCGGACGGCAAATCAGCGCAGGTATCATGTCTGTCGACATTATACCATGTCGTTCCGACATGGTGCCCCCGGCGGATGCACACGGTTCGCTTTGGAAGATGTCCTCCTTCGTCGGGCGGCAAATCAGCGCCGGCATATATCCTTCGGACATTATACCATGAAACTGCAATGATGAAAAGTGCCGTCTGCTTTCATTTTCTTGGAAATATCTCTCTTTCCTCCAATTTTTTTGTATTTTTACGTTTCTGTTTGTTATTGCGGAAATAAATTTTCTTATCTCCGGAATATTCAGCCAACTTATTTTTTTCAAAAAGTGCTTGCATTTTTGTTTCTTGTGTGATATCATAATACCCGGACTTGCAAAAAGTTCGCTGATGTGGCTCAGTCGGTAGAGCGTCGCCTTGGTAAGGCGGAGGTCACGGGTTCGATTCCCGTCATCAGCTTTTTTTATTGCCTCAAAAAAGGCCTGGGAACCGTAGGTTTTGCGGCTCCCAGGCCTTTTTACAATCTTAACCCGCCCAAAGCGAACGATTCATCACCCGCAGAACCCTATTTCGTCCCGGCCATACACAAGATCATAATTCCCGTTGATAACTGTACAATAACCGTCACCGCACACCTTGGGGCTTCCCTGCCCTGTGGGAAAACTCAGCCTGCCATTCTTTAACAGCCCGTATCTGCTCGGATGCAGATCCCGCCTCGCCCCCCTCATCGTTCCCGTCATCCTCACACTCCACTTGCCACTTGCAAGAATATATTATCATCCGGTGTAAACCCGCATTCTTCCATTCCGGAATGGATTCTGCACTACTCCCCCAACGCAAAAAAGACAGATACCCCCTCCACAATAAAGCTGCGGCAGCCGCCCCGCACAAATAATGCCGCACGCAGCGCATAATGCCTTATTTCACAGCACTTCTTCCGCTTAGAATACTACTTTTTATAGGTCACCTAACAGAATAAGGCAAGAAAAAAGGCGTACAGCTTTACGCTGTAAACGCCAGTTTTTTTCGGATTCTCTGCAATGCGTTGTCCACCATTTTCGGGCTCTTACCGAGCCTCTTTGCCACGCGGGTATAGCTTTCCTCCTCCAGATACGCTTTCAGTACCTCAAGCTCAAAATGGCTTAAACGGTTTTTGAGCCGCTCCTCCATCTGCCGCTCACTCTCCCGGTCGATCATAAGTTCCTCCGGATCGCCCGCAGCGTTCTGCAAATACCAGCGCAACGGCAAAAAATCTTCTCCCGTCATATCCCATGCATGATCCGCGCCCTCGGCAGGCAGGGCGGCATCGAAGGAAAGGTAATCATTGAGCGGCTGGTTTTTTCGCGTGTTCGAAGCCTGGATCGCCGTGTACATCTGCCTTGAGATACAAAGCTTCGCAAACGTCGCAAATCCCGCGCTTTTTTCCTTATCATAATCACGGATGGCCTTGTAAAGTCCAATCATCCCCTCCTGAAGCAGATCCTCGCGGTCACCGCCGACCAGATACAGCGCATACGCATTTTTCCGCACCAGATTTTTATAGCGTGTAATCAGCGTCTCCGTCGCATACACATCCCCCGACGCGTCCCGCTCCAACAACTGCTCATCGGACAAAGCCTCATATTCCCTGTATTCCATGCATGCCTCCCGGTATCCTCCTTCCAAATTCTGTGGGGCATGGAGCCATCCCTTCCCCGCAGGCTTCCGGCAAACTTACTGCGGCTTTGCAAACCTGCGCTGCCGCACGATCTCATACGCCAATACCCCTGCTGCCACGGACGCATTCAGTGAATCGATGTCCCCGAACATCGGGATTTTTGTTATAAAATCGCATTTTTCCCGCACAAGACGGCTCACGCCCTCACCCTCACTGCCGATCACCAGCCCGATCGGCCCCGTCAGGTTCTGGCGGTACATCAGTTCACCGCCCATATCCGCACATACAAACCAAAGCCCCTGCTCCTTTAGTTCCTCCATCGTCTGCACCAGATTTGTCACCTTGGCCACCGGCGTATAATGGATTGCCCCCGCGCTGGACTTCGCGGCAGTCGCCGTCAGTCCCGCCGCACGCCGTTTCGGAATGATGATGCCGTGTGCGCCCGCCTGGTTTGCCGTGCGGATGATCGCCCCCAGATTGTGGGGATCCTCAATGCCGTCCAAAATCAGCACAAACGGCGGCTCGCCCTTTTCCTGTGCATTTTTTAAAATATCCTCGACCTCCGCGTATTCATAAGCCGCAGCGAACGCGACCACACCCTGGTGCTTGCCCGTTCCGGACATCTGGTCAAGCCGCTCTTTCGGCACGAAAGAAATGACGGTATCCCCTTTTTTTGCCTCCCGCAAAATTGTGCGCACTGGTCCGTCCTGACATCCTTCGAGCACAAAAAGCTTGTCGATTGTTTTCCCCGCGCGGAACGCCTCAAGTACCGGATTCCGCCCCTCTATGGTCAATTCCTCATATCTCATTTCTTTTCCCCTCCTTATTCCGGCACATTCCCCGGATGTCCTCTCCATGCGCTTCCTGCTTGGTCATCCGCCGCTCCGGCATTCCGCGCCCGCATCTTCCTGCCGTCCGGCTTCCTGGCATCCCACACCCGCATCTTCCTGCTCAGCCTCCCGGCATTCCACGCCCGCATCTTCCGACCCGGTTTTCCGGAATCCTCTTTCGTTTTTCCCCGGCCTTGCATTTCCTGCGCATCCTTCCTGCCCACTCTCTGCCGACAGCGCATCCGTACCGGCCTTCACCAGTTCCAGAAGGCGGTCTGTCTGCCCGGTCAGGTACAAAAAGCCAAGCAGCGCTTCAAACCCTGTCGCCATACGGTACTCCACGACGGAGGCATTCTTTGCGGTCGTAAACGATTTCGCATTGCGCCCCCGCTTGTAATATCCGTGCTCCTCCGGTGTCAGAAGCGGCTCGATAATCTCCAATATCCGCTTTTGCGCCCCGGCCTTCACAAAACTGCTTGCCCGGTGGTGAAGTTTGTTCACTTGGCTGTTTCCCTTCTCGACTAACATCGTGCGGATTACCAGATCATAAATCGCATCCCCGATGTAGGCGAGCGTCAGCGGTGAATATGTGCGGATATCCTGTGCCGTCAAACCGTACACTGCCCGCACCATCTCTGTAATTGTCCGATTTTCTTCCCCCATGCCACGCTCCAAATATATCATTCTGTATCATGTTTCCCGCAATAACCACATTTTCCGCCCGCACAGCCCTGTGGACGCGAATTCTCATCACTGGTGTACACCAGCCCCGCATTGCCGCTGTCAATATAGTCCCCCGCAGATAACAAAAGTGCCGCCGCCTGCGCGGCAATGCCCTCCCCCGCACCGGTAAAACCAAGCCCTTCCTCGGTCGTCGCCTTGATATTGACCTGATTTTTTTCTATCTTGAGCACCGAGGCAATGTTCTCCTCCATCATCGGCAGGTACTCCGCAAGCTTCGGGCGCTGCGCGATGACCGTGGCATCAATGTTGCCAACCAGATAATGCTCCTCCAAAAGCATCTCGCCCACCTGCGATAGCAATTTCAAACTGCTGATACCGCAGTAGCGCTCATCGGTATCCGGAAAATGCCGCCCGATATCCCCGAGCGCCGCCGCGCCGAGCAGGGCATCCATCACCGCATGCACCAAAACGTCCGCGTCCGAATGGCCGAGCAGCCCCTTCTCATACGCGATCCGTACACCGCCAAGCACCAGATCCCTGCCTTCCGCCAGACGGTGCACGTCATAACCGGTTCCAATCCTCATGGCCAACCTCCTAAATTCAGATTCCGCAGAACCGCACCCAAACCAAAAACTAGGGGAAGCAATCTTCCTTCCGTATGGCTTCCGGGCTTATGCGAAGTTCTGCCGTTTTTAAGTTCCGAATACCGCCTCCCCGCACCAATGACCCCGGGAGGGATTTCTGCCGTTGCAAAAATCCCTCCCGGTGCGATCCGGCGGCATACGGTTTTAAGCCCGGAACACCCCCGCCCAAACGCAACATCGGGGGAGACAGTCTTCCATCCGCAAAGATTCCGGAAGTTTGCTTTTAACCTTACAGGAAGGCTGTTTTAAATTCCGCGCGTTCCATCCAACAGTTTTCTCATTTAAAAGCTGCTCCATACACGCCGGTTTCATTTCAGACCACATGCCAGACGGAAATCCACACACCATCTGAAAGGACTGCGAAAACCCGGTGAAAAAGTCACGGTGCATACAAAAAAAGAGATAAGTCACCTTATCTCTCCAAAAGTAGCGAAGGGGGGACTTGAACCCTCGACACCACGGGTATGAACCGTGTGCTCTAGCCAGCTGAGCTACTTCGCCACATTACAGCTATAAGCTGTAAAAATGGGGCCTATAGGGTTCGAACCTATGACCCTCTGCTTGTAAGGCAGATGCTCTCCCA
The DNA here is from genome assembly GCA_947053345.1 of uncultured Lachnospiraceae bacterium. Classification (GTDB taxonomy): domain Bacteria; phylum Bacillota; class Clostridia; order Lachnospirales; family Lachnospiraceae; genus RGIG4057. The sequence goes on from CAMRSM010000006.1 coordinate 45,946, forward strand.
GCTGAGCTAAGACCCCATTCTCATGCGCCGCCAAGGTTTTTTCTTCCATCCTTTCGGCGACCACGGACTTTATTATATCAGGAGCTTGTCTGTTTGTCAACAGTTTTTTTAAGTCTTTTATCCCCGCCCGTCCCCGCCATTTTTACTGCGGGGTGCTGCCGCGCTTTTTCCGCCTCCTGCGGCGCAGTGCAAGAATGAGAGCTGCCGCGAGCAATAACACTGTCCCCCGGTAAATCCACACCGTGCGGATTGACTCCCCGCTTTTTGCCTGCGCCGCGGCATACGCTGCCCGGAACTGTGCCAGGGCATCGCCCTCGTTAATTCCAAGGGATTGGTAAAACTGCCACAGCCGCCCGAAAAGCCCTGCCGCCTCTGCGTCCTTCACCGAAAAAGCCAGCCCTGTCTGTACCGGGAACGCAATCCCTTCCAACGCGGCATACTTCCTTTCCCCTGACAATGCCATCGCGTCTAGACTGCCCTGTAAAAAAAGCATGCCGCCGATCTCCCCCGCCCCCATCGCACCAAGAAGCGTTTCCTCGTCCGGAAATCCTACCACATGCCCGTCAAAGACCGTTCCGGCCAGGAGCGGCAGAAGTTCCTGCACCACGCCCCAATACCGCTGCACGACCTTGCCCTGCCCTGCTTCCCCGCTAAATTGTCCCGCCTCAAAAGCAGGAACGGCAGGAACCAGACGGTCGGTTCGGCAAGCTCCTGCAAAGCAGTATGCCTGGCTACCCCCGACAAGCGGCACCCCTGCCGCGAACAAAATTTCCCCATCCTCAAGCGCCTGTAGCGCATCCTCCCCGGAAAAAGGGCTTCCGGAAAAAACAAGCCCGGTATAAGACTGCACAAATGCGAGGAAGCCAGACAGTTCACCGTGGGTTCCTGCCGCGTCATGCCAGAGATACGGCACACGGTCAAGCCCCGCCTGCGCATACGGCAGGTTTTCACCGCGCGACAGCAGATTCTCCAAGATATCATTCTCTTGTTCCCTGACTGCCCCCGCCCTCATACTTTCCCGCTGCTGGCACATTGCTGCCCGCAACGCATCCCCCTCCTGCGTTGTCTCAAGGTAACGATCCAAAATCCTAAGCACAGGGGCTAATTTCGGGTTGGCAGTTCCGGCTGCAACCTTGCTGCCATACTGGGAAAAATCGGAAGAAACGCGCAGATCTGCCGCCGGATATTGAAAAAATAAAATATCCTCCGGCAAAAGCGCGGCATCCGCCTGCCCTGTCCGCAATGCCGCAAGTACCGCTTCCCCATTCTGGCAAGGGATCCACCCCATGTCATCAAAACCTGCCCCGCCAAAGTACAAGCCCGGCGAAAAGGTAATCCGGGAAAGCAGCATCTCGGCTTTTAAATCGCCCGCGACATAAGCGATGACCCTGCCATCTTTCCGCCCTTCCTCTTCCCGTGCCCCGGCACTCTCTTTTTCCCTGTCCTCCCGCGCGTGCGCATACTCCACCAGCACGTAAGGGCTCTCATACAGCCATGCGCTTAAATACAGTCCGTCCTCCGACATAACAGATCCATCTCCCGCATCCCCCTGGCTGCCCGGACAGGCAGCAGGCACACCGAGAAGAAAATCAATCCCCCCGTCCTCCATTGCCTTGCGGTTTTCCTCCCAGCTTCCCTCCACGATTTTCAATTCCAGACCAAATTCATGCCGCAGCACATCCAAAAGCGGTGCAGCTGCCCCGCACCCCACCTGACCGTGGATTTCCCATGTCCCCGCGTCAGACACGCCGACAAACAAGGTCTGGCCGCGCAGGCTTGCAAGGTAGCTCTCCTCGTCCTGCGCCAGCGCAAAAAATTCGTCCTTTTCCGGGCTTTCGGCAGCCAACATCACACCGTATTCCGTGCCCTCCCCCAAGTTACCAGTCAGCCGGCTGCCTGCCAAAAACGCGGAAACAGCAGCAAAGAGCAGCCTTTTTCCCCATTGTCTTTTCCTCATCCTCACTCCCCGCCCTCTATTTTTCATCCTTCCACCTCCCTTATCGCAAGCACCTCGCGCCCTCTGTCAAAATCGTCCATCGAAAGTCCGCGGTCCTCATACTCCGCCTCCCCGCTCTGGTTATCGAACGGATCATAGCGCAAATGCTTTTTGGGCGGATAAAAATCCTTTTGGAACTCAGAATTGGCAACCATACGAAACGGGTCCAGGTTGCCGAAATAAAATTCATGCTTTTCAATGTCGCCGTTCCGGTAGCCGGAACCGCCGAACGAACAGTCCGCAAAAAGCCAGCCGTACGGCGCGACATAGAATTGCGCCCAGTCATGGCTGCTGACGCGGTACGGTGTCGCGTTCAGGCCGGACTGCCAGCGCGCCGGGATACCCAGGATACGGCAGAGCGTGATAAACAGCAGCGCCTGCACGCCGCAGTCCCCCCTGCCGCAAAGCGCCGCGTACTCCGGGATACTTTCGATCGTAAGATAAGAGCGGACATACGCGTAAGCAACCTTTGAGGTCACATAATCATAGACGCGCTTCGCCAGCAAATAAGGATTTATTTCGTCCCCTGCTGCCTCCGCCGCAACCGACCGCAAGAACGGGGTAAAGCGGATGTGCGGTAACTGCTCGGTCAGATCCTGCACCACAAGCGGCGCGCTGTTGCCATAAACAAGGTATGTCCGCGCCTCCTTTTCAGACATTGCGCCCGGACATCCCGGAATCTTGCGGAAAGTAAGTGCCAATCTCCCCTGCGTGTTATGGACGAGCGCAGGCTGTAATGCCCTCGCCACAATCTCCGCCCGCGGCTCAACATAGCAGACACGCGTGTCAAATTCATACTCCACCAGAAACGTACGGTTTTCCTTTAATTCCGCACAAAAACTGACCGTGCGCTGCGGCGCGTCCTCCCCGTCCACCGCACAGGTTTCCGGCTCCGCCCGCACAATGCGGATACCCGAAAACTGTTCACAATTTTTCGGGATCGGCAGGTGGACGAGCACCCTGCCCGGAACGAATTTATCCTCGTGGATCCGGAGGCTTGCACGCATATGGTAATGGAGGGAAAGACTTTTCTTTTCCTTGAGATAATGGATCGTGTCCGTCAACAGCGCCGTCTTTTTTGCTTCCCGCGCCGCGGCAGCATCATCCGCCTGCCGCGCCTGTCGCCGCCTCTGTGGATCCATCTTTCCGAGTGCCTGCTTTCTCCTGTTTTGCTTATGCACACCGGCGCGCGCAACGAAATCTGCGTCCACCGAGAGCAGGGTATCCAAAAAGCCCTGAAAATAGTGTTTGCTCCCGTCCACATAGATCCAGTCAAGTTCCCCGCACTCCTCAAGCCTGTGAAATTCCGCCTCTGTAAAATCCGGTATCCTCCCCTGCAGCATGGCAAGCGCCTGCCGGTATGTATGCGGATATTCCGCCCTTAACATATGCATGATCTGTCTTTCAAGCTCCAGCCTCCTGCGCAGCGCGGTCGGTATGGAACCCGCCAAGTAACGCGCAATCAGGCGGTCCGCCCCGGAAAAATCACCGCACCATTTTTTCTTTGTGATATCTTCCGGCAGCCCCACACTCAGGAATTCAATATCCCCATACATTCCTCCGCCCATCCTTTCCCTCTCACAAAAACCCCGTCGGAGCCGCCCACAATGCCCCGACAGGGTTTTTCGCTTATTCCACGGTCCGGTTAATTTCCTGCGCCGCTTTCTCCGGTGTCACCTCCGGCATCACACTGCCGGAAGCACTCTGCACCTTTATGCCCTGCTGCGGTTTTACGGCATCCGCCACACCGGAGACATCCTGCACCCCAATCCCTTCCTGCACCATCCCGTCAGATGCAGCTTTACAGGCATTGCCCAGCTCGGTGCCTGCCTGCGCTGCCCCGGCAACATTCCTCCTTGCCATGCCGTCCCGCACAGCCTGCTCTGCCTGCTTTTTTACTGCTTCCTTTTTCTCTTCAAACTTCACCTTGAGCTTGGAAGCCATCTCCCGCAGTTCATCACCGCTCTTTGTCCTGACGACTTCCCTCACCTTGCCGATCACGGCTCCCGCCGCCGCCGCGGTCGCCACAAAGGCCACACCCTTAAAGACCTTGCCCGCGATCTTCTTTTTCCATGCCTTTTTCATCGCCTTGAATTTTTTATTCACGGCGTGGTCAAACCTTTTTGACTGCTTTTGTTGCGCCTTCAGGCGCTGTGCTGCACTCATCGTAAAAATTGATTTACCCATACCTTTTTGTACCTTTCCTTTTCAATTTCCGGCCATGCCGCCTCTCCCTGCCTGCCGCGGTAAAAAACAGGCAGCTCTGCGGCCGCCGTCTGCGGTTCTCCCTGCATATTCCCGCCTCTTTGGCAAACGGCCAGCCGTCCCCTTTAAGCCAGATTCTTCGGCGAAAATCCCATCGGGAACAGCTCATCCAGGCGGTAAAGCCAGTAATCCTCCTGTGAGCGCGCCAAGATTATATAAAATTTGCGCGGATCACAAAACTCCGCCATCACCTGACGGCACACGCCGCACGGCGCGGTATAGTCCACCGGGATACCGTTCTTTCCCCCGATCACCGCGATCGCCGTAAATTCGCGCTCTCCCTCGCTCACCGCTTTCGCAAACGCCGTGCGCTCCGCGCAGATGCCCGGCGAAAACGCCGCATTTTCAATATTGCAGCCGGTATATACCTTTTTCCCGGATGCGAGCAGCGCCGCCCCAACCTGAAAACCCGAATACGGGGCATAGGCACGCTCCATCATTTTTTCCGCCGCGGCGATCAATTCCCTGCACAGCAGGTCGCTGATCGTATCCCTCGACGGGGGCAGAGCCCCGGCAAACGGTGCCAGTTCCCCTTTTTTCCGGCATACCGGTACATTTTTTTGAGCTTCATCCCCCATAATGCTCCTCCTTCCCTTTTCCGCGGATATACGGCCTTCAACTATTTTTCAGCAGCTTGACAATCCGGCTCGTACCAAGGCGGTCCGCCCCAAGTACAGCAAAACGCTCCGCGTCTTCAAGGCTCGCGATTCCGCCCGCCGCTTTGATCTTCACATTTGCGCCAACATGCTTTTTGAACAGGGCGATATCGTCAAAGGCCGCGCCGGATGTGCTAAATCCGGTCGAGGTCTTGATAAAATCCGCCCCTGCCGCGGTCACGGTTTTGCACAGGCATATTTTCTCTTCCTCGTCAAGCAGGCAGGTCTCGATGATTACTTTCAAAATCTTATCGCCCGCCGCTTCTTTTACTTTGCGGATCTCCTCCTCGACCAGATCAAAACGCTTCTCCTTAACCCAACCGAGATTGATCACCATATCCACCTCGTCCGCGCCGTTTTCGACCGCATCCCTCGTCTCAAAAACCTTGGCCGCCGTCGTGTGGTAGCCGTTTGGAAACCCGATCACCGTACAGACCGGCATGCGCCCGCCGACATATTCCTTTGCCCGCGCCACATACGAGGGCGGGATACAGACCGAAGCAGTCCGATACTCCACTGCCTCGTCGCAGAGACTGCGGATTTCCTCCCAGGTAGCCGTCTGTGAAAGCAGCGTATGATCCACCCGCGATACAATTTCTTTTTGTGCTTTCTCCATATCTTACCTCCAAACCTCATGCAATCCCGAGCGCGATCTCCATCATCTCATGGAAGGAGGTCTGGCGCTCCTGTGCCGAAAGTGCCTCCCCGGTGTAGAGATGGTCCGAGATGGTGAGCAGGCAGAGCGCTTTCTTTTTCGCGTACGCGGCATTTAAGTACAGGGCGGCAGCCTCCATCTCCACGCAGAGTACCCCCATTGCTTTCCATGCGTCGTTTGCAGCGGCATCCGCCGAATAGAAGGTGTCCGAGGATAGGATATTCCCCACCTTCACCGGGATATCCTTCTTTCTTGCCTCCGCTACCGCGCGCTCCACCAGGGAAAAATCCGCCGTCGGCGCGATCGTCCCCGGGAGTTTATACTGCGCGGCATAGTTGGAGTTCGTCGAAGCGGAAATTCCCACCACGATATCGCGCACCTTCACGTCATCCGAAAAACCTCCCGCCGAGCCGATGCGGATGATACTCTCGACCCCATAAAAATGGTAGAGCTCATAGCTGTAAATCCCAACGGACGGCATACCCATACCCCCGCCCATCACGGAAACCCGCTTTCCCTGATACGTCCCGGTAAAACCAAGCATGTTGCGCACCTCGTTAAAACAGGTAACATCCGACAGATAATGATCCGCAATATACTTTGCCCGCAGCGGGTCGCCCGGCATCAGCACGGTCTTTGCAATCGCTCCCTCCTTTGCCCCATTGTGCGGTGTTGGTGTCAAAGCTGCCATAAAAATCCCCCTTTCCATGATATCTTTTCCATTTTACTTACCTGAAAGTATACCACATTCTCCCGGAAAGGTAAAGGGATGCCAGCCCGCATTTTCGTCACATCAGGAAAACCGTGATTCCAACTGCCACTCCTTAATTCTTTCTCCGCTTCTCGCTCGCCGGGAGGGAAACGCGGAAAATACGGCGCGCCAGCTCGCGGAAGCTGAACGGGATCAGCGGATAAATATAGCTCTTCCCGGCAATCGTCTTGTTAAAGCAGATGCAGACCAAAGCGAACAGAAGCCCCGCCGCAAAGCCCCAGATACCGAACCATGCCGTAAGGAGCAGCGTGATGATGCGCATAAATTTCAGTGCGTAACCGAGCTCAAAATTGACCTGCGTGTAATTTGCGATCGCCACGAACGCCATATACATCATGGCCTCAGCGTTAAACCAGCCGGAGCTGACCGTAAACTCACCGATCACAAGGCCAGACACAACGCTTAGCGGTGTGCTCAGCATATTCGGCGTGTTGATCGAGGCAAGCCGCAGGCCGTCGATCGTAAATTCCAGGATCAAAAACTGCCAGATCAGAGGAATGTTCATCGTCTCCTTGATCGCGATAAATTCAAAGCCGTTCGGCACATACTCCGGGTATTCCGTCAGCAGCAGGAACAACGGGGTTAAAATGATTGCCAGAAAATCAATGAGGATGCGCGACAGGCGCAGGTAAGTCCCCGTTACCGGCGGGAAATAGTAATCGTCCGCCTCCTCAACGATATCAAAAATGCTTGCCGGGAGCACCATCGCCGACGGCGAATTGTCCACCAAAAGCACGATACTGCCCTCGAGGATGCATGCTGCCGCACTGTCCGGCCTCTCTGTATACTTAAATTTCGGGAACGGATCGAACCATCTTGTGTGGAACATGCTCTCCGCGAGGCTCTGCTGGTTCATGGTCAGCGCGTCCACCGAGATGCTTTTGATGCGGTCGGTCACCTTCCTCAAAAATTCTTTGTCCACGCGGTTCTCCATGTAGCAGACCGCGATATCTGTCCGGGAACTCTTTCCCGCCGACATCATCTCGATCGTGAACTGCGGTGTGCGGATGCGGCGGCGGATCAGGGCAGTATTGAATGCCAGCGTCTCCACAAAACCGTCCTTTGAACCGCGCATGGCCTTATCCTTGTCCGGCTCGGTCACGCCCCGCGCAGGATAATCGCGGAAGTCGATCGTGAGCGCTTCGGCAAACCCGTCGATAAAAAGAGCCGGCTTCCCCGAAAGAATCGCACCGAGCAGTTCATCCACGTCCTTCACTTTCTCAAGCTCCCCGTACGGCATGTATTTTTGGAGCAGTGCCTCCATCGTCTGGGGCGTGTCCTGTTCCGTGATGCTCCCGAAATACTGCAGGAGCTTCTGCATCGTCATATCCTTGTGGAAACCGTCGATAAAATAAAAGCATGCTTCTTTTTTCCCGATCAAAAAGACGCGCTTTAAGATATCATAATTTTTCTTTACCTGCAAAATGTCGTCAAAGCGCTTCATATTATTTTCCAGTGCCGCGTCAAGCGGGACACCCTGCCATTGCTGCACATTCTTTATCTGTTCACCTTGTGCGCCGTTTTGCGCCGTCCCCTGTTTTTCCTGTTCACCCATGTTCTGTTTTCTCCTTCCTTCTATGGTCTGCGGCGGGGTTCCCCGCATTTCCACGGATGCGCGTATCAACGTCCCAAATATCCCCATATCCGGCAGGGGCACGAACCTCTTTCCGGAACTTTTTTGTCCATCCGACGGAAAACTGCCGGGAAAACTTCTCCGGCAGCCTGGAGCACCCTGCACACGGATACCGCCAAAACGCAAAAATCCCGCCAAAATATAGTCGAGCTTAGCATGCGCATTTTCCGGATTTTTAGCGCAAAGGATAAGAAAGAACATTTATTTTTTTCGCAAAAGGGAGTAAGATTTTGTCGTAGAAACATTTTTTCGCGTAAAAGGCTATCAAGCCCAAAAGGATTTCCGCCGGAAACCTACATATCCAAGACTATTTCATTGTTCTATGGGAGGTTCGCATGAGCAGCATATCCGCCAGTACAAAATCCGTATTTTCCCGTTTCTTCGGGATCGAACCGATGCTAAAAAAATCCGGGCCGCTCGGCACGCTGCCGTCCACGAAACAGGCATACCGCAGCTTTATTAAAATGGCGTGGCCCTCGGCACTTGAATCGCTCCTTGTCGGTCTGGTCGGCTCCATTGACACCATGATGGTCGGCACAATGGGGGAAAATGCGATCAATGCCGTCGGCATCACAAACCAGCCAAAATTTATCCTGCTCGCGGTGATTTTTTCCCTCAACGTAGGCGTGGTTGCCGTCGTGGCAAGGCGCAAAGGGGCGGAGGACCAAAAAGGGGCCAACCACACGATGCGCGTTGCCATCCTTCTTTCCGGGCTGCTCTCCCTCTTGACTTCGGCGCTGGGTTTTCTTTTTGCGGAACCCATCTTAAAATTTGCCGGTGCGGATCCGGTTTATCTGGGCGACGCAGTGACATATTTCCGTATCCTCTGCGTGAGCATTGTATTTACCGCACTGAACCTGACCATCAACGCAGCACAGCGCGGGTGCGGCAACACAAAGATTTCGATGCGCACCAATATTGTGGCAAATATCGTGAACGTCGTCTTCAATTATCTGCTGATCAACGGGATTTGGATCTTCCCAAAATGGGGCGTGGCAGGTGCCGCGGTGGCGACGGCACTGGGTGCGTTTTCTGCCTGCGCGATTTCTTTCGCAACCCTGCTTTCCAGAAACGGCTATCTCTCCCTGATGCGCCGCGGATGTTGGAATATCTCCTCCTCGGTGCTCACACCGGTCTTAAAAGTCAGCAGCAGCGCGTTCGTCGAGCAGGTGTTCATGCGCATCGGCTTTTTTGCCTACGCAAAGATTGTCGCAGGGCTCGGCCCGACACCGTACGCAGTACACTTGATCTGTATGAATATATTGAACCTTTCCTTCTGCTTCGGCGACGGGCTCGGAATCGCCGCTTCTGCCCTTGTGGGGCAGAACCTCGGCTCACACCGTCCGGATCTCTCCATTGTTTACGGTAAGGTTGGCCAGCGGATCGCTTTTCTATGCTCCACCTTCCTCTTCCTGCTCTTTGTCGGCGGAAGGCACGGCCTGGTCTGGCTGTTTTCCAAGGAAGCGGAAAGCATCGCGCTCGGCGGGACGATCATGGTAATTATGGCGTTTTCCACCCACTTCCAGACTTCTCAGGTTGTCTTAAACGGCTGCCTGCGCGGAGCCGGGGATTCCGCTTTCGTCGCCGCAACCTCAATGGTAAGCATTGCCCTCATCCGCCCGGTTCTGACCTATGTACTCTGTTATCCGTTGGGACTGGGGCTTTCCGGGGCGTGGATCTCTCTGATCGTTGACCAGGCATTCCGCTTTGTGGCAGGATTTTACCGGTTTTCCGGAGGAAAGTGGACGCGCATCCGGCTGTGAAAGTGCCGGATGCACGTTTCTATTCAACACGATTCCCGCGAAAGCCGCCTCGTATTCTTCTGTCTCACCAAGCACCAAGGCATTTCCCGATCCAGTAAATGAACCCGAATACCCAGCTGCTGATAATTCCGTATAGAATCACGGGACCCGCAATCGTAAATATTTTGCAGCCAACACCATATACCCAGCCTTCCTGCTTGAATTCGATTGCCGGGGCTGCGACAGAATTGGCAAAGCCGGTGATCGGCACGACCGTGCCCGCCCCGGCAAAGCAGGCAAGTCTCTGATACCAATTCAGCCCCGTCGTCAGCACCGAGAGAAAAATCAGGCTGAGCGTTGTGTAGGATGCTGCGACTTCCTTTTCCATCCCGAAGGACCCATACATCTGGAGCAGACCCTGTCCGAGTACACAGATCAGGCCGCCGATCAGATATGCCTTGCATATATTTCCGAGCATGCTGCGCTTCGGCGTTATTTTTTTGACATATTGGTTATAAAGTTTTTCCCGTTCCTTCGGATCCTGCTCCCGCATGGTTTCCCCGGCGAGCGCCCTGTCTTCCGGCTTCATATTTTGTTGTATCTCTTTTACTTTTTGTTCCGGATCTGCCATAAAATGATACCATCTCCCTTCTATTATTAGTGTTCCGCATATCTGCCACCGGCTTTTCCCACGGGGGATTTTTGTCCGCATCCCTCCCAAAATCCCTTCAGGCACTGTCCGGCGGCATGCCGGTCTTGGTTTTCCATACCACCTGCCACCGCCAGCCGCTCCAACGCAAAGTTCTTTATCCGCGCCGCGACATGCCGTCATCCGTTTAAAAATAAGTCGATAACCGCACCGCACAGCTTACCAAATGCAAAGGTGAGTACAAATGCTGTCAGGCCGCGGTTCAACTTGATACGCCTTGAAAAGATTGGCACAACATTCAGGAGTTCCGCGAGCGCGATCGAGAGACACCCAACATAAACCCCGGCAAAAAAGCCGAACACAATTCTCCAGAGTGCCCCGGTGGCAGGCATGATAAGGGACGGCTCAAATAGAAACAATATATTTCCAACCGTTGCCCCAATGACCACCAAATCCTCGTACAGCAGCACCATGCGGGCACTTTTCGTGCGCGCCGCCATACGGCTGACTACCCCGATCATGGTGACGAACGCAAACATTCCCGCCGCCACCAACGCCCCGCTGAATATCCCGGCAATAAACAGAAAGGCTTGCGTACACCATTCCCTAAACATCGATTGTCTTTCCCTCCCTTGATGCTTCCCGGATGATCGCATCATTAACTTCCTGTTCATAAATGCGCAGCTGCACCTGCAGCGGTGTCGGGTCGGAACTCATTTTCAAATGGGAAAAATGGTTAAAGAATATGATGATTCCGCTCGGCAGGCCGACACAGTACCCAATCTCCAACAACCCGGGACCATCCGCTTCATTCCCTGTGACAATGCGGTAAAGCTTCGCGAAAATATCACTTACACTGGCATCCTGATTGAATGTCATGATTGTGAAAGCGGATCCGATGGCCACGGCAAAACACACGAACACAATCTTTACGTATCCGAGCCATTTCTGCTTTTTTCCGGGCGGCTGGTATTCGATGATGAAATCCGTCTCCCCCGCATTTACGATAAGTGCATCCGGGTGCCGTTTCTGGATCAGTTCGATTACCTTCAGAACCGAAAAAATATATTTTTCCTTTGTCTGCTTGTCCGGCACGACAAACAAAACCTCCCTGCCAAGTTCATTGATCAGTTTCTTGTCCGGTCCTGTCATCGTAACCGCGTCCTCCAGATAAACTTTCGTGTTGGTAACGATCACATCCTGCTCCGCCTTGATATAGATCACGTGCTCCGCTGCCATGCATTCCACGTCCCTTCCATGCCTTTACAGGAAGGATATCCACCATTTTTTCCACATACCTTCTTCGGCAGTTCCACCCTCACAAAAGTCCCCTCCGGCATCTTGCTGCTTTTGTCCCGGAAAAAGAGCAGATAACAGCCGGTAATCAACATAAATACAATGACAAAGATTCCTGTAAGCCATATTACTTTTTTCATTTTACACCTCTTTTCTGCCTGCCGCAGACTCGCCTGCGGTTCATCGTTTTTTATACTTTATCACATGGTTAGTTTTTTCGGAAAACCCGAAAATATGCATAAAAAAACTGTTGCAAAAGTTTCATCCCTGACAGCACCAACAAAGTACCGCGGCAGACCGCTCTTTCAGGAAATTTCATTTTGCAACAGTTTTCTATGTTACCATTGTTTGTTACTATTGTTTTACAACCGTGATCGTTATCTTATATACCGCGGCAGTAAAATTTGTTTTCGATGCCGTGATCTCGATGACATAAGTATTCGCGCCGGTCTCGTTGTAGGCAGGTGCCACAAACGTGACTCTTCCTCCTGCCACCGACAGGTTCGATGTCGTCGGCAGGGTCGTTGTATGTTTGATCACCGCATCTGTGACCGAATCCTTCCCCTGTGAAACTCCGAAATTTAACTCGGCATTGCTTCCGGCTACCACGAGCAGCGCCCCACCGGCACCAAGCCCCTGGCCAGCCATGTCAATCTCAAGCGGTGGCAGCCATGCGGTGGAGACGGAATTTGCCGACGGAAGCCTTGCCGGTATCTCCACACCTTCCTTTGTCTTGGAAGCTTTCATACCGGACTCACGGATCAATATCCCCTTTGCATCCCCCTTCGGTGCTGCCACGGTCGGTTTCTTCGCATCCGGCTTTACCGTCTTCCACGATTTCCCGTCATCGGCGGAATAGTCAAAGTTCCCGCCCACCGCTGTCATCTCGATCCCTTTTTCGACATTCCGGTAAGTCAGGTAGATCGTGGCCGGCACAGAGCCGAGAATCTTGTCTTCGTTCTGAACCTTTGTCACCTTTGTCGCCGCCGGGATATCCACAAAGATCGGCTGGGATGCTGCCTTAGTCACAACATTGTTCTTTGTCACTGCCGCCGTACGCGCGATAATCGAAAAACCCTTCACCTCAAGTGCCGCCTTTTTGTCTTCGGCTGTCAAAACACCGCCGATATACGGCACAAACTTGTCAAGAATCTCGGTTGGGGTCAGTTTTGCCGCCGAATCAACGGATGCCCAATTCCCTTCCTTACCCTGGGCAAAGACCTTGAATTCAACCCCTTTTGGAATGCTGACAATCCCCTTGACATAATCAATCGTCACCTTCGGCGCTTTTGCCGCCGCCGGAATTTTTATCTTTGCTTCCACGCCGGCAGGTGTCGTCGCCGTCGCTCTCTCGCGGACAAGCAATGTCGTCCCGGCGATTGCCGATGTCGTGCCGTTGTAGTTTTTCAGACTGTTCCATTTTGAGCCGTAAAGTGTCTTGTATTCATATTTGTCAAGCTGTACCGGGGTTAAGACTGTGTCCTTCTTATCAATTTTTGCCGTAAATACTCCGCCGGCATACTTGATGCTCGGCTTTTTCGGCTGTGGGTTGATCTGGAGCTGCGTCGTGTTTGCAGGGTTCGAGTCCCCGTAAATCCGGATGTTCTGCTCGCTTGTAGCTTTTAGGAAGGACAGGTCAACCCGGATACCTTTCTGCACGGATGACTTTGTAAGCTCTACCAGATCGTACACATATTGGTTTCCCACGGAAGTGGAAGTAACCTTTCCTGTTTTGTCCTTCTTTACCTTCAAAACTTCAAGCACGATATATTTATCTTTCGCCCCCACTGCCAGCCACGCGGAATAATCCGCATAGTCCATGAGGACGATCGGGTTTCCTGCGGAAACACTTGGATATGGGCTCGGTGTGGGGGTCGTTGTGCCTGCCTGCGGCGCACTCCCTGCCTCCGCCTGTACAATATCCAAATCCGCCGATGACATTCCCGGTGCCGCACACGGCTGCGGGATGACCATCCCCTCCATACCGGCATCCTGTGCCACGGCGTTTTCCGCCGCCATAGCGGAAAACGCTGCGGCACCTCCCGCGCATACAGCCCAAAAAATAAAAAACGATGTTATAACCTTTTGGTAAACTTTCATTTTTTCCTCTCATTCTGCCTGAAATCAGCATATAAAACCTGCGGATCGCTCCTTGCTTTCCATATCAGCTCTTCTTATCCATAAAATAGGCATCCGCCTTCCCACCGGAAGACATTGCTTTATAGTAGTTGGATACGGTTCGGTTGCTGACATTGAAATTCTTGATCTGCTGTCTTCTGTTATTGAAATACACTTCCAGTTTGACTTTATTTTTTTGTTCCACTGCCTGGATGCGCATCGCTTTCTGTGTAACTTCCCCGATCAGGTGCTGCATATCCTCCACCTGTGCGCGGTAACGCCCCTTGTTCGCGATCACCTCGTCTTTAATCCGAGCAAAGATCTGCTCAAACCCCTGGTCATACTGGGAAATTTTCTCAATCAGCCCCCCCTTCCGCTCCAAGGTTCCGTCAAACGCTTCCTCCGAAAACGGATCAGTATCAAGAATCGCTTCCTGCTCCCTCGTTTCTTTATAGATTTCCGTCAGAACCTCATCCTTGCATACAAGGCATTTCCGCAGCATCTCAAGCTGCGTCAAAACCGGATCTCCTGCTTCCATTATCTTGCCCTCCCTTCCTTTATGGTATCAAACCTTTCTCCTGCCCGCACATATCTTGCACAACAATCACAGGCACAAATCTTCGGGTTGATTATAGCAGAAAAAGGCCTTTGTTAAAAGCCTTTTTCTGTTTTTACTATTTTATTATTTTACATACATTTTATTGGCACGCATAACCTCTTTCCAAGTGTCGCGCATATCGCGGATATAGTTCAGGGCATCCTCGACAATATCCTTGTCCTTCTTGATATTCGCTTCCACCAGTCTTCGGTATATGTAATCATAGATGAGCTCGAAATCCTTTGCAACCGGATATTTGAAATCCAAAGTCCCCCGGAACTCCATGATAATCTTCTGTGCTTTTAAAAGGTTCTCATTTGCCTTGCTGATATCGTGGTCCTCAATCGCGTAGATTGCCTTATTGCAAAACTTGATGGCTCCTTCATACAGCATCAGTGTCAATTCCGCAGGTGAAGCAGTGTTCACCTTAATCCCCTGATAAGCTGCCGCAACGTTTGTATTTGGTGTCATAACATAACCTCCTTGTCCTTGTTATCACTGCATCCGACCAAATCACATGGAACCACCAAACAAAGAAGTTATGGAACCCGACTGTGAATTCAGCTTGGAAAGAGCTTTCTCCATCGCGGTGAACTGCTTGTAGTAGCGGTCTTCCATCGCGGAGAGCTTATCTTCCATCGTGGTTAACTCTTTCTTGTATTTGGTAAGGTCTGTCTTCATCTTCTTGTCTTCATAGACCGTGAGCGCACTGCTGTTCGTCGTGGACTTCATCTTATCCCCGAAAGTTGTGTACAGCTTGCTGGCCAGATCGGTGATGATCGTCATGACCATATCCGGATCTTCCTCGATCGCCGCCATAAGCTTATCTTCCTTGCCGGCCATCGTATCGTCTTCGGCATCCCCGCTGATATGGAGCTTGCCCTTTTCCTTATAGTCCGTCGTCGTGATCCCGAGGGAGGAAAGGGAATACTTCTGGCCGTTATAGTCCACCGTGCCCGCCATCGTCATCTTCATGGCGCTCATCAGGGAATTCACCGTGCTGTCACGGCGGAGCAGGGAATCCTTGATCTTCTTTTCCCACTTCTCGATATCCTCATCGTTCATCGCCTCACGCTGCTCGCTCGTGAGCGGCTCATAACCGTAAGACGAATCTGCATAATAAGAATCGTTCAATTCTTTTAAAAGATCGTTGTAATCTTTGATAAAGGACTTTACCATATCATAAACTGCCTGATTGTCCTTTGTCACATTGATCGCGATATACTCATTGGCTGTCCCCTTGGTCACCGCATTCAGCTCCAAGGTCAGGCCGTTCGCGACAACGGTATTGTCATTGCTCGTCAGCATCGCCCCGTCTAACTCAACGACACTGTCGCTCGCCGCCTTCAACGAAAAACCGCTGACTTCTTTGCCGTCATTGTAGGTCACCGTGCCGTCATCGTTCTTCTTGTAGGTCACTTCGCCGAGACCAAGCTTTTGGAGCGCGTCACCCGATGTGGCAGTGAGGCTGAACGCATAGTCCGCACCGCTGTCCTCCGCCGTCAGGAAGAAACGCTTCTGCGCCGTGTCATAATTTGCATTCAGACCCGCATCCTTGCACGCCGTAAGAAAATCATTCACGGTTGTCTCGTCGGTCACGTCGAGGCTGATGTTCTTGCTGCCGGACCCGATCTTGATCGTTGTACCTTTCCCGACACCAAGCTGCGACAACTTCGTGGAGCCGGAAACCGCCACCGTCTCACCCGCGTCGTTCTTCACCGACCCAAGCTTGCTTCCCGTCACAACCTGCGAACTCGCCAGACGGTCCACACGCACCTGATGCGTGCCGATCACCGCGTCACCATTTGCCGTCGCCTTCACTTTCGTCTCGTCCGCCGAGGAAACCTTCTTTGTCTGGAAGCTTCCCTGCAGCCTCGTCTTGGAGAGCGAGCCGGTATAAAAGTCGTAAAGCTTTTTGTTCAATGCCTGCCACTTTTCCGTCTTCCACTCATGTTTCGTGATCTTATTTTCAATTTTGGTCTTTTTCTGGCTCTGTGCCGCCATCAATTCCTTGATGATGCTTTCGGTATCAAGACCGGATACCATACCTGACATTCTAATTGGCATAATTCCCTCTCATTCTGCCGCTTCACGCGGCCTCCCCTGCGGTCTTATCTGTGCTCGTCAACAATGATGCCTGCCAACTCCCACATCTTCTCGACCATTTCAAGCGTCTCCTCCGGCGGGATTTCCCGGATTACCTCATCCGTCTCCTTATCCATGACTTTGATGGAAATACGCCCCGTCGCCTCATGGTAGGAAAACTCGCACTTCGTGCTCGCATGTTTCTGCTTAAGACGGTTATTTGCCTGATTGACGGCATCTTTCACACGGTTCGCATTCTTTTCCGAATCCTTCCCCTGCTCCGATGTGCCATTTCCGGTTTCGCTTCCATTCGTCACCGGAACCGGCTGGGTCTCGACCACCGGTGCCCTATCTACATTTGTCTTTACCGGCTCTGCCTTCGCCGTTCTTTCTACAGGCTGTTTTGCTGCCTCATAAGTGGCAACGGAACTGATTGCTGAAATTGCCATAACTGCACCTCCCTGTGATTCTGTTTTTATCATTCCAACTTCTCTGCCTTTTTCCCGTCTGGCATTTTATTTTCTGCTTATTTATCGGCGTTTTCCGCTGATTTATTTAGGGTTTTTCATATTTTTTTCGAATGTTTTTCAAATTCCGCCAGAAAGAAAGCCGCGGGTGCGCGGCTCTCTTTCTGCTTAAAACAACTGCTCCAACACCTGCGCCGAGATTCCCTCGCCCGCCGCCTCCCGGTTTGACTGCTGTATCTGAAGGTACAGCTCCCTGCGGTAGATCGGGACACTCTTCGGCGCGTTCACACCGATCTTTACCTGATCTCCCTTGATCTCCAAAACCGTGATCTCAATATCGTTTCCAAGCATGATGGACTCGTTTACTTTTCTTGAAAGGGCTAACATGTTTTCCCCTCCTTTTCCTGCTTCGCCTTGGCAAAACGCTCATAGACCGGGTATCTTACACTGTAGTCATGGTTTTCCGCGACTACCTGGCACCCCTTTCTCGTATCCGCATTGATCACGATCGGTGCCTTTAGGTTTGCGGTCATCTTTGTCAGATCTTTCGGCACTGTGAGCGTGACAAAGATCACTTGGTTCTCCTCGTTAAGCTCCCCGATCCCGGCAAGCAGTTCATCCTCAACGACCGGATTGTAGTCTTCCTTCACAAACAGCGGGCTGATGACAGGCAATGCCAGCTCCGGCTCATCAAGGCTCTGCAGCCAGGAGATCACCGGGCGCTCCCCGGACTCGTTATTATACAGGATCGTGTACCGCGTGCAGTTCTCAAATCCCAAAATACCGTTCTCAAATGTCAAAACCTTATCCTCGGCAAGGTCAATCTCACCGAAATGTTTTGTTTTTACGACCATCTTTTCCTCACATTCTGCCGTCGTAGGCCCAAAGGGAAAACCCCCGCAAAGTTTTTATAAAAAGTCGAGCAGCGTTGTCTGGACGGACTGTGCCGCCGCCGAAAGTGACGCGTTGTAAATTGACTGCATGGCACGGTAACGGATAACGGTATCCACCATATCGACATCCTCGTTGGATGAAAGCAGATCCTCAAAATCCGTCTGCTCATCCCCAAGCCTGCTCTCCGTCAGCTGCAGGCGCACATAGCGTGAACCGAGATCCGAAACGGCGACACTCACCACGTTCTGCTGTTTCTCGATCTTTGTTAAAGACGTGGAAAATGCGCTCTGCAATGCCTCCGTCTTCAGAACATACTCGGTGTTGACAAGCTCCCGCATCTCTTCAAGCTTCTTTCTCTGCTCCGGTGTCGTATTCTCGTCCTTGATCATCTTGTCAAGCTCATCCAGCTTTGTCTGCGCCGTGATCACCGCGTTAACCGCATTGACCATCTCGTCGATCGTCCTGCCGATATCGTGCTGGATCGCATCGCTTCCCTGCGTGTTGATTGTAAGCCGCTGGTTAAAGTTTACCTCATAACCGATCTGCTGATCCTGTTTCGTGTAGACAACCGGCTCCTTATCCTCGTCGGTCAGGTCCGTCACCGTACAGTTAAAATAATGCTCCGGCCGCAGATCATTCTTCTCAAATTTCGTCTTCTCATAATCGACCTGGAAACCGCCGAGATTCCTCCACTCCTCGTATACGTCCGGCGAGAGGATAAGTTCCCCCGTATCCGTGAGGTAGCGGATGCCGTCCTCCACCTGGTACGCGTTCGGATCGGTTGAAAGCATGCACTCAACCGTCTCCGGGCTGTCCTCATAAACGATGTTGCCGTCCTCATCGCGCTCCACCTCGCCGTTCTCGTCCAGCTGTGCGGTTCGGATGGCAATGTTGCCGTCCTCATCCGGCGAATCCAGATTGCCGTAGGACAGGCGGATGCGGTAAGCGGTAATCATGTTTGGTTTATCGGGAAATTCTACCGACTCCGGGTCATCCGGGTCATACTGGTCAAGGTCACAGTCGTTTAAAGTCTTTTTGATCGTGTCGATGCTGTCGGGGGTAAAATTCTCCGTGATCGCGTACTTTTCATCTTCCTGCGGTTCGCTGAATACCAAGCTCGTGTCCGTCTTATAGCCCGTAAACACATACCGCCCCGCATAATTTGTATCACCCTCCTGATAGACCTGCTGCTTTAACTGGGCCAATGTCTTGATGATATCGTTGCGGTCGCCCTCCTTGATTGTCCCGGTCGCCCCCTGCACGCAGTAAGTATGCACCTGCGTAAGGATGTCATTGACCACGGTGAGCGCGCTCTCCGTCACGTCCATCCACGCTTTCGCGTCCGGAATGTTCTTTTTATAGTATTGGTTCAGCTCCGACAAGTTCGTCCGCAGTTTCAAAGCGCGCACCGCAATAATCGGATCTTCGGACGGCTTCTGGATCTTCATGCCCGTCGTGTACTGCTGCTCAAGATATGCCAACGAGTTTTTGTTACCGTTGATATTATAGAGCATGTTGTTTGTCATCATTCTGTTTGTGATTCTCATATGCTGCCCCCTTATGCTCCCATATAATTGATCAGTTTATCATACATCTGGTTCATGACCGAGATTGCCTGCGAGGAAAGGTTGTACGCGAAACGGTAGCGGATCAGGTTCATCGACTCCTCCTCCGTATCAACACCGCTGACCGACAGTCTCTGGTTCGTGATACTCGCGCAAATGTTTTCCTGGTTTTTCGCAAACTGCTGTGCTTTTGCCGAGTCAATGCCGATCTCTGCTACAAGTGTCTGGAAAAACGCTCCCGGTGCCCCCTGATGGAACATCGAACTATCCGTTTTCAGGCGGATGAGCTGCTGTGCAATATCCGAATTCTCGATGCCGTCCACGATGGCGGAAGATGCCGCCACTTTGGACGGGTTCGCATAAACCTCGGTCGTAACCTTAAAATTTGCTGCCGTGACCAGATAGTAGGAACCGTAATTGATCGAATTCTCATCCTCAAGCTCCTCCGCCGCAGAGCGGATCACGATACCATTTGCCTCATCGTCCTCCGACTGTGCGAAAACATAATCCTTCCCGGTTACGATATCCGCACCGTTAAAGAAATCAAGCCCCTTCGCGCCCCGCAGATCCTCTCCCTGCGTGTGCACTTTATTGAACTCCCTCGAGAAGGTACGCACAAACTCGTTGAGCTGTGCCATGTAATACGGGATCCCTTTATAGTTTACATCACGACCGATGATGACATCCGCCTCGTCGTAATCTTTCGTTACGAAAGTTCCCTCCTCAAGTTCAAATTCATATACAAAATTGCCTTCATCGTCCTCCGTCACCGTAAAGCCCGTGTACGAATACTCGCGGTGTCCCACGGTGATCTTGCCCTCCGGCGCGATGTTTAACTTTGTGACATCATTCACATTCGTCATGGTCACGGTCAACGTCTCGTCGCCGTAGCTCGTCGATGCCTTCCCTTTAAAGGCCTCGTTATTGTTGCCGTCACGCACCTCAAACAGCGCCGCCATTGTGCCGCCGAGCTTCGCGCTCGCACTGTTGAACTCCTGCCCCGTGCTCCACATCAATTTGTAAAGCCCGTCCGTGTCCATCTGGTTGATCTTGTTTTCCTGCGGCACGGCGATCAGCTGGTTGAACTCGTATGTGTCCACCAGTGTCTGCCCGTCGATCCGGATCACATAGCTGTTGATGCCGACCCCCTGGCCGACAACATTCTCCGTCACGGATATATTGCAGATCGTGGAGAGCTCATCCACAAGGACATTCCTCTGGTCGCGCAGGTCATTCGCCGTACCCCCGTTGACCTCAAGCATGTTGATCTGCTTTGTCAGCGTGGCAATCTGCTGCGCGTAGGAATTCACACGGTCTGCCTGGTTTTTGATCTCAAAGTTTGCCTCCTTCTGGATGGCAGTCATGCTCGTGGCGAGCGAGTTGAAATATTCGCACATGCTCTGCCCGAAATTTGTCACCTGCGTGCGGCAGGTAAGGTCAGACGGATTCTTCGCGAGCTCCTGCAGACTGTCAAACATGGAATTGAATGTCGTTGTAAAGCCCTCGATCTTCACCTCATTGAAATAATTTTCAATCTCCGACATATAGTGCTGCTTTGAGAGGTACTCCCCCGCCATCGTGCTGTTGTCGCGGAACTTCACATCAAAATATTCCTCGCGCATCTGCACAACGCCGGTCACATCAACACCGCTGCCTGCCATGCCGTAAGAGTGGTTCACGCGCAGTGCACTGCTCGCCTCCTGATTGACAATCTGCCTTGTATAGCCTTTTGTCTCCGTGTTTGAAATATTGTGCGCGGTCGTATTGATGCCCCCCATCGAAGCATACAGACCGGATTTTGAAATGGATAACCCAAAAAATGTATTTGGCATAGCTTCCTCCTCTACAAGCGGGTAACGATATGCTCAAGCATTTCGTCCACGACATTGATATAGCGCGCCGCCGCGTTGTAGGCGTGCTGAAATTTGATCAGGTTTGTCAATTCCTCATCCGAGGATACGGCAGTCTTAGAAAGGCGCTCCTGCTCGATCCCCTGCACCATCGCGTCCTGCTCCTCCGCTATCGTCTTCAAGGTATCCCCCCTGTTTGCAATGTCCCCGATAAATGCCGTGTAATATTCAGTAAACGTATTGACCGTCAAAGTATTCGGTGAAAGGGTCGCAAATTTTGATCCCCACGCCTCGATCAGCTTTTCCGCGGTCTTGATGTCGAAATCACCGGTTCCGCCGTTCGTGCTGAACGGAAGCTTTGATTTGTCCGCCAGGACATCCTTATTCACCTCGATCTCCCCAAGCGTGTACATGGAGTAATTATCGGCCGGATCCTCCTCGTTGTAGATCCAGATCTCCGTGCCGTCCGAAAGGGTCGTCTTCTCATAGCGTGATACGGATTTCCTGGAAAAAAGCTCATTGCCGGGCTCCTTGCTCGCATCCATGCCGATCGGTGCATTCTCCCGGTCAAGGATATGTATCGTGCTGCCCGCTTTATAGGTGATCAGCTCCCCATGTGCGTTCTCGACCGTCACATCCTCCGGCAGGGTATACTCCGTATTCGGGCAGAGGATATCATTGATGGTTTTGACGATACCGTGGACAAGCTGGTCAAACTGCGCCTGCACCGTCATGATGGCGGATGGCTCGATCTCCGCCGTGTAGCGGTCCGCTTCCCTCTCAAACTCAACCAGCGCCGTAGTGTAGGCATCCTCGTCAAAATAGCCGTCCTCGTCCGTAAAGTCCTCCTCCTTCGGGCGCACCGGGATATCCGTAAACTTCCCGGTTCTCGTGCCCCTTGCGAGGATCAGTCCCTTTAAGCCCCCGACATCGGTGTTTGCCTTGTTCGCCGGGAGCGGGTCATAATGGAACACCTGCTTTTCCCCATAGGCCGGCCAGATCGGGACAAGCATCACGGAACTGCCGCAGCGCCTCTCCGCCTCCTTGTTCGCCCTCTCTATTGCTTCCTCGTCCCCGCCGTACAGTTTTGTGAGCTCGCGCTTCATGACTTCGACCTGCGACATCGTCGACATATGAAACACGGTCCGGTCCGTCACGAACGGCACACCCTCCGCCATTACGGAAACCTGCTTATCCCCGCCCTCGCGGTAGGTGATGTTGATATACTCACCGAGTTCATCCAGCAGCATATTCCGCTTATCCCTCAGGTCGTTCGCGTTCTCAACGCCGTTGCTCTCATACTTACTTATCTGCTGGTTCAGGGCTACGATCTCATCCCCGATCTCATTGATGCGGTCCACCTGCTCCTGGATCTTGATATTTAAGTTTACTTGGTATTCCGAAACCTGTTTGTATATATTTTCCGCGCGCTCCACAAAAGTAACAGCGCGCTGAACGAGCGATGCCCTCGTCACGATGCTGTCCGGTTCCTTTGCCACCTCCTGCAGCGACACCCAGAAATCTTCCATCGAATCCTGGAATGCCACGCCCTGCAGCTCACCGAACACATCCTCCATCTCCGAGATCGCCTCATACTGCGTGCTGTAAAAACTCTGCCGCCCGATCTCCCTGCGGTAAGCCTTGTCGAGGAAAATGTCCCTGACCTGCTTCACCTCCTCGGTATCCACACCGAGACCGGTCTGCATTTTTGAAATTGCGTTCTGCCCTACGGTAAGGTACTGTGTCGTACCTAAAATTGTCTGCTGTCTGACATATCCCTTTGTGTCAACATTGGCAAGGTTGTGCGCGGTCGTATTGAGAGCATATCGGCTCATGCTCAGACCTGACTTGCCAATGGACAAATCACTTATCAAGCCCATAACAAATATCCTCCGGTTCTTTTTTACTGTCTGGCATCAAACATCCCTGTCTGCCCGACAGGCGCATCATTTTCATATGCGTTTTTTGTGTAATTTCCACTCCCCGGTGACATCCTTGTGCTCTGAATCAAATTCATATTGAATTCTATCATCTCTAGGGATTGTTCTATCAATGACTGATTGCGAAGATTCGCATTTGATAAATTTTTAAGAATCGCCGTAAGTGAATCGTGCAGCAGCGTCAGTTCCTTCTGTTCCTTCGGCTGACGGTCAAGCAGCCCTATGAGCTTTTTTAGCGTCAGAGTCCTCGGATCCCTGCTCAGCACAACCCCCATATTTACAATGACCTCATCTCTTTTATGCTCCAGGGAGGTTACCTTCTCGATCGCAAGCTGTTCCTGCTCGGTGATCTTCTGGAGAGCGGTGAGGTCATTACGGATTATGATCTGTGTTTTTTGTTCCACCACGGGAAGGAGTTCCCTGTATATGGCTTCCTCCTGCTTTAGCACCGTGATCAGTTCTTCAATCAAGCTTGCCAACGCCCATCCTCCTATCCAAAGTTCCGACGATGTCCGCCCTGCGCAAAAAACGGATCACAGGATCCCCCCGTCCCGCAGGAACCACCGGCCACTGCCGGAAAACATACCAGCTAAAAGATGTAGCCTGTCAACAACTTATCCGCCAATGCGTCCATGTCGAGCGTGTACGTTCCGGCATCCATCCTCTCCCGTATCGCCGCAACCCGGTCTTCCCGGATATCCGGTGCTTTCGCTACGGCAGCCCTCGCCGCCTGGACATCCTGTCCCATCTGCGAGATCTCAACGCGGTCCGGATTTCCCTTTTTCCCTGCATTTAAAGTTTTCTTTGTGCTGTTCGCCTGATAGAGCTGGCTCACACGGTTAAACGCATCAATACGCATACATATCACCACCTGATCTCTGATGTACAGCCTTCCTGCTGCTCTTTTTTTCTGTTCTGATTTATTTATCGGCTGTTTTCCGGATAACTTTAGGCATCACGGCGATTTTTTTATTCTTTTTCTCCTCCGCATATCTCCAATGCGGCCATATGTCCGTTCTTGCCGGACACGATGGCCTGGGCCAAATTTCCCTAATACTGTGCCCCTTGGGCATCCCTCCACAAAAACAAACCGGAAAAACAAAGAGGGGAACAACCGCAAAATGCAGTGTCCCCCTCTTTCCACAAACAGCCTACCTGCCAAAAAATCCCGAGAAATCAAACGTTGCGAAATAATCCTCCGGTGTTTCGGCGCGCCGGATCTGTTTGACCGAACCGTCCTCGCACAGCAAAAGCTCCGCCGACCTCAGCTTCCCGTTGTAATTATAGCCCATCGCAAAGCCGTGGGCACCCGTATCATGGATCACGAGATAATCTCCCCTCTCAATCTCCGGCAGCATGCGGTCGATCGCGAATTTGTCATTGTTCTCGCAGAGAGCCCCTGCCACATCGTACTTGTGGTCGCACGGGGCATTCTCCTTGCCGAGCACCGTGATATGGTGGTACGCGCCATACATTGCCGGGCGCATCAGGTTCGCCGCGCACGCGTCCACACCGATATACTCTTTATAGGTATGTTTCTCGTGTATTGCGCGCGTGACAAGATGCCCGTACGGGGCAAGCATGAAGCGCCCAAGCTCCGTAAATACCGCGACATCCCCCATGCCTGCAGGTACTAAGATTTCCTCGAACGCTTTCCTTACGCCCTCTCCGATGAGTGCAATGTCATTTTCCTGCTGGTCCGGGCGGTACGGGATCCCGATCCCGCCGGAAAGGTTGATGTATGCGATATGCGCGCCCGTGCGCTCTTTTAACTCGACCGCCAGCTCAAAAAGTGTCCTCGCAAGCATTGGGTAATAATCGTTCGTCACCGTATTGCTGACGAGGAAAGAATGGATGCCGAATTTTTTCGCGCCGAGTTTTTGCAGGCGGCGGTACGCGTCCACCATCTGTTCCTTCGTCATGCCGTACTTCGAATCGCCCGGATTATCCATGATCCCGTTGCTCACCTCGTACACGCCGCCCGGATTATAGCGGCAAAAGACCGTCTCGGGAATCCCGCATTCCTCCTTCAGGAAATCGATCATCGTATAATCGTCAAGGTTGATGTATGCACCAAGCTGCGATGCTTTTGTGAACTCCCCCTCCGGCGTGTCGTTGGAGGAAAACATGATATCCTCCCCCGTAATGCCGACCGCCTCCGACATCATCAGTTCCGTCATGGAAGAGCAGTCCGTGCCGCAGCCCTCCTCCTTCAGGATCTGCAGGATATAAGGGTTGGGGGTCGCTTTCACCGCGAAAAATTCCTTGTAACCTGCGTTCCACGCAAACGCCGCTTTTAACCTTCTCGCATTCTCACGGATTGCCCTCTCATCATAAATGTGGAACGGTGTCGGGTAAGTTTTCGCGATCTCCTCCACCAGTTCCTTTGTAACAAACGGTATTTTTTCACTCATTTCCTGTCTTTTCCTTCCCTGTAATTTTTTATGATCCCAAGCACCTTTTCCGATGCATGCCCATCATCGTACGGATTATATTTCCCTGCAAAACGCCGGTAGCGCTCTGCCTCCTCCTGCCCCGTGCCGCGTCTTATCGCCTCAATCAGTTCCTCCGTTGTCGTCACGACCGGGCCTGGCACCTCCGCCTCAAAATCAAAATAAAAGCCCCGCAGCGTATCCCGGTAATTTTCCAGATCGTACGCGAAGAAATACATCGGGCGCTTTAACAGGCTGTAATCAAACATCACCGAAGAATAATCCGTGATCAGCAGATCCGCGAGCCGATAGAGTTCTGCAATGTCCACGTCATCATCCACTACCCGGACGAAATCCGGGCAGCGGTTCCATGCCGTGCGCTCACGCACCATATAGTGGTATTTTACCACAAGGACGTACTCCTCCCCAAAAGCTGCTGCAAACTTGCCAAAATCAAGTTCCGTCTCAAAGCGGTAATCCTTCTCGTCGTAAAAGGCATCATCCCGCCATGTCGGTGCGTAGAGCATGACTTTTTTTCCGTCCGGGATAAAAAGCCGTTCCCTAAGACGGTGCAGGGCAGCAGAGAGGATTGCTTTTTTTGTGCTGCCGCCTCCGTCCGTCCGTTCTTCTTTGCTGCCCTCCGCTTCCCGCGGCGCAAAAACAGCGCACCCGTCCGCACCCGCTTCCTCCCTCACTGTTTCCACAAGCACATCGTTGCGCGGATAACCGATCGGGAGCACCGTTCCCCTAAAACCAAACGCCCGCCGGAAAATCGCGGTCGAGTAGGGATTCTGGGAAAGCAAATAATCCCATGTCCCGGCATTTTTACAAAACGCCTCCTTATACCGGGAAAGCGTCTCCCCACCTGCCATATGCAGTGAAGTCAGGTCAAGCCCCAGTTTTTTCAGGGGTGTGCCGTGCCATGTCTGGATATAGAGGGCTCCTTTCTTTTTTACCATGTAATTTTGGAATCTCGTGTCCGCAACCCACACGCCGGCGCGCGCCATCACCAGATAATAGCGGAGCCTTGCATTTTTCAGGGCGCACACCCCCTCCGGCAGCCTGCCAGCGAAGCGTGCCGGCTCATCAAATATATAATAGCAGCGGAAATCGCCCGTCATGTTAAGCTCCGCCATCTTCTCACAGACCGCGCGCGGGCTTCCCGTATAACTGCGCCCGAGGCTGCTCATAAAAACGACGGTGCGGCGGCTTGCCGGGAGCATGCGCGCGAGTAAACGGTAGCAGGCAAGCACAAGTCCCTTTGCAATCTGCTTTGCCGCAATCACGCCCCGGCTCCCTCCCCTGCCTTTTTTGCCAAATTCTTATCGTGCAGGTCGTTTTTGATCTTCGTCGTGGAGATGCCCTCCGTACGCGGCAGATAGACCACCTCGCAGTAATCCTTAAGGAAATCAAATTTCCCCGCCCAGTCATCGCCCATTACAAAAACATCTACTTGGTTGTTCACTACATCGTCGGTCTTCTGCTCCCAGTTATACTCCGGGATTACCTCATCCACATAGCGGATCGCCTCAAGGATCAGCTTGCGGTCCTCATAGCTGTAGTATGCCTTCTTGTTTTTTACCGCATTAAATTCGTCCGTCGACAGCACAACGATCAGATAATCCCCAAGTTCCCTCGCACGGCGCAGGATATTGATATGCCCCGCGTGCAAAAGGTCGAAGGTCCCGTATGTAATTACCTTCTTCATAATGTCCTCATTTCTGCGCTGCTCTTTTCCTGACAGGGCAGATCACCCCTGCCCGCCGCCTTGCCGGCACGGTCGTTCGTGCCGGGCAGCGCGCCGGCACAAACCTGATTTTATCCGGGGATCACACCCCGTTCTTTTCATCCGGTTTCCCGTCCCCCGCACTCCGGTTCGTCTTTACATCGGATGCCACATAGATCGGACGGTTTTTCACTTCAAGATAAGTCTTCCCCAAATACTGCCCCAATATACCCATGCAAAATAACTGTATCCCGCTGACACCTAAGATCATGCAGGCGAGCGACGGCCAGCCTCCGATCGGATCGCCCCAAATTATTGTCTTCACCACAATATAAAGGATGGCAAAAAACGCGCCGATACAGAACAGGATACCAATCAGCGATACGAGGGCAAGCGGTGCCGTCGAATAGCCGATGATCCCTTCCATCGAATATTTGAGCAGTTTCCACATCGACCATTTCGTCTGCCCCGCTGCGCGCTCCACGTTCTCGTACGGAATCCATTTTGTTTTAAAACCGACCCAGCTGAAAATCCCTTTCGTAAAGCGGTTGCGCTCGCTCATCTGTAAAACTGCGTCCACCATCGCGCGGCTCATCAGCCGATAATCCACCTCTCCCTCCACAACCTCGATCTGGCTGAGCTTCGCGAGCACCCGGTAAAAACTGCGGGATACAAAGGAGCGCACCTTTGGTTCCCCGGTGCGCGACACCCTCCTTGCCGCCGCGCTGTCATAACCTTCTTTTGTCACCGCCTCAAACATCTGCACAAGCAGTTCCGGCGGGTGCTGCAGATCCGCGTCGATCACCGCCACAAAATCCCCGCTGGCGTGCTCGAGCCCCGCATACATCGCCGCCTCCTTGCCGAAATTGCGCGAGAACGAGACAAAGCACACCCGCGGATCCGCCTCCCGCAGCTGCCTCATCTTCTCGAGAGTGCCGTCCGACGAACCGTCGTTGACGAACATGATCTCAAACTCCGTAACCTCCTCCATCTGCTTTGCGACGCGGCACATCTCCTCATAAAAAAGCCCGATGACATCCTCCTCGTTGAAGCACGGGACAACCGCCGTAATTTTTTTCTTTTTATCCACGCTGCACCTCCACACCGTCCGCTTATTTTCGTATTGATTCCATGCCATCCGGCGCAATCCCTATTTCTTCACGCCGAGCGCCTTTGTCAGAAAAGCAACGGATTCGGCGCGCAGTTCCTCGATCCGGCTCTTTAATTCCTTCGGGTTTTCAATCACAAATTGTTTCATATCCTTAAAATCGCGCGCCTCGTACAAAATATGGTTCTCAAGGCCGAGGGTCTTCAAAAGATCCACCGTCCGGCTTCCTGTCTGTGAATGCAGCATGGAGACAAACGGACGCTCGTAAATGATTGAAAATACTGTGCCGTGGAAGGAATTCGTGAGCACATATTCCGCCCGTTCCATCTCCCCCAAAAACTCTCCCGGCGTATGCGTGTAGAAGGATTCCAGCTCATTGCGGAAAATCTTTCCGGGCTTGCGCTGGATCACGGGCAGCCCGGTCACCACGGAAAGGCTGTCCGCCAGCTGGATAAGCTTGCGGTTCGTCTCAATCATATAGACGAGGATATAGCGCTCCTGCCGCTTTGACTCCGCCTTGATCGGATCGTATTCCTCCCGCTCCAGCAAAAGCGTCGGGTCAAGCACGATGGCAGGCGGTTTTCCGACGGCCTCTTTCACCGCCCCCGCCGCGGACTGCTCCCGCACGGAAATTGCGGAAAAATGCTTTAAGGCACCCGCGTAAGCATCCCTGAACTGCGCCGGGAAGCGCTCCCTGCCGATGCTTGCGGCGTAGGAAATACGCCTGCTGCCTTTCTCCGCAAATTCCAGCAGGTACGCGGGGTCATACCCGCCCGTATGGTCGGGATTCCACACCTGGTCGCTCCCGGTGATATAGCAGTCAAGCCCCGGCGGATTTTTCGCAAGCTCGCCGTAATCGGTATAATCTCCCGCAAATTCAAAATGTTCTTTTAAAAACTTCTGATATTTCGAGAATTTTGTTTTCAGTTTCCGCCTGCGCCGGCGCACCTCTTTTTTCTTTAAATACTGCATGCGCTTCGCGGCGGTGTCAAGGCGGGGCACGACGTAGAGCCTGTCGATCACCCAAGGATGGTAATTGACGATGCAGGGCTGTACGCCAAGCTTTTGCAGCGCCTTTTGCAGCGCCCATGCCTGCAAGGTCGCGCCGTAATTGTGGGCGTTATGAAATGTAACCACTCCTGCTCTCATTCTGCCACCCCTTCCAAATCTTCCAAAATCTTATCAACTTCAAGCACCTTCGCCGATGTGATGATCCGCTTTACCTTTCCTTCCTCCAAGGCCGGACAGGTAAGTTTCTTTATTTCATCACTGCCGACCACATAATCATACAGTTCCAGATGCCTGACCACATAGCTGACATTTTTCCGGTAATTTCGCTTTTTCCGGTACAAAATATCCTGATACGACAGGAAATTGTAAATCTTTGGCACATCAAAGCACCCGCAGATATGATGTATCAGACGGTCACGGTTGCTCAGGTTGACGAGATAATCCACGCGGATATTCCCGAAATACTTCTCCTTCTCAATCTGCGCCAGACGGTTGATCTGGCGGTCCGTCCACCGGCCAAAAAGATTGAAGCGGAACGCGAATATGCAGGCAATACGGCTTGGTACTGTATAGTTCACGTCGAACATCAAAGGCAGGTAACCGATCTCTCGCTCCAACAGGGAGAGCTTTTTCGTCGCCGCCTTAACATTTTTCGCTTTTACGCAGTAAAAATAATTAAAATGTTCCCTGCCGAACGCATTCATGCGCTTGATGCGCTTCGTCGTGGCAGCGTCCTTCGCGAGGGCGTTGATCATAACAAGCACATTCTTTTTGCCGTTGTCCCCCGCATCCTCAACCGCAAAATCCGGTGTCTTTCCCAAAAACAAAAATTCGCAAACCGAGAGCGCCGTATCCCTGTTATCATACGGGCAGTAGGTCTTCCGGAAATTTTCGTACGATGCCGGCTCCTCGTCATTCATCTTCTCAATCAGCGCTTCCACGGTGTCCGCCTGCGGAAATTCAACCTTGTCAAGGTCAATGTACATACCGCGGTCACTCAAATATTCCGCGCGGTCGTACGTAAAGAGGATGATCTTCCTGCCGGAGACCGCGTAATCAAACATAATACTGGAGTAATCCGTCACCAAAAGATCGGTCGCGTTCAGGAAGTCATAAGTCTCGTACTCCTCCGGGAACGGGCGGATATGCTCAAAATCGTCATAATTCAGGCCTTCCTTCACATATGGGTGGAGCTTGACGAAAAGCACCTGGTTGTCCTCCAATGCCGCGTCAATGTCGTAGAGATAATTCCCGATCTCCTCAATCTGTTTTTTGTTCTCCTTTTTGCTTAAGAGCCCGCGCCAAGTCGGCATGTACGCCATCACCTGCATGCCCGAAAGCGAAAGTTTCTCGCGGATGAACTCCCTGCGCCCTTCCTCAAAGAACGCAGAATTGCGCGGATAGCCCGACAGCAGGATCTTTCCCTGATATAGCTGCCGGATCATATAGTCATCCAGGAAAATGTCCCTTGAAAATTCATTCTGGTAGAGCAGGTAGTCCGCGATCATAAAATTGCGCTGGACATTGCCGAGGGCGTACTCCCGCTGCGGGACAATGCGCCCCATCGCCTTGAGCGGCGTGCCGTGCCACGTATTTAAATAAACCTGTCCCTCCCGCTTGATATAATAACTTGCAAGGCTTGTATCCGTGACCAGATATTTTGCCGTTGCGAGCAGCTTTAAATAATCCGTCGAATTATATACGATGAAACGGACAAAATCAACCCCATAAGTAAGAAGCCTCTCCTGCCAGACATCAATCAGATCCTCACGGAGTGTAAGGTAAACCTCGAATTTGCGGAAATCCTCCCCACGCATTGCCAGCAGCATGCGGAAAATATTGCCAGCCACATCATCGCCGTGCTTCGACTCAAAAAACACCTGGTTCACCGAAACCGGAAGCTTCCGGTAATATTTTGTGTACTCCACGTCGCGCGGCATCGAAAAAAGCTTTAGCAGACTGCTGCGCTCCTTTAAATAGCGCAGTTTGTGCTTCCGCTTTAAGAAAATATCCCAGTTTTTCTTCTTTTTTGTAAAATAACGCCGTATGCGGATGCTTGCACGCAATATCTTTAACGGCATTTTTTCCCGGATCCAGAGAAGGCGCAGCATCTTCCCCTTACTGCGGTAGAGCGGGAGCATTTTTTTGCTGCGGTCGGAGGCGGAGTATTTTAGGTAGCGGTTCTGCTGCCAGCCCGGAAAATTCTTCTCCAGATAATCCATCGCCGCGATGACAAGCTTTCTCTTCAAATCAAGCATCCCTCGGTTTTCAAGCGCCTGCCTGCGGTTGTTGTCAAAAATCAGATTCAGGCGCACGAGCAGATGGCGCACGCAGATATACTCGACCTCCTCGTAAAATTCCGTGAAATGCCCGTTCGCCTTTAGGCTGTCCACCATCATCGAGAGTGCCGGGATGATATCGAGCGTATGCTCGTTTAAGGAATTTAAAAAGCTTGTCGTCGATGCCCTGCGGTAGTTATAAAGGCGCTTTTTGACCACCCCGATGCGCTCGGCATCGCAGATGACAGGGTACATGATCGCGAGATCCTCAAAGCGCAGTCCCTGCGGGAACGGGTATTTCGCGATCAGCTCCCGCCGGTAAAGCTTGTCCCACGGGAAGGGCGAAATATGGATCAGCTCGAATTTGTTCTCGTGCACGTTAAAATCGCTCTCGTAGCTGATGTTGTACGATTTGCTCTTCGTGCGGATCAACTTTTTCGTCAGCGTCTTCTCCCGCACATCATAATACTTGCACACCACGATATCATCCCCGCCCTCGACGGCTTTCCCGTACAAAAGCTCACAGGCAGAGGCGGAGGCGATAAAATCATCACTGTCCACAAAAAGGATATACTCCCCGGCGGCCTTTGACACCCCGAAATTCCTCGCGTGGCTTACTCCTTGGTTCTCTATATGGTAAACATGCAGTATCTCCGGATACCGCTCCTCATATTCTTTTAAAATCTGCACCGACCCGTCTGTGCTCCCGTCATCGACCGCGATGACCTCGATTTCTTTTAGCGTCTGGGTACAGACACTGTCAAGGCACTGGCGCAAATAATTTTCTACATTATATATCGGTATGACAATACTGACCTTTATATCCGACACAACCCTTACCTCCCGGTCTTACAAAAGCAAAAATACTTTCCTATGATTGGAATTTAACCTTAATTTTGTTAATTATACCCCACTTTCTTTCCACAAGCAAGATTTTCCTTTGCAAACGAACAAATTTTCGATTTTTATGTTTTTTGATTGCGAAACCGCAGGGTGATGTGCTATACTACTACCTGTCCGGTTTTTGGAACCCCGCATCCGTCAGCCGAGCCAGCACACATCTGCCGGATCGGCATTACCGCACGGACGGCGAAAACAGAAAAGCAACCAAGATATTCTTAAAAAGTGAGGAGCGCTATGGAACAGTATAACGGCAGCCAGATCGTGGTCTTAGAGGGGCTTGAGGCGGTGCGCAAACGCCCGGGCATGTACATCGGGAGCACCGGCACAAGGGGGCTGCACCATCTGATCTGGGAGATTTTAGATAACGGTATCGACGAGCATTTGGCAGGCTTCTGCAAACAGATTGACATTGTGATGAAAAAAGACGGCGGCATTTCCATCACCGACCACGGGCGCGGTGTGCCGACCGACATCCATCCGACCAAGCATATCCCGACGGCGCGTGTCGTCTACACAATCCTGCACGCGGGCGGCAAATTCAGCAATTCCGTCTATAAAGTATCCGGCGGCCTGCACGGCGTGGGGGCTTCGGTCGTCAACGCCCTCTCCTCCCACATGATCGTCGAGATCAAACGCGAGGGAAAAATCTATCGCGATGAATATAAAGACGGCGGCTGCCCGGTGACCGAGCTTGCGGACGGGCTGCTGCCCGTGGTCGGAAAATGCAGCAAATCCGACACCGGGACGCGCGTCACCTTCTACCCGGACGACACGATCTTTGAGACCGTGGAGTTCAAGGAGGAGACGATCTGCAAGCGCCTGAAAGAAGTCGCCTACCTGAACAAGGGTTTAAAACTTGTATTTACGAACGAACACACCGGCATGCAAAAAACCTATGAGGAAGCACTCGGCATCAAAAGCTTTGTCTCATATTTAAACCGTGAAGCATCCGTGCTTCACCCGGAACCAATCTACATCGAGGGAACCAGCGGGGACATTGAGGTGGAGGTCGCCTTCCAGTACACGGACAATTTCACCGAACAAATCAATTCCTACTGCAACCGTATCAATGTCGTGGACGGCGGCACGCTCGTAACCGGCTTTAAGACAGCGCTCACGCGCGTGATGAACCAGTACGCGAGGGAACTTGGCTACCTGAAAGAGAAGGACGAGAACTTAGACGGGCGCGATATCCGCAACGGCATCGTCGCCATCATCTCCATCAAACACCCTGACCCGCAGTTTGAGGGGCAGACAAAGACAAAGCTCGGCAACACGGACGCGAAAGCCGCCGTGGACGATGTGTTTGCGACCGAGGTGACGCGCTGCCTTGACAAAAATATAGAAACCTTAAAAGCCATCCTCGACAATTCCATGCGCTCCTACAGCGCGAGGAAGGCGGGGGACAAGGCGCGCAACGCAGTGTTAAAACAGTTAAACGATGTCGACACCCGCAGCAAACTCGCCTCCTGTTCCTCCAAAAAGCCGGAGGAATGCGAGGTATACATCGTCGAGGGCGACTCGGCGGGCGGCACGGTAAAGACCGCACGCAACCGCAAGACCCAGGCGGTGCTCCCACTGCGCGGCAAGATTTTAAATGTCGAGAAGGCGACGCTCGACAAAATTTTAGTCAACAATGAAATCAAAACGATGATCGCCTCGTTCGGCTGCGGGATCGGCGACGATTTCGACATCACAAAACTGCGCTACGACAAGATCATCATCCTCACCGATGCCGATGTGGACGGCGCACATATCAGCACGCTGCTGCTCACCTTCTTCTACCGCTTCATGCCGGAACTGATCACAAACGGCAAGGTGTACCGCGGTATGCCGCCGCTTTATAAAGTAGAGTTCGAGGGCAGCGAAAAAGGCAAAAAAAAGAAGCAGTCCCGCTATCTTTTCGATGATTTTGAGCTGGAAAAATTCCGCAAGGAGGGAAAGAAAATCCTCTCACTGCAGCGGTACAAAGGCCTCGGAGAGATGGACGCGAGCCAGCTCTGGGAGACAACCTTGAACCCGGAAACCCGGATTTTGGCACAAGTCTCTCTCTCGGACACCGTGGAGGCGGACGAGGTTACAACACTTCTGATGGGCAGCAATGTACCGCCGAGACGTGCGTTTATCGTCGAGGAAGCAAAGTACGCAAAGTTAGATCTATAAAACCAGGGCTTATCGAAAACCGCTTTCATCCAAACGGGAACGAACCTGCAAATGCACGGTTTATGGGAAATTTGTGCCGGAGATGGAAGAAAGCTTTGCACGGGCAGGCAAGCCTATCTGAAATTATGAAATGAAACAGGAGGATCATATGGAAACCATCATCATAAAACTGGACTCCAGAAAAATGAAAAACCCCGATTTGGACATCCGGTATCTTTTGCCGGATGCGATAGAAAAATATACGGACAACAAAGTCTGCAACAACGGCTATGATTACATTAGCGACACGGAGATCGGCATCTGGCTCGAAACACAGGACGCAAAAGGCAGCTTAGACCTTATCCTTAAGCTCCTGAAAAAAGAGGAATTTTGTCAAAACGACCTTTCCGAGACCGCGGAAATCTACATTTCCTCTGCCGAAACCGCAGAGTTTGAAAAATGCGAGAAAGTATATCCCGCTTAACGCAATATCATATGCCGCCCATGCGGCAGAATGGGGGAAACCATGAAAACAGATAATATCATCCAGCTTGATTTTTCGGAGGAGATGAAAACATCCTACCGCAACTATGCGATGAATGTCATCATCGACCGCGCGCTGCCAGACGTGAGGGATGGCTTGAAACCGGTGCAGCGCCGCATCCTCTACTCCATGACCGAACTTGGGCTTGACCCGAAAAAGCCCCACCGGAAAAGCGCCCGCATCGTCGGCGACACGATGGGTAAATACCACCCGCACGGCGATTCTTCGATCTACGAGGCACTGGTGCATATGGCGGAAGAGTTTTCCATGCAGATCCCGCTTGTGGACGGGCACGGCAATTTCGGCTCTATCGACGGAGACCCGCCCGCGGCAATGCGTTACACGGAGGCGCGCCTGTCGGAGGGCGCAATGGCGCTGCTTGATAACCTCGACAAAAACCTAGTCGCGTTCATGCCAAACTTCGACGACAGTGAGAAAGAGCCAAAAGTCCTGCCGGCGATGCTGCCAAACCTTTTGATCAACGGGACGACGGGCATCGCAGTCGGCATGGCAACCAACATGCCGCCGCACAATCCTTCCGAAGTCATCAATGCCGTCATTGCCTATATGGACAACCCGGATATCACGGTCGCCGAGTTGATGGAGCATGTGCCGGGACCGGATTTCCCGACAGGAGGCACGATCGTCAACGGCAATGAGCTGTCCGGTATCTATGAGACCGGGGAGGGTAAAATAAAGATCCGCTCCAACACCGAAATCGAGCCGTCCGACGGCGGGCGTAAAAACATTGTGATCACCGAAATCCCGTTTTCTTCCGCCGGGAATAAAACAAAACTTGTCGAGAGCCTCGTCACCCTGATGAAGGACAAGGTGTTTGATGAGATTTACGATGTGCGCGACGAGTCCTCCGCTGATGTGCGCATCGTGATCGAAGTCAAAAAAGACCGCGACATCAGAAATCTTTTAAACGGGCTGTACAAAAAAAGTCCGATGGAAGATACCTACGGCGTAAATATGCTCGCCATCAAGGACAACCAGCCCGTCCTGTTTACTTTAAAGACACTGATTGCCGAGTTCGTCCTCTTCCAGGAAGAGCTATATACCCGCCAGTACGAGCATCTCCTTGACAAAGCAGAGAAACGGCAGGAAATCGTAAACGGACTGGTCCGCGCGGTCGATCTCATTGACCTGATCATCGAGATCCTGCGCGGCTCCACATCGGTCTCCCAGGCAAAAGCCTGCCTGATGCGCGGGGATACGACAGACATCAACTTTAAATCCAAGACCTCGGCAAAAACCGCCGCAACCCTCGACTTTACCGAACGTCAGGCTGACGCAATCCTCGCCATGCAGCTGTCAAAACTCATCGGCCTGGAACTTTTGAAACTACATGAGGAGAATGAGGAACTGTCAAAACAGATCGGAGAATATAACGACATCCTCGGAAATAAAAAATCGCTGTACAAAGTCATTAAAAACAACCTGAAAAATTATAAAAAGCAGTTTAACACAGGGCGGCGCACCAAAATCACCCACGCGGAGACCGCGAGCTATGTAGAGGAAGTCCGCATCGAAGATATTTATGTGTTGGTCGACCGCTTCGGTTACACCAAATGTGTCGATGCCGCGACCTACTCCCGCACGACGGAAGAAAGCCTCAAAGAATTTGTCCATATCATACGCATGAAGAACAATGACAGGCTCTGCCTGTTCACGCGCGAGGGCAATATGTACCAGGTAAAGGCTTCTGCCATCCCGCGCTGCCGCATCCGCGACAAGGGCACACTCATCCACAATCTCTGCAAGCTGGACAAGGAGACCGTGCTGACCTACCTCTCTTTTGAGGAGCTTTTTGAGTCGCAGTTATTCTTCGCTACAAAGCACGGATACGTCAAGCTCGTATCTGGCATCGAGTATGAGACGAACCGCTCCGTGATCGCCTCGACAAAACTGGAGGAGGGCGATGAGGTCGTCTGCGTCACGCCCCTGTCCGCCGCACAGACCGTCGAGGGCGGCATGAAAGTCATCCTGCTCACACACGGCGGGCTCTCTCTCGGCTTTGAGCTCTCCGAAGTCCCGGAGTTCAAAAAGACAGGGCGCGGAGTCAAGGGCATCACACTGGAAAATACGGATGCTGTAGTCTGTGCCGCCGCCGTGCCGCAGATTGCGGAAACCTTTGAGCACGACGGGAAATTTTATTCAGCGAAGAAAGTAAAGAACCGCAAACGCGGCGCAAAAGGGCAGAAAGCGAATCTGAACATCTAGGAGCCTTTGGCGGAGCACCGCATCCGGTGGCGGAAACATTTCCATCCGCGATTCCCTAAAAGCAGGCCAGCCATTTTCTTCCAATAGCCACAGGCTGCTTTCCATACACAAAAATGCCGTAAGATCAATGTCCGCTTGCCTTTCTTCCCGCCATTGATCTTACGGCCTCCCTCATTCCGGCCAGTCTGCCTGCATCAGCCCGCCCCGTCTAAAGCCTTACAAAAATCGCTGTCTCTTTCTTTAAGTCCTCCGCGATCGCGCGGTTCTCGTCCATACGGCAGTTGATTTGTTCCACATCCGCCACCAGCGCCTGTGTACTGTCCGCCGCGCCGGAAACTCCCTGGACACCCCCCTCGATCGCAACCGTGATCTTTCGGATGGAATCTGCAATCTGCTCCATCTCATCGCGCAGATGGTCCGTCTTATCCGTAAATTCGTTCATTGTACCTTCGATATGGGTCGCCGCTTCTTCGTAGCGTTTTCCCCGCTCCACAAACTTCCCAAATTCCACAAGAATTGATTCGTTCACATAACCGATCATGCCGGAAGCACTGTCCGAAAGGTTGTGTACCGCCTGGATCACAATATTGTTGATCTGTTGGATATTGTTTGCCGTCTCACGGCTTAAATCTGCCAGCTGCCGGATTTCCTCCGCGACCACGGAGAAACCGCGGCCTGCCTCCCCTGCCCGCGCTGCCTCGATCGACGCATTTAAGGCCAACAGATTTGTCTGGGAGGAAATATTTAAAATATCATTGGTCAGGCTGTTGACCTGATCCACGCTCTTAGAGTCAAGGATCGCCTGCCGCAGTACTTCCCCAATCTCACGCACACGCCTATCCGTCTCCTCCATGCTGCTTTTCGCATCCGCTGCCATAGCATCGGCATCGGCGCGCATCTTCCTCGCATAATCATTGATTTCCACCGATTTGCCCGCAATACGGTTCACATTCTCCTGCACCACGGAAGCGTTGCGGTTGATGGTTCCGGTTGAGCTTGAAACCTCCTGCATGGTTGCGGAAAGCTCCTGCGTCACCGCCGAAAGATCCGTGACACTGTTATTGGAATCGTGGACGCTGGACAGCACTTCGCTTACCACCACATCCATGCGCTCTGAATTTCCCGAGATGGTTTTTAGGATCTGCTGAAGCTT
Organism: uncultured Lachnospiraceae bacterium; assembly: GCA_947053345.1. GTDB lineage: Bacteria > Bacillota > Clostridia > Lachnospirales > Lachnospiraceae > RGIG4057. Next base: position 84,651 of record CAMRSM010000006.1, read on the forward strand.
ATCCATAAAGGTGTTGATGCCGCCGGAAAGCGCCGCAATCTCATCGTTGTACAAAAGCGTCAGCCTCCGGGTCAGGTCGCCTTCCCCGCGCCCGATCCCCGACGTGATCTCGTTCAGTTCATTCTGTGCCGTGGAGATTGGCCTCACAACACGCACGAAGACAATGCCCACCGCCGCGATCAGCGCAAGAAGGCTAACAGCGATCGTGCAGATATTTTCGGTCAGGGATGCCTGATACACGTCATTCAGTGTCGCGCGCGCCTGCGCCGACTGCGTCGTCAGTTTATCCATCATCCCCTCCAGCCCATTCCGCATCGCGTTCCCATAATTTTCCAGATCCCCGTTCGCGATGGCATACGCTTCGGCCGTTTTCCGGTCGGCACTCTTCGCGACAAGAAAAAGGATCGCCCGCTTGAACTGCCCGTAATTTTCCTTGAGTTCTGCCATCGGCATCCCGCTCATTGTATTAAAATCATCAAGCATTTTGTCAAGCGCCTGCTCCCGCACTTTGATTTCCTCCACCACCCGGATCATCGTGTCAAAATCAACTGCGATGATGTGCGTCAAAGCCAATTTATGTATACTCTGCACCGCCTCCTCAATCTCGGAAAGCCTTTCGATCCCGGTCATGTAATTATCCACAATATTGGATGCATTTGCATTTACATTCTTAATATTCCGAATTGCCAATAGATTGGAAATGACGGACACAATCCCAAGAATGAGCATCGGGATCACAATCATGACTTTAATGCTGCTGTGTCTTTTTTCCATGCTGCTTCCTCCTAACTTTAATCCCGTGCAGGATCCCTCCCGGAAGGACCCTTCTGTTTTAAGTCCCCTCCGTCAGTACAGCGAGGTGATCCCTTTGACCATCTCGTCCAAAATATCCTGCAAGCTCCTGCCATCCGGATTCCCTGCCGCCATAAGCTCCCCAAAATTCTGCGTCGGTGTCCAGTAACTTCCTGCGATCGACTGCAGGCTTGAAAACTCGGACTGTGCAAGGATGGCTTTGATCGCCGGAGCCGCCGCGATCTCCTCACTGGCCGATGCCCGGATATTGGAAGGTCCTTGTCCCCTGCGCTCAAAGCGAAGTGTCTGGTTTTCCTCGCTCGTTATATAAGCCGCCAGTTTCTGTGCCCATTTTCCCTGTTCGGAGTAAGCGTTTACACCCACCATCTTTTAACCGGCGAACGATGACATCTGCACCTGCTTTCCACCGCAAGTGTAGGTCGGCAGCTTCGCCGCACCGTAATTCTCCCCCCAAATCTCCGCGACCAGGTTCGAATCCCACACACCGGAAACACCCGCGATTGCCGTGCCGTCCTTCACCTTATCCGCAAACAGCCCTGCCGCATCCAGCGCCCCGCTCTGCGCGACCGCGAGCATCCCCTTCGCGACATCCACACCCGTGATTTCCGTATCCGCCGCATTCCAGTTGCAGGCATTCGATACACCGTCAGGGTTTAGTCCGACCGTAAGGCCGGTCTCGCCAAAAAAGCTGTACAAATACCAGCCAGAGCTCCAGTCCATCATAAAATATTTGCCGTTCGCCGCAGCAACGCGCAGGATGCCGTCCAGCGTCTTCACATCCTCATCGCTCAGATAAGCTTTATTATAATAAAGGAAATATCCATTGTCCGCCGTCATCGGATAGGCGTACATCACACCATTTACCGATGCTGCCTCACAGGCTGCTTCGATATTATCCGCAAGGACTTTTGCCTGGTTCTCGACCGGGGCAAGAACCCCCGCCGCCACCATGACACGCAGCTGGTCATCCGCAAATGTAAACACATCCGGTCCGTCGTCTATGACCCCAAACAGCGCGTTCTTACAGTTGGATTCGCCCTGATACTCCACCGTAATGTCAAACTCCGCCTCCCCGGCATAACGGGCAGTAAATCCCGCAACCAGTTCATCCAAAAGTGCCGCGTCCTCCTCCGCCCCCCACAGGGTAAGCGAAACCGTCCCTTTCCCGGAAACTTCCGGCTTCCCCTGCGGCTGCTTTGCGCGGCCGTCACCGCATCCGCACAACCCGCAGACCGTCACAACACCTGCCAGCAAAATGGCAGGAAATCTGGTTTTTATCATACAATCCCCCTCCTATGGCTTTCAATCTTACGGTTCTTATCCCCATGCATCCCGCAGGCCGATCCAAAACTTCCTCCCCTGCGGATGCCCGCCATCCGCCACCTGCGGATATTTACCGTTCACAGTATAACATATCTGATGCGCTTTCTCAATATACTTTCCTGACCATATTTTTTTACTCATATTGTCAGGATATGTCCAAAAATCAATCCCCTCCTGTTCCGTAGACCACAGCCTGACGGCAGGAACATTTCTGCCATCCGCGCATAAGATACTATAAAAACTGTGCCGTCTTACAGGTACGGCACAGTTCCTGGCGCATCAAAACAGCATTGTTTTCTCTCAGAAAATGGGATATTCGTGATATAGCGCAGAAAAGAGGATACTATGGAAATTTACGTTGTGAAGCCGGGGGATACGGTTGACTCGATAGCCGCTGCGACGGGCGCGGCACTTTCCTCCATTATTTTTAACAACCAGCTGTTTTATCCTTACCGCCTTGCCGTAGGGGAAGCCCTGCTGATCTCTTATGAAGGGGATGCCGAACGCCAGGCCATTGACACCAACGGCTATGCTTACCCGCACATTGATCAGGACACCCTGCGGCAGGCACTTCCCTACATGAGCGCCCTTTCCGTCTTTTCTTACGGCTTTACCCCGGACGGCGTGCTCATCCCCCCACGCATTGATGATACTTTCCTTATCAACCTCGCGCAAAGCTATGGAACCCGGCCGGTGCTCACACTCACCCCGATCGACGCTTCCGGCACCTTCAATAACAATCTGATCACCGCGCTTGTCCACAACCCGGATGCCATCGCGCGTCTGATCGAGGCGCTCGGTGTCCAGATCACTTCACGCGGTTTCGAGGGGGTCGACATTGATTTCGAGTACATTCTTCCAAGCGACCGCGTTGCTTTCGCCGAATTTGTCGCCGCGGTGCGCCGCTCGGTCAACGCACTTGGTTTTCCCGTTTCCGTCGCGCTCGCACCAAAGACCTCCGATGACCAGAAAGGGGTTTTGTACGAGGGGAAAGATTACGCACTGCTTGGGCAGGCAGCGGATTATGTGTTGTTGATGACGTATGAGTGGGGCTATACCTACAGCGTACCGATGGCCGTTGCCCCCATCGACAAAGTGCGCCGTGTCGTCGAATACGCCCTCACCCGCATCCCGGCAGAAAAAATCGACCTTGGCGTGCCGAATTACGGCTACGACTGGCCGCTGCCCTATGTCTCCGGCACGACCCGCGCCACCTCACTCGGCAATCTGGACGCGCGGGATCTGGCCGCCGAAAACGGCGCAGTCATTCAATTCGATGAGACAGCCCAGTCCCCGTGGTATACCTACGAAAAGGATGGTACTGCCCATGAAGTCTGGTTCGAGGATGTCCGCAGTTACCGGGCAAAATTTTCCCTCGTGACAGAATACGGGCTCCGCGGAATCGGCTTCTGGCAGCTGATGCGCCCGAACCTTCCCGGATTCCTTCTGATGTCCGGAACTTTCTGGATCCGGTAAAAAGCAGAACCACAGCCCCGCGTCCCTCAAGGAAAAGGACATCCGCGACAAATGCCCGCCGGGTGTCCTGCCCTTTCATATCCTGGCTCTCAGTTTCAGCAAAATCTTTTTCTCCAGCCGTGATACCTGCACCTGGCTGATCCCCAGCGCCGCCGCAACCTCATTTTGGGTACGCTCCTCAAAATAGCGCATCGTGAGCAGGTTCCTCTCGGATTCCGGCAGGGTGTCAAGCAGTTCGAAGAGCAGCATATGGTCAAGCAGCTTTTCCTTCTCCGCATCGACCGCCTCCCCCATTCCGGAAAGCCTCCCGGCTGCCCCGTCCGTTCCCTGCACCACCTGATCAATCATGCAGATTTCACTGCCGTCCCCCTGATATACGGTGCGGTAGATGGAATCCACCTCCGCCCCCGCCTCCATCGCCATAACGATATCCTCGCGCTTGAGCTCGGTCGCGGCGGCGATTTCCTCCAAAGTCGCCTCCCGGCCAAGCTTGCGCTCCAAAGTCTCACAGGCCTGACGGATTTTCCACGCGTTTTCTTTCATCGTCCGCGATACTTTCACCGGCCCGTCATCCCGCAAAAAACGCCGTATTTCCCCTGTGATCATCGGCACGGCATAGGTCGAAAACTGTACGTCATAATTTAGGTCAAACTTATCAACCGCCTTCATCAGGCCGATGCTGCCAATCTGGAAGAGATCGTCCGCCTCATAGCCCCTGCCAAGGAATCTGCGCACAATGCTCCAGACCAGCCCGATGTTTTCCGTAATCATCTGTTCCCTTGCTGCTTTATCTCCCTGTTTGCACCGCATCAGCAACAAACCCTGGTCCACCGATAGCCTCCTTATTTCTTTTATGTGGAAGAACTCCCATCCTACTGGCCGTCACAAGCCCTGCGCGTCCCCATATCTTCCTGTGATATTTTTTTCTTCATGCAGACGAGCGTCCCACAGTTTTTTTGCGAATATACCTCAAGTTCATCCATAAATGCCTCCATAAATGCAAAACCCATGCCGGAGCGCTCCATATCCGCCCTCGTCGTGTACATTGGCTCCATCGCGGAAAGCACATCCGCGATACCCGCGCCCCAATCCTCCACCTCAATCCATACCTCGTGCCCGGAAAGCCCCAAACGCATACAGATCGTGCCGTCCCCTTCCCCATAGCCGTGGATGACCGCGTTTGTCACCGCCTCTGAAACCGCCGTCTTAATGTCCGCCAGTTCCTCCAGCGTCGGGTTGAGCTGCGCCGCGTATGCCGCGGCTACCATGCGGGCAAAACTCTCATTGCGCGACTGTGCGGCAAACTGTAAACTAACCCCGTTTTCCATCCCTTTTGCGGGCTGCTCCTTTGTCCTCTGCCCCCGCGCCGCTCCGAACAGCCTGCATTTTTCCTCCGGCAATACCTGCCTTTCCCCCGCAATGCTCACAACTCCCTGAATCTGTTCCATTATGACTCATCCTCCTTTTTAGTCAGTTCCCGCTCGGTATATCCGCCCCCGGCATCCGTTTTTTCCCCAGTGCCGCAAGTGCTTCTTTTCTGTCCCCAAAGCGCGGCATGATCCGGTACAGCCCCGACAATGTCAAGATCCGGTCAATCTCCGCCCCAACACCGCAGCAGGCGATATTGCCCCCCTGAAAAATCACTTTCTTGTAACGCCCCATGATCACACCGATTCCGGAACTATCCATAAAATGGATCCCCGAAAAATCAAAGAGGAGATGCAGTGCCCCGCCCCGCTCTATCTGCTCATCCGCCTCCTGCCGCACCTGTACCGCACAGCAATGATCCAATTCCTGCACCGGCATGATGATAAGCACCGGCCCGCACTGCTCGTACTGCGCCGCTTTTTTCGTTTCCTGCCGCTCCATATCAAATCCACTCCTTTCTGCTTCTTTTACGTCGCACCCTGTCGAAACAAAAGAAAAGAGGTCAGCCCGCTGCTGTCCTCTTTTCAAACGGTATCTTATTCTCTTTTCCTTCTGTTTCTTATTCTTCCTCCATCCCCATCTCCCCGAGCCTTGTCCTCGCGTAGCCCGCCAGGGAAGAATCCGGGAACTGAGAGACCAGAAGCCGGTAATACTGGGCAGCCTGCTCATACGCCTCCATCAGCTGGTAGGATTTTCCAAGGTAATAGCAGCAATAATCGTTGCGGAAACCGTAATCGTAGGATGCCTGCAGATAAATAGCCGCCTGTTCATAATCCCCGTCATCGTGCGCCTGCCGCCCAAGCGTGTAAGCAGGTTCTGCCACCCGGTCATAAATATCCCTCTGCATCTCCTGCACGAGTTTTTTCGCATCTGCATTATCCATCCGCTCCGTATCAAGCCCGGAAAGCTTACCCGCCAGTTCCAGCAGCTCCTCCGGAGACACATCTTCCTTCACGGACACAACGAGATACTCCTGCAATGCCAAAAACAGGTCATTGTACATCTCAACGTCGTACTCCGGTATCTCAAGCCCGGAAAGCTCCCTCTGCGTCTCCTCATATCTCGTCTTCCACAGTTCCGCTTCCTTCTCAAGCGATGTGATCGCCGCCTCCTTGATGCGTAATTCACTGCTGTAATCCAACTGGTTCTTCTCAAACTCCATGCGGATATTTTTGCGCGCCGTCGGGACGATCAGGAAAAATGTCACGAGAACCCCCAGGAGCGCCCCGATGACAAGCGCAACCCAAGCCATGACATTGGGCTTGTCCTCACTGTAATTGCCGGATGCCGCCGGGCGCAGACTTCCGATGCTTTCCACGGCCGCAAGTTCCTGCTCCCCCGACTGCGGGGCTTCTTTTTCTGTCTCCGCCTGGGCAGTGATCTCCTTTAAATAGCGCAATGTTTTCGTATTTGCGACATCAATCTTCGCCGCGTACGTAAGCTGCTTTCTCGCCCGCTCCTTATCCCCCGTATGCAGATATAAAAGTGCCAAGAGCTGTCTTGCACGCAGGAAATTCGGGCTGAGGCTGACCGCCTTTTTTAGTTGGAGGATCGCCATGTCATCCCCCCCCTGCTTCGCCGATTCCAGCGCAAGGTTGTATTTCCGGATCGCCTGGTTCATCGCGTCAAATTTCGCCGGACTGTTCTGGACTTTCTCCATATACTCATCCGCCCGGTTATCATCCGGCTGGAAATGCTTGCTGACGACCCATTCCCCCAATGCCGCAACGGTCTCACCCATCTCAAAATAGACAAGCCCCAGAAGGTTCCTCGCCACCGTATTCCGCTTATTCATCTCCAAGCTCTTTTTCAGCATCTGGACCGCGCCGCTTAAGTCCCGCACCCCCGCGCGTTCCAAGCCCTTATTATAATACAGGTTCGAGGACTGCATTATCTTTTTGTATACTGTCAGCTCCGCCCCGCAGGAATCACAGTATGTAACCGCCCCCCGGACCGCGTTGCCGCAACGTGGACATATCATGTTCTTTCCTCATTTCCTTATCTGGTTTTCCGCCGGCCTACTGGTTCTTCTTGTCCTTAAGGATCTTGTCCAAAATATCCGAAATATCCGTCAGGTCATTGTTATAAATGGCCTCCTCCGCCTCATCCACCTCAAGGCTCGGTTGGTAAGTGCTAAGTTCCTTTTCAAAATTTATCATCGCGCTGCCATTCCTTTCGCATCTAAAACCAATACATTCTATAACTATACCGATTCCCGCAGGAAAAATCAATACCTTCCGCAAAAATCGGTCGGGTAAATTTCGTATTTCCCGACCGAATCTTTAAAAAACTGTTCTAATTCGAATAGAGGCGGATTTCGTTGTCCTTCGCTTTGAGCGTAACGCCGGTCAGGACTTCCCGGAACTGGTACTGCAACCCGTTGATGGAAACGCGGGTTCCCTGATAAGCACACTGGCGTATGATAACCTTCGCCTCCTGCGCCAGCGCAATCTTTTCGAGAAGCACCTGGCGTTTCTGCATATTTGCGTTCATCTGGCTGTCAAGTGATATCTTAAAGCGGGTCACCTGCATGCGCCTCTCCTGGGAGAACGCAGATTCCACTTCTTTCTCCTTACGCGTCTGCAGCAGCGAGAGGACATGCTTCGTCTTTTCCATCTGCTCCTCTAACTCCTTGTACTCCACTTCCAGTTTCTGCATACTCCGCTGGAGCTCGTCGCTCTTGCCCGCGATCAGTTCGGACTGCACCTCCGCGACATTTCCGACCGTGGTCGCCTCAAGCGTGCGCCCGGCATACACCACACCGCCTAAGATCACGCCATGCCGCCCTGCCACGACAATATCCTCCCCCGCCTCCACCGTACAGCTTAAGACGGAATTCGCATTGACGTTTTTCCCTGCCGTGATCTTTGTCTGCTCAAAAAATTTGCCCGAAAGCGAACCTTTGCAAGTGACGACACCCCTGCCGCCGCCCTGCATGCCGCAGGTCAGCACGATATCCTTCCCCGCGTACAGTTCACAGGCTTCCACGGAACCCTGCACGGTGAGTGTGCCGCCCGCACGGATCTTGCGCCCGCTCGTCACACTGCCGTGAACCAGAACATCCCCGTCAAAATCAATGTCGCCGGTCAGCACATCAACATCCTCGCTGATCTCAAGGAAATTCTTGATCGTAATCCTGCCATTCTCAAATTCGATCCTGCCGCTCATCGTCGCCATATAAGAACGCTTGTCGTCCGATGTACAAAAACCCTTGCCCTTGATCTCCGGGAGTTCTTTGCCATCCTTGCCCGCAACTTCCTTCCCCGCAAGGTCATAGCCGCTCTTGCCCTTTGTGGCCGGTGTGTAGCGGGCAATGATCGCCCCTTCCTTGACCGTCGGGATATTTGTCATGGTCCGGTAATCCACTGACCCGTCCGGCAAAATCCTCGGCTTTTTATTTGTCTCCGCATCAAACAGGAAATCAAAGTGCCCGTCCTGGCCGTCCAGCGCCGGTTCCCCCACCGCCACGAGGCACTTCACATAATACAGCTTATCAGTAAGCATCCTTTTGATGCGCTCCTCGCGCACCCCCCTTTTGATCCCGCTTTTTGCAAGTATCTGTAAAATAATATCCAAATCATAACTCACACTCTCCGGCGGTGGACATAGATACAATTCTGCCGTCATCCAATCGTCACTGATCAATACTTTGGAGCCTTTTTCAATCCATTCAACCAATTCTGCATTCTTCATAAGCATCCCCGCCTTTCTTTTGCAGCAAAGCCCATTCTTTTCCCTATTGTACTACAACCACGGAGCAATTTCCACTGTTATTTTGAACATTTTCCGGAATTTATTCTATTTTTAGAAATTAGGTTTTCTGCGTATGGGCAAGGCAGGGAAACTGTTTATTTCCGGGGGATCACCCTTTTGTAAAATTCCCCAGCCGCTCCGTGACCTGCGCGAGCATATCCGTATATTTTGCAAGCTTTTCCCGCTCCTCGGCAAGCTTCTTCTCCGGCGCTTTGTTCACAAAATTCGGATTGGCAAGCATCCCCGAAGCGCGCTTAATTTCGCCCTCCAGCCGCGCCTTCTCCTTTGTGAGGCGCTCGGTTTCCTTTGCGATATCCACAAGGTCGGCAAACGGCATATAGATCGCTGCCTGATGGATAACCGCCGAGACGGCATCATCGTCGATCCCCGCACGGTCCGTCTGGATCTTCACCTCGCACGCGTAGGCAAGCGGTGCGAAAAATACCTTGCCCGCCGTGAAAATTCCGCGCACCTTCTCGTTCTCGGAAACAATGAAAACAGTCGCCCTGCGGGACGGCGGCACGTTCATTTCCGTGCGCACGTTGCGGATGGCCTTGACCGCTTCCTTCATCAGCTCAACGGCTTCTTCCTCGTCGGCAAAATGCTTTGTTTCCTCGTACTTCGGCCACGCGGAGATCATGATGGACTCATTCTCCTCCAGCCTGCCCTCCGCCTCTTTCAGCGTGCAGAAAATCTCCTCGGTCACAAACGGCATATACGGGTGCAGAAGCTTTAACGCCGTCGTGAGCACCTCGCGCAGCGTAAAGATCGCTGCCGTCTTTGTCGCGGCATCCTCCCCGTACAGACGCGGCTTGACCATCTCGATATACCAGTCGCAGAATTCCTCCCAGATAAAATCGTAAATTTTGTCCGCCGCAATCCCCAGCTCAAATCGCTCCAGATTGTCCGTCACATCGCGCACCAGCTCGTTCGCCTTCGACAGAATCCAGCGGTCCGCGCTTGTCAGCGCCTTTTCTTCCACGGCGGATACTGCCGGGGCAAGCCCCTGTTCCCTCATCTGCGCCATATTCATCATAATGAAGCGCGACGCGTTCCATACCTTGTTGGCAAAATTCCGGCTCGCCTCCACCCGCTCCCAGTAAAAGCGCATATCGTTGCCCGGCGCATTTCCGGTAATCAGCGTAAAGCGCAGCGCGTCCGCGCCGTACTTGTCGATCACCTCCAGCGGGTCGATGCCGTTGCCGAGCGACTTGCTCATCTTGCGCCCCTGCGAATCGCGTACCAGGCCGTGGAAGAGCACGGTTTGAAACGGCTTTTCGCCCATGTGCTCATAGCCGGAGAAAATCATGCGGATGACCCAGAAGAAAATAATGTCGTACCCGGTCACCAGCACGCTCGTCGGGTAGAAATATTCCAGTTCTTTCGTCTTCTCCGGCCAGCCGAGCGTCGAGAACGGCCACAGCGCGGAGGAGAACCAGGTGTCAAGCGTATCCTCATCCTGACGGATGTGCGCGCTGCCGCATTTCGGGCAGGTCTTCGGCGCATTTTCCGTCTTCGCCACCGTAAGCTCTCCGCAGTCGCCGCAGTAATATGCCGGGATGCGGTGTCCCCACCAGAGCTGTCTGGAAATACACCAATCCTTGATATTGTCCGTCCAGTTGTAGTAAATCTTTTCCATGCGCTCCGGGATCAGCTCGACTTCCTTGTTTTTCACTGCTTCCACCGCCGGCTTGATCAGTTCGTCCATCTTCACAAACCACTGCGGCTTAATGAGCGGCTCCACCGTCGTGCCGCAGCGGTCATGCGTGCCGACATTGTGGGAGTAATCCTCAATGCGCACTAAAAGCCCCATTGCATCAAGCTCCTTCACAATCTGCTTTCTCGCCTCATACCGGTCCAGTCCCGCGAATTTCCCGCCGTTTTTGTTGATGGTCGCATCGTCGTTCATTATGTTGATCTCCGGCAGGTTATGACGCTTTCCGACCTCGAAATCGTTCGGGTCGTGCGCCGGTGTGATCTTCACCACGCCCGTGCCGAAATCCTTCTCGACATAAGCATCCGCAATAACCGGAATCTCCCGGTCCACAAATGGAACCTTCACCGTCTTTCCGACCAGATGCGCGTAGCGCTCATCCTCCGGATGCACTGCCACCGCCGTATCGCCGAGCATCGTCTCCGGGCGGGTCGTCGCAAACTCAAGAAATTCTTCCGTCCCGACCACCGGATATTTGATGTGCCAGAAATGGCCTGCCTGTTCCTCGTAATTCACCTCCGCGTCGGAGATGGAAGTCCTGCAGACCGGACACCAGTTGATGATGCGGGAACCCTTGTAGATCAGGCCTTTCTCATGCATTTTGCAGAAAACTTCCTCAACCGCCTTCGAACAGCCTTCATCCATCGTGAAGCGCTCCCTGTCCCAGTCGCAGGAGGAACCCATTTTTTTCAGCTGCTGCACGATGCGTCCGCCGTACTCTTCCTTCCACGCCCATGCGCGCTTTAAAAAGCCCTCGCGCCCAAGCTCCTTTTTGTCGATGCCCTCTTTTTTCAGATGCTCGATGATCTTGACTTCGGTCGCGATGCTCGCGTGGTCCGTGCCCGGTTGCCAGAGCGTGTTATAGCCCTGCATCCGCTTAAAGCGCACGAGGATATCCTGCATCGTATTGTCGAGCGCATGTCCCATGTGCAGCTGCCCCGTGATGTTTGGCGGCGGGATCACAATCGTAAACGGCTTTTTTGTCTCGTCCGGTTTTGCATGGAAATATTTTCTGCTTTCCCATTTTTCGTACAGCCGGTCTTCGATGTCCTTCGGATTATAGTTTTTTGCAAGTTCTTTCTGCATGTCGATACCTGTCCTTTCTTTTTTGGTCTGTGTGATAATACATCTGTGAAATCCGCGCTTTTCCTGTCCGATATGCCGGGCAGCCGTCCGCCTCTGCTGACATTCTTCCTCCGGATGCCCGTGTGCATAAAAAAATCCTCCGTCACAATAAGGACGGAGGACCGTGGTACCACCTTAATTCGCAGCAAAAGCTGCCTCTTACACACTTCGCGGTTTCATCTGTCAAAGCACTTCGTTCGCAACGATCTGGCCTTGCAAATGCCGGAAAGCATTCGTCTGTAACGGGACTTCCCGTAGCACCCTACCCGGAACTTCCGCTCAGGTGCTCTGTTTGAAAGCTACCTTCCACCGTTTTTCCTGAGACAGCCTTTCAGCCCCGTGCCGTCCTCTCTGCCAGTACCCGCGGTGTACTCCTCTTTCGCGCTACATTTTTCATGTCTGCAGATTTGATATGGTACTATATTAAGCAATCTTCCCTAAATTGTCAAGGGGAAAATATCATCCGAACCGCATTTTCTGCACCGCGTCTTTTTTTGCTTGTGTCCGTTTTGCATTCTGCTCATAAAAGCATCGTTCTTTCCCAAAAACGGATGTAATATCCTTTTTGCGGAAACCGGCTTCCTTCCACTTCCGGTGCGCCGGCCGTGGCAGCCCCACCATCAAATCCCGATTGTGATTTGATGATTTTTCAGGGGGAGTATAAATCATTATATTTTAATGATAAAGCATCCGCCACCCCCAGAATATGCAATCCATCGGTTTTGGGATGGATTTGATTGATCTTTCGGGAAATATTCCGGTACGGGCAGATGCCGAAAACTCTTTCGAATTGCCGAATGAAAATCAATATTTCTGTTGACAACTATAAAATATACTGTTAAAATTATTCAAAATAAAAGAAGGATAAGCCCATGATGAAACATTCAATTTCCATAAACAAAATGAACCAGCGACAGCAGCTTATTGTCAAAATTGGCAATGGGCTTTTTGTGTTGTGTTCATAACAGGTGTCTTATCCTGGTCCATCTGAACCAAACGGCCAAAAGCTCGGTACGAGTTTCTGGCCGTTTTTATTTTTTATAATGTTTTCATCTATTTCCGAGCGTGTGCAAAAAATGCTTTCTGCCGGATGTGCGTCAGGGTTTGCGGGAATAATTTTCAAACACACTCCAGGGATTCGGAAAGGAGGTATACTATGCCGGAACAGTCCGAGCTTCCCCAGCAAAAAGGGAAGCAAGTGATAACTAAAATAAATAACAGAAAGGAACATGATAATATGATATGTAAGCGGTTAACATCAAAGGAACGCCCGACATTTCCTAAACGGGCAATCATTACGGCAGGTATGCCTTACGGAAATAAAAATTTACATTTTGGACATGTCGGCGGTATGTTTATCCATGCGGACATTTTCGCGCGGTTTTTAAGAGACCGAATCGGAAAAGACAATGTTATCTTTCTTTCCGGAACCGATTGTTATGGTTCCCCGATCATGGAAAGCTACCGCAAGCTGCAGGAAGCAGGGTATGAGGGTACTTTGGAAGATTATGTACGTGCTAACCATGAGAACCAGAAAAAAACCCTGGAAAACTATGGTATCCGTCTTGATTTCTTTGGGGCATCGGCTCTGGGAGAAGCAGGTTTAATCCATAAAGAGGTCTCCGCGCAAGTGTTCCAAACTTTATACAAAAACGGATATATTAAGAAAATGTCCATGCCTCAGTTCTATGATGAAGAGAAAAAGATGTTCTTAAACGGAAGGCAGGTTACAGGGAAATGTCCCATACCGGGATGCACTTCGGAAAAAGCATACGCCGATGAGTGTTCCTTAGGACATCAGTTTTTGCCTTCGGAACTGATCAATCCCGTCAGTAGCTTATCAAACAAAAAACCTGTCCTAAGAGATGTGGAAAACTGGTATTTCGATTTAGAATATTGCATTCCCATAGTAAAGGAATACAATGATTTCTTACGGAAAAATACAAACACGCGCAAGTATCAGTTAGAAACCGTAGAAGAATTTTTGAAAAAGCCTTCCATCTATGTACCAAAAAAATATTTCGGCGACCTGGCAGAATTGGCAGCAAAGCTGCCCCCTCACAAATTAACCAATGAGGAAAAGAAAGCGTCTGTTGTGTTTGAATTTGAAAATCTGGATGACCGCGACAGGGCTAAAAACGTATTGGAAGCAGACGGCATTCATTATACTTCCGGAAAGACACTGGTTCCCTTCCGGCTGTCCGGCAATGTAGAATGGGGTATCCCATTCCCGGAGTGTGAAGGATTAGACGATCTCACCTTTTGGGTATGGCCGGAATCGCTATGGGCACCGATTTCCTTTACTTTAGCCTATTTGAAAGAGCATGGAAAAAAAGACAACTTATCGAGGTGGTGGTATGATGAAGAATCGAAGGTTTATCAGTTTATCGGAGAAGATAACATTTATTTCTATGCCATCGCCCAGACAGGGTTATTTACCGGATTACAGGTTCCCAAAGGGGAAGTACCGGATATGGAGACCGTATATTTATCCCACATCATAGCCAACCGGCATTTATTGTATATGGATACAAAAGCCAGCAGCAGCTCCGAATTAAAGCCTCCTGCGGCAGATGAATTGCTAAATTATTACACGAAAGATCAGCTGCGGATGCATTTTATGAGCCTGGGTCTGTCTTCCAAAAGTGTAGGCTTTAAACCGCAGGTATTTATGAAAGAGGAAGACCGGGTTGGTGTCGATATGGTTCTGAAAGATGGCAATTTAATCACCAATGTGTTTAACCGTCTGATCCGAACCTGCTTCTACGCGATCCAGAATAATTGTGACGGAAAAATCCCCGAGGGCGAGGTGGGGGAAGAAATAAAACTTATGGCAGAGAAAACGGTTCTTGATTATGAGCGTTATATGTATAACCATGAGTTCCACCGTATCTCTTATGCTTTAGATGACTTTATCCGGGGGATAAACAAGCATTGGGTAAACAATGTAAAGATTGCAGATGCCACGAATAATGCAGAATCCAGAAAACAGCTTGTTATTGATTGCTTTTATGCCTGTAAGGTTATGGCAATCCTGGTTCATCCAATTGCGCCGGAGGGATGCGAAATGTTTCGGGAATATCTAAATTTAGGAGAAGAATTGTGGGATTGGAACCATATATTTGAGCCGGTTTCTTTTTATATTGCGGACGTAAAGAATCATAAGCTCAAGTATCTGGAGCCGAGAGTCGATTTCTTTAAAAAGCATGATTGTCAGCTGGCGGAAATGTAGGCAAAAAAGGGGGCGTGTTGCAAGCGGGCCGGGCCGGATTTTCCGGTTCTGCCCGCTGTTTGTATCGTATACTTTTTCTTCCCGCAGGCCAAGATCTGATGCAATCCCTGTATTTTGTGAAAGCTTCCCTTTCAGGCAATATACGAATGATCGGTCAAAAAGCAAACCCTCCCCTTCCAGACGGATCCGGGATTGATCCCTATTGAACAGCACCGCAAAAAATCATCCGTATGTTGCTGAAAAAAGTATGATAATACATGAAATCAATTTCCTGTTCAAGCCATCCCGCCTTAAAATGCCATCCATATTCATGTACAGGCATAGGAAAACCCCGTTTTCTGATTTTCTACAACCTTTCGCGGGAACACCGACATCCTTATCTCCCCAAAGCCTATTTGGTATCCCCATGTGCGCAGCTTCCCAGGCAAAGCTTTCTTGATTAAAAATCCCCCATCCCATCACCACGAAATCCCATGCTCCCCGGCGATCTTCCCCACCAGATCCGCATACGCGCTGTTCCCCTCCGCGATCTGGGAGAGCTCCTCCCGGCACATCGCAAGCTGCTCATTGTTAAATTCCAGCCGCTCCCGGATCTTCTGCCTGCGGATGTTCAGATGGTGGCGCACTTCCACCATCTCCTTCTCGTCAAGCAAAGCCTCCGCCTGATAGAGCCAGATCTCCGCGTCCTTGACCTCCTCTTCCAAAAGCGCGTCCATCAGCTCCCGGTTGTAATGCTCCAAAAGCTCCGTGCTTTTTTTATAGCGCCGCTCCTCATCCTTCGTATGCACATATTTCTCCCAGACTGCCGTCAGTTCCCGGTAGCTTTCCACCTGATATTTCTCGTAAGCATAATCCAGCGCGTTCGTGCAGTTCACCAGCTTAATCTTGACTTTATTTGTCAGCTGGATCACCCGGTTTAACTTGTAATCCGACTCATGCAGCACCCTGCCGCAGCGCCCTGCCGCAGCCGTGATATACGCCACGGTTCCCGCCGCAAGGGCAAGCACCAGAAGCATTGGAAGGAGCATGTCCGTCCCGGTGATCATATTCATCGCCAAAAGCGTCAGGAACAAAAATACGACCAAAAAACCTGCCCCGAAAGCCAGGTTCCTCAAAAAAATCTTCTTGTCCGCCGCGGATTCCTTTTCGTACTCGATGACCGCGCGCTCCCCGTCCAGCTGCCTTAAATCCGAATGGATCATCTCGCGGTACTGCTCCTGCTCATAAATATTTTTCAGCGCGTCCGGTATTTCCCGCTCATAACGCTCCATCGCGCGGTACTGCTGCACCGGTACGCGGTCACTGCTGTTTTGGTATTTCACACGCTCCTTTGTCAGGTTGATGATGTTGCGCGCCGCGTCATTTAAATTCTGGCGGGCGGCAGGATCCATGCGCTCAATCTTCTGCATATCCGTAAGGTAGGAGGTCACCGCCTCGTACTCTCTCTGCGAGATGCCGGCCTGCCGTCCGAGCTCTTCCATCTGCTCACAGACCACCCCGACGATCTGTGCCGCCTCCTCCCTGCTAAGCCCTTTTTTACTGCGCTTTAACTGGCGCAGCGCCTCCTTCGCATTAAGAGCCTGCTCTTCCTGCTGCTGTTTTCTTTTTCGCCTTCTCATCACAGCCTCCTATTTTGAGTCCCGCTGACTTCCCTGCCCGGCACCCCTACCGTGGAAGGGCTTTCCTTCGCCCTGCCCCTGAACCCTCTTTTGGTGCCGTCACGGGATTTTGCTGTTTTACGCGCCGTGCTAAAATCCACATGTCTTACCCCGCCACCTTCCGGTACTTCTCCTTCAAACGCTCCAAAAGCGCGTCCATGCACTGATAATATTCCGCGATCCGCCCTTCCTCATGCAGCTTTTTCAGCCGTTCAAGCTCTTGAAATTCCCCCGTCTGTTCCGCGGCATTCCTCGCGGCATAAACCTCCTGCGCCACCTGTGCCGTCACCTCGCTGCGGGGCATCAGGGCTTTCAATTCCTGATCCATCCGCTCCTTCTGCCCGGAGAGCGTAAGTGCTATAAAATACTGCCGCAGTGTATCGTCAGCGCCGTTGCGCTCGTACGCATCCCGGAAATATTCCACCGCCTGGCTGATATTCCCGGCATGCATCTTCACCACACCAACGTTGTGCAAAAGGTCACCAAAGACATCGCCCGGAAGCTCCGCCAATCCCCCGGAAAGTAAGATCTCCTGGTACATCGCACCGGCCTCGCGCTCCCTGCCTTCCTCCCAGAGCTTGTCCGCCTTCCATTTTTTTCTCTCCAAAGGGCTCTTCGCATAAAACGCGTCGTAATCCTTCAAAAACGCTTTGATCTCCTGCGCGTCATAATAATCCGCACTGCAAAAACACGCGACCATCACATCCTTCGCACCCGCGCGCGCATCGACAAGATGGCGCAGGTACTCCGCACGCTCGCCAAGCCCGAGCTCCTGACCGATGAAACGGATAAACTCCTCGGAATAAAGCTCCTCCTGAATCTCAAAGGCATTGTGGTAGAGGACATGACAAAGCTCCTCAATGCTCGAAACCCGGTCGCCGGTCGCCGCAAAAACATAAGGCCGCCCTGCCTCCCTCCCCGCACAAAGTATCACCCTTCCCATGTCTTTCCCCTGCCTTTCCGTATCATTTCCGTTACAATATCTGTTCCCAGATGCGGTGCGTCGTCCCTGCCCTGCCAAAACCGCTATCCCGAAGCTGCACCACCGGCGTGTCCCTGTCCACATAAAAAAGCCTGAGCTCCAAACGTACCGTTTTATTTTCACGCTGCATCAGATGGTCAAGGATCATGACCTCATGCAAAGGTTCACGCCGCATGACATGGTCAACCAAAAATTCCACCTCGCTCGTATCATCAAGAACCAAGCGCAGCGACCGCTTCACCGTGCGGTAATCGCTCCCCGCCTCGGAGAGCAGGAAATACTGTTCCTTCGCATCATGGTACGCCTTGACCATAATGTCCTCTCGCGTCATATTCTCCCCGAGAAATAAGCAGTCCTGCCCCTCAATGTGCATATGCGCCGCATAACAGGCTCCCCGCGCAAAGAGATTCTGCCCGTAAAATACTCTTCTGCCATCGCATAGTTTCTGCAGTGCCCCCATCACCCAGCCATCCAAGAAACCGGAACCCGTCACAAAAACCGAGGTAACCGGCTGGTTCGCAAGCTGCTGCTGCACCATATTGTAAAACCAGTATGCCCGGCGTTCCGCTTCCTCCCTGCATATCCCGCCGCCAAAATATTCTTCCGTCAGATCCCCATGTTTTGACATGACCGAAAGCGGCTCACGTTTTCTCGAAAAATACACGCGGTCATAATAAAAATATTCATCACCACACTCAAACAGAATGGTATCATTTTTCCAGAGTTCCTGCCGCATATTGACAATGTAGCGCATAAAGCATTCGGTGTGCGACAAGAGCAAAACCCTCTCCCTGCCGACACCCAGCCGCGCCAAAATGTCCGTGAGCACACCACCCGCCGCAAGTGCCCCCTCCGGAAGCGTAACCGCGAGCATGGTGACGGCACTGCCACCCTGCTGCCCCATCAGGGCAAGGATCCTCCTCAAATATTCCTCCATCAGAAATTCCGCGCGGTACGTCTCCCCTCCCAACGAGAGCTCCTCCCCGGAGAGCAGCCGCCTTAAAAGCCCGTACGCGCCAAGTGCCTCCCCCCTTGCAACAACGCGCGCCGCCTCCTTCCCGTAGAGCCATTCCCCGTCCGCAGTGCGCCTTGCAAGCACGACCGGCATCGAAAGTTCCTGCCCGTCCCTGTCGCAGCACACCGGTTCCGGTTCATTTTTCCCGGCATTGTAGCGGCTGATCAGTGCTGACTCCCAGCCCAGGTCCAACCCGTAACAAAACACCTCTTCCAACTCTGTCTTCTCCATTTCTTCCGTCCTGCTGCCTTACCTGCGCCCGTTGCGGATCCGGAACAGATGATCCGCCTCGTAATCCGTCCGGATATAATTTTCAAGCAGCTTCATCACAGCCTCGTCATCCTGCATCTGGCGCGCCGCAAGAATCAGGTTCAGTATATCGTAACGGCTTTTCCCGTCGTGCACCACATCGTCCGCCGACACTGCCGCCGTGCTCTCCGTGATCACCGTCTGCCCGTCCGCCTCCTCCGCTATGTAATACTGCATACTTTCCTCCCGGAACAAAACAAAACCCGCAGTAAATATTCCATGACAGATATTTTTCATCTCGCGCTCCGAAAACTGCTCCTGATCCCCAATGCGGTAATGCAGCACGACCCGGTGCGACGGATCCGTGTGATATTCCACAAAAGTCTTGTCGTACAACTCCTCCGGCAGCTGCACAAAATCCTCAAACCGCCGGAAAAACGGGAGCAGGATGCCTTTTTTTAAGATGCCGGAAAGCTTGTACTCAAGAAATTTTTTCTGCCGTTCCGAAAGCCCCTCCTCCTGCGCATAATGTTTTAAAAGGGCCAGCGTGCAGATGTCATTTTCCTCCAGTGAGACTTCCCGCTCCATCAGCTCGAAGACCTCCGGTGAAATCATCCGGTCATTCAGCAGGAATTTATATGCATAGTAATTTAAGAATGCCCGGATCAATTTCCGGTTTGTGCCGTAGCGGTAATAACTCATAAATACGCCCTGCGCGTTCCCGGTACAGCTCTCGGAAAACAAGATCTGCCCCAGCAGGCTCTCTTCCAGGCTTTCCGTATCAAGTTCTTCCGCGTGCGCCGTCTTCCAGAGCGCGTACATCCCCTCGGTCGAACCGTGATAAAATCGGCACAGGTAAGAAAGCAATTCCTTGTCACAGCGCCCGCACTCAAAAACATAATATGCCAGAAACAGCAAAAACGGATCCGCCTCCGGCTGCTCTGCCGCCTCGAGGCAGCGCAGTGCCAGCTTATTCAGCCACTTTACCTCAATCTCCTCCGTGCCGAAACATTGCAGGGCTTCCCTCGCGCGCCCGTCAAAACCGCGCATAATAAAAAAATGAATGATGCGCGCCCGCTCCTTTTTTGTAAATTTTTCAAGCCGGATCTTCCGCAGGTAATGCTCAAACAGATCCCCTTCATAATTTTCGTAATAATACTCCATCAAAAAGCGGACGCAGGATTCCCGTTCTTCCTCGGATACCGCTGCATTTTCCGCCAGAAGCCTGCTCAGTTCTTCCGGCTGGCTGCCGTATTTTTGGTATTTGTTCTCCTCCTCTTTCAGATGCAGCAAAAGCGGCAGCTGTGTACAGCCGTCATCATAGCATGCCTGCAGGTTCTGCTCCTGAAAAACAAGCGGTTCCACGGTTACATGGACATCGCCCGAACGGCTGCTCTTTAAATTGACCGCCGGATAGCAGGCTCCCTCCCCATCGACCAAAAAGACCTCCGCATCCTCGGTGTAGAGCATGATCACTGCCTCCCCGCGCACGACCGGCACATACGAGGGTTCCTCCTGCCCCGGATGGAACACTGCCACACGCGCAAATCTGCCCTGCTTTACCGAGAGCTTATGCGCGAACGCAACTTTCGGCAGGCAGGCGAGTGCCTCCTTCGGCATACCGTCCCGGTATACCTCGTTATAGATGAGCGCAAGGGAATCATTCACCGCCCCCTTCGCGATCTGCTCCCCCGCAAACGCCTCCATACCCTGCCGGTATTTCGGGTACAGTGCCGCATGCTCCGACTTATGGCGGATCAGATCCGCATACAGCATCGCCTTTTTCCGGTCACTCAATTCGCAGCGGTAGGAAAAATATAGGAAGATGTTTGGATGGATCGGCTCCTTCTCCTCTTCCCCGCGGCAATACATATAATATTCCGGAAGCTGTGCGATTTTTAACTGGCGTGTGACCGCCCGGTGAAACCATATGTAATCGCGCGCTTCCCTGCGCCCGCTCCGTATGATCAGCGCGCACACCGCGCCAAGCAGCTCATCGTCCGGCCTGTTATGATAACAGCGCCCGAGCACCTGATACAAAAGCGGCCTAATCCCCTTCTCCCGCTGGGCCAGATATACCACCCGGCGCGCCAGCTCCGCGTCCACACAGCCGTTGGATAGCGCCAGCTTTAACACATGCAGTTCAAATCCTCCAAGTTCTTTTAGCAGCGAGGCATCTTTGCGCAGGATACGCACCGCTTCCGCGAGCAGAAGCACATGATAGCCGTACTCCGCAGTAAATTCCCGTATCGCAAAAAACCTGTGGGCATTGTCCCTGTACTCCCCGTCAAGCAGGATAAGGCAGCGGAAAAGTTCGGGATTTTCAGGATTTTCACGGTACAATCCACGGATTTTCTCCACGGCGGTCTTCTCGGACATCCGCTCCTTCTTCTGTATCGCCTGAAGGTAATAGAATGTACCGAGCAGTCCGGCATCCCCGGCAAATTCCTTCTCCCCAAGCAGCGAAATCCCCTCCTTCACAGCAGCATCCTTGCCTGCAAGCTGCCAGAAATATAGCTGGCAGAGCTTTCCCGCGTATCCGTCCCTCTGCGTCCCCTCCGCTCCGCGCAGGCGTAAAAGCGGCTCCTTTGCCTGTTCCGCGCAATGTTTTGCGTTCCCGTCCGCGCAATAATAGGCAAGGAATATCCGGAACAGCTCACAGACCGCCCTCTTCCCCGCCTGCCTCTGCCGCCGCTGTTCCGCCCTGCGGTGCGGAACCACACATGTCAGCCGCGCGGCAAGTTCCTTTTTCGGAGTCAGCACACGGATCTTCGTTTCCCTTTTTCCCGCCGGGACATCCTGTACACGGACGATGAAATCAACCACGAGCCGGTCGTCCACAAAATCCCCCGCCGAAAAAGACGTTCTTGAGAGCTGGATGAAACCGGCATCGCATGCGATCTCGCCCTCCACATAACCCCAGCCGCTCTTGCATACGACAAGCTGATCCTGAAAATTATAGCCGCCCGCCTCATACGAAAACTCCGTTTTTTCAAGCCGCAGGTCAACCGCCGCCTTTTTTCCTGTCGCGATCAAAAACTCCTCCACCGCCTGCCCCTTACGCCCCGTCAAGGCCAGGACCCGGTGCAAAAGTTCATAGCGCTTATCATGGTAAAAAATCACGCGCGCAAAATCCCTGCCAAAAAATAAAGCTTCCGCCATGTCCGGATCTGCCTTTGCCAGACTTGCAAACTGAAACAGGTCGCGGACACTCTCCTCCCCTGCCGCAAGCGCCGGATAGTGAACCTGCACCTCGTATGGCAGATTCTCTTCCCCCGCATCCGTCACAAAAACCAGCTTCCCCTCATAGCGGTCACCTGCACCCGCATGTTCCGCATGGAAAACAAAGGGAATCACGAACTCCTCCCCCACAAACTGTTCCTTCGGCAAAGCAAACAGCAGGCTGTCCGGAAAGATCACACCCTTCATCCTGCGACCCGCGTCATTCGTCACGCGGATACTTCCCTCATACGCCCGCCCCGCCTCCGTGTGGATCAGCAGTTTCTCCGGCTCAATGCACAGCCTCGGCATCTGGTATTCAAACTTTTCTTTCGCTAACTGCCCGATTTTCTCTTTCAACCGATACACTCCCCGATCTTTCGTTTTCAGGCTTCCCCCTCTTTTCCTGTCCCGCTGCCGCGGCAGGATTTCTGCCTGTAAATATCCACTGTCTAGTATAACGTAATCATAGTCCAAAATCAAGCCGTTTTCTTCCTGCCGCGCAAAAATACCGGGGAAAAATTGCGGCTGCCACCTTGAAAATCCCTGACATCCGATGTATACTGTTACAGAAAAACTTTATACTATCAGGAAACGATAAGCAAACTTCATGCGCAAAATGCGCGGAAACGGGGGTCAAAATGCAAACAAGTCCCAGTCAGGACAAGGAGCTGCCGGTGCTCTTCGAAAAGCGCAAAAACTGCTGCGGCTGCTCCGCCTGCTACGCGGTCTGCCCAGCCAGGGCAATCCGCATGCAGCCAAACAAGGCGGGCTTTTCCTATCCAGTCATAGATAAGCAGAAATGTATCCGCTGCTATAAATGCCTTTCGGTCTGCGCATTCAAAACAGACCAGAAGAAAAAAGGATATCTCAAATCATAGGGAAAAGAGGCTAATATGGATCAACCAATCGTATACGCGGTAAAACATAAAAATGTGGATGTGCGCATGGCATCCCGCTCCGGCGGGATCTTCACGGCAGTCTCCGACGCGGTTCTTGAGAAGGGCGGCACTGTCTACGGGTGCATCCTAAGAGACGGGGTAAACGCCGTCCATATCCGGGCCATTTCCAAGGAGGAGCGCGACCGTATGCACGGCTCCAAATATATCCAGAGCAACATGGGGGACACTTTCCTGCAGGTGCGGGAAGATCTCGCCGCAGGCCGCAAGGTTTTATTCTCCGGTACATCCTGCCAGGTCGCAGGTTTGAAAGCGTTTCTTGGAAAAGATTACGGGGGGCAGCTTTTCTGCCTGGACATCCTCTGCCACGGCGTACCAAGCCCGCTCGTATGGAAAAAGTATGTGCAGTGGCAGGAGGGACACTACGGCGGGACGTGCGTGGACGCGGATTTCCGCAACAAAAAAGATTTCGGCTGGGACGAGCATGTTGAAACGCTCACGCTCCAAAAACCCGACGGCACGACGGAAACGGTCCACAGTAAAATTTTCCGCAACTTGTTCTACTCCCACAAGATCATCCGGGAAAGCTGCTATTACTGCCCATACAAGGACATCACACACCCAAGTGACATGACCATCGGGGATTTCTGGCGGGTTGAGAAGGCGGTGTCCGGCTTTGACGACAATATGGGGGTCTCCCTCGTCCTGGTCAATACGGAACACGCAAAAGATATGTTCGATACCGTGAAGAAAAACCTGGAGTTTTTCCCCTGCCGCATCGAGGACAGCATGCAGACCCCGCTGAAAAAACCTTTCCGGCGGCCGGAGGGGCGCGACGAATTCTGGCGGGATTTCCGGGAACAGCCGTTTGACTTCATCGCTAATAAATACGGGCACTACAGCCGGGAAAACGAACAGCGCCTCTTACGCATCGCAAAAGAGCACGCCGCCGCACCCAAAAAGCATTTTATGGGCGGATTCTTTGCAGGTCTGAAAAAGCAATTCGGGTATTCGGGGAATCGGCAGAAATAAGGGCTGCATGACAGAGGCTATGTTCCTGAAAATCCCCTGCATTTCCCGTTGAACCTGCTGTTGACAAAAGACACAGATGAGCCGCTTGGATACACTGCCCCAAGCGGCTCATCTGCGCCTGCCCATCGCCCATTCCGGCAGGGATGGCTTAAAACCAAAACCCTCCATCATCACGGAGCTGCTTTAATTTCATAAGTTTTTATCCCACAATATCATTTTAGAATTATCAACGATATTACTCCCAAATAATATCAACACCGAAATCCCCTCCACCGCCAAATTCCTTCTTTACACTATACCATTTGCGTGTTATAATAGAACCAATTATAAGTATAGTTATGCTATGCATAAAACTTAGCATAGACAGGAGGCGGCCATGATTCAGGCATACAATCATTTATTAACTGAATATTCCTCGAATTTTTCGGCGCGCACACGTTCCGTACACAAGCCGAATGAATTAAAAGCGGTATACAGCCGGATCTTAAACATGAACCGGCATTCCGCATATTATAAACTTGACCTCTCGAGTGAGAAGCAGCTTTTTACCCTTGCACTCAAGGACTCCTCCCTCGCGCTCGCGGATACGTTAAAAGAGCTCGGGCACGCCTTTGAGCGTCCGAGCGTGATCAATTCCGCGCATTCTTCCGATCCGGAAAGTATTTCCGCATCTCTTGTTGATGCGGAGCACACCTCGTTCCGTGAGCCGGTTTCTGTCCGCGTGAAGTCTTTGGCTACCCCTCAGGTAAATACCGGCCTCAGGGTTCTCTCCGAGGGGGAGGGACCGACCCCGGCAGCATACCGTTTCCGCATCCAGACCGGGGAGGACAGCTATGAATTTTCCTACAATGTCAGCACGTCCTCGTCAAACCGGGAGCTGATGCACAAGCTTACAAATTTTATCAACCGTTCGGATATCCATGTCCTCGCAAAGGTGGAGGACGACGCGGACAGCCGCACCTCCCGCATCGTGCTTACCTCGGAGGAAACCGGTCTCCCAAAAGGTCAGACAACGGCGTTCTCCATCGCGGACTCCGCGTCCGGCGGCGGGCTCGTTCCGGGGCTTGTCAGTTATTTTGGCCTCGACCATATCACACAGAAACCAACCAACGCGAAATTTTTGCTTGACGGCAGGGAAAAGACGAGCATGAGCAACACCGTCGTCCTCAACCGCGACCTCTCGCTCACTTTCCAAAAAAAGACCAGGCGCGAAGTGACCGTCAGTCCGGAGACCGCCGGGGAGCAGGCGATCGGGGAACTTGCAAATTTCCTGAAAAGTTATAACGCACTGTTGAATCTTTCCCGCAACGGGCTGCCCGGCAACCGCCGCTCCGCCCGCCTGCAAAACGACTTAACACGCATCCTTTCGACCGATCCGGAGGAGTTGAGCCGCTCCGGCATCCGGCGCAATGAGGACTTCACGCTCTCCATCGACAGCCAGACGATCAAGAAACCGGAAACGATGCAGCATTTAAAGACACTTTTTGAAGAACCGGACGGCCTGTTTGCGAAACTCTCCCACAAAATGTCGGATATCTCGCTCAACCCGGTGGATTATGTTGATAAAGTGATCGTTACCTACCCGAACACCGCGAAACCCGGTTTTACGAATCCGTACCTGACCTCAATCTACAGCGGTATGATGTTCAGTTCCTACTGCTAAGATGCATCCACTTGCGGACACATCTTCCCGAAAGGCGGCATTTATGAAAAAAAAGAGATTCTTTCCTACAACAATGATGGCAGCATTTGTTTTGCTGCCATCATTGCTATATTACCCGGAGCGTTCCGTTTCCTGCCAGACCAGACAGGAATTTCCTGCTACCGCAGCAGCTTTTGCGGGTCTTTCTGCCGCATGTGCGGATAACGGGCAGACCGCCTTTTCCGACATCATCCTCCTGATGCGGGAGGACACAAAACCCGCACAGGAGGCTTCCCTGTTTTGCAGGCTTCCGGAAGATTTTGTCCTCTGGCACGAAAATGGTGCGGCACTGCTCCGCGTACCGGAGGCTTCCGCGGACTTCTGGCTTGCGCGCCTTAAAGAAAACCCCCTTGTCGCGGCGGCCGACTTCGACGCGCCGTTAACCCCCCTCGCCATCTCAGAGGACGCATATTCCGATGCCCAGTGGGGATTACATAACACGGGTTCCTACAGCTATATTGCCGACATGAATACCTCCACAGTCCTTGGAACCGAGGATATCGACATGAATGTTTTGGAGGCATGGGACTATTATTCTTCTCTCGACTCCCCCGCCCGCGAGGTGGTGGTGGCGGTGATCGACACCGGCATCGACACAAGGCATCCGGATCTTTCCGCAAACATCTGGGTCAATCCGGGGGAAATTCCGGGAGACGGGATCGACAATGACAACAACGGCTTTATTGATGATACCGAGGGATGGGATTTTTACAACGGGGACAACACGGTCTGTCATTACGCGGAAGACGGCATCCATACACTGGAATCGGACGATGATGACCACGGTACCCACGTTGCCGGAATCATCGCGGCCGTCAAGGACAACGGCATCGGCATCGCCGGTGTCGCGTCCTGCGCGAACATCAAGATCATGCCCCTGAAAATCCACGGCGGCGCAAAAGGCTCCGGCACGATCGCCAACGCCGTGCGGGCAATCCGCTATGCCACTGCGATGCATGCCGACATCTGTAACATCAGCTGGGGAACCTCAAAGACCAACACTGCCCTGGAGGAGGCAATCCGTCAGTCCGATATGCTCTTTATCTGCGCGGCGGGGAATTCCGGCACAAACAATAACAGTGCCCCCGTCTACCCGGCAAATTACGGACTTCACAATGTTTTGTCGGTCACTTTCCTCGATGCCAGCGGAAACCTGTCAAGGAAGTCAAACTACGGCACCTCAACCGTCGATTTCGCAGCGCCCGGCATCCATATATTTAGCACCTGTGTCGGCGGTTACGTGTCGCTTTCGGGCTCGTCCATGGCAGCGCCGCATGTTGCAGGTGTCGCGGCACTGCTCTACTCCTTTAGCGAAAATCTCTATCCTTCCAATATCAAGGAGATCATAACGGAAACGCTCAAGCCCGTCACGGCACTCGAAGGGAAATTAAAGCATGCCGGGATGCCGGATGCTTTCGCAGCACTTCTTGCCGCTTCCTCGCTCAAGCGGGATTACACGGCACCGATGCTCTCGTTCCAGCCGGGCTTCAGCGACAGCCGCCTGACCCTGACCGTCACGGCAACCGACATCGGCGGTTCCGGCATCCGCACCATCCGCTACGCCTACGGCATCCGTGAGTTAAGTTCCTTCCGCCGGGGCACAACCGACACCGCGATCGCCCCGGGCGATACGCTTTCCTTTGCAAAGTCGGGCGACTACACTTTTTACGTCAGCGATTATGCCGGAAACGAGCGGGCGGTGATCTATCACCTCGCCGACGATACAGCCGCGCCAAAAGTCACCGCTGGTTATGACGTTGCTTACAACCGCAGTTCTTTTACTGTCTCCGTGAATGTCTCCGACGCACACAGCGGTGTCCGTACGGTAAAGTACGCATCCGGGGAGAAGGATGCCGATTATTTCCGCTCCGGCAGCCAGGGCATCCCTCTCACCCCAGAAAACGGGCTTGCCAGCTTTTCTGTCAAAAATGAAGGGATCTATACGATCTACGCCGCTGACCACCGTGGAAATAAGACTGTCCACACCATCAATCTGCGTATTATCCCTGCGTCCTCAATGTCATTGAACGTATCAAAGAAGACGCTGACGGTGGGGGATTCGTTTTTTCTCCTCCCGAAACTCGCACCGGCACACACGACGGACAAAGTCAAATACAGCAGTTCCAAGCCGTCGGTCTGCAAGGTTAATTCTGCCGGGAAGCTCACTGCCGTCTCGCCAGGGCGGTCAACCATCACCGCAAAGACCTCTGGCGGCATCAAGAAAAAATGTGTAGTGACTGTCAAAGCTGCCAAATAAACTTATAGGCTGCACAGAACGCGCCCCGGCACACAGGATGCCGGGGCGCGTTTTTACCCATATTCTGTTTTACTCTGCGAGAAGCTGTTCCATCTCATCAATATAACCAGCAAAGACTTTCAGGGCATCCTCGATCGGCTTTGGCGTACTCATATCGACCCCGGCAATCTTAAGCAGCGAAATTGGATCCTCCGAAGATCCTCCGCTCAAAAAACGGATGTAATCCTTCACCGCGCCTTCGCCCTCCGAAAGTATCTTCTCCGACAGTGCGACCGCCGCGGAATATCCGGTTGCATACTGGTACACATAGAAATTGTAATAAAAATGCGGGATGCGCGACCACTCCAGGTCGATCTGCGGGTCGATCACGATATCCTTCCCGAAATACAGAACAACAAGCTCGTGATATTTCTTGTTCAGCACCTCCGCCGTAAGCGCCTCGCCGCGCTCCGCCATCTCATTGATCATCATCTCGAACTCCGCGAACATCGTCTGGCGGTAGAGGGTCGTGCGGAAGCCTTCCAGCGCATGGTTCAGCAGATACGCGCGCTCCTTTTTGTCCGTTGTCTTTCCGAGCAGATGCTGCATCAAAAGCGCTTCATTACAGGTAGATGCCACCTCAGCGACAAAAATCTTGTAATCGGCATAAGCGACCGGCTGGCTGTTGTTTGAATACCATGAATGCAGCGCGTGTCCCATCTCGTGCGCAAGCGTGAACACACTGTCAAGATTCCCCGAATAATTCAGGAGCACATACGGATGCACCCTCACACCCGCCGAATAAGCACCGCTGCGCTTTCCGACATTCTCATACACATCAATCCAGCGGTTCTCAAATCCCTCCCGGATATGGCTGCGGTACTCATCCCCGAGCGGAGCCAGCGCCTCGTAGACGATCTCCTTCGCCTCTTCATATGGGATCTTCTTGTCAACACCGCCCACAATCGGCGGATAAACATCATACATATGCAATTCATCCAGCTGTAACAGCTTTTTGCGCAGGGCAATGTAGCGGTACATCTGATCCATATTGTCGTGCACCGTCCGGATAAGGTTCCTGTACACTTCCACCGGGATCTCATTTTGGAACAGCGCGCCCTCCATTGTGGAAGCATAGGAATGCTGCCTCGCGTAGAACATCTGCTGCTTGATCTGCCCGTAAAGCAGGCTCGCGCTCGTGTTCTGGAACTGGTCATACACCGAGTACAGCCCTTCAAAAGCCGCCTTCCGGACTTCCCGGTTCTCGCTTTCCATCAGCTGTCCGAAATTCCCATGTGTCAGGCGCACCTCGCCGCCCTCCCCATCCGGGACAACCGGGAACTTCATATCCGCATTGTTCAGCACCGCAAAAGCTTCCGATGGCACATGGGAAACCTCCCTGGCATCCGCAAGGATCCTCTCCTCCGCCGCCGAGCGGGTGTGAGATTTGCACGCGAGCGTCCTTTCGATCATGCGCCTATATGGCTTTAAGGCCGGCTCCTGCTCATAGAATTTTTGGTAAGTCTCCTCCGGAATGGCCACCATCTCCGGAACCACAAAGGCATAAGCCGCGCCGAGACGACTGTAAAAGGACATCATCTGGGCATGCATCGCCTGGTATACCGGATTGGTCGTATCCTCATCGTGCTTGCGCGCCGCATAACCCGCGATCCGGTCAAGCAAAACGTCCATCTCGTCATTCTTTTTCAGGTAATCATACAACATTTCTGCCGAATCCCCAAGATGCCCGCGGTATTTTTCCGCGAGCGGGATCAACTCCTGCGCGGCCTTAAAATCCGCCTGCCATAGTTCATCGCCTGCATACAGATCCTCGGTCGCCCATGTGTTTTCTTTTGCGACCTCGCTTCGCTTTTTCAATTCTTCTGCCATTTCTTCAACCTCCAAAATTTTTTTTGCAGGGCATGTCCGAAAGCAGCGCCACAATATGGTTATACATCAGCGCACCGCCACAAACTCCCCAAATTCATCCAGATAGTATACTTTCCCCGCATCCTCCGTAAAATAAATATTTCCCGCCAGTGTCCCGTTATAAAACACATTCAGGCAATGGCATTCCTCCCCGTAAACAACGGTCTTCCAATTATCAAGCATCAGGCTGCACTCGTCAAGTGGTGCCGGCAGGCCGAGCGAAGTGTAGGAAAACTGTTTCAACAGTTCTGCCGCCGCATCCGCAGTCATCGCATCGGATAACGTATCCTCCTTATCCGGCTGTTCCGTGTGCTCCAAAAGCCCGTCAAAATCCCTCTTTTTTCCATTCTCATAGTAATACAGTTCCCCGTCATCCCTGCGGACAAGCACATCATAACTCTGCGCCTTCCCCTCATAAGACACGTCATATCGGTAATATCTCTCACCGCCCGACACAAAATCAGAATCGGAGAGCGTAAACCGATACCCCACCTCCCAGAATACATCGGCAAGAATCTCATCCGCCTCCGCGGTGTCGATTCCCTCTGACGGCGGTACCGTCGCCTTCGGTGTCGGCGAGACAGCCTCCGTCGGATCCGGTTCCCTGGTCGGATCCGGAACATCGGTCGGTGTCATAACCGGCGGCTCAGTCGGGGCATCCGTAGGTTCTATCGACCCGGTCGGATCCGGAACATCGGTCGGGCTTCCGGTCACACCGTCCGCCCCCGGTGTCACCCCGCCCGGCTGTACCTGCTGTGTCGGAACCGGATTTTCCGGTTCATCCCCATCCTTCCGGAAATACAGGATTGCCAACACTATGACCGTGACCACCAAAAGCACAAGGAAAATATTCATCCACTTATCCGACCCGTTGCCGTTCTTCCCCCTGCCCCCGCCGGATGTCCCCCGCGCCGCGCCGCTGCGGTTTGTGCCATTCCCGCCTGCCCCCCGCCGGTTTCCCGTACTGCCGGTTCCCTTCCTGCTTCCGGAAGCACTTGGATTTCTTTTCTGTGTATTATTTTGTGCCGCCATAATATACCCCCTGTCATGGTCTGGCACGGTCTTTCGCTTTTCGCAGCCCGTGCCCTCTCTACGCCAGCAATTCCGGCAAAAGTTCCGCAAGTTCCCGGTATGTGCCGCCCGCGACCGTGTAAGTGGCAAAAACCCCCTCAATCGGTGCCGCAAGCTCCTCCCCCGTCACAAGCAGGACGGAATCCATCCCGAAAAGGTTCGCGCCATAAATATCACTCCTGCGGTCGTTGCCGATCATCAGCGACTCTTCCGGCAATACGCCGAACTGCCTTGTCAGTTCCCCGAAAAAAATCGGGTCCGGCTTGCGGCAGCCGTAGTCCGACGACAGCAGAATGCCGTCAAAACAGCTGTAAAGCCCCAATTTTTCCAGGTCATACACGGTATACTCACGCTGTGCGTTGGATAGCAGGTAAATGCTGCGCCCAGCCGCCCGAAGCTGTCCAAACAACTCCGTAACACCCGGATAGCGCCTGAGCGTCACGGTGGACATCCCACGGTAGTATCTCGCTGCCTTCAGCACATCCGCCCGCGTGGCAGCAACACCCTTTGCCGCAAAAAGCTCCTCGTACACCAACAGTACGTCCGTCTCCGGGTAACGGATAACCTCCCCCGTCGGCTTATAAACGCTGCCCTCACGCTTCTTTTCCTGGATGGCGCGGAAGTCATGCATACATGTTCTATATTCCTCCGCCGTATATTTTGCGCCGTGCGATGAAAAAAACTCCGCCATCTTTTCGTCTGTCCGCACAGCATCATCGTCTGTATATACATCGGCCAGTGTCCCGTAAAGGTCAAAAACAAAGTTCTTGTATTTCACTTTCCTTCTCCTCTCGTCGGATACTACTTAAATACCATTCTATTGTACTTGTTGTTGGGGATTTTTGCAAGCCCGAATTTCGAACAAATTTTTGGTCAGGAAAATCTTTCCTGCTGCCGTTTTCTGAAAAGCTGCACCACATCCATATTCCTTGTATGCAAAAAGCGGATATGCCACATTCCACAAGCATATCCGCCCCCTATTTAATAAACGTCTACCCCACCAAAAATAGATGTTGAATGGATGAACACCGTCGGCCATTCCGGAATCTCCGCCCGGCGCACATGATTCTCCGTAGCCCCAAACAATGCCGTAGAGGTCAGCTTGACATTCACGTCATCTGGCAGATAAATGTCAACACCGCCAAAAACTGCCGCCGCATTGATCACAACATCCTCCACAATGACCGAACCGCGCAGGTCAAGTTCCGACCCTCCAAAGATCGCGTTCACATTTGCCCCGAAAAACTCCTCCCCCGGAAAATTTATTTCCTTCCCGGAAAAAAATGCATTAAAACTGGCATTCGAACCGCTGCCCTCCTGCGGAGTGTCCGGAGCCGCGCGGTTAAAACGAGCGCCGTTTCCGAGCACATACAGCCCGTAGAGAATCAAGAGAGCCGGAAGTGCGAGCCTCACCGCCCAACCGAAACTAAAGAGCTGCCACTGCGAAAGCAGGAGCAGGATGCCGATCATAAGCCCCGCACCCCATCCGGTGCGCAGGCCGTAACGCCGGACATTGCCAGCACACGGCAAAATAATGAACAGCGTCCACCATCCCCTGAAAAACGGGCTGATACTCCACCAGCTTAGCACATTCCCCGCAATGATAACCCCTACAATGATCAGGAGAATCCCCATCAGATTTCCCGCAGTCCCTGCCATCTTTCTGTTTTTACCCATCTGTCTACCTCCATTGTTTGATGCCTGCGCACCGTAAATTTATTTTCTACTACCCCGCCATATCAATACACCGCGGTTATCTCTGCTATGTTCACAGTATAGCACGCAAGACCCATAAAAAACTTTAGAGGAAGATTAGAAAGCTATTAGAATGTATTTTAGAATAAAAAACGGGAACCGGCGCAAAACGGCATTCATTCTGCCCTTTGCACCAGTCCCCGGCTGCATGTCCAATGTCCGGAAGCAAAATCTTATTTTTGCCCCATCCACAAACAAATGATTTTTAACTATGCAAGCTTTGCCTTGGCAGCTTCCACAAGCGAGGTAAAACCTGCCGCGTCGTTGATCGCCATCTCGGAAAGCATCTTGCGGTTGATTGTGATGTCCGCAAGCTTCAATCCGTACATAAACTTGCTGTAAGAAATGCCGTTCATCCTGCACGCCGCGTTAATACGCGCGATCCAGAGCTGTCTGAACTGCCTCTTCCTCTGCTTACGGCCTGCGTAAGAAGATGTCAATGCCCTCATGACAGACTGCTTTGCTACACGGTACTGCTTGCTTCTGGCACCTCTGTAACCCTTTGCCAATTTTAAGATCCTGTTATGCTTTTTCTTAGCGTTTAATCCGCCCTTAACTCTTGCCATTTCTCATTTCCCTCCTTACGCCGCCTTACAGGTACGGTAAAATTTTCTTCATATTCTTAACGTTTGTCGAATCGGTCATGGCTGCCTTTCTCAAGTTCCTCTTTCTCTTCTGGGTCTTTTTCGTTAAGATATGCTGCTTGCCTGCCTTAAATCTCTTTAATTTACCCGTACCGGTTTTCGTAAAACGCTTTGCTGCTGCTTTGCTTGTCTTTAACTTCGGCATGATAATTCCTCCTTGTTTATCCGGGCTTTCGCCCTTTTTTATTTAACACATCCTGACTCAGTCAAAATGTCATTAACGGTATTCACGCCGTCCTTTCCGGCGGTGTCAGCGCTTGCTTTCTGCGGTGTCAGCGCCGCCTTTCCCGCGGTGTCAGTCCTGCTTATGCGATATCAGCGCTTCTCGCTCAAAAATACGATCATACTCCTGCCTTCTACCTTCGCAGGTTTATCCACCACGGCAATGTCCGAAAGCTTCTCCACAAAGCCGTCCAATATCTCCCTGCTCGAATTCATGTGAGCCATCTCGCGTCCGCGGAAACGCAGGGATATCTTTACCTTATCCCCCTTCGTGATAAACTTGCGCGCCTGGTTCGCCTTCGTGTTCAGGTCATTCTCATCAATGTTTGGGGAGAGACGGATTTCCTTGACCTCGGTTGTCTTCTGTTTCTTCCGGGCTTCCTTCTCCTTGCGCAGCATCTCATACTTATACTTGCCATAATCGATGATCTTGCATACCGGCGGTTTCGCGGTCGGCGCAATCTTTACCAGATCAAGCTCCGCATCCTGCGCCATCTTAAATGCTTCCCTCGCTGACATAATGCCAAGCTGTTCCCCGTTTTCCCCGATCAGGCGGATCTCCCTGTCCCTGATCTGCTCATTAATCATTAATTCGCTAATAGTCGTGCACCTCCAAGATTCCCTTCTACTTTTGGCCGCTGCGCAAATGCGCCTGTAAGACACGTGCCATCCAACGACAAAACCCCATTCATCCACCATCGTGCGCATAAAAAAGGCAGACTGCCCTCGCGCAATCCGCCCTGCAAAAGCCGGTCTCCATACAAAAACCGGCCATGAAGCATAATATAAACCCTTTTGCACATTTGCGGAGGGTGAGAGTGGATGCCCTGCTTTCTTGTTCACAGCTTTAATAGGTTAGCATATGTTGTGGGGAATGTCAAGTGTTTTTTGAAATTTGCTAATTTGGTTCTGCAAATAAATGCAAAGGTACTCTAATGCAGCGTCCTGCGTACCACCGCAACCGAAAAATAACTGATCAGAAACGCATTTACAGCATCAATGACATCTTTCGTAAAAACATATAAATCGGAATCCAATGACTTAACAACGATCTGGCACACATACACCAACACCCAGATTACAAATATCCTTGTTGGCGATATCCCATATTTCCCAATGAAATCCAGACAAAAATACATCATTTTATTGATTCTGTTCTGGCACAATTCCTCCAGGTTCTTTCCTTTGTTCCACGCATCCAGATAGGGTTTATATTTCATATAAAGTAAGAAGGTGCTGTCTTCTCTGTCATATTCCCCGGCAGACCTGAAATTTTCTTTCAGCAGGACAAAATCCTTTGCCTTAGCCAGATTAGAAATATTTCTCAGATTATGCTTCACACCAAAATAATCGGCATGTCTGTTATTATATACTGCCATGATCAGTTTACTCCGCACCTTTGCCCTTCTTAACGTCCAACTGCCCTCCAGTTCCCGCTGATCTTTCAAAATAGGTTTCCAATCGTTTCCCTCGACGATCCTGCTAAAATTATGGGATTCCCAAAAGCTAAGCTGTGAAACATTTTTTATGTATACCGGATTATATATTTTACAGTTTTTAAATAAAAGGAAAATATCCGGAGAACACTGCCCCACATTTTCCATATATAACGATTCAAATCTCATCTTAACAATCGGCAAATATTCGATATTGACCAATTTAATACGCGCCGCCGGGGTTTCCACACCGGTAAGGTCGATCTCCGAATTTTCCGAAAAACACAGGTTACTCAAGATTATGCTCTGATTATGTTCCAGAATTGTCTGGAAAAGATAAAGCTTCGCATTTCCGAATACTACATTATTGATCCTAAGTGCTTTACTCAAACGTGCATCTTCAAAAGAGAACTCTGCCATATCTGTATATCCCTGAAGTTTTATATTACGGATATATACCGCATCAAAGAATCTCGTATCCCGGAAATTGATCCCATTATGCCTAGAAAGGACATTGTCATGCTGCTCAAAATAGAATGAGATATTTTGTACATATACTTCATTCAAAAAAGCCGCACCTCTGGCACTGATTTCTTCCAGGGCAGCGCAAATCTCCATAGTTTCTTTTTCAAGTGATAAGTAAGTAGTGCCGCAAAAACACATTCCATCAAAGCAGATACGCTTTATTGGTTTTTGCCGTCCTGCATGGAGCGTATTTTTTAAATATGCCTGTACCTTATTCAACATAGTTTTCAGATCAAATTGCTGTAATTGAATCCCGGCACTGTTCTCCAACCTTGTAAAATCGATTTCTATCCAACTTTCACATTCAATAAGGATATCTGCAACGGATATTCGTTCAACCTTCACAAACTTTTTGTTAAGTTCATAATCCTTATACAAATACCTATTAAAACGAAAATCCGCATACTTTTCTTTTATTTTCCCATCATACTCCGAGCGTTTACTAGGTATGGTATATACTGCTCCTGTAATCGGATCTTTTCTGACAAAAGGACTGTTTTCTGGACTTTGAAACGTTTCCCGGAAATATGAATTTAAAGCTTCTTCAAAACCAAAGCCTTTTTCATAAGCCTGAATGACTTTTTCAATTCCTCCGCCTTCCTGTTCCATCCCGCACTCATGAATAAATGATACGACTTGGTCAGGATAAAGTGTCCCTGATTCTTCGCGTATAAAGTGCATAAGATCAATATGAAATGTGTTTTTCATAACCCCTCCATCCTATGCCATTGATAAAACCGTAACTATCAATGACCGCCATAAAAGGAGGATGCCTTTTTTATGCCAGTATGTTTTCTGCCGTACGAATTATCGACATCCGTTTACTCACATGACTTTTATCTCTACCTTCCTCGCAGCTACAACAAAAAGTTTTCCGTATTGAATCTGACCCATTTTGGACAACCTGTATCGAAACCAGCAGTGTTGATACAAATCGTTTTCACCACTTACTCCCTCTGCACCCACAGGTCGCGGATCCGTTCCGCCTCCTCCTTTGTGCTTGCAGGCCCGAAATATTGAAACGTATTATCTTTATTCGAATACCAGCTGTCTTTGCAATCCCCCCGAAGCTGATAAGTCATAAAATAATATGTACCGTCCTTTTTTTCGGCAACGGAAAAGCTGGAGATCCATTCATCCGGCCATGCCCATTGCCCGGAAGCGATAAATTCCGTTGTTACCAGCCGCTCCTCCTGATATCTGCCATTGGTAAATATTTTACCGTCAAAATAAATCTGCCCTATAAATCTCCACGATTCCCCCGGCTTTCGGTGCTGGGTGGCATCGACAATCACATGGACAACATTGCCGTTTTCGTCGCACATATCCATATCGAGGTCGAGCACCCTGCGGGAATAATTCCGCCAGATCTCGGAGGATAGGAGGAAAATAGCAGCGATGGCTATAGTAGCGAGCATGATTTTGGTTGTTTTTTTCATAGGTGGTTACCGTTCCTTTGTTATAATTTTATTTCCCATCCCCCGTTTTACGCACCGTGCCATCTCTGTGAATGGCAATACAATACGCATCGCATACTGCAATCTGTTCCACCTCATCCCAATCTAAAAACTCCTCCTCCCAAAATCCGTTCCGCCCTACACACTCCGCCGCCACGGTTCCATCCTCCCGGATTCCTACCAACGCACTTCCTGATGCCGCAATCGCTGTAATCTTCTCCCATTGCCGATATGCATAAAAACCCTGCGCTGTTGTCAGAACCGTTCCATCCTTCTTTAGGGCAAACAGGTCACGGCCACCTGCGATCTGGACAATATCCGTCCAACCCGCAAGTTCTTTTTCCAAATTCATCCGGTCTAAGCGATCCCCCCAATCCTTTGCGTGCACACAGACGCTTCCGTCCTGCTTTAACCCATAGATCACCCCATGTCCTGACACAATCCGAACAATATCCACCCAATCCTCCACCACAGCTTCCTGATCCCACACCGAATTTACAATTCCAACCGAAACCACCGTCCCATCCGACAACAATGCTGCATAACCTTCCCGCATATCACCGATGAGCTGTACAATATCTTCCCATTGTTCCACCTGGCTTAAAATATCCGGTGCTGCCTCATAGGAAAGGGCATCCTGCCACCCCTTTGGCATCGCATTTTCATCCCTCACAAAAATCCCGGAATCCGAAATGATCTCAGGTGCTTCCTCAAAACGCTCTCCCTCCACGATCCCTGCCGCTATGCAGCCTTCATAAGCCGGATATCCGTTCTCCCCAATACCATAATCATCCGACCGATAAAGATATCGGAGGCTGCCATCCTGAATCTGTACGGCATAATTGGGATTCGCATATAATGTGACAGGCTACGGCTGCGCCCCCTTTGGGTCCGCGCAGCCACAGGCAAATAGTGCGATCATTAGAAATACAAATATTTTTCCGTATTTTCTGCTATTCTTCCTCATATCCTACCCCGTCATCGTTTTTCATAAAAAACAGTGGTCACCACTTACTCTCTCTGCACCCAAAGGTCGCGGATTCGTTCCGCTTCCTCCTTTGTACTTGCAGGGCCGAAATAGTGAAACGTATTGTCCTTATTCGCATACCAGCTGTCTTTGCTATCCCTCCGAAGCTGATAAGTCATAAAATAATATGTACCGTCCTTTTTTCGGCAACGGAAAAGCTGGAGATCCACTCATCCGGCTAAGCCCATTGCCCGAAAGCGTTAAATTCGGTTGTCACCAGCCGCTCCTCCTCCTCATATCTGCCATTGGCAAATATTTTACCGTCAAAATAAATCTGCCCTATGAATCTCCACGATTCCCCCGACTTTCGGTGCTGGGTGGCATCGACGGTCACATGGACAACATTGCCGTTTTCGTCGCACATATCCATATCGAGGTCGAGAACCCTGCGGGAATAATTCCGCCAGATCTCGGAGGATAGGAGGAAAATTGCAGTGATGGCCACGGCAGCGAGTATGATTTTGGTTGATTTTTTCATAGGCGGTTACCATTCCTTAGCCAAAAATCGGGGGCGTATAGGAACATGCTTTTTCTTGTGCCGATCGGTCGGCATCCTTACAAGTCCTCGGTTTTGTGATTAAAAATTCTATCAGAAAGATAAAATTAGTTCCCCCGAAATACCTGCACCCAAATGTCATTGATCCGTTCGGCTTCCTCCTTCGTACTCGCAGGTCCGAAATAATCAATCACTTTGCCATTCACACTCTCCTGGTAAGTCATAAAATAATAAGTACCATCCTTCCGATCCGCAACCAAAAAGCCATTAAGCCATTCATCCGGCCGCCCCCACTTTCCGGAGGCTGCATATTCAGCAAGCACAAGCCGGTCCGGGTCATATCTCCAGTCGGTAAATACTTTACCATCGTAACGGATTTCCCCTTCAAATCCCCATAATATTCCTTTTTTCCTGTGTAGGACGGCATCCACTGTCACATGGATCACATTGCCGTTTTCGTCGCACATATCCATATCGAGGTCGAGAACCCTGCGGGAATAATTCCGCCAGATCTCGGAGGATAGGAGTAAAATAGCAACGATGGCTACGGCAGCGAGTATGATTTTGGTTGTTTTTTTCATAGGTGGTTACCATTCCTCTTGGAGAATGCCAGGGGAGGGGATATAGAAACATGCTTTTTCATATGCCATATCAATAAATATCGATCAAGATCTCCGTAATATGATCCCTAGGCTCAATGATCCGAAATTTTATCAGATTAGGAAGTCTTCCCCCGCTACAAATAATAGTTTTTCTATTTCTGCATTTTCTGTTATAATAATCTGCCTTACTTGCCTATCCTGATATAGGCAAATACAGCGAACCATTTTCATAGGTTCATTTTACCATATGTCTTTTCTGTTGTAAAGGCTGATTTGGACTTCCATCCATTCATAGAGCTTCAGGATATACGCGGAGCCGGTCAATAAAAAGCCATGATCCCCGCCCCTATCCCCTTTAAAGTGTAATCGTATCATCACACATATTCTGGAGCGCTATATCGTGGGAAATTAAAATGATTATTTTTTTCGATTTTATTTTCTATTTCTTCCTGTAAGGGTGCAGAAATCTCTATCTTTCTTTAATAGAATCTTTTTTTCTTCCACCCGGACATTCATCATCGTATATTCATAATCTCTTGCTTTTTCTTTTCCACAGCCTTACCCAAGAGCAGAAAACATAACAAAACTAAAATGTACGTAACCTCACTCTTCACGCCTACCTGAAATCTGGGTAATATCCGCTCAACACTCAAGTCCTCCCATCCAACTGATTTAAAATGTCCCCTCTACCCTGTCATTATTTTTATGAACAGCAATCGTTACCCAATCATTTTGTATCATCATATCACAGTCTATCCTGTTCATACTGGCGTAATTAAAATAGAAAAATATATTGTACCTATTTCATAGTAACTACCCAACCATTCTCTCAGTAACTGATAAGCCATAAAGAAAATATATATATCATTTGTGTATAATTGCCCTAGCAATCCCTGTTATCTTCACAATAACAGGGATTGCCTTTCAGGTATGATATCATTTGTTTCTTCAATGCTCAAATACATTTTCTATCCGTTTTGTCTTTTTCCTTATCCAAAA
The DNA here is from genome assembly GCA_947053345.1 of uncultured Lachnospiraceae bacterium. Classification (GTDB taxonomy): domain Bacteria; phylum Bacillota; class Clostridia; order Lachnospirales; family Lachnospiraceae; genus RGIG4057. The sequence goes on from CAMRSM010000006.1 coordinate 124,670, forward strand.
AACTGAAATCATTGTAATAAAGCAAGCGCATGTATCAATTATGTGTACTACAAACCTCACAGTCATAACATCACCATGATCCTATTTTCAGGTCGTATCCTCTTTTTAGGCCTCATCTTTACAAAATGTCCGAAAAGATGGGAATTGAATCCCCCCACTATTGCCACTACCAGGAAGTGGCCCCGGTCTGCACAAACAAATCATACATGACTCTGTCATCGGTGGCGGATCTCCCGGCATTTGACCTCCTAGGGTTTCTTCTCCCCAAATCAAATCAAACAATGACTCCATTTTGTTTCCTCCTTCTTAATTATTTTACTATATCAAAATTTAATATAGTCATTTTGAGAGCTTTCTCCATGTAAAATACTTTTTCAATATCCAAAGTTTTCTTTCAAATACCCTGCCCACTCCTCCACATATTCCCCATACGTGCGTCCTGTCAGTTCTTTCACCCTGTCATTCCCTGTCGAGACGAGATATAGGGTATCCTCCCCGTAATGATCCGCCATATAGATTGCAAAAGAATACAGTGCTGTTTCACCTTCAATCTGTCGTTCATAATCTCCGCGCGCCATCATAGCCTTCTCCAAGGATGCCTCCATTCCGACCTGCGCCGCAAAGAAATCCATCAGCCCTGTCAGGCTCTCCCTGTCCCGGATCAGCATCTCACCGCCTGATCTTTTTTCCAGCATCCGAAAATAATCATCCTGTCCTGACCTCTCTTTTATGACCTCGCACCTTTCCTGAAAAAAGAGATATGACGTTTCCGAAAACATCCCATAATACGCCGGAAGCAGATGCAGCTGCGTGGTATATACCTCGTTAAATTTTTCCCCCTTTACAAATAAACCTTCCTGCAGCATCAGATAATGGCAGTATTCATGAGGTACCGAATGCAAATGCTTTATATATACCTTCCCTTTCTGCTGTAGATCATAACAGCCCGCAGCAGAATTTTCGATTTCCTTTCTTCCGAGCATAAAATCAAGCTCCGGATAAGCATATGTTTTGTTTCGCAAAAAAACATCCGCATTTGACATACTGCTTTCCAATTCCTGCATCCTCATGGCAACGTCCTGATAATCCTGACGGAAAATCCATGAATTCCTTCCACCTTTGGTAATCCCGGTATCAAAATCACCACTGACATACCAGTCACCATGCAGTGTCTTCATTCGGAAAAGTGCGAAACGGCCATAGCTTCCATAATGAATCGGATACTCCCTTGCGAACACACGCACCGCGCTCCCCATATCCTCCAGCCATGCATTTTTTAAAGTAATGAACCTCTCCTCAAATAAAGTTAAATTATCACATTCCAGAAGAAGTCCCAGCACTTCTGCTTCCTTTCCATTTTTCGATATGTAACCGGATAAGCCCCTTGCCAATTTCCAAGCGTCTTCCACCTGTTCTTCCGTAACATAATTTGGGGAAAAGCATAAATACTCAAGATCCAGCAAAAACTGATTTCCTCTTTCAAAAACAGCAGAAATCTCATCTGAAAAATATTCATCTCCTCCTGTCCATTTATAGCGTTTCCCGGTAAACGGACTAGCTATATCCGCATTGTTTGCCGCCGGGATCGGAGGCACATAAGAGATGTCCCAACCAAAACACTTTGCAATACTAAATCCTTCTGCCTGCAGGAGTCCGTAATTCACAGTTGCTGACCCCGTTGCTGCCTGCACCAAAAGTGCTGCCTGCACCGAAGTCCCTGCATATGCCGCATCCAGCGCACATTTCCCGGAATCCGGGTTATAATAATACATCCCATCCGCTGCATAGACTTCCAATATCCCTTCAAAGCCTGCATGCTCCACAAGAAACTGGACAACCTTCTCAGAGGTTTGCACATAAATATCCCGAAGTTCCGGTGATAAATCCTTGTCAAAGTAATAATTTGCGTGCTCCCTGCGACAAATAACTGCATCCTTTAGGTTCGCTACAAAGATTGCGTCTTTTTCTTCCACCCGGAAATTCATAGCTGTATTCTCATATTGGTAATCTGGTCTTTCCTCTTTACCACAAGCATAAAAAAAGATACAAAAAAACACTATAAAAATTCCACAAAACAACTGCTTAACTTTTCCCTCATGCATTCATTATCTCCCCCAAGAAAAAAATCTTTCTACATTCTCTAAAAAGTACTGATCATTCCATAGACCACAATCAAGTTTAGTATTATTTGCAATCAAATTCAAACGACATCCCCCACCACAAACATATCGAAATTCACATTTCTGGCATTCCTCTTGACTATAAATAGTCCTCTTACGATACTCTTGTATCCTACATTCATCAATGTAAGCATCCGGATAATATTTTCCAATTATCCCCTTCTCCTGATCAACACATGTACACCAATATACATTCCCTTCTGGCCCGAAAGTTACTGGAATAATACCACTCATACTACAGCTGATTGCTTTTCCTTGCCATTGCTCATCACTTTGCCGGATTAGCGCTTTATAAAATGCAGAAATACTTCTTGGATGACCTATTTGAATATTTTTTTCTTTAATTTTATCTTTTACCCTATTATTTAGTCTGATATATTCCTCTCCATCTTTATATAAACACTGCATCCTATCTCCTTCATCAAAATTCAAATCGGGCAAGACATATATTCCTACATTATCTGCCGAAAATAAATCATGTTTTTCAAACTCTTTTATCAAGTTCTGAATATTTTCAACCACAACCTCACATAACATAATAGGTATTGTAATCTTTCTTTTCTTATCTCTTTTTAAAACATCAATACTTTTTAATATATTATCAAGCAAATTATTCTTTTGATTATGATTGATTGTTTTCATAACCTCATCATTTCCATCGATAGATATTTGTAAAGATGTTATTTTGCTAAAATCTATTTTATCCATTTGCCTAGTTAAAAGCGCTCCATTTGTATAAAGGACGAAATTTTTGCAAATTTTATCAAATCTATTTAATATGCATTTTACTGCATTAACATTTTCATCCAATAGCGGTTCTCCACCGCTTATAGTAATGGACTCTAGTCTAAAAGGTTTATCACATTTTTTTGCATAATCTTTCAGAAAAATATACAGAGCTTCTACTTTTTCTTCTGTCATTCTTTCGTTAGCTGAAAATCCTTTCTGATAACAATAATCACATTTAAAATTACATTTATACGAAAGGTTAATAACGATTGAATTAATATAAGGCTGAATCTCCAGTTTTTCCAACTCCATTTCCTTCCTCTTCTCTTCATACATGGAAATCATTTCATCCGTCAGCACTTGTCTTTTTGCAAGAAGCTCTTCATAAAAAGCCTGTTCTTTATCCAATAATTTTTCTTTTGCAAATTTCTTATTTCCGATGAACCTCATCATTTTTAATTGCTCTTCATTCACATATTCACGCCGGAAATTAATAAGATTCATAATCAAATACTTTTTTCCTGTATCTATTATAATATTATTCAATACAATCCTTTCTTGCCTTTTCATCATTCCCCTCCATCCCATTAATAAACAAATTTTCTCTTAGCAATTGAATTTCAAACCATATACACAAGGAACAAAAAAAATCCAACTCTCTCATAAAACTTACACAATTTGGAGAATACAAATCAACATCTTCCGGTAATCCATTCGGGCATCCCCCGCCGCATAAAAATGCGTTGGCACAATCTTTACATTTCTCTATTGTAGTTATGTCTCTCGTCGCGAAACTTTTCTCCTTCATTTCATATGCGGGATAATATCGCCCTATTGCTTTTTTCGTATTTCCAACAGCCAAAATGCAGCTATATACATATCCTTCTGCATCATAATACTTTCCTGTCACTTCACGATCGCAGGCTTTTAATACCGGATACATTCTCGTCCCATTATATAAAAAACCACTGATAGTCGATAAGCGCTGTAACATATCATTTTTATAGTTTTCCATCGAATCCTTTTCAAAAAACACATTATATAGTTTCTCCCTCTTTTGTTCATCGATTTGAAACAAAGGTTGCAATTCAAATTTTAAATTTCCCTTCCACCCATAAGAACACAGCAAATCAATTTCCTTGTAACATTCCTCAATGTTTTCGACCGACACATTCATCCGGATCGTAACTGGAATACTGCTATCTAGCAACAAGCGTATTCCTCGAAGTATCTTATTATAAGTTCCCTTACCATTTTTTAAAACTCTACTTCTGTCATGGTATTCCTCTGTCCCATCCAATGTTATTTGAATATTTGTAATCGTAACTTTTTTTAAAATGTCCATGTATTCTTCCACATAATATCCATTTGATATTATATTATAAGATGCCTTAGGCGCTCTCTCAACAATATAAGTTATTATCTCACGATTTGCCGGCAATAAAGGCTCTCCCCCAAAAAGGCCTATACTGTAAAGCTTATTATCGTGCAATTCAAACACTTTATCAACCATCTCCTTTGTCATCTTTACTGTACCATGTTCTTTTTCTTCATAACAATATTGACACGCAAAATTACAACCATAGGATAATACGAAAACCGCGTTGCTGCATAATTCTTTATTTTGGATGTATTGCCTTTTTAGGGCATCTAAAATGGCCTCTTCCATTTCTTTCTCTTCATCCTCATCCACAATATACTTTCTTTCCACTAATTTCTGATAAAGATCTTGTTCCTTTTTTGTGGCAGGCACCATAGAAGCACCCTTTTGCCATACAGAAAAAATAGAATACTCTTCTTGGTGAATTATATCTACCAGACCATTTAAGGAATTGATCATCAAATGATCTTTTTTCTTGTTCTTAAGATCAACAACAATAATTCTTTTGTTCAATTTCAGCATAATTTCCTCCATAATTTGTCCTATCTATAACCAGATTTCGATTCTCGATACTATACATCTCAGAATATATTGCATAATCAACTGGGTTGTATCATCTTGTTTGCCCCAGCATAACATATTTGCCTTTTCAGGCACTCCTGCTTAATCTGTTTATATCCATATCTTTGTAACGGATTTTACCATGAGATAACCATATATTCCGCATTAATAGATTTCCAATACTTGTCTTACCTGTACCATTCCCACCACGTATTTTATATATCTTTCCTTTTTGAAATCTACATTTTACTCCTTGTAAAACTTCCCTTTTTTCAAAAGCCACTGCAACATTATCTAATACGATTTCATTTATGTTATCCAAATCAACTTTATCCGTTTCTTCTGCCACACTTTCCCTATATTTCTTATGTACTTCCAGCAATCTTTGTTACTTTTAAAGCCTCCCTCTGATCAAGAAAGGACAAAATTTGGATTAAAAGATAGCAAAGAAATATAAAACATAAAACTATAAATATTTCATTTTTTATTTACTGATGATGTTCGAAATCATTTGACTGTACAGCAACGGGACAAATACTTGCAATATCATAGCCATCCACCCTAGCAATATTGAAAGAACATACCTTAATCTCTCTCTTTTGTAGAATGTCCAAAAATTTTTAATCTTGTATATATTCTCTTTCAATCTCCTCCGCCCTTTTATTTAATAATTTTATTTCATCTATCATGTATTTTTGATAAGGCACTTTTAACAATCTGACTAGTTCTCTTTCTTCTGTAACAAAATCTTCTTTTGTAGGATATACCTTTCTTATAATATTTTTAATTTTATTTAAACATCCTATCAACCATGCCTGTGCTGCATTAATATATTGGCAAAGCACATATAACTCCTCGACAAACATTTTAGTATCTAAAAATAAAATCTTATCCTTCTCGATTCTATAGAGGGATGATGGTAATAATGGCAATATATTGATCTGGGAAAAAATTATTGTAATCTCATTTCGATTATACTCTTCCAGTCCAATCAATCTTCTGTTTTCCCATGCTGATTCTAATATTTCACATAGACTTGCAAACTTCCCGTCTATATCTACTTTTTTCTGGTTTTGTAGATCATCCAATGACTTAGACTCAAAGAAATAAGCGCATTTCCCTTTCACCTCACTGTTAAGCTCCCTATTACCGGATATTAGAATAGTTTTTACACTGTAATATGCTAACCAATTCAAAATAAAGCTTACTTCACCACATATAACATTTCCGATACGTAATTCTTTTATCTCCGGGCGCAAAGTATGCGACAGTATACCATCTATACCTCGTCTGGCATGAAAACCGGTTAGCACAGCATAATCATAAGTTTCAATATCTTTGACATTCCAGAAAAAAGATAATATTTCTATATCAGGATATTTATCTCTTAATCTGCAAAGTGTATTCCCATTATTATGCGAATCTGCCACTGCTATTTTACATTCTTTCTGCTTTAATAGATATTCAATTACAAGGGATACTTCCCTTTCCATCATGCTTCTACAATACTCACTATTTTTTAAATCGTATATCCCTATACAACCTTCCATATCAGCAATAATCAATACCTTTTCCATAGATGCAAACCTTTTATTTACTGTAATTATTCTACTTGGTCTTAGTTTCTCTCGATATTATGATGTCTCTGTTTACATATGTATAATGACTAATTATTCCTTAATATTCATTATACTATATATTATTCTCTATCTACAGTCTGTAAAAACTTGTTTTATACCCAGCAATTCATTTCTATTATATCATTCTCTCCCCTATAATACAATAAGCAAAGTTCATTTAAAATCCTCCACACTGTTCATTCCATTCCACTGTATTGTAAGTTGACCTGCACTATTTTGCAATCTTCTTGTCCTCTACAGTCTTTCACCAACTCGTCAAGTCTTGACTCATCTATCTTATGAACATATTCTTCACTCGCAATTAGGCCGTTATCCGTGCATGTTGTAGGTTGCCAATAGCCAGAATTACACAGTATAAGATATATAAATGTAAATAATTCATCATATCAATTTATACATTTTTACACTTTCCAGTTTTCCCGTGAGCTTAACCGAACTTGTCCAAAACTATTTGGCACAATCGTCCTCCCACAAATTCCCCTCCGCCATTTTTAATCTGATTTTTATCTTTTCCCCCTTGCATTTCCCCAAAAAACGTGATAGTATATACCCATACATAACATGGTTTTAAAAACCACATGACATGATTTATTCTTCTCTGATATGAATTTTAAAAAACTTGATTGTATATAATAATAGCATATGCCCCGTCAACACCACAGCTAACTTTCACAAATACCGTTACCGTGCGTGACAATCATGCGGGCACACGCGAAACCAATCACAGAAAGGAGATTCCTTATGCCAAAAACAACTGCGATGCCAGGCATCCAAATCCTTCCCACCACAAACCTTGACGGGCAAAAGAACGACCGGCGCTTCCGATTTAAAGACCCTTTCAGCAGCTTAAGCCACCTGATCTTCGCCGGAATCTGCCTCGCGGCAGGGCTGCCGCTCGTGCTGCGCGCATTCCTGCTTTCCGGTGCAAAAAACGGGCTTTCCATGCTCCTGTTCCTGTTTGGCCTGATCGGGCTTTACACCGCGAGCGGGGTCTACCACGCACTTGATATTTCCGAGAAGATGAACAAACGCCTGCGCAAGATTGACCACAGTATGATCTACATCCTGATCGCGGGGACATACTCCCCGGTCTGCCTGATCGTCCTGCACTCAGCAAAAGGGTATGCCCTCTTTGCTGTAATCTGGGCGCTTGCCATCATCGGCATTTTGCAGGCGTTATTCTGGATCACCTGCCCGAAATGGTTTTCCGCTTTGATCTACATCCTGATGGGCTGGCTGTGTGTGTTCGCGATGGGCGATATCGTGGCGGCACTCTCCGGCGGCGCGTTCGCATGGCTGCTCGCGGGCGGCATCATCTACACCGTCGGCGGCGTAATCTATGCGCTAAAGCTTCCACTTTTTAACCGTATGGGCAAGGGCTTCGGGAACCATGAGCTCTTCCATCTTTTCTGTATCGGCGGAAGCCTCTGCCACTATATCATGATGCTTGTCTATGTTTCCGCAATGTAAAATGGACTGCCTGCTGCCCCGGAAAGCAGGGGCATGCTTTTGCAGGGCTGGCACACAAAACAGACAATCTGCTTTGTGTGCCAGCCCTGCTTTTATATGATACAGCCGGGTGATCCTGTACTTTATCCGGGCGGCAAGCCGCAAATTTCTCCGTAAACATCCCGTCTGTTTATTTTCCACTCTCCGCCCGGTTGCAAAGCAGCAAAAACATCCGTTTTCACCGCTTCCCGGCGTTAAGGGTATGTAGCAGACGTTACCCGGCATACGCGGGAATCTCCCGCTGCTACAATATATGTAAAAGGTTCGTACGATGTGAATGCGGATTTGCTTTTTCCGGGCAAAAACAAATGCGTCCCGCAGCCTATACTTGATAGATTACGGAACGCATTCGCCGGATTACTCACTGCGGATCAATGTCATAGGGTTTACATTCTGCCCGTCCTTCTGCACCTGGAAATAGAGGTGCTCACCCTCCATGCGGTAATATTTTGTCACGGTTGCCAGTTTCGCAAGCGGTTCTCCCGCTTTCACGTAATCGCCCTCCTTCACGGCAATATCCGCAAGCTGCCCGTAGGTCAGCGTATATCCGTCCCCGATATCCATGACGATGGTCTGCCCGGTCTTGTCCTCCTTCTTTACCTGCATCACAATACCGTCCGCCGCCGCGACGATCTCGCTCCCCTTCTTTCCTTCTATGAAAATGCAAGGGTTTGTTTTAAACTGTCCAAGGGTTTCAAAATACACAAGCTTATCCGCGCTATAGTTTTTTACAACATTGCCGGATAATGGCCACCCAAGCCCATCCTCCTCCGAAAACCGCAGTTCTTTTGCCGTCGGGTTGTTGACCTGCGCTGTTTCCTGCGGATCATCCGGCTCCTTCGGCTTATCGGTCGGCTTCGTCTGTACTACGATCTTGCCGTCATTCGATGCCGTATGCACAGTCGGAACCGGGGCTTTGGTCGGTTCTGCCGGAACCGCAGGCGTTGGCTGGTTCTGGTTCCCACTCTCCCCGGATGCCGTGATCTGCCCCGGAACCGGAGTCGGAACTCCTGCAACATCGGTTTTCGAACCTGCTTCATCCTGTCCGATGTTTACCGGTTCATTGGTCGGATGAGCCGGAACCGGAGTCGGGTTTTTGACAGGGTTATCCTGTCCTCCCTGATCATTCAAATCAACAAGCTCCTTCTGTCCCTTGTTTGGCTCGCTTTTTCTCGTCCCTGCATAAACCGCACCGGATACCGCCAATACACCGCACAAACCGAGCAGATACAGCCGCTTCTTATTTTGGTATTCTTTTTTTTCTCCCTTCACCTCTCGCGCCGCCTTTCCTCAAATTCTCTTACGGTACAATTCATGTACTGATAGTATTGTTTCCGGCGGATACGAAATTATTCAGGATTCTTACAGAAAATAACGATTTGGCAAGAGCACCGATTGTCAGTTTCGTAAAGTCAATTAAACATTTGATGCGTTGCGGTTCCTGGTACCAATTCTCAAGAACCTCCCAAACATAACGAGACCGGGAATAAACACAGACGGTTTACTCCCGGTCTCTTTTAAAAATCAGCAGGAAATAATTCCCTCATAACCTTTTTAGGTCTAGTCCACGCTTTCCGCGTATTTCATGAGCCCGGTCACGATTTCCTCAAACCTCCACTTCATCGGCGCACGGTCAACCAGACCAAAATTCTCACCGGTTCCGATAAAGGCGTTGTTATCCCACCAGCAGCAGGTAATGCCTCTTGCACGCGCCGCTGCAATGTAGGCAACCGAAAAATCCACACGGTCCTGCACATTTCCGCTCTTTGCGCGTGCACCAAACTCCCCGATAACGACCGGGATATTGTTTTTTATAAAGCGGTCATAGAGTTTATCCATGAATTCTGTAATCCCGCGCACATCCGAAGCCTTATCCGAATCAAAACTTGACGTGCCTTTTTCATCCAAAGCAAAATTGTACGGCGTGTAAGCATGTACGGACACGATCAGCTTATTCTCCACGGTATCCTCCGGAAGTACGAACCCGGCATTTAACGCACCGTCCGGAGAAGCGTCATAGCCCGGAACCATGATGTAGCGTGTCGGATTGTTGCCAGCCGTAGCGCGGATCGTATCCACTGCCGCCTGGTTGAGCTTATTGACACACTCAACCGCATCCTTGCAGCTCGCATCGCTCGGGTTGATCCACCACTCAAAGTTGGAGCCGACCATGCGCGGCTCATTTAAGGTCTCAAAGATCAAATGATCGTCATAGTCCGCGAATTTCTCTGCAATCTGCTTCCAGACGCTGCTGACATAGTGCAGGGATGTGTCCAGATGCTCCGAAGTCGGGTAATAATATTCTTCATTGTTATCATGATGGATATTCAGGATCACGTACAATCCCTCATCAATCGCCATATCGACGACTTCCTTGACCCTGGCCATCCACACTTCACTGATCTCAAAGTCCTCACCGGAGACATGGTTATGCCAGGATACCGGGATGCGGATCGTGTTAAACCCTTTTTCCTTTACCGACTGGATCAGCTTTGGCATTGTGATGACACCACACCATGCGGACTCATATTTCAGTTCGTCGTCAAGCCATGTACAATCCGATGCGTCAAGCGTATTCCCCAGATTCCAGCCAATCTTCATATCTTTTGTAAATTGGAACGCGTCCGTATCGGGCACTTCTTTTGCCTCCATCACAATATCCGGGATTTCATATTTGCTTGTTTGTTTTGCCGGAGTTGGTTCCGGGGTCGCGGTTGCCTCAGGGGTTGGGGTCGCCTCCGGAGTCGGGGTTGCTTCCGGAGCCTGTGTCGCCTCGGCAGTCGGAGTAGCCTCCTGCTCCCTGCTGTTTTCTTTCCCGCCGCATCCTGTCATCATCCCTGCCGCCAACATTGCAGTCAGCGCCAAGCATCCAATTCTCGTTTTAAACATACTTTTCCTCCTTATTTTTAGTTCCGTATGAGCCCTCCCTGCACCCTTTATCCGCGGAAGCACTTTCTGTCCGCTCCTCTCCCAGAAACTGCTTCCGGATGCTGTGCGGTCTCATACTGTTTTTTAGTTCCGTATGAGCCCTCCCTGCACCCTT
>CAMRSM010000007.1 GCA_947053345.1 uncultured Lachnospiraceae bacterium
AAAACAGCATAAGCCCGTACAGTGCCCCGTGGGATTTGCGGGAGGGAAGCGGACGGAAATGCCACGGAGGGAAGAGGTACTGGAAGGGGTTATGCGGTACTTGTAATAGGAGGAATTATGGGAAAAGAGGATTACGCGAAAGCAGTCAGGCTTGGAAAAAAGGATTACCAGATGCGCATGCTGCGCGGCGTGAAGCCGACATTGCAGGTGCTTGACGACATCCTGCCGGAAAAGGGTTCCTACGCGGAGCGGCCGCTCGGACTGGTGCAGATTCCGATCGACCTGATTGTCGGCACGAAAAACGCCGGGCGGAGCAATTCTTTTTCAGGCAATTTCATGCCAATCCTGCGTGAGGGGACGGAATTTGCCGCTAAGTGGTCAGGGCTTAGCACCAGCCATGTCGAGGAGGGCATCCATACCCCGATCAAGGCATATGAATTTATGAATAAGTTTTACGTCGAGGAGGGCAATAAGCGGGTCAGCGTCATGAAATATTTTGAGGCGGACTCCATCTGGGGCGAGGTGACGCGCATTATACCAAAGCGCACAGAAGACAAGGAAAACAAGATTTATTTCGAGTTTTTGGATTTCTATGAGCTTGCGCCAATCAATTATGTCTGGTTTTCGCAGGAGGGCAGTTTTGGAAAACTGCAGGAAGCGGTCGGCAAGGAACCTGGTGAGAAGTGGTCGGAGGATGACATCCGCGAATTCAGTTTTGCCTACAACCGTTTTGCCGCAGAGTTCCGCTTACAGGGCGGCAACAAATTAAAGGCGACCGTCGGGGACGCGTTCCTTGCATTTATCACGCTCTACGGCTATGAAGTGATCAGTGACAAAACGACCAGTGAGCTGAAAGAATTGATTACGAAAAGCTGGGAGGAATTTGAGCTTTTGCAGGAGGAACAGGGAATCGAGCTGAAGATGAAGCCAAATCAGGAGAAGAAGTCGCTTTTGAGCGCTATTTTCCCAATCTCTGCCCCGAAGCTGAAGATCGCGTTTATTTATGAGAAAACGCCGGGAACTTCGGCGTGGACTTACGCGCATGAGCTTGGCAGGCTTTATCTGGAACAGACCTTCCCGGAGGAACTCACCACGGTCAGCTTTGAGTGCGGGACGCAGGAAAATATTGATGAGATCATTGACGGAGCGATTGCGGCGGGCTGCAACCTGATCTTTACGACAACCCCGTCCTTTGTGCAGGCGAGCGTGAAAGCGGCGATCGCCAATCCGGACGTGCGTATCATGAACTGTTCCTTGCACACTTCCCACCGCTATATCCGCACATATTACGCGCGGATGCATGAAGCGAAGTTTTTGATGGGAGCCATGGCCGGGGCTATGGCAGAAAATAACCGCCTGCTCTATATTGAGGACTATCCGATCTACGGCTCAATCGCAAACATCAATGCATTTGCACTTGGGGCGAAGATGATCAACCCGCGCGTTGAGGTTTATCTTGAATGGTCTGCGCGCAAGGATTTTGATATTGACAGGAAAATCCGCGAGATCGGTCCGGCCTGCATTTCCGGAAAGGATATGATGATACCGGAGGAAGCATCCCGCTTTTTCGGGCTATACCATATGGAAGGGGAGAATCCGCGCAACCTCGCTATGCCGATTTGCCACTGGGGCAAATTCTACGAGCAGCTGATCCGCACGATCATGGATGGGAAATGGAAGTCGGACGACAATTCTTCCACGACCAAGGCGATCAATTATTGGTGGGGGCTGTCGTCGGGCGTAATCGATGTCATTTGTTCCCAGCGCCTGCCGATCGGCACAAAGCGGCTTTCGGAGTTGTTAAAAGCGACAATCAGTTCGGAGCAGTTCAACCCGTTTTCCGGTATCCTGTATTCGCAGACGGGTGTTGCTCAGCCTGACCCGGACAAGAGCCTGGCACCGGAAGAGATCATGCGGATGGACTGGCTGGCGGAGAACGTCATCGGCGCAATTCCGAAGACAGAGGAACTAAAGGAGCAGGCAGAGCCGGTGGTGAGGCAGCAGGGTGTAAAACAAAAGGAAGGTTGACCGGGATGAGGATATTGGCGATCGCAGACGAGGAGTCAAAGGCGCTGTGGGATTATTTTGATAAGAGTATGCTTGAGGGGATTGACCTCATTATTTCCTGCGGTGACTTAGATCCCCGTTACCTTTCCTTCCTGGTAACGTTTTATTCGGGACCTGTTCTTTATGTGCACGGAAACCATGACGGCAAGTACGAGCAGATTCCGCCGGAGGGCTGCACCTGTATTGAGGATAAGATTTTTGTTTATAAGGGTATCCGGATCCTGGGACTGGGCGGTTCCATGCGCTACAGGCCCGGGCCGCACCAGTACACGGAATATGAGATGAAGCAGCGGGTGAACCGGCTGTGGTTCAAGCTGTTCAAGAAACGCGGGTTCGACATTTTAGTGACGCATGCGCCCGCGTATCAGCTCAATGACGGGCGTGATCTCCCGCATCAGGGGTTCAAGGTTTTCCGGAAGCTGATGGAGAAATACCGCCCGAAGTTTTTCCTGCACGGGCATGTGCACCTGTCCTACGGGCGGGATTATAAGCGTTATGACCGGTATGAGGATACGCATATCATCAATGCGTATGAGCGGTGTATATTCGAATTTGAGGATGATGAGCCGCAGGAGCATTTGATCGTGCATGGGAGATAAATGCTTCGGATTGGGCTTACAACCCAAGTTCCTCTCTGCAGAAGAGTTTGAGGCATTATTGGATGAAGTCGTTAGAACGATAATAAATTTTGGGGCGTGGCGGTTGCTGTGCCCTATATTTTTGTGGTAAATGAGGAATGGAAGTTTGGTAAAATAATTTTTTGGGCGGAATTTTATAAAAGCTCCAATCCATACTTTGTTACACTGTATCATTATTGCAGTGTTCCTAATGTTATGCTATAATCACTGTTGAACAAAAATACTGAAAAAAATATTGTAAGCACAGACTGCACAAATTCTCCGTCCCGGAGAAATACTTCCCCAAAACGGCGCAAGACAAAGAGATTTTGATATGTTATGCTAAAAGCATCCGGTGTGATGAGGAGAAATGCCCCGCGGGGATTCAAACGGCGTTTCCCCGGCACCGAAGGGGCGCTGCCCGGGAAGGAGAATTTAATGCTTAAACTTCGGATTTCGGAATTAAGAAAAAAGAATAACATGACCCAACAGGAATTGGGTGATTATCTGTCGGTTTCCTACCAGACTGTCAGCAAGTGGGAGACGGGTGTGGTGCTGCCGGACGTGACCATGCTTCCGGGACTGTCGAGATGCTTTGGTGTGTCCGTGGATGCACTGCTTGGTTTAGTGCCGCTCCCCCAGGACTATCGGCCGTCGGATTCCGGGCGTAAGGAATATTGGGCAGACCGGGTCAATTATTTGAAGCGGACGAGGAAGACTATGTGGAACCAGGATTATCTTGCGTTCCTCGTGCGGGAAGTCTTCCGGATTGACCATCCGGTAACGCTTCTGGACTGCGGCTGCGGGTACGGGGCAATGGGGCTTTTGCTTCTTCCGCTCCTGCCGGAGGGAAGCAAATATGTGGGTGTTGATTTTTCGGGGGAGATGCTTTGCGCCGCGCGGGAGTTGTTCGCGGCAGAGGGAGTAGCGGCAGAATTTATCCATGCAGATATTTTTGACTGGGACGGCAGGAAAAATAGCGGCATGCTGCAGGCAGGTGCTTCGGATGCCGTGGTGTACAATGGGATGCAGAGAGCGCCGCAGGATATGGGGCAATATGCGGATAATATGGATACCCAAAAACAGTGCACAAAAGGACAGCATATTCCCGGACAGTATGATATGGTAATAAGTCAGGCTGTGCTCCGCCATGTCGATAACGGGGAGCGGTTTCTTGAAAAAATGATTACCTTCACAAAACCCGGCGGGTTGGTGGTCAGCATGGAATGCAACCGTGAATTTGAGGCGGACGGGCTTTATGTGGATGGCATGGATTATGCGTCTCTCTGCACCTGTCCGGGCTTAAAAAAGCTTTGGCAGACGGAGCTTTCCAAGCAGAACCGGGACTATTCGATTGCCATGAAAATTCCGCACTATATGCGCAGGGCGGGGCTTCGCGATATTGGCTGCCGGATGAATGACCGGGTGAATTTTCTTTGCCCGGAGCAGGAAAACTATGATGGAAGGCTGAACGCGGCGGTTTACGCCGATCACTGGAGTGATGAGAAGACGGAGGATGAGCTGGAGAAGGATATCTCATATTTTGTAAATCATGGGATGAGCCGCGGCGAAGCTGAGGATTACTGCGCACAGCAGAACGGGATTGTGCGCTATTTGAAGGAGCACCGTGGGGAGGCCGCTTTTACAAAGGTTGGGGGGATCATGGTGTCATATGGATGGAAAGTTTGAAGGGGGGACGGATGAAAGAGATTATTGTCTATGAAATGGTTTTTAAAGGGGAGATAAAAGGGCGGGAAAATATAATCTGCGTTCCGTTTCAGGAAAAATACTGGAAGGATTACATGGAAATATATAATGTATGCTTTTCGAGGATGAGAGATGCCCTGGAGATCCAACCGGTGTTTTTTTATTCGGATTATTCCCAATTTAAGGACAAAGCGGATAACACGTTCCTTTGTCTGCAGGGTGGGGATATTGCAGGGGCTGTTTCGTGCTATGGAAATGAACTGGACGATCTGGTCGTTAATCCGCTGTTTCAAAGGAAGGGATACGGGCGGCAACTGTTGTTGTGGGGAATGAACTGCATAAAAGAGCGGGGATATGATGAGATTGTATTACATGTGGCGGAATGGAACCAAAATGCGGTAAAGCTATATTTAGAAACGGGGTTTGAAATCATGAAAAAAGAGAAAGTACGCTGATTGGCAAGCGGCTTGTTTTGGAAAAATGGAATCGGGGTATGGGTATATCCGCAGGGTGCAAAGGCTATTTTGCCGGGGGCGAAACACAAACAGGATGGATGGAAAATGAAGGGATCTAAATCAGAAAATGAAAAAAACGGATTTCGGATCGGTGAGCTTTCGGGGCTTACAGGGGTAAAAGCAGGCACCATCCGCTTTTATGAAAAATGTGGGTTTCTCTCGCCGGTAAAACGCCTGCCGAACGGCTACCGCGTGTTTGAGGAAAAGCATGTTTATCAGATCCGCATATGCAGGCTTGTGTTCGGCGGTTTTGTGAACAAACGCCTGCGCCGGATCAGCATGGGGCTGATTGCCGCGGCGAGGGAGTGGGATTTGAAGGCGTACCGGAGTGCGTCGGCGGATTATCTGCGGGCAGTGGAGGCGGATATCGAGAGGACGAAAAAGGCTGTTGACGCGGTGACAAGACAGATGGAGGCGGCAGGATCCGGCAGGTCAAACGGCAGGCAGGAAGGGGGAACATGCGGTGCATATCCGGGCGGAGGACAGGCAAAAAACGGATTCCCATGCGCTGTCCTTTGCTCGAAAAAGCAGGCAGCGTCTATTGTCGGCGTGACCCCGGAAGCGATCCGCAACTGGGAGCGCAACGGTCTGCTCGGCCAGGCGAAAGCTTATCAGAAGCGTTATTACCCGCGGGAAGCCGTAGAGCGTATGTATGTGATACGGCTGTTATTGGACAACGGCTACAGCATGATGGCGGTCAGAAAGTTTTTTGCGGCATTTGATGCGGAGGGCGCAGCGGCAGCGGTCTGCTCGCTGACAGAGCCGGGGGAGGACGGGGCGCTGATCTACCGGGCAGACCGGTATTTGGAAACACTCCGGAACACGAAGGAAAAAGCGGAGGAACTCTTTGCATTGTCGGATGAAATGCTTTGAAAACAAAATACTCTGGTATTGCCTTTTTAATTCTGGTTTCGCCAGATTCTTGGGGAAACACCGTAGGTATTTTTAAATGCCCTGGAGAAATGCAGTTGGTTTGGATAGCCAACTGCATTTCCGATATCCGCGACCGACAGATCGGTCATCTTCAGCAGTTCCGTTGCTTTTACCATGCGGTAACTGATCAAGAACTCCTGCGGAGTTTTTCCGACAGATTCGTGAAAAATTTGTATTAAATCACGCTTCTGTACAGTCGCCCCAGTTTCAGGACTTACTGGAAAAGGGAGCCGCTTCAAAATACCGGGATTTCTTTATCGATTGGAATAAGTTCTGGGAAGGGTGCGGCGAAATGACGGAGGACGGCTATATTCTGCCGGGGGAGGAATATTTAAATAAAATGTTTTTTCGAAAGCCCGGATTGCCGCTTCTTATGGTGGAGTTTTCCGATGGCAGCAGGATACCTTACTGGAACACCTTTTATCAGGAAATCCGTGAAACAAAAGATTACCGCACCAGGTATCTCGGGCAGATGGATTTGAATATCCGTTCGGAGGCGGTGTGGGATTTTTACAGGGAAACCATAGAGAAACTTTCCGGCTACGGTGCAAAAATTATCCGTCTGGACGCTTTTGCCTACTCGCCGAAAACGCCGGGAGAAAGGAATTTTTTAAATGAGCCTGACACATGGGAATTATTGGAAAAAATAAAGGAACTGACAGAGCCCCGCAATATAGAGCTGCTTCCGGAAATCCATGCCAGCTATAAAGAGAAGCGCATAGAGGGGAAAAAGAGAGCGGAGAAGAGGTTTTTAGGATGGGGGATATGTTTCATGTCTTTTGGTAGCGGATGGTGATTATTCGTGTGAGGAGGGAATTGGGGAATACAAAAACAGTATTTGATGCAAAGGAACTTTGCAGGCTGTTTCATGAGATGCGCGTTCTTGGCATATCGAATGGACATGGGAATTGCGGGGTGGAAAAGAAAGCCCGCAGCCTGTAAAATCAACCTTATATTTGTACACCACCTTTTTGGAAAGTGCTATTATGGGTTTATTCATAATAACTTTTCAGAAGGGTGGTCTTTTATTAGGTATTTTTATGCCTATGTGTGTGGGCAAGTGGGTGGGCAGCAGATAGAATATTTGTTTCTTCTGCGCCATTTTTACAGCGTACTTTTCGGTTGCAGGAACTTCTTTGAAGGGGTTTCATAGGAAGGGGGAAAACTATATTTCCTGCATTTGGCTTCCGACAATTTTTAACCTATCAAAGGGGTTCCACTCTTCTAAGTCGTAAAGATGAAAGCGGTGGGCAGGGGATTTCTTTGTGTTTGGTGGATCTGACAAGCTGTGATAGCAGCATAGGGATATCATTTCCTTTGATGCAATGAATTTACAGGCAAAAATCTAATTGTATATTTAAGAGTGTGTTTTAGCTTGGTTTTAAGAACGGGTATGGCAGTATTTTGAAGAAAGAGAGGGAACGAATATGGATATCAAAGAGGCAAGGGAATATTTGGAAAATAACAGTGCGACATTGCTTGCAGGTGGAGCCAGTGGGGCGAAAGTGTATGATATTGCAGGGGAATATGTGCTTAAATGCGTTTCCAGGGCGGAACTTGGAGAGGATGGAAGGTATGCGTCTTACCGGAAGGAGGCGCTCTGGTATCAATATGCTGGCGGAAGGAAGGATGGTCTTAGGCTGGCATTTTTGCCGGAAGTATGCGATATTTATGAAACAGGGGAAGAAATCTTTATTTTGATGAAATGCTACCAAAAAATTTTGCGAAGTGAGTTGGATACTGAATTGATGAAAAAGATTATGGAGGCGCTTGCCGCCGTGCATACTGCAAAAATACCGGATTTTCTGGTGCGGCAAGAGGGACGGCAGAATAAGGAAAAACAGGAGGAACGACAGGAAGAAAAGGCAAACCTGCTTTTAGAAGAACAGGTGAAAGAGTATGTTTCCGGCTGGCAAAGTGTTCTTGACGAACATCCGGGCAGTTTTTCTTCAGCGCCCCTGAAAGAGATTGCCGAAAAGATCAACCACATTATCCGGTGGCATGCACAGGAGAAGGAGGTTTTAAACCACGGCGATTTCCACTTTGACAACCTGCTTTTAGATAAGCGGGGAAATGTTTTAATCTGTGATTGGCAGGGTGTTTCCGTGGGGGCAGCATCGGGTGATTTAAGTTTCTTTTTCAGCAGGCTTGGTGCGGATGGTTTGAATACAGATATAGGGCGGGCAGTCAGCTTTTATGTACAGGAGTTTAAAAGGCTTTCCGGTAAAGCTCTTATTCCGGAGGTAATCTGCCGCCATATGGATGCTGCGGATGTTATCACTTCTTTTGTGTTCTGGCATGAGTACCTGCATGGGAGCGATGTGGGCAGGGTACGTGGAATTTACGAGAAGATGGTGGATAAATCCCAAAATTTTTGTGAGTTTTGAGCAAAAGAGATTTTAGGAATATTCAAGTTTTTTCTTGTGTTTTTTTCTGTGAAGTGGTATCTTTAACCTACCAGTTGTGTCAGGTGGGAGGATAAGCCCCATCTGACATGCAAAAGCAGCAAAGGGATATAATTTCCTTTAAAGATAAATCAATAAGGGGGATGGATGGTATGTTACATATGGAAAGCAGCCCGGGTATTTTGCTTCGCGAACCGTCCATGCGGGATGCACAGCAGGTCATGTCATTAAAAGCCGAAATTTTGGCAGCGGATTCCGGGGAGGATGCTTTTGCGGGCTGCGGCGAACTAAGACAGGCTGACACAATGGAGGAGTGGCTGAATGTTCTTAAAAGACAGTCGGATGGGGAAAATCCGCCGGAGGGGAGAGTGCCGTCTACATCCTATGTTGCCGAGCGCTTGTGTGACGGGTGCATCGTCGGGATTATTGACCTGCGCCACCATATCAACCATCCGGTCTTAGGACTCTGGGGCGGGCATATGGGCTACACAGTCCGACCTTCGGAGCGAGGCAAAGGTTACGCGAAGGAAATGCTGCGCCAAAATCTGATAAACTGCCGGGCACGCGGTTTACAAAAGGTTTTGGTGACCTGCTCGCAAACAAATCCTGCCAGCGAGAGAGTAATCCTTGCAAACGGGGGAGTTTATGAGAAAACCGTGGAAGTTGAGGGGGAGAGGATAAAGAGGTATTGGATCGAAACTGCTTTGTAAATGGTGGTACAGGGAAGGAATCTGCGGGACTAAAAACAGCAGAATCCTTCGCTGTGCCAGAAGCGGTTTTATGGGAACGGAGTGGACAGAAAACCGCTTCGTGGGTGGTGGTACAGGGAAGGAATCTGCGGGACTAAAAATAAGAAGGGAGAAAATATATGGTATTAGAGGAATTTGATGATGCCATCCGGGCAGTCGTCAACCCCGACGATATCGTTGCGCCGGTGGAGGGAATGCCCAAAACGGCAGTGACCTGCTTTGCAAGCGAAACATTTGGGCGGATGCTTGAGAGTTTTGGAGGTGAGAAGATTGCGGAGAGCAGGGTCGCCAATATGGTGATCCCAGTTTATAAAACAGTTCATCAGGGTGTGGAACTTGCCCTTTTTATGTCCGATGTGGGAGCTCCGCCCTGCGTTGCCCTCTTAGAAGATATTTTTGCAATGGGTGTCGAGAAGGTTGTTATGTTTGGTACGTGCGGCGTGCTCGATGCGGCGATCGCGGATTGCTCCATTATCATTCCAGATGCCGCGATTCGGGATGAAGGGACGAGTTTCCACTATGCGCCGCCGTCGAATGAGATTGCGGTCAACACAAAATACATAGGGACATTCAGGGAAATGCTTGACCATATCGGCTGCGCCTATACGGTTGGAAAAACCTGGACAACAGATGGAATATACAGGGAAACAAAAGCAAAAGTAGCAAGGCGGAAGGAAGCGGGCTGCATCTGTGTGGATATGGAATGTTCCGCCGTGGCGGCGCTGGCACAGTTTCGGGGGAAGAATGTGTTCCAGTTCTTCTATGCTGCGGATAACTTGGACGCGGAAGTTTGGGATAAGAGGAGTCTGTCCAATACGGCGAAGCTTCCGGAAAAGGATAAGGCAGCGCTGTTGGCGATGGATTTTGCGGTAAAGATCACGGGGGAGGAACAGGTATTTGCTTTTTAGGGGATGGAACAATAATTTTGTGAATAACAGTTGAAAGTTTTGGTAAAATGTTATATAATACAACGGGATAGTAAAAGTATATGAAGATCGAGTTAAAACATTGATGTGGGATTGGAGGTGCAGAAAATGTTCACATATGTTAAATTGAAAAATTTCATGTCATTTAAAGATGTTACGTTCAATTTGAAAAATGGAAGTAAGGGTGTAAAAAATTTTGTTTCGATATACGGGGAAAACGGCAGTGGGAAATCAAACTTTGTTAGCAGTATGAACCTGTTGAGACGCAGTATTGATTCTTTTGAATTACTTGCAAATGTAAGTGAGCTTCGAAAAATGATTCCGGAAGATGAACTGCCAGATGTGCTTGAAAAGATCATGGGAGATATGGATGTCTTAAGGCTGGCAAAAAGCTGCCGGATGGTAGAGTGTGAGGAAGAAACAAGCATTGAGTATGGTTTTCAAACAAATGGACATGAAGGATACTATATCATAAACTTTTCAGAGAAATTTTGTTATGAAAAGTTGTACTATTTTACGGGAAAACAAAGAGGTACATTATTTGAGATAAAGTTCGATGACGGAAGAATTTCAACTACATTTTCCAATAAGCTATTTGCGAATAAAAAAGTGGAGGATGAAATACAGGATGAGATAAGTAAGTATTGGGGAAAACACACATTTTTAAGCATTTTGAATAAACAGAGAGCAGAGAAAAATGAATTGTATATCGAAGAAAACTATCTTTTATATGTTTTTGACATTCTCGATATGCTGCGAGCCTTAACGATATACCATAAAAAAAGCTCGCGCGCGACCAGTGGAATCATGGCAGAAAAAAAATTGAATTTATTGAAAAGCCTAGATATCGGAAAAGTACAAACCGTACATGAATCACTGTTGGATTGTTCCGAACGTATTCTTAAAAATTTTTTTACACAGGCATATGCAGATATCAAGGATGTTTATTATGAAAAGACGTATAAAGGTGAATATGTATCCTATAGGCTTTATGTAAAAAAAATGATCGGCGGGAAAATACGTGCCATTGATTTTGAAAATGAATCGGCAGGAACACAGCGGATATTGGAGATCATTCATTCTTTACTTGGTGCATTTTGTGGTGTAACAGTCGTATATGATGAAATCGATGACGGGATTCATGATTTGCTTTTGAAAAGTATTTTGGAATCTATGGTGGATGATATCACCGGCCAGTTGATCATTACTACACACAATACTTATTTGCTGGAAACCATTGATATCAAATCTGTTTATTTGATCAGGGTAGACCATCAGGGAAACAAGGAAGTAAAATGTTTGGATCAATACCCAAGAATCCAGGGGACAAATAATCCGAGGATCATGTATTTAAAGGGTTTATTCGGAGGGGTTCCTATCGTCGATTCTTTGGATTATGACGAGATATTAAATGAGTTGCGGGATAATGCAGAAGGGGGCGAATAAGAGTGCCTTTCGATGCATTAAATTATACGAAATGTGCGGTGATCGTGCATGGAAAATCCGAATTTCTCTTTGTGCGTTTTATTTACACGAATCTTCATCTTCCGGTGAAAATCATATCAAAAGATAAAGGGAAGGGGAGCATCCAGATCAATGGATTAAAAGAGTTTTTGAAGAAAAAGCAATTTAGTACATTGAGCGCATTTGCAAGTGAATATTCTGTCGAATATGATAAAAAGGCTAAGAGGCTTAAAAATTTTAAAATCTTCATCATGATGGATACGGATGATTGCAGTGAAGATACCAGAAAACGGTATATATCGGGCGAGATGTTCAAGGGTCATCCCTTGAGTGATTATATTGTGCCGTTATATAACATTAAAAACCTTGAGGATGTAATGATCAAGGCAGATATTATGGTAAAGCGCATACGCGATTCTGAAAAAGGGACTTATTATAGCAGGATATTTCCAATCAATACGGAACCGATCAGTATTGATACATTAAATCAGGTAAGAATGTTTGCGAAGAAAATCAAAGCGGTCAGGCAAACAAACATGTTGGAGTTTATAGAATACTGCTTTGAACAGATTCCGGATGAGCGATTGTGGGAGGAGACATAGATGCCAGAGAAAAGAAATAAAATAGTGCGATCCATACTCACAGCAACATCATGCACACTCCTCCTCTCCTCCTTCTGTGTATCATGCGGGCAGGGGAAGGGCGGTGAGGCGGGAAAACCGACCTCTACCGCGGATACGGGGGAGTACGCGCAAAACACCGAAACTGCGCTGCCCTCCCCGGAACTTTCCACGGAATTTGTCCCGTCAAAATATGATATCGCCACAAATGCCACGGACAACAAAATCATCCTCGACTGTGACATGACATATCTGGGCGACGATGCCATGTGCATGTGCATTTTGGCGCAGGCGGACGCACTTTGCTGGATCGATCTGCTCGGTATCACCGTTACCGGGGGCAATACGGTTGCCGCGGATGCCGCAAACGCTGTTTTGAACCAGCTTGAAAAAATCGGGCGGAGCGATATTCCCGTCTATATTGGAACCGACATTCCGCTTATGGGCTTTCGGGATATGCAGGAGCAGGAGAAGGTGGTCGGAAAGATCGAGCCTTGGGGCGCGATGTTCAAACAGGATTCCTATGTAAACCCGGGAAATTACCATGATCTCGGTGTGTTCTACAACCGGGCTTGGGGGTATTCCCGGTCGGAGGCACAGGAGCAGGATTCTGTGGATTTCATGATCGAGCAGGTGAAAAAATACCCGGGGCAGGTCACGGTCATCGCCGCGGGGCCGGTGACCAACATTGCCCTTGCGTGCCGGAAGGATGCGGCTTTTGCGGAAAATACTGCCGGTATCATTTTTGTGGCAGGAGCCTTTGAGGGGAAGGGCGGGGCGACCAAATATGCGGATTTTAACGGTTTTTATGACGCGGAAGCGTTGGAAATCTGCTTAGAAAGCGCGTTCCCTGTTAAGATCATCCTACCGCGCGACCTTGCGCCGCAGGGGGCTTTGAATAAGGCGGTTTTTGATATGATGGAGGCTAAGCCGGATACCCTGATCTCCCGGATGTGGCTTGACGGGCAGTACAGCTTATATAGAAGAAATCCTGCGTATCAGGTGAATTGCACGGATGCCATCGCTGCGGCGGTGCTGTTAAACCACGGGGTTGTTTTAAAACGGGAGAAACGGTATGTTGCGGTGGATGCGGATACAAAAAGTGCGTCCTATGGGGCAGTCAGGGTTATGCCGGCGGAAACGGGGGGAGGCGGGGAGGCAGAGGATTTTAAGGAGGTGGATGTTATATCCGGACTTGATGCTGCAGTATATTGGGATTTCGTTACGGATGTTTTGTGTGGGACGCAGTCGGAGAAGGATGGCGTGAGCTACAAGGAATTTTTAGAAAAGTAACGAACGGGGAAATTTTTCAGCACAACTGGGGGAGTAAACACATATGGAGTGTATTTTGGGTAGTATGCGGATTTTTGTAAATTACTTAATTATCACAACGGTAGTGAACATGCTGCTCATGGGGGGACTGCATATAAGATTTTCTGCTGTCCGCGGCCAAAAGCAGTTTTTTGTGAAAGGGCAGAATAGGATCGACATTCAACCCCAATATGAGTGTTCTGCATTTGCATCCGCTTATCTTTTAAGGCATCATGGGAGAGAGGCGGACGGAAATGTCCTTTATGAGGAGATGCCGCAAAAAACAAAGGAAGGGTATGTATACCCGAAGGGAATCGTGCAGATGCTTTCCCGTTACGGAATCCGGGTAAAATATTGCGCGGGGAATTTTAAAGCGCTGAAAAGGGAGATCTGTAAAGGTGCACCGGTTATCGTAATGCTGCGGACGCGGGTGGGGGAGCGGTATCTTCATTTTGTCCCTGTGGTCGGGTACGATGAGGAGAATGTGTATCTTGCGGAATCAATTAAGGAGTTCGCGAATTGCGGGGAAGGGGAGGAAGTTTATAACCGGAAAGTCGGGAATGCAGAGTTTATGAAGTTGTGGAATACGTCGATGTTGAAAATGCCATTTTATAGGAATACATATTTTGAAGGGGGCAGTAGGCAAGAGCAGGGAGTGAGATAATGTGATAAGGGACAATGCGGTGTGTAAACGGCGTTGCCCCTTTATTTTTTTGTGCACCAAAGATTGTTATTTATCTTTACAATCGTAACATAGCAATCACCCATTATTTCTATATTACCTCCGGGACAAGAGTTTTACCGGAAAGCCTATTAAACTCCTGTACGAAATAGCATTCGATAAAAATCCCCCATTTTTTCACTTCCTGAAAAAGTGGGGGATCTTTTTATTGTACAGTTTATTTCCCCTTTATAAGTTTCTTCACAGTTGATTTTATTTCTTATAATATCGTTTGCTTCGCTTGCTAATTGCTGCGTAATGCGCTTATAATAGCCTCAAGGATGAATTCTCCGAAACAAAATCAACCACAGCGGGATATTTCCCGCTGCAAAGAACCTGTTGATTATCAACATTAAAATCAGAAAAGAGGAATTCCGAAAATGGACGATTTAAACTTTGCCCAAAATATTACAATGCTTCGCCGCAGGCATGGTATCACGCAGGAAGCTCTCGCGGATTTTATCGGCGTAACCAAGGCTTCCGTTTCCAAATGGGAAACCGGACAGAGCCTGCCGGACATCCAGACCCTGCTTTTGCTAGCCACTTATTACGATGTGACGCTTGATGAATTGCTAGGCTACCATCCCGGACTTAACAGGATGCAGATCCGCAGCCTTTACCGCGGCTTGGCAAAGGACTTTGCCGAAAAGCCGTTTGAGGAAGTTTTTTTACGGTCACAAAAACTTGTTAAAAATTATTATTCCTGCTATAATTTTCTGCTTCAGATATGTATTCTCTGGTTGAATCATTTTATACTGGCAGAACCAGAAAAACAGGGGGATGTTTTAGAAGAGATTCTTAAACTCTGTGCAAGGATCTACGGCAATTCCGGGGACAGTGGCCTGTGCAGGGACGCGGTTGTACTTGAGGCGGTGGTCAAACTTCAACAGGGAAAGCACGACGAGGTTATCACCGTCATGGAGGATGTCTGCAATCCATACCGTTTCGCAAGAAATGCGGATTCCCTTCTGTTTCAGGCATATATGCGTGCAGGCGATACCAAAAAGGCGGATGCGCGCGTGCAGATTTGTTTTTATGAAGCGGTACTTGTAATGATAAACAGTGTGGTAAATTATCTTCATTTGCATACCGGGGAGCTGGAAAAATGCGAAGCGATGATAGGGCGGGTGGATGCGGTACTGTCTGGGGGCGGAGTCGGAAGGGCGGGTCGGAATGCGGAGGCGCAGTTTCACTACAGCGCCGCGACTGTGTACTGCGCCCATGGTAAAAATGCGGAGGCTATAAAACGCCTGCATCGTTTTGCGCGGATTGTAAAGGAAATGGAACGGACGGATATGCGTCTTTGCACGGACCCGCTTCTTGACCGGCTGGAAGAATGGTTTGAAGAAAATGAGCTTGGCACGGATGCGGTCAGGGATAGCACGGTGGTTATGGAAAGTGTCAGGCAGGCACTTGAGAATCCGGTATTTTCCGGCCTTCCACAGGAGGAACTGGCAAAAATCCGGGCAGAATTAAATTGAACCTATTTAAAGATGCCCACCGCTTCTTAGTCGTAAAGATGAGAGCGGTGGGTAAGGAGGATAATATTATGGAAAAGATTAAAGAATTTTTACCATTTCTGATTCCACTTGTGATTGTACAATTCGGGCTTTTGGCGTACACGATTCGTCATATCCTGACACATGACAGTTACCGTAGGGGAAGCCGGGGGCTTTGGCTTTTCGTCAGCCTGGTCGGGATGCAGTTCTGGGGGCCGATTCTATATTTTGCGCTGGGAAAGCAGGGGGAGGAATAAATGCTGGAATTATCCCATGTAACAAAACGTTTTGGCACGCGCACCGTGGTGGATGATCTGTGTCTTACTGTGCCCGATCACTGCATATTTGGCTTCGTCGGGGAAAACGGCGCGGGCAAGACAACAACAATGAAGATGATCCTTGGTTTGCTTGACACGGATGCGGGAGAAATCCGCGTGCACGGGGAGCAGGTTAGTTTTGGGAAAAGCCGCGCCAACCACTTTATTGGGTATCTGCCGGATGTTCCGGAGTTTTACGGGTTTTTGACACCGGAAGAATATCTGCTTTTGTGCGGGGAAATTTCCGGTATCTCGAAGAAGGAGGGAAAGGAGAGGGCGAAAGAACTTTTGGCACTTGTGGGGCTTTCAAAGACGAAGCAGCGCATTCAGGGCTTTTCGCGGGGAATGAAGCAGAGGCTTGGGATTGCGCAGGCATTGTTTGGAAATCCAAAGCTTCTGATTTGCGATGAGCCGACCTCTGCGCTCGACCCGGCAGGCCGCAGGGAGATCCTCGAACTTTTGCATTCCCTGAAGGAGCGGACAACCGTACTTTTTTCAACGCATATCCTCTCCGACGTGGAGCGGATCTGTGATGAATGTGCCGTGCTGCATAAAGGGAAGCTGGTAAAGCAGGGGTTGATGCAGGAATTAAAGAATGTGGGCGGGGCACAGGGGTTTTTGATTGAGTTTCTGCGCGCGGAGGATGCGGAGAAATTTGCGGGGTTGATGCCCGGTGGAACACGCACAAGTACGCTGACACTTGCCTACGGGACGAAAGATAATGCTTGTGTGTCGATACAGAAAGCGGATACTTTATCAGCGTCCTTACCCGAGTATGGAAATGATATAATGTCCGCCGCGATGGCTCTGCTTGTCCGCGAGGGTATCGCAGTGCGCCGCATTGAGCAGAAGGAGCGGACACTGGAGGAAATGTTCTTTCGGCTTGTTGATGGGGAGGGGGAGAGTGGTAAATGAAATCCGGATTTTGGGTGTTTTTCAAGAAGGAATGCACGGAGCTTTGGCGGGGTGGGAAGTTAATGATTCTGCTTGCGGTTTTCGTTTTGTTTGGGATTATGAGTCCGGCGATCGCAAAACTCACCCCGTGGCTGATGGAGCATATGGCGGACGAACTGGCGGGAAGTGGGCTGTCCGTTTCCGCGGTAACGGTGGACGCTTCGACATCCTTTACACAGTTTTTTAAAAATATACCGATGGCGCTTATTATGTTTATCATTATGTTCGGCGGAAGCCTGACAAATGAATGCCGCAGGGGGACGTTGATTCCATTGTTGACAAGGGGGCTATCGCGGGCTGCGGTAGTGGCGGCAAAGGGCGCTATAGTGACGCTTGTCTGGACGGTGGGCTACTGGCTTTGTTTTGGAATCACCCTGGGATACAGTGTATATTTTTGGGGTGCTGAGAACATGTCACATTATTTTTTGGGTGCGGTGTTTCCATACTTGTTTGGAATCTGGCTGATCGCAATGTTGTTCGCGGTTTCCGCCGTGGCGAAAAGCGGGACAAGTGTGATTGCGGGGCTTGCCGTAATTGTCGTGGGCTGCTATCTTGCGGGGATGTTTCCGGGGGTTTCGCGGTGGCTGCCGACTGGCCTGATGTCGGCGCAGGCATTTGCGGCGGGAGCGGGAGAAGCCTCACAGTTTGCGCGCGCCGCCGCGGTCGCAGGAATCAGCGGCGCGGCGGGATATGTAGTGGCGGTGCTTGGGTTTTCCAGGAAAATGATTTAGGGGATTGAAAATTTATCTGCAATGGCGGGAAACACGTTTTTCAACTCATTTTCTGCAACATGAGGTGAATGATTTCCCGGTCGGTTTCTTTCATCCCTTCCCGCGCAAGTTCACCGACATTGCGGATGGTGTTTTCCACGCCCTTGGTTACAATGCCGTCGCCGTCCTTAAACTGGCTGCCGTGCAAAAACATGTGCATCCCCAGGAGCCCGGCTTCCACGGAGGAGGCGATCTTTGCGGCACAGCTTGCTTTTGCGCCGTCGCAGATCACGCCGGAATTGATGGCGATGGCATTGACAATCGTGTGGGAGATCTCGCGGTAGCGCCCGCCGTAGAGATAGGTAATGCCCGCGCCCGCACCACATCCGGCGCTTGTCGCGCCGCAGTAGGCGGAGAGTCTGCCGATCCCTGTTTTTAAGTGGATGGTGACGAGGTTTGCGACAACTAATGCGCGGTAGAGCAGTTCATCCGTAGCGCCAAGTTCTTTCGCGTACACGATAACGGGCAGGGAGGTGGTCATACCCTGGTTGCCGCTGCCGGAATTGATAACAACAGGAAGTTCGCAGCCATTCATGCGCGCGTCGGATCCGGCGGCTGCCATCGCCTTGGCGCGGTTCTGCACGCCGTCGCCGTAGGAGGCGAGAAGGATGCGCCCGATCTGGGCACCGTAGGCATTTTTCAGCCCTTCTTCGGCTATGGCGGTATTGTACGCGATCTGCCTTGCGATCGTATCGTGGATTAAGGAGAGGTCAACCTCATCGGCAAAGCGGACGATATTTTCTATGCTAAGGAGGCTGCGGTCAGCCTTGTTGGCAAATTGTCCGCAATTTGAAGATGGAGGATTGGTTTCGGTATCGGTCAGGGCAGTGTTATCGTCGCATGAAGAAGCCGAAAAGATGGAATTGGGAATATTTTCCAAGTGGTTGTCCGACGTGGAATCTTCACTGGCTGCGGCGGTTTCTTTCGGGGTATCCTGATAATCGACGGATAGCAGTGCCACGCCGTCTTTTTCAATGCGCACAATATTTGTGTGGTGTCCTGCAATCCGTGTGGCAGCGCTATGTCCAGCGGAAAAAACGCGGATTTCAATGTCAAAAATGCAGCCGGAATTGGATTCGGTGACGGTACAGGGTGTTTTTTCCAGATATTTTGCGATCTGCGGAATTTGTTCCGGCGTTACGTCCGCAATGACTTCCAGCTTTTTTTCGGCCTTGCCCGCAATAATCCCAGCGGCAACGGAGGCGGCAAGCCCTTTTAGCCCGCCGGTGTGCGGTACGACAACGCTTTTTACATTTTTTACGATATTCCCGCTGACGGAAAGTGTGATCTTGTCCGGCAGCGCACCTAGGGTATCGCGCGCGGTCGCTGCGGCAAGGGCGACGGCAATCGGCTCAGTGCAGCCCATTGCCGGCAATAATTCTTCTTTTAGTATCTCTATGTATGAATCATACAATTCTCTTTCCATTTTGGAGTCCTCCTATTTTTAGTTCCGTATGCCCCACTACCAGTGCCAGACAAGGCAGAGAATTTTTTGTCCGCGCTGCTCCCGGAACCTGTTACTTATATTTTTTCATAAGCTATTCGCGGTGAGCCGTCGGCAACGTGGATGATGCCGCATTCTTGGAATCCGTTTTTAAGGATAAGGTGCTGCATTATTTTATTGTTATTGTGGGTATCTATCCTTAAATGGTTGGTTCTGCTAAGGCAAAATATTATAACCTCATCAAAAATTCCGTGGATCTTACCATCCCCGGCAATCCGGTGCAGTGTCCCATACTCTGTGTCGGAAAGCCATCTGCCCTGACTGATTTTCTGGTAGGTGGGTTCTGAGCCGATCATAAAGGCAAATACGGCATGTATTGCATTTTCTTTTTTTATCACATACAAGTTGCCGTTTCGGATATCATCCATAATCATATCTTTTGGTGGGTAATTGTGTTTCCATTGGCTTTCGTTTCCGGTTTCTTTCATAAAGTTCCGCGCATATTCATAAATCTGCATTATCCGCGGCAAATCTTCCGGTTTTGCCCTATTAATATCCAGTGATTGCAATTTTTTCCTCCGCTGTTTTGATATTTTTTGGTGGCGGGTTATGACGAAAATAATTTTTAAAATGCCATATCTTTGTACGCGATTTTATCAATTTCTTCGTTTGTAAATCTGACACCAATTCCGTTGTCATCGAGATCTTCACCGCCCCATATTCTTGAAAAAAGCAAATAAATACATCTTTTATCGTCCATTGCAAAATCCCATGTTACCACAATTGTTTCCGGGGTCACCGCTGCAAGAAGAGCTTCTCCGGTTTTGATTTCCGGCCACCATTCTGCCGCTTCTTCCTCGTCTTCTGGACCGTAGGAATAATATTCTTCCTCGTTATAGTATCGGATCAATGCTTCGATCAAATTAGGCTGCAATGTCGGCCATTTTTCCATAAAGCGTTCATATGCTTCCCTTTGCCTGTTGGTAATTGTTTTTTCTCTTCCCTCGTGTATTAACAGTTCTACGGGGTAAGATGCCCCACCAAACTCCAATTCTAGTTTCCCAAGCCATCCGTAACCTTCCTCATATTTTAATTCGCCAAATGTTTGATCAGTCATAATCCTACCTCCTATGCCCTTATCCACCGTTCACCAAAGAAGATGTCCTCCCTTCGGTCGGATTAGGTTGGGAGAGCCATGTGTGACAGATGGCGTGTTTTCGAGGTTTTCTGCTATCATATTTTCTAAAAATATTGATTTTCTCTGTATTTTCAGAATTTTTGTAGCCAATTTGTAGCCAAACGCGTTTCCCCCCTCATCGTAATTGTTGCTACAGTGTAGCAACTTTTTGAGTATATTTCAAAAATTGTGTCTACAATAAAAATATCTACAAATCTGTCCCTTCATCTATCCATTCCTTTAATTTCTTCTGAAGTTCCTTCTTATCAGGCAAATACAATTGATACTCTGATGCATAAATATTGGCATCTTCCGGCAATGTAATTTCTACAAGGGCATCATCTTTTTCCTTGCATAGCAAAATTCCTACCGTTGGATTTTCCTCTGGCAACTTCTCATATCTGTCATAGTAATGCACATACATCAACATCTGTCCCAAGTCCTGATGCGTCAGTTTATCAATCTTCAAATCTATCAACACATAGCACCGTAAAAGTCTGTTATAAAACACAAGATCCACATAATAGTTATCTTCCTTAAATGTAAATCGTTTCTGCCTTGCTTCAAATAAGTAGCCTTTGCCCAATTCTAACAAAAATTTTTGTAGTTTATTGATAATTGCAGTTTCCAAATCAGACTCCACATATTTTGCTTTTTCATCTAACCCAAGAAACTCAAGCACCGTAGGCTGCTTCACGATATCCTGTGGTTTTGTAATGACATTGCCCTCAGATGCAAGCCGCATTACCTCATCCTTTTCCCTACTTAAAGCCAATCTCTCATAGAGACTCGAGTTATATTGCCTTTGCAGTGTCCGTATTCCCCATGCCTCATTTGTTGCTTCTATTTCATAAAATTTTCTCTCATTTTCATCTTTTATACGCATCAATTGAAGATAATGAGACCACGGAAGTGTAAACGGCATTTCTTTTTCAAAAAAACTAAACACTGCTTCGGATTTCTCCACAGCAAATTTCCGAAACACTGTTTCGGAAATTCTATCTTGGTATGTAAGAAAAAAACGTCTGGCATTTTCCAAGGTATCTACCGAAAAACCTCTTCCATACTGCTCAGTCAGAGCTTCAGAAAGCCTTTTAATCACTCTTTGACCGTATTTCGCTCTACTTTCACCTTGTTGTTGTTCCTCCACAATCCATTTTCCTATGGAATAAAATGTCATTAGCTGAATAATGTTGATCTGCTTTGCTGTGATTCCTCTTGCATATTCGATTAAATCTATTGAATTTTGACACAGTATATGCAACGACTTGTCTATATCTATTTTTTCTGGTAACTTTTTTTCCATTATTCCGCCTCCAATCCCATTCTTAATATATCCAGATATTACCAATACGTATTTCTCCACTTTATTCTCATATTTAGAAATTACATAATAAGTAATTCTTTAGCACAAACCACCTATATATCTCAATTTTTATATAACGATAAATTTTGTAAATATACTTACTAATATGCATTATTGACTCTTTTAAAATACTAATATAATTTCTTGCATCTATATAACCCATCAAACATCTCGAATATTATCAATTTCATAATTTCTTTAAATGCAATATTATCTTGCATATACACTACTGTAATGATAATTGTGTTACATTATTTGCTTCAAGCAATTCTTTTGTTTCATCATCCTTGAAATCTTAAAGCATAAATATCTAATCAACAATGAAACTTCTTCATCATTTTTAAAAAAAATTTTCCTTCATCACTGATATCTATTTTTAGCATATTTGCTACTTTTTTTCGATTTGTCTTATTTTTAATACGCTCAACCCTTTCTCTCTTCAATGTAATAAATGTTCGCGGAGACTTATATGCCCGCGCCATTTGTTCAAATTCTTCTCTATTTTCAAATGCATCAATTGTAACAATTTCTTCAAGTGCTTTATGTTTTATCTTTTGCATAGTTTTTTCAACATTAAATAAATCCTCAAACTTATAGTTGAAAGAATATATCTTTTCATCCACAACTATACAATCCATATTCATATGCAATCTACATACTTCATCTGACATTTCTGCCAGTTCACTGTTATTATCAAATGTAAACACAGCACTACGTCTATTCTTCAAATTAATAATTGGATTAGCCATTTTCAAAAACACTACTGTCTTTTCATCTCTACTGGCAGGTATCCCCTCCAATACATAGCCATGATATTTCCCCTTTATTTTTAAGAGCATGAAACCTTATCTTTGTATAAACAATCTCGTTTATGGCTTAGGCGTTCAGTCAATGCCGTCTCTCCCTATAATCTTAGTGAACCTTCCCGGTTCAGAAAGGAATCACTATGGCTTTAAAAATCGTGTACAAAATCTGCTGTGGCATTGATGTCCACAAAACTTTTGTAGTGGCCTGTATCGCCTCCACCAATCCTAAAGGCATCACCACTTATGAGAGCCACCGTTTTTCGACCTACACGGACGGCGAACCAGCGCTGGCATAATGCCTTGCGGACATTATACCATGTCGTTCCGACATGTTCCCTGCGGGGCTTGCACATGATTTGCCAGGGAAACTGTCCTCCCTTTGGTCGGACAGCGAACCGGCGCTGGTATAATGCCTTGCGGACATTATACCATATCACAATTTCATTTACTACCACTAAATTAAACGGAGGTTGTATATCAGAAAAACCGGGGGAAAACGGACTGCAATTCCGCTTGTAATCGGCGGAAAAACTAAGTATAATGAAGTTGAAATATCGTTTGCCGTGTATGAGGTCGAGAGGCAGTTGGAAGAAATGGTTTTGTGCCGCGATGTGGGGCGCTATGTGGAAACACCGGATATTTCACAGTATCCGAAATTATTTTAAAGTAAGAGGAGGATGAAGATGGGGCTAACAAATAAAAACGCGCAGGATGAAGCAAAGCGGGTGTTTGATTTCCTTTGGGAGAACCGTGGCAGGAAAATAATCCTTGGCCAGCACACCCAGACAATGGAGCAGGCAGAGCTTGCCTTTATCCGCGAGGTGACAGGGGAATTGCCCGCATTGTGCGGGTTTGAACTGCTTGCCTACTCGCCCAATATCCGCTATGAGGAGAGTGGGGAGGCTTGCCTTAAAGAAGTTTATGAGGCGGGACACATGTTAAAAAAGGCGTGGGAATGGGCGAAGATGGGAGGTCTTATCACTTTTACCTGGCATTGGTTTTCACCCCTTTACGGAAGGGACAAATCATTTTATACCGAGAACACGGATTTTAATGCGGAACTTGCCGTAACACCCGGAACACCGGAGTATTATGCATTTTTATCGGACATGGATTATATGGCGGGGCTTTTAAGACCGTTTTGCGATGCGCATGTCCCGGTATTGTGGCGGCCGTTCCACGAAAACGAGGGAGCATGGTTCTGGTGGGGCAACTGCAAAAAGGATGTGGTGAGGAAGTTGTATGGGCTGATGTATGACCGCTATGTAAATCATTTTAAACTTAATAATCTGATATGGGTGTTTAACTCCACGAACCCCGAATGCTATCCGGGGGACGATGTGGCGGATATTATCAGCCGCGACCTGTACCCGGAGGCGCACTGCCACACGGACCACGCGAAGGAGCTAAGGGAACTTGCCGCGATAACAAAAGCGGAAAAGCCGTATGCCATCGCGGAGATCGGGACAATTCCGGATGTGGAGGCGGTGATTGGGAACAGGATTCCGTGGAGCTATTATATGACCTGGTCAAATGAATTTGGCAGAACAGAGCAATATACTTCAAAAGAAGAGTTGAAAAAGGCGTACTCTTTTGAAAATGCAGTGACACTTAGCTGCCTGCCAAAGTTTTACTGCGTTTCGTGAAGTTTGGCGGACAGTGTAAGGAAAACTGTGCAGAAGGTCTGGAAATCTGTCTGCGTACAGCGGGTATGCTGCTAAAGTACCTGTTTTGCTATTGTTTTCCAGATCAGATCATCATACGCCATCCCCCGTGCGGTCGGGGTTGCCTGTATGACAACGACCATGTTTTCCTCGGGGAATACATGGATGCGCTGCCCGCCGTAGCCGCGGCAGGCGTACCAGTTATTGCCCAGACAGAACAGGTAGCCGTAGTTTTTATTGATGGCATCTTCCGGGGCGGAAACAGCCCTGGTAAGATAGGACTCGGATACAATCCTCTGCCCGCAAAAGCTGCCCTTCCCGAGGCAGAGCTGCCCGAAGGCGAGCATTTCACGCGCGGTCAGGTTCGATGGCTTTTCGTCGGCATCTTCCCCGCTTCCGACGCTGTAGTATACGCCGCAGGGACTTTTATACCAGCGCCCGCTTTTTATGTTTAGCGGGAGGTATAGTTCGCGGTTTATAAAATCATACAGGTCACCGCAGACTGCGGAAAGGACGGCGGAGAGCAGGATCACATCAAATTCCTTGTAATTGTAGTGCGATCCGGGGAGGTTTGTGACCGGGCAGTCCGCGATATGGTTAAGCCAGTCTTTTGACCTTCGCAACTGCACCATCATCGGGCAATGGTAGTGTATGCCGCCGTTCCAGTAGATACCGGAAGTCATGGTGAGGAGATGGCGCACCGTAATCAGGGGATGCAGCGGGTCGCGCCTCTCACGAAACTGCGGCAGATAATCCGCAACCGGTACGTCAAGCCCCGTAAGCAGACCTTTGTCAAGCGCAATGCCCGCCGCGAGTGAGAGGATGCTCTTGGCAACGGAGCGCAGGACATTGCGGCTTTCTTTGGTAAAGCCATTGTAATAATTTTCGGCAATCATTTGCCCGTCCTGCCATACGAGCACGCTGTTGATTTGTCGGTAGCGGTTTTGGGCGATGTAGTTATTGATTTCTTCGGAAAGCGTCATGTGTGGTGGCTCCTTTCTGGAATGCGGGCGGATTTTATGCATGGAGATATAAATTACTTCAGCTTCTATTCCTGTCCGTGAGTACTTTGTTGTGCATTATTGTTTTAGGTATTTCCCGATCACAGATTGTTTATTTTTCCGCAATTCTTCCGGCGTTCCCTGTGCGATCACGCTGCCGCCGTCCGTCCCGCCGCCCGGTCCCAATTCAATGATATAGTCGCAGCCGGACAGCACATGGGGATCGTGCTCTGTGATAATGATGGATGCTCCCTGTTCTACCAGCTCGTTCAGTAACTGTATCAGGCGCTCACAGTCGGAAAAGGATAGTCCTGTGGTCGGCTCATCAAGGATATAGAGAACATTCTTTGTGTTTTTCCCCTTCGCCAGTTCTTTTGCCAGTTTGATGCGCTGGCTCTCCCCGCCGGAAATGGTGGGTGTTGCCTGACCGAGCCGTATGTAGCCCATGCCGACGCGTTTTAAGATATCCAGAAGATGTGCAATGTTTTCGTCCTTGTCCGCAAAGAAATCGAAAGCTTCCTCCACACTCATCTCAAGTATATCGCGGATGTTTTTGTGATCGAGCATTACTTCCATGGCTTCCGGCACGTATCCCGTCCCGCCGCAGGTGTCGCATGGGATATCAATAAAATTCCCAAAGCCGACATGATAGTGGATGACCCCGTCACCTTTACAGCGCCGGCAGCCCCCCGTGCTGTTGACGGAAAACATTCCTGCCGTGTAGCCGCGCTCCTTAGCGGTTTTTGTTTCTGCGAACATCGCGCGGATGCGGTCGAAAATGCCAGTGTAAGTTGCGGGGCAGGAGGTGCGGCTGCGCCCGATTGGCTGTTGGTCGATCACATAGCAGCGTTTTATGGTATCCTGGCCGGAAGGTGTAGGGGCAGTATGACCGGTAAGGGATGGGGTGGCAATATCGGCAAAGGTCTTATCGGTTATCCCCCGGGGATCTTCAAACTCAAATGGCGCATCCGCCGGGTATTCCGGTGTCGCAGCGTTCGATTCATCTATGGTTCTGTGCTCCTTTTTGTCCTCACCCGTCACACATTTTCCCTTTAAAACTTCTTTTAATGTTGGCACGAGTGTGTCTGAAATCAGGCTTGATTTGCCGCTGCCGGATACCCCTGCAATTCCAACCATAATACCAAGAGGAATCTTAACGGTTACATCTTTTAGGTTATGGATATTTGCGTGGGAGAGGGTGAGGCATTTTTTCGGGTCTGCCGGGCGGAATACAGTTTTTGCCGGAAATCCTTTTGCTGCGGATAAATAGGGTGCGGTGCGGGAGTCTTTGCAGTGCAGGAATTCCGTAAAACCACCTTCATAAATTTTTATTCCGCCGCGAATCCCCGCACCCGGTCCGATATCAATAATATAGTCCGCCTCGCGCATAAAATTTTCATCGTGCTCCACGGCGACCACAGTATTCCCATTGTCCACCAGACGGCGGATGATGCGGATCAGATTTTCCTTTTCGGTTTCATGCAGTCCGATTGTCGGTTCGTCAAATACAAAGATGATGGAGTCCATTTCCGTTATGATATAGGAGGCGAGGAAAAGGCGCTGTATCTCTCCGCCGGAGAGTGTCGGGATGGGGCGGGAGAGGGCGAGGTGGAACAGACCGACTTCAATCATACAGGAAAGCTTGGTACACAGTTCAGAAAGCAGAGGGTTCCTTCCGTCATTGTAAGCGGAAAGAAATTCATGCAGGTCACGGATATACATGTTTTCAAGTTCCGTGATTGTTTTCCCGTGGAAAGTCGTGTGTGCTGCCTGTTCACCAAGCCCCGTGCCAAGGCATTTCGGACAGACGCGCTGTGTCATTAACCCGTCCAGTGAAAGCAGGTGGGCAAGTCTGCCGGAGGTGGAGAGCGAGCCGTTTGTTAGCATTGTAATCCATGGAATCATACCCGGAAATCTTGATTTTCCGTGATCGCCGTATTTGAGCAGGGTAAGCTGTTCCCCCGACAGGTCGCCGATACAGTTGTTCCAAGGGTCAAAACCGTAGGTGGCAGCGAATTCGGACAGTATATTTTTTGTGGAGCTGCCCCTGCCGAGCCCGTGTGCGATATCGCAGATCAATAGGTTTTTATCTGAGAACATTGCCGCTTCATCAATAAGACCCGCACGACCTTTTCCAAGGCAGCGGACGCACATACCTTTTGCAGAACCGCGCTGGAACATGGAAACGTCGAGTGGCATTCCGTCATCATAAGCGGGGTCGCGCTCGCCGTAATTGGTAAACAGGGCGGCGAGCAGATGGCTGATCTTGATTCTTGTGCCCACCGTGCTGCGGGGGTTGGACTGCCGGATAATACGCTGTTCGACGGCAACCGTGGGGGAAAGTCCCGTGATGGAATCAAAGGCGGGTTCTGTGTCGATCATAAATTGTGTGTCGGAAAACATTAAATAGCGCCGTTTGCCCTCCTCATAGAGGGTATCGAAAGCGAGGCTTGACTTGCCGCTGCCGGATACGCCGGTGATTACGGTGAGTTTATGCTTTGGGATGGTAACGTCAATGCCTTTTAAGTTGTGGATTCTTGCGTTTTGAATCCGGATGGAGTTATTTTTCATGGTTCACCTGTTTCTGTGCAGTTTTTGTGTGTGATATGTTTTGTTTTCTGTTTTTAATTTGGGAAGGATAATAAAAACGTCTATCCGGCTTTCCTGCCGGGTGTGTGCGTGATGCAACGATGAAATTTTCTCTTCATCGTTGGCGTGGTTTGTTTGGTCGGACGGCAAACTGGCGTTGGTATAATGCCTGTTGATATTATATTATGTCGTTCCACAGGTTTCTTGTGGGCTCCGCGCAGGTTACGGCAAAGCTACTCGCGTTTCCTGATTCCTTGCTTTGCCTTCGCGGACATTATACCATGTCCTCTGGACATGCTTCCCTCCGGCGGATGCACACGGTTCGCCAAGGAAGATGTCCTCCTTCGTCGGACGGCGAACCGGCACTGGTATAATATCTGACGATATTATACCATGTTGTTGCGGGCATGCGCCGAACTTTTTTTATCATTGTTCTTTTTCATGTTATCCTTGGGCTTTATAGGGGGGATGGCGTAAAAACGAGGGTTTAATATCAAGTTAAAATAAAATTCAAGAAGTATGTATAATATTTTATTGCGCAACGTCGAAGGGTGGCTGACAGATACCAGAAGCATTAGTGCAAGAACGGTTATTTCTACATTTTATGTGGTATGTTATGCGAAAGGCAAGATAAAAGTTTGGTTTTTGAACTGTAACATTAGATTTTCTTTACAAATTCATAAACCTTTTCGGACCAATCCCATATATTCTTGCAGTCATTTTCGATAAAATGCACCCTTTTCTTTAAATTTGCGGGAATGTATTGGGCAATAGTATTTCTATAAATGGCAGGAATAATAATTGTATAAACCCAATCTTTTAATATGACCTCATTTTTTATTTTAAGTGGTAAAACTCCGTCAAAAGTAGCGTTCGGATGACGAACGATATCGTTATACCGGAAGAAAAATCGTACTCCGGGGGTAAAGCCCTGGCTTAAATCTTTTTCATCTGGAAATCTTCCTAATTTGCGTTCCATAACCAAACGGTCTCCTGCCTGACAGTTTCCCCAGGCAAACATAACATAGTCAAAATAATCTTCCGGGTCGTTCGCCGCATTTCTTTTTTCCGATTGAAGTTCTTTTGCAGATTTTCCCCTTGCCAAAACAGCCGAAAGCAGACTGCCGCAATTCAATATTTTAATTGTGTTTTCTAACGGGGAAGTATGGCATACAAAATCTGTCATGCAGCCTTTATACTTTGGACAGGCAATACATTCCGATATTTTTGCAGGTACGGATATGCGTTTTTTGCTGTTGGTGGCTTTATAATTATTGATTTGCTTTAAAATATTATTTTCCGCTTCTATTTCACAGGTTCTTCCATATTTGGCTTCATAGTCAATAAAATCCAGAATCGTCTGGATTTCCCATATGGTAATGTTTGGGTAGTCGGATAATTTTTTATAAAACACACCATCCCAGCATTCTGTACAATCGAAATTACCAATTTTTATAAGCATTTTATCATTCCTCCAGCAAGTCAAACAGGTATCTGACAAAAACATACAAACATTTACATTTTTTATATTATCTGCCATTTGTCAGGGTACGCCGTCCTATTTTTTCGCAGCAAAAACAGTATACCATACCACCGAATAAAATTCCATGTTCTTTTCCTCAGAATATGGAATGTTTCGTCGCCCTGAGTTTTATTGTCTGTACCCATGCCGTTATCTTTTTCTCTGCTTATATTTGATGCATCATATTTGATTAATTGTGTAAAAGGGTATTTGAGTAAGATGTTAGTTTAATATAAATTTTATGGAAATTTACTAGAGGAAATGTTATAATATTATTAAATCATAATACTACTAAATTTTATATATGGAGGAGATTTTTAGTATGAGAGAGAAATGGAAGCAATTGCGCAAAGGTGCCGGTGCTACCGGCATCTGTATGTTTGTTCTTGGAATCGTGATGGTCATATGGCCGGGGATATCGGTGCTTACAGCGTGTATGCTGTTGGGGATATTCTGCATTTTGGGCGGAATTTATGAGCTGGTGCGCTATTTTAAGCTGGGAAGTGCCGGTGTATTTTTCCGCTATGATTTTTCGTCCGGTATTTTCAGTATTTTGGCTGGTATTTTTTTGTTGCTGCACCCGCACGGGATTGCGATGCTCCTGCCGATTGCGGCGGGGCTTTATATCCTGACCCGAAGTATACAGGACTTGCAGACAGCTTTTGAGATGCGGAGGTCACATATTGGAAACTGGATTATTGTGTTTCTGCTCGGTGCGGCGGATCTGATATTTGCGCTTCTGCTTTTGTTCAACCCGTTTAGCGGAGCGAAAGCTCTTACACTTTTCCTTGGTATTGCATTGATTGTAAACAGCCTGCGCAGCCTTTACTTAATCTATGGCATTTCGAAGGTTGTGAAGGATAGTAGAAATGATGATGTTATA
This sequence comes from uncultured Lachnospiraceae bacterium, assembly GCA_947053345.1. Classification (GTDB taxonomy): domain Bacteria; phylum Bacillota; class Clostridia; order Lachnospirales; family Lachnospiraceae; genus RGIG4057. Next base: position 30,028 of record CAMRSM010000007.1, read on the forward strand.
GATGTGGAGTGGAAATCTCTTGACTGAAAAAAGGACAAATGTAAAAATCCGGCGGGCAGGAAACTTTAAATACTGTAAAATGCAGGAGGATACGGATGGAATACCGGATCGCGATATGCGATGACAGTCGGGTGGATGCCGATTATGTTGCCGCATTTGTAAAGGAATGGGCATCAGCGGACGGGGTGGGGGTTACTTTGGAAAAATTTACTTCCGCGGAGAGTTTTCTTTTTTGTTATGAGGATGACAAAAGTTTTGATATACTGTTGCTTGATATTGAAATGGGCAAGATGAACGGGGTAGAACTTGCGAGAAAAATCCGCGCGGTTAACCGTGATATACAGATTATTTTTATTACAGGTTACAATGATTATATTGTGGACGGATATGATGTGGAGGCGCTCCATTATATTTTGAAGCCCGTCCGCAAGGAAAAACTTGTGGATGTCCTCCGCCGGGCGGGGGAAAAGTTAAGGAAAAATAAGGTGGCACTTCTGTTTCAGCTTCCGGACGGGGCGGTGAGGATTCCGCTTTATGAAATCCGTTTTATCGAGGTGCGCTCTAATTATGTTATGATCCATGCAAAGCAGGAGGTCACGGTTAAGATGACGCTCTCCGCGCTGGAAAAAAGACTGGATGATAGTTTTTTCCGGGTGGGGCGCTCGTACATTGTAAATATGCAATATATCCTCAAGATCAATAAAACGGAAGTGCTGTTGGAGGATGGCGTGTCCGTGCCCCTTTCTAGGGGGTATTATGAGGCGCTTAACCAGGCATTTATCCAAGCATTTTTCCGCAATTATTAACCTATTAAAGAAGTCACCCTTCCCACTGCTTTCGTCTTTACGACCTAGAAGCGGGGGGAGGGTGATTTCTTTGTGTCAAGCCTCATCCGACAAGCGAAGACAGCATAGGGAGATGAATTTTCTCTGACAAATCCACCGTATTTTTGCGAAGCGGGAGGGAAATTCTTTCTGCTTTTTTATGCCTTGCGGTCGGTTGACACAAAATATGTTCCAAGCGCCATCACAAAAAGCGCTGTAAGGAAGGAAATGGAAGGTATCTGCCGGAAAATAGCGAGGGAAAGTACTGCCCCCATAAACGGCGATACCGCGTAATAGGCGCTCGTTTTTGCCGCACCGAGGTAGCGCTGCGCATAGATGTAAAAAAGAATGCTCAGACCATAAGTGAAAAAGCCAAGCAGCAAGGCGAGGAGCATGTATGGCAGGTTGGTACAAAATTCCCCGAGCGCTGCCGCGATCATGAGCGATCCGGTTCCGGAACCAAAACCTTTGATAACCACGATTTCCAGCGGATTTTTGGAGGAGAGTTTTCTGGTACAGTTATTTTCGAATCCCCAAAACACACATGCCAGCAATACAAAGAATGATCCGGCGGAGAAAGAAAAGCTGCTGTCATCTTCCACGGAAAGAAGGATACTGGCCACGGTCACAAATGCGATGCCAAGCCATAGCCGTTTTGATATTTTTTCCCTGAAAAGAAACAGTGCAATTAAACTGGTCGCGACAATTTCAAAATTGTTCAGAAGAGAAGCGTTTGCGGCGGTGGTCATCATCAGACCGGACATCAGGGAGATAGGAGCCATGATATCGAGAACCACCATACCGACCGTGTAGGGCAGTTCCTTTTTGGTCAGTGGTTTTTCCTTTCCTGCCGTGCCTGACCTTTTTTGGAGGAATCCGACGGCAAGCATTCCCAAACCCGCACCGAGGTAGAGCAGCGCGGCGAGCATTGTGGGGGAAAGTCCTGAAAGAAGAACCTTGGAAAATGGTGAGTTCAGGGCATAGAGGGCGGCGGCGAGGACTGCAAAAAGAATTGGTTTTTTCTGTTTCATCTTACTTCTCCTGGGTTATTTTAAAAATTTGTCGATTGCGCTGTTGAATTCTGCGAGCATCTGCTCATCTTTTTCTTCTATGGCATGGATTAGGCAGTGGTTTATGTGATCTTTCAGGATGATCTTCCCGGTATTGTTGATGGCGGATTTTACCGCCGCAAGCTGTACCAGTACATCCGCGCAGTCCCTTCCGTCCTCCACCATCTGCCGGACTGCTTCAAGGTGGCCGATCGCCCGGGAAAGGCGGTTGAGCACGGCTTTGGTGTTTTCATGTTTGTGTTCCATTGTGAACCTCCATATGTCTGTGATATGGCTGCCGCCAGAAAGGTTGTCAGGGTTGAATTTAGCCGGGGACAGTAAGAATCATCCCTGGGTGGCTAATTCTGTCCCCGAGTGGCAAAAAATGCCTTAAGCCAGAAAAATTTAAATTGGGAATATCCCCCCTAGGGGGATATGGGGATTATAATATATATTACTATGGTTGTCAAGTATTCAGATGTTTTCGTCAAGACAAACACACAAATCCCTGCGTTTTTCATGATGTTTTGGTATCCAAATTGAGAGCACCTGCTTTTGCCGGCATTGCCATTTGCCCGTTGACAGGTGGATTGAAAATTGCCATTCTGTTTGCAGCAGTCGCCTTCTTTCAGAAAAACGACGGATTGTATGGTTAGCGGAGAGCGGAAACAAAGGATATACCGCAGGGCGGGACTGAACTGCACTTAGAGAAGAGAAGGGGAAAAACATAAGGGTAAAACAGATAAAAAAGGATATGATTACATAATTATGAGGAGAAGAAATTATGTCGTTTTTTCAAAACAGGTTGATAAGCGAATATCTGCATACCAACAGGAACTGATTGCGACGCACTGTGCAGAAGTGGAGAACATGTATCAGAAGATGCGCGGCTGGCGGCACGATTACCGCAATCATATCCAGGCGATGAAAGCATTTGCGGCAGTGGGGGACTTGGCTGCCATCTGTGAGTATCTGGAAAAGCCCGATTGTGACCTGTCCGCGGTGGACACTGTAATCAAGACGGGGAACAAAATGATGGATGCCATTATAGGCAGCAGGATTTCCCTTGCGCACGCGCATAATATCCCGGTCAGGTCGGATGCTGACATCCCGGTGACATTAACGACTTCCGAGATTGATCTGTGCGTGATTATCGGGAATCTATTTGAAAATGCGATTGAGGCAATTCATCCCCTAAAAGAAGCAATTCGTCCCCCGGGGGGGAAATCAGAAAAATATATGTTAAGATATCTCAGGAAGAAAACGCTGTATTGCCCGGGATACTTTTAAGGTGTACAGGGAAGGGGAATTATATGAGTGTGGAAAAGAAAAAAGGGAAGGTACCGAAGAAAAAAACAAAAGAAGAGTTATGCTTGGAAACAGAGGATGAATATGGAAGTGTATCTGAAAAAGAGTCCGAGAGTAGATTGAAAAAGGATACGGAAAAACATTATGAGAAAAATTGTAAAAACAATCCAAAAAAGAGCGAGAAACTCGAATATAGTATGTGGCAAAATAAACTGAACCAGAAATATAACGAAATGACACAGGAGGAACTGCTTGCTAAAAACGGGTGTTATGCCGAGTTGTATACCGTGCAGGCAAAGTACTATCAGAAGGATGGCACGGAGGAATCTTCCGCAAAGAACCCAGAAAACATGGAAGAGGAAGGCGGGATATCAGACGGGATTGTCCGGCTGGACGAAAAGACGGAGCAAATTATCTCGTTATATTTCATGCATGAAAGGAGCGGCGAATGAAAGAGAAAGATGAAAAGAACTTTCATGGAAAGAGGTTTGCCGGTTAAATGGCAGGGGAGTTCGGATGATCTACAAAAGGTATCCTAAGCTTGTTCTTTCCCGCTTTGTATCCATGGTGTGGGATGTGCTCACCCCATATATCAGCATCTGCCTTTCGGCAAGGATCATTAGGAACTTGCCGGAACAAGGGATGTAGGACGGGGGCGGGAAATATTATGAGTTGTGGAATGCGCAGGCGCAGTATTATACGTAGATTGGCGCGTACCATTCCATCATACAGTAATTTCCGTTATATTCCGAAGTATCAATTTTTTCAAGGTGCATGCTGCCGTCCACCGACGGGATGGCAGCCGGGCTGTAAATGTGTTTGCGGATGGCGCGGTACATTTGCTGCGCGGTCTTCTGGGATAGCTCCCGGTAGTGATGTCTGCCGATGTATCGGAACTTGATACAGGGGCAGCCGCCGAAGGAATCTGTTGCGGCTGCACAGTGGTTAGCATCCGCTTTAATCGCGGTAAGATAGCGGGAGTACCGGGCGGGCATCATGTCGTTTCTGTCTTTGGCAGGGTGGCGCGTCAGACCATAGAAAACCGTGGCGCTTTCCCCTCCGGGAAGCTGCATTCTGCCATTTTCCCAGAAGCCAAGAGCTGCTTTCGGGGCGAGCGCTGCGGAATTGCGGTAAGGGATTTCGTGCCAAATCCCAAGCAGCCGAATCTTAGGCAGGAAAACCGTTTCCGGATCGAACAGGCATCCACTGTTATCTCCGCAGGGAATGCCATAATCAAGGATTGGCAGCAGGATGGGCAGCTCCCGGTGTTCATTCCGGTATTTTCCGGGTGTTATGCCGAATTCTGAAAAGAAGGCGCGCGTGTAGGACTGTTCGTGCGAAAAGCCAAAATGTATGGCAATCTCAAGGACAGTCAGGTCGGTTTCTTGTAGAAGGTGCACGCTCTCGGAAAGTTTGCGCCTGCGGATGTATTCTGCGGGAGTGATGCCGTAGGCGAAAGAAAACAGGCGCGTAGTATGCACGGGGGAGAGGAAAATCGTGCGCGCGGCATCTTCAATGTTGATTTTTTTGTTAAGGTTTGCCTCAATGTATTGAAAGAGCGGGGCAAAAAGCGGGGTGGACATAGGGGGCTCCTTGTTGGTGTTTTTATACTTAAACTTCTTTTTTGGGTTCCTTTACATATGCCATAATATCCCCATAAACTGCCCGGTAGCCGTCCTCATTGATATGAAGTCCCTCTATGGTGTATTCGGCTTTTAAGCGGCCCTGTTCATCCATGAGATTTTTATTGATGTCAATAAAATATTTGCCGTGTTTTTCGGCAAGTTTTTTGACCTCAATGTTTGCTGCCCGGATTTTTTCATTGTTCCGGATTTTCAGGCATTCTTTCATATCCGGTGCGGCAGCTTCATAATTGACCGGATAATATGCCATAAGATAAATTTCTGTTTCCGGAAGTTTATTTTCAATTTCGGAAATGATTTTATCATAATTTTCCATCAGACCGGAAATCGGGATGCGGCTGTCACTTAAATCATTTGTGCCGATATTGATAAATATTTTGGATGGCTTTAAATCGGTTGCACACACGTCGATCACTTTTAGAAGTTCCCCGGAAACGAACCCGCCAATTCCACGGTTATATATTATCGTATTGTCCCCGTGTTCTTTAAGCAGTTTATTGATCGGGAACATTTCCATCAGCGACGAGCCTGTAAAGACAATCTGCCCGGGAATGGCAGCTTTGTTTTCTTCGCGGTAACGTTCAACTTTCAATTCTTTATCATTCATTTTTGAAAATCTCCTTTCCATGAAGTTGTGGGAGTATGGTTGCCTTTTATGGAATTTATATTTTTTATGTGATTATATTTGCGTGGTTTATTCCCGTGTGCAATCTTGCGGATATTAATAAACAGTATACTATATAATCTGTTTTTTATCAAATTTATTTTGTCCTGGATAGGGTGCAGGACGTGCGGAGGCTTGATTTTGTACTGCTTGTAGGGTATAATCGAAAGATGTACAGGGAAGTTTTTTCGCTGGATTGAAGGATGGGGTAAAGGGGGCATTGTAAGATGGGGGATGGGGTGTGGTAAGAAGAACTTTGGTAAAAGAGTTTGAGGATTGTGGAAAATAAACGCGCGGTAGAGTGTTGAAAGAATGTAAGGTTTCGGGATTTTGGCACGTTTATTGCGGAAGAGGAGAACCCATGCCTTATGTTTAAGATATGTTTTGGATGATGTTTTTTGTACGGGACGGAGAACACCGGGAATTATACTTTGAAAGAAGGAGAATATTTTATGGAACTGACCAATGAACAGCGCCGTTGTCTGGGTCTTCTTGAAGTTGAACCTTACTGGGAGCGTGTGGACATGGGGGAGGGGAACATTCTGTATTTTAACGGGGATGTGATCCGGAAATGGATCATTGACCGGGAAGGGCATTCTGAGGAGAATACTTACTGGGTGAAGGCATCGCCCGACCGGACAAAGCTCCTCCCAAAGACGAAGCGGGGAAAGGAGAAAAAATTCACGCTCGCGAATTTACAGATCATGGGCAGTGAGGGCGTTTATTTTTCATTTCACGGTCATCTTGTAATTGGCAGTATGACAAACCAGCGCACCCTGTATTCCTCGCGCATGGCGGGGCTTTCCCCTATGTCCGACAAAGAGCTTGCAGCGTTTTTAAAGCGCTGGGTGGAGGAGACGGACGATGTGCAGATGGAGAAAGTGAAGGGATTTGCCGAGGGGGCAAGGAAGCATTGCAAATATAACGAGGGGGATTTTTTCCGGTTTGCGGTTGACCGGACCCATTACGGGTACGGGAGGATTTTGCTCGATGTGATAAAACGGAGGAAACTCGGGGAGAAACACTGGGAGATTTTGATGGGGAAACCTTTGATTGTTAAGGTTTATCATATCATGACAACCGATCCGGGCATAGCACCGGAAATATTGGAGGGTTATCCGGCTTGCCCTGCACAATATATTATGGATAACTGCGTTTATTACGGGGATTATGAGATTGTGGGGAACCTGCCGGTCAGGGAGGAACAAGAGGAATACCCGGTGATGTATGGGCAGAGCATTGATGCCAGGAATCCGGATAAGATCATATTGCAGATTGGTTCCTCTTACCGGGAACTTCCGCTTTCCGGAAACAGGGTTGTACCGGGGATTTCAAGGAATAACGGGATTGGTTTTAGTTTGAATGTGGACAAAAGGATTTTGGAAGAGTGTATTGCTGCAGGCTCGAATGCCCCGTACTGGGAGCGGGACGCGGCATATGCGAGGAGCGATATAAGAAATCCAAAGAACCATTTGATTTTAAAGGAGGTGTTAAGGCAGTTTGGGGTGGAGCAAGGAACATAGTAACGCATGGTTAGAACTTATGGATGCTTATGAGGAGTTTACAGCCAAAGTGTTTCGTTGGGCTCATGAAAATAATGATGTGAAGTACCATGATTTATATATGGAGCTGGGCATTCCTATTATTGAAAGAGATTTGCATAAGCGTCTGAGGATAATGAATTTATTGAGAAATACAGATATGTGGGACGAGAAGGCGATATTGCTCGTTCGCGGGGAGTTAACCAAGATAGCATTGCAGGAGGAGGATGAAGTTGCCGCCTGTGCACGGATGGCTTTAAAAAAGATGAAGCACTGTCCGGAACGAACGGATGTTGCGGATAAAGTATTTATCATAGCGTCAACGGAAGCAAAGAAGGAGAAACCGGATTGTATTATTTTTCATAATGGTTGTATGCTTCTGCACGATTTGGGCTGTAAAGAACAACTTGAACGTTTTATTCCACAATACAGGCATTTGATCTATCTTGCTTCCGGTTTGGATGAAACGGATTTGAAAAAATTGGTGGAATTTACCTGATCATGGATTCCGATTTGACGGACAGATTATGGAAGTTTGAAGATCAGAGAAGTTTAAATTGCCTGTGATTCAATAAAAAGGGACGGTGCAAAGGCAGGAAATACCTTTGCACCGTCCCCTTTTTATGTGGTGTAACTATTCTCCAATCCTTTTTACAGGAAATTAGTTAAGTTCATCCACGAGCTTTTTCAGTGCTGCGAGAGCTTCGTCCGGAAGCTTGTCATAGCCTTCCTTCTTTGTCGCGAAGTCCTCAACAGCCTTTACACGGGTCTGCATCGCAGCCTTGAGCTGTGCCTTGTAGTCCGCGTCGTTAAGGTTCGGCGTGAAGTTGTCAGAAGTCTTGCCGTCCCAGTTGTTCATGATCTCGATATCTTCGAACGGACCCCACTTTTCGAAGCTTGCCCTTCCCTCTACGATCGTCTCAAGGATGCTCAAGGTATCCGCAGGCTTAACCTTCTGTCCCATGAAATCGCCGGTGTTGACGATATAGCATGCAACGTTCTTCTCCTCAACAAGCTTCTTGAACTTCTCGTAGTCGTTTACGAGCGGATAGGTGCGGAACGGGTTTGCATAAGGCACAATGCGGATCGCATTTAAGTCGGTGCCTGCCGCAACACGCTCAGCGGTCGAAGTCTTCGTCGCGAGCGTAGCGCCCATAACGGAAGCGAGCGCGGAACCTTTAAGCTTTACTACCGGCGGGATGGTAGGGTCTTTCATGATCCAGAAGATTGCATTAACCGGTGCGTCAATCTTGTCAACGCGGTTCGGCGACCAGAGCTTGGACTTGATCGCGCGGCCGTTGCCGTTGCGGATGTCCTCAGTCACAAGCTGTATCTTGCCGTCCTCATCCAGCGTGCAGGAGCAGTTCTGCGCGGAGAGCAGGTACGCGTTGTCCGGGCAGCCGGTCGGGTAATCCGCCGTCTTATCAAAATAGGTCGGCTCCAGTGCGATGGATGCGCAGGTATCGGAGTTGATGATGAACGCGTCGTCATGCAGAACCTTGATGCCGCCGTCCGCATCGTACTTGCCGTTATGCTTTGCGTGGGTCAGCGTGGACTTTCCGGAGCCGGACAGACCGTATACGGAAGCTACGAACTTCTTGCCGCCCGGGAGAGAGTACTCCTTCTGTCCGCCGTGGCAGGAAGCATAGCCGTTGCGGTTTGCGATCGCCCATGCCATGGTCAGCGTGCCCTTCTTGTGCTCACCGAAATATCTCATGCCGAGGATGGCAGCACAGTTCTGGTTCGTGTCGAAATAGCAGAGTGTAAGCGGGTCGGACAGGCAGCTGTAATCCACATCCGGACGGTTGCCCGGAACCCACTGCGGGTCGGAGAAAATGTAGATATCCGGTTCGTTGCCGTCACCGACAGGCTTGGATGCCTTGTACATCTTTACATACTCGTCGGACATATACTGGAAGTTGATCATCCAGTTGTAAAGTACATTTTCCTCCCCTTCCGGGATAAGAAGGTGCGCTTTTACCATAAACTCAGGGTCAAGGCCGACAAAGCACTCCGCATGGTACATTGTCTTCCAGCGGGTCTCGTAGACAGCATCCATAACCACCTTGTCAAGCTTCGCGTCATCAACGCCAGGCTCGCCCTTGATGCGGCGCGCAGCTGCGTAACGCCCGGTAACGGCACCATCGTTGAAAAGAAGAACCTTTGCGTCCTTCTCAAGACCAAACTCCTCGCCGCGAAGTACTGGCATATCGGTAACAACGGTTCCCGGGGAATTCTTTGCCAGATCATAAGCTTCCTTTAAGGTGTTTACCTTTACAACGTTGTTTCCGTAGAAAGCTGCCTCGATGATGGAGCGGGTCTTGGAAAAACCGACTTTGCCGGCACCAATCTCACTCTGCTTGTAATAAGCCTTTGTAGACATAGTCAAAATCCTCCTGTTTTACTTTATATTCCATTTATTTTGGTAGATAAAATAAATAGGTTCTTAGAAACGGAACGTGTTGGAAGGGCATTCCAAAACTCCAAATTTCTCACATCTTAAGTATAATTATCCGCCCTGTAAAAGTCAATAAGAAAAGTTATAAAAAAGCCATAAACAAGTTATAAAATAGCGGCTTTTCCCGTTTATTCCGTGCGGTTGACGATAAGCGGCGCTTCTCCTTTGACCGTGAAGCACGCGCGGTCAACATGCCCGCCGGAATCCGCCCTCGTTACTTCCGCCAGCATGTCCCCGGCAGCCTCCCCGCAGGCGGCGGAAAAATCGTCTGGTGACAGGACGAGAACCTCGCTGTTATTGCCGTACTGCCTGATATTTTCAAGCAGCCCGGAAAGGCGCGCGTCGCGCAGGATCGCGGAGTCCTCCCGCACATAGATCCGGCTGTGCACATCCGCATCCGCCAGCAAAAGAAGGTAGGAAGAAAGGAGTTTCTGGCTTTTTACCGTCTCCATTTTCTTGTCCAGATAGGACGCGTAATCTTTGTTCCAGCCGGAAAAGTCCGCCTCAGCCCTGCGGTCCGGGATATCGTAATTTGCACGGATGTATGTGCCAAGATAATCCGTGACTTTCTTTGCGCCGGAAGCGTTTAAGTGGGAGTCGGCATCGTTGCAGTCGGTGGCGAAGTTTACAACGTCAGGCAGATCAAGGAAATTGATATAATTCACACCGTATTTTTCTGCGAGGTCATAGGCGGAATTTGCTTCCTTCTGCCGTCTTGCGTTTGCCGGGCATGGGATGTAGACGAGCAGGACTTCGACACCGCGCTCCCTGCATGACGTGATGAGCTTGCCGATGTATTCCATTGCGACGGTTTCGCGCGGAAGCTTCGCGTCGCGCGGAAGCTTTTCAAAGCTTGCCGGGACAGCGACCTTGTTTTTTGGTGTAGCGCCCAGTTCATCGTTGTAGGCTATGACAAAATCACTCTTTTTTAGCTCGTCCCAACGGTTGTGGTAGACACTGAACGGCCACAGAAATTCCAGCCGGTCTTCCTCCTCAAACAGATCTTCGATGGCAGCCAGCTTTGTTTTGGAGAGCGGGAAAGCATCGAGTATGTTGTGCGACTGCTGGAGGGTCGTGCAAAGTTTGGAATCGCTTGAAAGGTAGGAACAGTCCACGACGACAAGTTTTGGCACCTGATAATCGAAGGCATTCATCATCTTCCAGTAGGTGAGCGGGATGCGGGCGGCATTGTTCCCGAAATTGTAGGAGGAAATGCCATAGCCGCCCCAGAGCTCATATGGCAGGACACCGTCGATGACATGGCTTGTGCCGAAGAGCATGACATCAATGGGCTCTTCAATTTCAAAGAAGGGCTCCATGCGGGTGATGGCAGCCTTGTACTGCATCAGTTTTGAAAGGGATAGGAAGATGCAGACAAAACCTGCCGTAAAGATGATGGCGCGCGCGGCTTTTTTTAATTTTTTCCGTCTTTCCTCAGTCCACATAAAATACCACATCTTTCTTTTTGGCAAGTGCCACACCCGGGGCGGCAGGATAGCCGACGGCAGCCATGCACCATACCCTATGGCCTGCCGGTATCCCGTACGAGGTTAGAAGGGCGCGGATTTCCGGTTCGTCGCACAGGGTCATCAAAGCATTGAGCCATACCGAGCCAAGCCCGTAGGAATGTGCGGCGAGGAAAATGTTCTGGGCGGCGCAGGAAGCATCCTGGCAGCCGTCCGGGTTGCGGGTATCGTTGGAGATCAGGATCAGGCACGGCGGCTGCTCGAAGCCGTAGAACGTCACCTTTTTCTCTTTCGCGATCCTTGCGGTGGTCTCTTTGAGCAGGGCAATCCTCTCTTTGCCCTGCAGCACGGTAAAGCGCCAGGTCTGCATGTTATGGCCGCTCGGTGCATGGCGGGCTGCCTCAAGAAGCATGTCGAGAAGCTCGCGCGGTACCGGCTTGTCCAAAAATTTGCGGATGCTGCGGCGCGTCAGGATCGCCTGCATGACCGGATTCATAAGGTCATTTTTTCCGCGTTCCGAAAACATACGGCGGAGTTCCCCACGGTCGATCTTTCCCATGCGGTTGCGTGGGAGCTCCGGCAGCGGGATATAAAGCTGCGGCAGCTTGTAACGCTCCAGCCGCGAGGCAAGGAAAGACTGTATCCCGGCCTCGGTGAAGTCGGCGCTGCTTGTGACGACGAAGAGCACCGGAACCTGCCCGAGCACACCGTTCGGGTCGTCCGCACCAATGCAGGCGCATTCGCGGAGCAATTCGTACTCGCCCGCGATGTTTTCTACTTCGACCGGGGAGACTTTCTCACCGCCGACATTGATAATGTCATCGGCGCGGCCGAGCATATAGACATAGCCGTCCCCGTCGGTGTAGACCAGATCGCTTGTGATGAGCCAGCCGTCCTGCAATGTCTCAGCGGTCAGCTCGTCGCGGTTCCAGTAGCCGGACATGATCATATCACCCTTCAGTGCCATGCGTCCCGGGTGGCAGGCATCACTTTTTTCCATTGGATTGCCGTCTGCATCGAGGACGCGTACCATAACGCCGGGGAGCGGTCTGCCGAGTGCCCCGACCTGCTTTTCATGGGAGGCGACCTCCCCCACGTTGACAAACAGGGCACCGCCGGATTCGGAGGAACCCCAGGTATTGATAATCGTGGTATTCGGAAGCTGCTTTGTCAGGCGCTTGCGCTGCTCGATTGTCAGGGAGCCCGCGCTGACTTCGATGTAGCGGAATTTTCCCATGATGCGCGCAAATTCATCCTGCATCTGTCCGCGGAGAAGTTCCATCGAAGCCGGAACCGCAGCGATCGCGGTGCAGTCAAAAGCCTGTTGGTTCAATTCCACCTCACGGGCGAAAGCAAAGCCGTTCTGCAATACGACGGTTGCCCCGGCATAGAGCAATGCGCGCAGCACGCGCAGGGCAAAAGAGTGGTTGAGGGGCAGCGGCAGGAGCAGGCGTTCCTGCGGGGTGATGCCGATGCCCTCGATGGTATTTTTTAAGATGTTGTACACTGCCTTGTAGGAGAGGATAACCCCCTTCGGTTTCCCTGTCGTGCCGGTTGTGAACAGTAGTTCCGCCGTCTCGTTTTCGTCCGGCATGGTGTAACCGCAGTCCCCTTCTTGCGGGGCATCCGAGGCATAGAGCTGTTTCAGGGAGAAAAGGTTTAGATTCTCCCCGTGTTCCTTCATCGGTTTGTCCGTGATAAACAGCACGGCCTGCGCATCCCCGTAGATGGCGGCAGCGCTTTCGGGCGAGCTGTTTTTGTCGATGAATACGGCAACCGCACCGATGTACTGGATACCGAGGTACGCCGCTACCATTTCCGGTTTCGAGAGTGCCGTAAAGAGGACACGGTCGCCCCGTGTTACCCCCATCCGGACAAGAGTAACGCCCGCCGCACGGATCTTATCCGCGAGCATACGGTAGGTAAGGGAATCTTTTTTAAAAGCGACCGCGGTTTTGTCCGGCTCTGAGCCGGCAAGTTCAAAAACGCGGCGGATTAAAGTATCAAACATAAGCGCCTCCGTTTGCTGCCGCATTAAACGTACTTTTCAAGCAGTTCCACCATCGCGTCGATGGAGTTAAAATTCTCCGGGAGAATATCTTCATATGGAAGGAAGACACCAAACTCCATCGAGAGGGCTGAGATAATACCTACCATTGTCAGCGAGTCCAGGATGCCGTCGTCCACAAGCTCGTTCGAGCTTTCGAAATCAATTTCCGGATAGTTGTCCGCAAGTATCTGTTTTACCTTATCTCTCATTTTTTATATACTCCTTTCTGGTATATCGGGGCTTTGCCCCCGATCATTATGTCGGTTATGGATCCGGATGTGTAATATGTATTTTCCGAACCACGTACCTTGTGCTTTGCTGCCCGCCTTTGGGCTGAACTGTCAAATTGCACAAGGGATTTTTTGTAAAATGGTATAGATCACCATAAGCGGCAGCTGTTTAAAATCCTCCGTATACAAAGCTGCTTGCGTCAAATGCCGCGCCGTACATCCCGAAAATAAGCACGAGCACGATTCCGCCATAATACACAAACCAACGCAAAGGCAGGGGCTGTTTTGCGAGGGTTTCACGGATCCGCATGTGCTCGCCGAGCATGTCCGAGATCCAGATGAGCAGGATGCCCACAACAGCCACGCAGAAGTTTTTGTAGTCCAGGCCGTGTCCGTCCAGGCTTCCGTCGAACAGCGTCCATACGCGGTGTTCCTTGAAAAGACCGGAAACCAACTGGGCGAAGCCCGTTAAGGAACCCGTCACGGTCAGCATGCGCCCGACCGCAAATAAAAGGAGCGTGCGAGTCATCCGGAACAGTTGAAAGCCGAAGCTTTCTGTGTTGATATGCAGCCTTTCTGTCAGTTTTTTAAAATCCGGCGCGAGGATGGTGGCAAGGATGATGATTGTGCCCCAGTAGCAGCCCCACGCGACATAGTCCGCACCCGTACCGTGCCACAGCCCGGTCAGCAGCCAGACGATGGCAAGCGGGATGGCGGACGAGAAGATCTGCCCGGCCCGGTTGCCTCGCTTTTTGCGGATATTGACGGCCTTCTTCATAAAGCGCGGGCTCATGGCGATCGGCATATAGACGTAATCCTTAAACCATGTGCCCAGTGTAATATGCCAGCGCCGCCAGAATTCCGCGGCGCTCTTGGAGAAGAACGGCCGCCGGAAATTCTCGTCAAGTGTAACTCCCATCGTCTCGGCAGCACCGATCACGATATCCATGCAGCCGGAAAAGTCCGCGTACAGCTCTACCGTACAAAGGAGCGCGGCAAGGAAGATCTCGAAGCCGGCGAACTGGGCGGGGGCGGCGAACACGGCTCCGGTGAAAAGGGCAAGGCGGTCCGCCACCACCATTTTCTTGAAAAGCCCCCAGAGCATGCGCTGGCATCCGAAACAGACACGCTCATATGAGAAGCCCGGAAGTTCGCCAAACTGTTTCATCAGCTTGTCGTAACGGCCGATCGGTCCCTGCACGATATGCGGGAAATAAGTCATGCAGACCAGAAGCTTAAAATAATCGTGCTCACATTTTGCTTTTTTCCAGTAGATGTCAAGCAGGTATCCGATGCCGGAGAAGGTATAATAGGACAGGCCAAGCGGTATGAGAACGCGCTTTGGTTTCAGCAGGCCCGTGATCCTGCCTACTTCCTTAAAGCCAAGCAGTTTGCCGATCTTGACATAAAGCAGGATGCCGAGGATGACAAGGAAAGCTAGCAGAAGGAATTTTTTTGCGTGTTTCTTGTATCCGGCAAACAGCGCCGCGGCTTCCTTTGGGTTCAGCCCTTCCTTTTTGGTCTCATAGTCCGCGTAAATATGTTCAATAATGCGCCCGGTCACGTAAATGACGAGCGAAGTCCCGACCAGGACCGCGAGCATGTTAAAGCCGGAGGCAAGTTTGTAAAACACAACATTGCCAACCAGTATGACCGTCTGGCGCAGGCGCACGCGCGGCATCAGGAGGTACAGGATCAAAAATATGGCAAAAAAGAGAATGAACTGCAGGGAATTGTATGTCATGGCTGCGGATTTATCCTTTCTGTATCGGCATGAAAATTTTACTCTGCTCAGTATAACAAAAAATATATGGCAATTTTATGTCGTTTTGGTGGCATGTTTCCATTATTTCGACATCTGCCGACTATTTTTTCTGTCCGGCAAGCCAACGCTCCAAATGGGTCTTCACGGTAGCAAACGGTGCCGGGCCAAGATCCAGAAGGAAAGTGTGGAAGTCGAGCGGGACGAAGGAGTCGCCAAGTGTCTCCTGCGCAAGGGTTTTAAGATCCATGTATTCCAGATAGCCGATGCAGTATGGCAGGTACGAACATGGTTCCGCCAGAACCGCTTCGTAGATTTCCGTAGCGGTAGGCGCGTCAATGCCATAATCGCTCCAGAATGCGATGGTGGCTTTCGTATCCCAGCCGGAATAATGGATGCCGATCTCCGTCAGGCCGTACAGGGAGAGGATGGCAGTCATGTTGTTCCGGCAAAATTCCGCCAATTCTTCATCGAAACCTGCGAGGGTATAGGCGTAGAGTTCCGCGTATGTGCCCCAGCCCTCCGTGTAGCCGCTCGTGCGCAAAAGCTGCTGCAGCGGCTGCGGTTCCGTGCTCAGATAATAAACGTTCTGGTAGAGATGCCCCGGATAGCCTTCATGCGCAAGTGTCGTGAAGAGATTGCTCGTGTCGTAGTCCGGGTTCTGGTTGATGTAGATATTGTTGTTGTTCCGGTCGTCAAACGGCGGGACTAAGTACATTGCGGGACTTAGATATTCCTGGAGCGATTCGTGGACATATTTGACTGAATAATCCACGTCGTCGAGTGCCGGGAAATCCGTCTGTATGGCGTTTTTTAAGTATTCCAGCCCTTCGGCGGGATCGGTGGCAGGATATTTCATTTTCTCGTAGCGGTCGTAGAGCTGCGGGTTTGTAAATTGTGCCGCGCTCATGGAGACCAGGGCGGTCTGCACCGCAGTCTTTAGGCGCTTCTGCATTTGCTTTACAGTCATGGAGGAGCCGGTCTCATAGCGGGTGAGCGCTTCAAAATAGTCCGTGCCGTCCGGCAGGGAGCATACGCCGCCCTCGTAGGCCGCCGTGCTTTTTAGTTCCGTGAGCGTGTCGATCAGTGTTTCGTAGGCGGGTATCACATAATTTAACACGGCATCCCGGTTCTGTTCCTCATAGAGGATGATCTCATCCCGGCTCAGCCCGTCAAAATTCTCCACCGTGTTATTAAAATGTTCGATGAGGAGATTTTCTTCCGGGTTTTTGATGTAATCTTTGCATTGCGCGATGATTTCCTCGGCGACGGACTCTGCCATGAAATTTCCCGCTGCGGATTTTTCGCGCTCATACTGTGCGATATCGTCAAAATATTCCTTTGTGTGTGTCAGCAGTTTCAGGTAAGTCTCGATATCTTCTTTCGAGTAAAAATGGTATTCCGCAAGAAGGAGCGGGAGCTGTGCCTGCAGGCCGGTCGTCGGGCCAAGCGGCTCGGCATAGTATTCGTATTTGCTGAGCGCCAGATTGGAATCGATTGTGAACAGGATGCAGTCGTACAGGATCTGTTCTTTTTCAGTCAGCTTGTCATAATCGTAGGAGAGCAGTACCTTCCGGGATTTTTCGATCTCCGCGATGCCCTCGGTCACTGCCTTTTGGGAGTAGCTTCCGAAGGTGACCTCATCGCTTTTTATCCCATAATTTTCCGGACGGGCAAGGCAGTAATGTAATGTTAAAGTGTCGGCAGCAACTTCATTGCGGTACAGTTCATCTACAAACTCCTGGAATGCGGAGTCGGGCGGGCTTTCTTTTTCCTGTCCGGGGGAGGCGCAGGCGGTTGGAAAGATCATACAAAGGGATAAAAGGAGCGGGATGAGCCGCTTGATGGTTTTGTGCTTCATTGTGGGAACCTCGTTTCTTCGATTAATTCATGTTTATGCGGTATACAGTACAATTACCCTACCATATTATCAGAAAGCGCCGGATTTTACAATGGTGCTTTGGGAATCGGATGAAAAACTTAAGTTTTTAAGGAAGCTGGCCGATAAATGTAAAAGGGAAGGCAGGAGGCGGTATTTTTTCCTGCACGTTTGATGCATTGTCAGAAAAACGGTGGCTTTTTAACGTTTTCCTGGCGGAAAGCGGGGAAACCCGCGGGAACAAAATAAAGGAGTGTTATATTATGAAGCTTGGTGCTGTGGCGGAGAACACGAACGCGGTCAGGCCGGCCGCCGGAAATAAAGAAAGGCCGGAAAAGCCGGTGTGGAAAGAGGGACAGATCATCGAAGGTACGGTCACGGACGTGGGGGATAAGGTGTCAATGGACTTTTCGGGGCGGACATTGAGTTTTTCAAAGGAATCCGTTCCGGGTGCGTCAAAGGGACAGGTGCGGCGTTTCCAAGTGATGTCGGCGGGGGAAAAGGGGATCACGTTAAGGGAAATTTCCATACAGGCATCGGGAACCCGGGGCAGCGGCATTGCCGCGATGCAGGTGGACAATTCGCGCGTCCTCACGGCACAGACAGAGCGGGAGCAGAGCGAGGAAGAAGAGGAAAATGATGCCGCGCAGCGCATGACGGGCGAGGACTACGAGGCGCTCTGCGAGGAAAAATATACATTGGAGGGCTTCAACCTTACGCGGCTTGCCCGCGCCATCGAGCGCATCAAGGCGGGAAAGCAGACGCGCGAGGAGGCGGTGTCCGGGCAGCAGGAAAAGAAGAAGCAGTTTAAGGAAGACGTGCGGCGTATGGTGGAGCATACCGTAAAGAACGGGCCGATGGCGGAGTACCTCACGGACCTGCTTTCACGGGCGAATATCCCTGTCACACAGGAGAAGCTGGACGAGATCGCGGAGGCGGTTACATACGGTGTGGAGGCGGTGTCCGGGCTTGGCGACGGCGCGAAGGCGTACTTGATCGGCAACGGGCTCACGCCGGATATCACAAACCTGTACAAGGCGGCGCACAGCGGGGCGGGAAAAGAGCAGAAGCTCTCCGGGGAAGTATGGGAGGAACTGCGGCCTGCGGCGGAGGGCGTACTTTCTGAGGCGGGGATCCCTGCGGATGAGGAAGGGCTTTCGGATGCGCGCTGGCTCATGGAACATAACATTTCCCTGACACCGGAGAATTTAGTCTATAAGAGGGAGCTTGACGCGCTGGCGCAGGACTGCCCGCCGGAACAGATCCTTGAAAAAGCGGTGGATGCCGTGGCGAAGGGGGACGCGGCTTCCCGGGCGGAACTTGGTGCGGGGCCGCAGGCGCTCTGGGAGGAGACACGCGCGCAGCGCTATGCAGGCGAATTTGCAGAGATTTTGCCGGAGACCGTGGATGCGGCTTGCGCACGGCTGCGGGCGGACGGAAAAGACGTTGGGGAAGAACTCTCCCTCGAGTTTTTGAAACAAGTACAGCAGATGCTGACGGAAGGCGGGGAAGGGGATATCCCGATCGCGGACATTACGGCGCGCAGGCAGCTTGAGGAGATCCGTTTCCAGCTGACGGCGGAGGCAGGCGCGAGACTTTTACACCAGGGCATACGCCTGAATACGGACGGGCTGGAAAAAATTATTGAAGGCCTGCGTTCCATTGAGAATGAATATTACCGGAATCTCTATCAGGAGATCGGCGGGGATGTGTCTGACACGGAGGGCATTGGGCTCCTGCGTCGGACGGACGAGGCCGTTGCGCAGTTGAAGGGTGTGCCGGCTTATGTGCTGGGTGTGACCTTCACGGTGCGCACAACGCAGACCATCGTCAGCTTAAATGAGGCGGGTGGGGAGCTTGCTGCGCAGTTCGACCGGGCGATGGAGCGCTATGAAGCGCTGATGACAAAGCCGAGGGCGGATATGGGGGATTCGATCCGCACGGCATTCCGCAATGTGGACGAGGTACTGTCCGGTATGGGGCTTGAGGCGACACCGGAGAATGAGCGTGCCGTGCGCATCATGTCGTATAACCATATAGAGCTGACGCAGGAAAACCTTGCGGAGATGAAGCTCTACGACGCGAAAGTGCAGGAACTTCTGGACAACATGAACCCTGCCGCGTGCGCAGGTCTGATCAAGAAGGGCATCAACCCGCTTGATATGCCGATTGATGAGTTAAATAGCGAGCTTGCGGCGCTTGCCGAGGAAGAAGGGGCGACGACCGAGGAAAAATACAGCAACTATCTTGTGATGCTTGACCAGAAGAAGGAGCTTAGCGCGCAGGAGAGGGAATCCTACATCGGTATCTACCGGTTGTTAAACCAAGTTGCGAAATCGGACGGCGCGGCGATCGGCGTGCTGGCGGCATCCGGGCGTGAACTGACACTTGGCAGCCTGCTTTCTGCAGTCCGCACAAGAAGGAAGGGCGGTGTGGATGCTTCGGTGGACGACGAATTCGGCGGTGTCTCGGCGGTGTTGTCCGGAAAGAGCATATCCGATCAGATCGGTGCTGCATTCCGCTATGGGCAGATCATGGCGGGGCAGGCGGCCGGGGAACTGACACCGGATAAGCTTTCTGAGATTGGCGGCAGTGAGGCGGCTTTGTCCATGACACCGGAGGAACTTGCGAGGGCGCTCAAGGGGGCGGACAATTCCGCCGAGGCCGGCCAGTTCTCACAGGAGAGGGCACAGCAGATGGCGGAGACCGTTGCGCACAGCGGTGCGGAACAGAGTTTCCTGTCGCAGTTCCATCAGGAAAAAAGCGTTCGGACATTGCGTGCGGCAAGGCATATCCTCGGCGGTGTGAGCGTGAGGGAACGCATCGGCGCGCTGGCGGGAAAATACGGCGTGGACGGCAGGATGCCGGAAATTGACATGGAGAAAGCGGACAATGCACAAAATCTTCAAAACATGGTTGAGGAATGGGCGGATTCTGCCGATAAAGTAATCGGTGATGTTTTTGGTAATGTCTCGTTGAGCGGGGGGGACAGCATGCTCCTTTTGAGCCTTCAGGGCGCAGTGCGCCTGACAAGGAACCTTGCGAGGCAGGAGTTTTACGAAATTCCGCTGAAAGGCGGGGAAGGTTTCGTGAAAATGAACCTTACCGTTGTGCATTCGGGCAGTGAAAAAGGCAGTGTGTCGATCCGGCTCAAGGGTGAGGACGATGTGGATATTTCACTCAAAGTGGAGGAAAACCGCATAAGCGGCTATGTTTCGAGCGGTTCGCGCGGGCAGCTTGACCGCATGGGACAGAAGGAGGACGCAGTAAGACAATCCCTGAAGGAGCAGGGATTTGAGGTAACCCAGTGGACTTACGGGTTGCGGAACGGGTCGGCGGACCCGGATGCGGCGCAGAACGTACCGGGCACGGTACAGGAAAGGCCGCAGGATGGCGCGGGGACGGGTAAAACACGGACGGATAACTTGTACCTGGCAGCGAAGACAGTGATCAAAACGGCAGTGGGATAAAAAATCTTGTGTATCCGGCAAAGGGATGCGGGCAGAAACTGCTGTCAACAGGGAAAGGACAGGTATAGGCGATGAGAATCAATCACAACATTCCGGCTTTGAAAGCAAACAATTCGTTAGGTAAGACAAATAAAGCACTTGATAAGAGCCTTGAGCGTCTTTCGTCCGGCTACCGCATTAACAGGGCGGCGGACGATGCGGCCGGCATGGCGATCTCGCAGAAGATGAAGACGCAGATTGCCGGGCTTGACCAGGCAAGCCGGAACGCGGCGGACGGGATTTCGGTGATCCAGATAGCGGAGGGTGCCCTTCAGGAGATCGAGGATATGCTCCAGCGCATGCGTGAGCTTTCCGTGCAGGCGGCGAACGGTACAAACGCGGATTCCGACCGCAAGGCGATCCAGAAGGAGATCGACCAGCTGAATCAGGAGATCAACCGTATTTCCGAAACGACGGAATATAACACAATGACACTTTTGGACGGCAACTTAAACTGCCAGTCCTATTCAAATGCGGACACCGTCTCGCTGATTTCACTTTCCGATACGGTGAATACGTCGGACTACACCCTCAATGTGACGCAGGATCCAAGGCAGGCAGTGCTTGCGGGCATCCAGCTTGGCTCCGGGAGGGACGAGGTGATCGGCGCTGCCGGGACGATTAACATCAACGGCCATGCGATCGAGGTGCGCGAGGATGAGACGATGGGGGAACTTTATTCGGAGATCCGCAGCGTCTGCGATAGTATGAGCATCATTGCGTTTGTCGGCAGTCCGGGCGCGGATCCGGATGATGACAGTGCGATCGCGGGTTATACCCAGGAAAGCATTGAGGACGGCGGTGAGCTGATCTTAGTTTCGGAGGCATATGGCTCCGACCGCTCGATTGAGCTGCACTGTGACAGCGAGGCGCTCCGGGAGCGGCTTGGTATTGACAGTGAAAAGGGTGTGAAGGCTTTCGGCGTGGATGCGCAGGCATCCCTGACCGAGGATGGGTTTGAGAAGACAGCGACGGTTTCCTCGAAGGGGAATATCCTGACAGTGACCGACCTGAATGGTTTTGAGATAAAATTTGAGATATCCCCGGGAACGTCGGGCACAACTTTTGACGATACCAGCGTGGATGGCACGGAGGCGGATATTTTTGCCGGCGATGAAGTTGAGGTTACGGTGACGGTTCTTTCCGCCGGGCCGATGGATCTGCAGATCGGTGCGAATGAAGGACAGATGATGGAGGTGCGCGTGCCGAAGGTGAATGCGAAGACACTGGGGGTAGACGCAGTCAATGTATGTACGCAGGACGGCGCAGTAGAGGCGATCGTACAGTGTGATGTGGCGATTGACCAGGTATCCGCAGTCCGCGCGAAGCTTGGTGCATACGAGAACCGTCTCGACCATGCAATCGCAAACCTGAAGGTTTCTTCGGAGAACATTACCGAAGCCCTTTCCCGTGTCGAGGATGCGGATATGGCGGAGGAGATGACAATTTAT
Source organism: uncultured Lachnospiraceae bacterium (assembly GCA_947053345.1). Lineage (GTDB taxonomy): Bacteria > Bacillota > Clostridia > Lachnospirales > Lachnospiraceae > RGIG4057. The sequence continues at coordinate 51,862 of CAMRSM010000007.1, forward strand.
ACCCAGAAGAATGTGTTGTCGCAGGCAGGTACTTCCATGCTCGCCCAGGCGAACGAGAGGCCGCAGACAATCTTGTCCCTGTTGCAGTGATTTTGAAACGGGCATCGGGGTGGTGGGGGGAGGGGATGCCCCCCACCTTTCATATTGTGGATGCGATGGCTGCCCCGCTCGGATTAATGTAGGGGAATGCGGTTAGGCTGGCTTGTTTTGTTCGCAGGAGGTTTTATGGAGAAAGGACGTTTACAGGAATTTACATTTCGTGTTACGCAGGCATCGCGCACGGAACTGATCGTTATTATGTATGATGTGATCCTGTCGGATACGAAGGAGGCACGCAGAGTGCTTTCGGACGGGGATACCGTGGGCTATGAGCGGGAGCTGAAACATGCGGGACGGTTTATGAACGAACTGATGGGGGCATTGGATTATCAGTATGACATTTCCTATGAACTGTTAAGCCTCTATTCGTTTGTCAACAAGACGCTGGTTCGGGCATGTGTCAGCCGGGATGCCTCCCTGCTCGACGCGGCGGATGATGTGATCCGGGGATTGCGTGCATCGTTTTACGAGGTCAGCAAACAGGATACAGAAGGGCCGGTGATGCGCAATACCGAGCAGGTTTACGCGGGACTAACTTACGGTAAAAACAGCCTGAATGAATCTTTGCTGGATCCGAACGGTACGAAAAGGGGATTTATGGCATAGAAATCATTGCGCTAAAAAAATAATCCTTGATTATTGTTTCGTTTTGGGTTACTCTGTTTCCTGAACCTTGGAATAGAGAACGAAATGGACGGGATTGATATGTTGGAAAAAGCAGAAAAGATGAAAATTCACAGGGAGAGTGCAGGGGACACGGCAATGATGCCGGCAAAGCAGGTTTTTTGGGGTGTCCTGATGCTGGTCTCCCTGTTTGTTTTGGTCACGGCAGGTTTATCTGCCGGAAGGGCAGCAGGGAATGGATCGGGCAATGAAAGAGCATCCCACCGTCTAGGACGTGTGCCGGACGGCGCAGTAGCAGGAGATGGTGCCATAGCGGGCGGGTGGGGGACGGAGGTTTTGGCTGCCGGAAAGATCGATGCGGTGGGCAGCGCGGGAAAGCCGGACGGGAAAACCGGAAACGAAGGGACAGCTCCAGTGCCGCCGGACGGGGTTGAGAGCGAAGGAGTAAATCCAGCGCTGCCGGATGAGGGAATTGAGAACAAAGGAGAAGATGCACCGCCGGATGGGAAAAACGGAAATGAGGACGCAGATTCGCCGCCGGAAGCGGAAGATACACAGCCGGGTGGAAAAACCGGGAGCAATGAAGCCGATGCGCCGGGAAAAGAAACCGGGAACGGAGACGCGGAAGACGCAGATGCCCCTGTGGTCGCCCTGACATTTGACGACGGGCCGTTTACAAAGGTCACGAACCGGATCGTGGACGTGCTGCTCGCGCATGATGCCGGAGCGACGTTCTTTGTCGTGGGCAGCCGGATTGATATGTATTCGGACACTTTAAAAAGGGTTTATGAGAGCGGGTTTGAAGTGGCGAGCCACACATGGTCCCACAGGGATCTGAACGGGCTTTCAGCGGACGAGGTCTTAAAGGAACTGAATGACACAGAGGAGCGCCTGAACACTTATATACCGGTCGGGGAAGTGCTGCTGCGTCCGCCGTACGGCAATGCGGACGAGCCGGTGCGGGAAATTGCGGGAACTGCCTTGATTAACTGGTCGCTTGATTCGGAAGATTGGAAAAGCCGGGACGCGGATACGATCATCCGGTATGTACTCTCGGCTGTAAAGGACGGTGATATCATCCTGATGCATGACTTATACGAAAGCACGGCGGAGGCGGTGGAATATCTGGTGCCGGAACTTGTGGCGCGGGGATACCGGATCGTGTCTGTTTCGGAACTGTTCGAACTTAAGGGAATTCCGTTGGAAGAGGGCATTTTGTACCGAAATCCATTCGATTGTTACTAAGAATCAAGAAAATCGGTAAAAATTACTGCAAAATCTACGAAATTCCTTGACAAATGGCTACGATAAGTTTATAAATAAAAATGTAGGTAAAATCCGTTCTACCCAATAGACCGCGAGAGATTTTATTTATGTCCGGACAAAAAAGCATTGGACGGAAAATGAATCAGAATATTCCAGAGGAGGAGAAATTTCATGAACAAGGCAGAGTTAGTTGCAGCAATTGCGGAGAAGGCAGAATTATCCAAGAAGGATTCTGAGAAGGCTTTAAAGGCTTTCATCGATGTAGTTACTGACGAGCTGGTGAAAGGCGAGAAGGTTCAGCTTGTCGGCTTTGGTACATTTGAGGTAGCTGAGAGGGCAGCAAGGGAAGGCAAGAACCCGCAGACCGGCAAGAAGATCAAGATCCCGGCTTCCAAGGCTCCGAAGTTCAAGGCTGGTAAAGCTTTAAAGGACGTTGTAAACAAGTAAATTCCTTAAGACGCGATGTGGGCTGCTTTGGGGGACTGATTCCACCGGAGCAGCCTTTTTCACACCCTGCGGGGAGGCGGATGCCCGAACCGGGCTTATGTGTACACGGGCTTGCCTGCGGGCAGGGCTGTCTGCTGCAGGAAGAAGGGGAGGAAGTATGAGACTGGATAAATTTTTGAAAGTATCCCGCCTGATCAAGCGCAGGACAGTGGCAAACGACGCATGCGACGCGGGGCGGGTCAAGATCAACGATAAGCCTGCGAAGGCTTCGGCCAATGTAAAGGCCGGTGACATTATTGAAATCGGATTTGGAGGAAAGGCAGTGCGTGTCGAGGTTCTGGATGTGGCAGAGACGACTAGGAAGGAAGACGCGAAGGAACTGTTCCGCTATCTCTGATACAAAAGGAATCCTTGCGTGTGGGCGAAGGGTTCTTTTTTTGTACTGTCCCGCATATGGATAGATGAGGGAACATGCGGGAGGGGCATGCAATGGCAGGGGAGGAGAAAAAAGACCGGAAGCACACATTTTATATGCAGGACCGGAAAGAACTCCATCTAAGCGGGGTGCAGGACGTGAGGTCATTCGATGAGCAGGAGATTGTCCTGGATACGGATATGGGGGTTTTGATCATCCGCGGGGGAGGCCTGCACATGGGGCGGCTGACGCTGGAAAAAGGAGAGATTGATATCGACGGCAGGGTGGACAGCTTTGTGTACACCGACAAAAAGGGGCACGGCAAAAATGGGGAATCCTTTCTTGCCAGGCTTCTGCGCTGATGCGTAGGGAGGGGGAACTGTGAACGATGCTGTAATTCCGGAGTTGGAACTTCTTGCGTTTTCGTTTCTCTCCGGTATCATCTGTTTCTTTGGCTATGACCTGCTGCTTGTGCTCCGCATATTTTTCCGCCGTTCACTTATTTTAGAAAAGCTGGAGGATATCCTGTATTGGCTTGCGGCATCTATATTTGTGTTTTCCGTGATCTACAAGAAGAACAGCGGGGTGATCCGGGGCTACTCCATTGCCGGGATGCTCGCAGGGATGCTCCTTTACCGGGCAGTCGTGAAAGGGAGACTGACGCAGGCGGCGCAGAGAAGGTCGGACCGTATCAGAAAATGGTTCCGGAACAAGACGGAACCAATACGAAAAAAGAGAATGGAATTGCAAAATAAGCGCAAACAGGTTAAAATAAAAAAAGAGGAACAAAAAAAGAACCGGAAACAGAAAAAAAGAGAGGAAAGAGAGAAGCGGAAAAAGAAAGGATAGCTGCCATGAGGAGAAGAGAGAAAAGAGCAACCGGGCTTGGTTTGTTGATCGTATTGACGTTTATACTCTGCGGGGTACTTCTGTATGCCTCTGCGGGATTAAGGCGGGAGCGGGACAACAAGCTGGAAACAAAAGCGGCGCTGGAGCGTCAGATTGCGGAGCAGGAGCTTATGTCGAAGAAGCTCGATGCAAAGAAGGATTACACCGGGACGAGAAAGTTCATCGAGGAGATGGCAAGAAAAGTTTTGGGGCTTGTTTACCCGGACGAGACTGTTTTTGAAGAAAAATAAGAGGACGGGGGACATGGACAACCAAATGGATATGTGTATGCAGGGAAGGGGTAAGACGGCTTATCTCTTCCTTTTTCTTTGGAGGTACGCAAATGGGATTTTTAAGGACTTCAATTCGAGTTTTGATAAGAAAAGACATATGAAATTGTCAACTGATTTTTGGGTTTCCCTTCCCGTTTTTGACAAAAAAATCTTCCCCGTATGGCTATAATCCTGACTGTGACGAGAAAAACAGACAGAAGTATGAGGAGATGTAAGGGGCAATGAGACGGGATCATGTGGTTGAATGGAAAATGCAGAATGAAGTAAAGCGGAGGCTTTCCGGGATCGCGGGCGCATTTGAACGGCTCTCCGGCAGTATCAGCGGCTTTGCATCGCCGTGGACAGGCATGGACCAGGGGCAGCTGGAGCAAATGTTTGATGAGATCTCCATGCCGGTCTGCAGCAGCTGCAAAGAATGTGAACGTTGTTGGGGGCGGGAGAAAGAGAGAAGCATGGCGCAGACGAAGCGGCTCCTGTCCGTGATGCAGGAAACCGGCGGGGTGCCGGAGCTTGGGAACGGGGAATATCTTGGTTATTGTACGAAGCGTGAGGAATTGGCGGAAAGACTGCGCCGCGGGCTTTCCCAGCTGCGGCAGGGGATCGTGTGGCGCAACCGCATCAATGAGAGCCGGGAGGCGGTTGCCGACCAACTTACGGAAATGGCGAGGATCGTCGGGGAGTTTGCCGGAAATCTCGAACAGGACGGAAATAAAGTCTGGGAACTGCCGCGCAGCGTCTACACGAGGCTTTGGCTCAAGCAGATCTGTGCAAGAAAGATGCTTTTGCTCAAACGCGGTGACGGCAGCCTGGAACTGCATCTGTCGGCGAGATGCCGCCGGGGGCGCTGCATGACAACCCGTGAGGCGGCGATGATCTTAAGCTGCATAGTCGGGGAGCGGCTGGTGCCGAGTGAGACCTCACGCCATGTCATCGGTAAGGAATACTCGGATTACGTGTTCCGGGAAGATGCGAATTTCCAGGTTGTGACCGGCGTGGCGCGCGCTGCGCGGGCAGACAGCCGGGTTTCGGGGGATAATTTTTCATTTTTGTATCCGGAGAGCGGGGAGGTCATCATGCTGCTCTCGGACGGTATGGGCAGCGGGGAATCTGCCTGTCGGGAGAGCGAGCGGGTGATCGAACTGCTGGAACAGTTTTTGGAGGCGGGGTTTAAGGAGGAGGCCGCGATGCGGCTGATCAATTCCATGCTTGTGCTGCGGACTGAAAATACGATGTTCTCGACGATGGATATCACGGTGCTGCATTTAACGACCGGGATGTGTGATTTTATGAAAGCGGGAGCAGCGGCGACTTTTATCCTGCGCGGCGACTGGATGGAGAGCATATCTTCGACAACGCTTCCGGCGGGGATGCTTTCGAGCATTTCCTACGATACGAAGCAGAAAAAGCTGTATGACGGCGATTATGTGATCATGGTGTCCGACGGGATTGCGGACAGTGACGGGGAACACTTTATCTCCGAGGCGCTCCTTGGGGTAGAGAATGAAAATCCGCAGCAGATCGCGGGCGCTATCCTCGAGGCGGCGATGAAAAGGGAAAACTACTGCCCGAAGGATGATATGACTGTGCTTGTGGCAGGGCTCTTCCGGCGCGGAGGAAAGTAAACGCACCTGCCATACGGCGGAAAATGCCGGACATTGGAAATAAGATGCTTGCCATGAGGGGAAGCTTGGTGTAAAATGGTGATATTGCCGGGAAAGCAACCCGGCACATGAAAAAAGAAAGACAGTATTGCGGTACATCCGCGGTAATCACGGAATGCATATGAAAGCGGAAGCTTATCGGGTATACAACAAAATAAAGCAGTTTATCAGACAGCATGGGATGCTTGCGCCGGGGGACGGCGTTGTGGCAGGGGTTTCCGGAGGCGCGGATTCCATGTGCCTGCTGCGTGTGCTGCACGGCCTGGAGCAGGAGTACAGGCTGCGGCTCGTGGCAGTGCATGTACATCACGGGATCCGCGGGGCAGACGCGGACGGGGACGAAGCTTTTGTGCGGGACGAATGCCGGCGGCTTGGAATCCTGTTTGTGCCGGTGCATGCGGATGTCCCGTCGCTTGCCGCACGGTGGGGCTGTGCGATTGAGGAGGCGGGGCGCAGGGTGCGCTATGAGGCGTTCCGAAAGGCGGCGGCCTTGCACGGCTGTGGAAAGATCGCAGTGGCACACAATGAAAATGACAATGCGGAGACCTTTTTGTTCCAGGCTTTCCGCGGCAGCGGGGTGTGGGGGCTCGCCGGGATTGCACCATGCCGCGCGGAGGGGGAGGTTATGGTCATCCGCCCTCTGCTGTGCGTGGACCGGGCAGGGATTGAGGCGTACCTTGGGGCGGAAGGCGCGGGATACCGGACAGATGCGAGCAATGAAACGATGGATTATGCGCGCAACCGCATCCGCAACGAATTGCTGCCGCTGGCAAAGTCCTCCGTCAATGCGGGGGCGGTTGCGCATCTGGCGGCGGCGGCGGCCGAATTGCAGGAGACGGCAGGCTTTTTGCGGGAGCTGGTGCTGGACGGTTATCGGAAGGTGGCGGCGGAAACGGCACCCGCATACGGCGGGGAGATTGTCCTTGATGTTGCAGCGTGGGAAGCCCTTCCCCTGTATCTGCAGAAAGAGGTCGTGCTGTATGCGCTCGGACGCGCGGCGGGCAGCCGCCGTGATCTTGGCAGGGTACATGTGCAGGCAGTCTGCGGGCTGATGTGCGGTGAGGTGGGAAAGCGCGTGGATCTGCCGTACGGACTTGCCGCCATCCGTACCTACCGTTCGGTGCGGATCGTGCGGGAGGAAAGGGAAATCCGCGGCTGCCGCGGAAACATCCGGGATAAAAGTGTTTGGGAAGGTTCCGGAACCGCCTGCCGAAAGAAAGATCCAAAACCAAACGATCCGGACATTCCACAGCTTGCGGCTGCCGGAAGCATAGAGATCACATCCTTTCCGGCCTGCTTTGATCTCGGTATGTACGAGCTGACTTTGCACCTGTCGGACCGAAATGGAGATTCCGGCGGAAATGAAAAAAAATCAATAATTGCGAAAAATTGCTATACGAAATGCTTTGACTATGGTAAAATAAGGAATGCCCTCGTCCTGCGGACAAGAAGGCCGGGGGATCATATGGTGATAAACGTGGATGGCAGCAAAAAGTCATTGAAGTCGCTCCTGATTGACAAGAAGGTGCCGGCAGGCTGCCGGGAGAAACTGCCGCTGCTCGCCGAGGAAAGTTCTGTGCTCTGGGCGGTCGGTGTACGCAGCGGGGAGGGGTTTTACGTGACACAGAATACAAAACAGATTCTTGTGGCAGAATTAAGAAGAAAGGACAGGAATTGCGATGGCAGAGAAGGTTAAGGTAATGATTTCTAAGGAGGAGGTAGCGGGGCGGATCGCCGAGATCGCTGCTGCTATCAGTGCGGAGTACGAGGGGAGATACCTGCATATGATCTGTGTGTTAAAGGGCGGGGTATTTTTCATGACGGAGCTGTCAAAACATCTGACGGTTCCATGTTCGCTTGACTTTATGTCGGTGTCGAGCTATGGCAATGCGATGAAAAGCAGCGGGAAGATCGAAGTTTTAAAGGATCTGGACGAGCCGATTGAGGGCAGGGACGTGCTGGTTGTCGAGGATATCATTGATTCCGGGCGCACACTGTCCTATTTGCTTGAAATGCTCAAAGACCGCTCACCGAAGAGTTTAAAACTCTGCACATTGCTCGATAAACCGGAGTGCAGGGTGGCGGATGTGCATGTGGATTATACCGGCTTTCAGGTGCCAGATGTGTTTGTGGTGGGATATGGTCTGGATTACCAGCAGAAATACCGAAATCTTCCATTCATCGGAGTGGTTGAATTATAGATTGGAGAGGAGAAAAAGAACGTGAACAAGTTTTTAAAGGGCTACGGATTTTATCTGTTCCTGCTTATTTTGCTGTTGGCTGCCCTCTGGTTTTCGAACGGCCTGCGGGGCAATACATCCGGCTACGGTTACCAGGGGTATCTGGCGGATCTTGAGGCCGGCCAGGTACAGCGGGTGGATGTCTACCCGAACGAGGAAGTCCCGACCGGGCAGGTGCGCGTGACGCTCAAAAACGGCGATACGAAGCTGTTCGACGCGACGGACGTGACGAAAATAGAGGAGGCCGGTTATGCCGCGGGTGTCAGCACGATCGCCCATGAGATTGACAAGCCGAGCATCATCTGGCAGATCCTGCCGTACATTTTTGGGGTCATCCTTATCTTCTTCCTGTTTTCCATGATGATGAATGTCATGAACGGCGGGGGCGGGGGGAACAACTCCAAGATGATGAATTTTGGGAAGAGCCGTGCGCGCAAGACGGACGATGAAAAGACGACGTTTAAGGATGTTGCGGGGCTTGCCGAGGAGAAGGAGGAACTTTCCGAGGTTGTTGACTTCCTGAAAAGCCCGAAAAAATATGTCCGCCTCGGTGCGCGCATCCCGAAAGGGATTCTTCTGGAGGGACCTCCGGGAACCGGTAAGACGCTGCTCGCGAAAGCGGTAGCAGGTGAGGCGGGTGTGCCGTTCTTCTCGATTTCCGGTTCGGATTTCGTGGAGATGTTCGTCGGTGTCGGCGCGTCCCGCGTGCGTGATTTGTTCGCGGATGCCAAGAAGGATGCACCGTGTATCGTGTTCATCGACGAGATTGACGCGGTGGCGAGAAGGCGCGGTACCGGTATGGGCGGCGGGCACGACGAGCGCGAGCAGACGCTGAACCAAATGCTGGTCGAGATGGACGGTTTCGGGAGCAACGAGGGGATCATCGTTTTGGCGGCGACGAACCGTGTCGATATCTTGGATCCGGCGATCCTGCGTCCGGGACGGTTTGACCGCAAGGTGGTGGTCGGAAGGCCGGATGTGAGGGGCCGGGAGGAGATTCTTTCCGTACACGCGAAGAATAAGCCGCTCGGTGACGATGTGGACTTAAAGCAGATCGCGCAGACGACGGCGGGCTTTACGGGGGCAGATCTCGAAAACCTGCTGAACGAGGCGGCGATCAACGCGGCGCGTGACGGGCATGAATTCATCCGTGAAGAGGACGTGAAAAAGTCCTTTATCAAGGTCGGGATCGGCAAAGAGAAAAGAAGCCGCGTGATCTCGGACAAGGAAAAGAAGATCACCGCCTACCACGAGGCGGGACACGCGATCCTGTTCCACCTTCTCCCGGATGTCGGGCCGGTGTACACGGTATCCATCATCCCGACCGGCAACGGCGCAGCAGGCTACACCATGCCTCTGCCGGAGAAGGATGAAATGTTCAACACAAAGGGCAGGATGCTGCAGGATATCATCGTCGGCCTCGGAGGGCGCATTGCGGAACAGCTGATCTTTGACGACGTGACGACCGGCGCATCGCAGGACATCAAGAATGTGACGGGAACGGCGCGCAGTATGGTGACGCGTTACGGATTTTCCGAGAGTGTCGGTATGGTAAATTACGAGAATGACGACAATGAGGTGTTCATCGGGCGTGACCTCGCCCAGACGCGCAGTTACAGTGAGTCCGTGGCGGCGAAGATCGACGAGGAAGTGCGCGCGATCATCGACGGGTGCTACGAGAAAGCCAGGAAGATGCTCACGGAGCACATGGATGTGCTTCACAGATGTGCGGCGCTCTTGATTGAGAAAGAGCGCATCGGGCGTGAAGAGTTTGAGGCACTTTTTGACAAAGGTGCAACACAAGGCACAGGGATAACAGAATGATGTCGAAAAATGGCCTTTCCAACAGAAGGCCATTTTTCATGTCTTTTTTTGTACAAATCACAGTTTGAAAAACGCCGTTTTCCGGAAAACTCCTGTCATATTGACGAAAAAATACAGCAAATTTATATCATGTTTGTGAACACTTTTTCTTTTTCCCATGCTATAATAACAGACGTAAACCCCAATACATTATATAGTTTTTGCTACACCCCATAAGTAACAAAAATACCTTCTCCGAAAAAGGACAGTGACCGTAAGCTGTCCTTTTTTACTGTCCGGATATAACATGAACAAAAAAATCCCATTTTTTTGTAGATTTGTATATTGTAATTGGGACGATGGTATTATAAAATAAGAATACATGCGATTACCTAAATCATAGGCAGGAGTGAAATGATGGAAAACGGAAACAGCATATATGAGACTTATCGGGAGAGTATGCCGTTCAATAAGGCAGCAGTGTTTTCTGATGGCACCGAGTTCTACCGGAACCCGCCGGAACCGATGCCGTACGAATCTGTAAAAATTCGCATCCGCATTGCCCATCAGAAAATCGGCGGGATTTTTCTTTGCTCCGGAGAAAAACGTTTTTTAATGAATATAGGAATGGCAACGGAGTGTTTTGATTATTATGAGGCAATGCTGGAACTTGCAAATGAGCCGACTTCGTATTTTTTTCATATACAGTTTGGGGAGGAGAATTATTACTACACGCGCAACGGTGTGGAGCCGGAGCACCATGCGGAGTATAATTTCGAAATACTGCCGGGCTACACGACACCGGATTGGGCAAAAGGTGCGGTGTTTTACCAGATTTTTGTGGATCGGTTCTGCAACGGGGATCCGTCCAACGATGTGCTGGACCGCGAATATAATTATATCGGCGAGGGGACGCGCCGCGTGGTGGAATGGAGCAAGTACCCGTCCTCGATGGACGTGCGTGCCTTTTATGGCGGGGATCTTGCGGGTGTCATGAAAAAGCTTGATTACCTGCAGGATCTTGGCGTGGAGGTGATCTACCTCAACCCGATTTTTGTTTCCCCGTCGAACCACAAGTATGATATTCAGGACTACGATTATGTCGACCCGCATTACGGCGTGATCGTCAAGGATGAGGGGGAATGCCTGCCGGAGGGTGAGCGCTCCAATAAAAAGGCGACAAGGTATATCAACCGCGTGACCGCGAAGGAGAACCTTGAGGCGAGCAACGCATACTTCATAACGCTTGTGGAGGAGATTCATAAGCGCGGCATGAAGGTAATTCTGGACGGCGTGTTTAACCATTGCGGCTCTTTCAACAAATGGCTTGACCGTGAAGGGATCTATGAGGAAGCGGAGGGGTATGAGAAGGGGGCGTATGTCTCGGAAGACAGCCCTTACCACACTTTCTTCCAGTTCCATGAGCAGGACTCCGAAAAATGGCCGTACAACGGTTCGTATGACGGCTGGTGGGGGCATGACACGCTGCCGAAATTGAATTATGAGGAATCTCCGAAGTTGTTCGAGTATATCATGCGCATCGCGCGCAAATGGGTTTCCCCGCCGTACAATGTGGACGGATGGCGGCTCGATGTGGCGGCGGATCTGGGGCATACGGCGGAGTATAACCATAAATTCTGGCGCGCGTTCCGCGAAAATGTGCGCAGTGCGAACCCCCAGGCATTGATCCTCGCGGAGCATTATGGGGATCCGCAGGCGTGGCTTGTGGGGGATCAGTGGGATTCCGTCATGAACTATGACGCGTTCATGGAACCGGTCACCTGGTTTTTGACAGGACTTGAGAAGCACAGCGATGAGTACAGGCATGATATGTATTGCAATCCGGACGCTTTTTTCGGGGCAATGCGGCATTATATGACGAAATTCCACACCCCGTCCCTGATGGTGGCGATGAATGAGCTGTCAAACCATGACCACTCCCGATTCATGACGAGGACAAACCACCGCGTCGGGCGCATCGGCCCGAACGGGCCGGAGGCGGCGAATGAGGGCCTGAACCCGGCGATCATGCGCGAGGCGGTTGTGATCCAGATGACATGGATCGGCGCGCCGACGATCTACTATGGTGACGAGGCTGGGGTCTGCGGCTGGACCGACCCGGATAACCGGCGCACATACCCGTGGGGGCGTGAGGACAAGGGGCTGATTGCCCTCCACCGCGAACTGATCGCAATCCACAAGGCATACCGGGCGCTGCGCACCGGTTCCTTAAAGTTTGTGTACGGTGCGTACGGTGTGATCGGTTATGGCAGGTTCAACGAGGAGGAGCAATTTGTCATCCTCGTCAATAACAATGATTACGAGGTCAACGTAAAAGTTTCCGTCTGGGAGCTCGGCGTTGCGCCGGGGCGTGCGCTCGTCCGTATGCTGTACACGAACACGGAGGGCTTTGGGGTGGATATGGCGGCGTACTACCCGGAGGACGGTGTCCTCTCGATGCGTTTGTGGCCGTATTCGAGTATTGTGCTGAAGAATTTGCCGGAGCAGTTGTGCTGATGCGCGCACTTGCCCCAGCGGAGCCGTGCCGGGCGGAATTTTATCTATACAGCATTCTTTATAAGCGGGCTGCCGCACAAACAAAAAATACGCGGAATATCGTATCTTGCAGCAATGCAATCTACTTATTCCGCGTATTTTTTGTTTGTGCGGCAGCCTTTTTTCGGGGATAGTTTTTCCGTGAATTAAATGTGGCCGAGTTAGGGAGAAAGGGGAGCACTCCGGATCACGGAACGAATCCACGCACCTGTCCGGGCGCTAAATCCTCCGGCAGAACGACATTCCCCATGCGCACGCGCTTTAAATATACACAGTAGCAGCCGATGCTTTTTAGCAGACGCTTCACCTCGTGCCTGCGTCCTTCCGTGACCGTGATATGGCCGGAAAATACCGGTGTATCCGGGCGGTTTTTTAAAATGCGTGCTTTATTTTTGCCCTTGATAAAATCATAAATTTCATCCAGGCGGCACTCGCTCGATACCGTGATTCTTGCCGGGCGTGCCGTTACTGGTTCTTTCCCGGCAAGCACTGCGCCCTGCGACAATTTTTGCTCTTTTTCCTCTGTAAAGCTGCCTATTGCCCAGAAAAAATATTCTTTTTCAATGCCCGCGTCCGGGTGGGTCATACGCTGGTTGTATGTCCCGTCATCCGTCAGGATCAACAGTCCTTCCGTGTCGCGGTCAAGCCTGCCGACCGGGCGCAGCCGGGTCATGTCAAGCATTTCAAGGTACAACCGGATCGTTGGTTCACTTTCATCGCGCAGTGCAGTGATGCAGCCTGCGGGTTTGTGGAAAATATAATACTCGTACACGGGGATCATTCCTCCCATCGTTTGCTGTAATCATTTTATGTGCCAACACCCAGCGAGTCAAGTCATTTTTTGTGTCTGGATTGTCCTGCGCCAGTATAATAGCGCACGACAAATGTATGAGAGGGCACTCTGTTCATGGTTTATTCATTTATGCGCTTGTCGTATATGGTATCGGTGGAAATGTTGACGGCAATTCCTTTTTGGGTTAAAATAGAGATTGCAGGCACCTATATTTGGAAGGGCGATGCCATGGCCATGATATGTGCATGACAACGAGAAAGAAGGCCGGTTCCGGTGGGGGCGGAATTGCCTGGTAAATGCCGCTTTGTGGCAGTAGGATTCCCGGCGGAATGAACGCTTATTTGGCAAAACGGGAGGAACGATGGAGAAACTTACAAATAACGAGTATAAGACGGATGTTTCGGGGATTACACTGCGGTTTGTCCGCGAGGGTGAGGAAGGGACAGTGCTTCAATTTATCCGTGCGATCGCGGCGTACGAGAAAATGTCCGACTGTGTGATCGCGACGGAGGAAGGGCTGCACCGGGCAATCTTTGAGCAGCATGCCTGCAATGTGCTCCTGATTGAGCAGGAGGGGGTTCCGGTTGGGTTCTGCCTGTATTTCCATACATTCTCGACCTTCTGCGGAAGGACGAACCTGTATCTTGAGGATATATTTCTCAATGAGGAGGTGCGCGGAAGGGGGATCGGGCGTGAGGTATTCCGTGTTTTGATGGAGATTGCGCTGGAGGAAGGCTGTGAAAGGCTGGAATGGGTCTGCCTGAACTGGAATGCACCGTCCATCGCATTTTACCGCAGGATGGGGGCTTTCCCGCTGTCGGACTGGACAACCTGGCGGATGACGGCGAAAGACATGCGGCGCTCGCTTTCCGGCGGGGATAGCTGATGGCTGCAGCGTGGAAATATAGCCGGGATCGGGGATGAGGGATACTTTCGGTTTTATTTAAGTTAATTTCATATTGCATGTGGCTTGTTTTTCAAAAAGAAAGGAAAAGGAGATTTCCATGAAAAAATATGATTTATCGGGCGAATGGCTGCTTTGGATGGATGGGGAAAAGAAAGGGGTTTTTGAGGAGGGGAGGCTGTCGCACGCGTTTGATGACGTGATTACGCTCCCGGCAACGACGGCACAGGCAGGCAAGAGCCTTAACGGGGAAAATACGGCGCGCGAGACTTATTTTCTGACGGAACGATATCCTTTTTACGGCTGTGCGTGGTATCAGCGCACGGTGTATATCCAGGAGGAGGATGTCGGCCGGCCGGTCTATCTCTATTTCGAGCGCACCCGCATGACGCGCGTGTGGGTCAACGGTATTTTTATCGGCAGCAATAACAGCATCTGCGCGCCGCACCGTTATGATATCAGCGGGGCAGTAACCGGACAGGAAATCACAGTGACGGTATGTGTCAACAATGTCGACTACCCGACGAAGGGCGGGCATATGACTTCGCAGGATACCCAGACAAACTGGAACGGTATTTTAGGGAAAATGGAACTGCAGGTTTTTGCCGCGGTGGACGTGCTCTCCGCCACGACGGAGTCGGATGCGCACACAGGGGAGATTAAGGTGACACTCGAACTGCTCAATACGTGGATGATGCCGGAGGAACGCGAGATTTTGGTCGGCGGTGAGTATGTTTTCCTACCGGAGGAAATTCTGCCGACTTCCGGGACGCAGACCGCGCCGCTTTATCTGACCGATCATTCCCACCGCCAGAAAATTACAGTGCAGCCGGGCATCAGCCGCCAGACGATTGTGGTCGGGGTTTCGAACGTGATGTGTTTTAGCGAGTTTGCGCCGTGCTTTGGGCAGCTGCATATCCGCTGTGTGGAGAAGGAGGGCGATGTCTTAAGGCCAGTGTTTGACTGCGCGCAGGAGAGCGCGCGTAAGGCGGTGGAGGGAAAACTGATGGGCGCGGCCCGTGCGAAAGCGGATGCTTCCGCGCTCACTGTGGATGCCGTATTCGGTTTCCGTACGTTTGCGGCAGGCAGGCACCACTTTTATATCAACGGCATAAAAACTTTTCTGCGCGGCAAGCATGACGGCATGATCTTCCCTCTCACGGGTGCGGCCCCGATGGATGTGGAGAGCTGGCTTCGCGTGATGCGCACGGCAAAGCGCTACGGGATCAACCACTACCGTTTCCATACGTGCTGTCCGCCGGAAGCAGCGTTTTATGCGGCAGACCTGCTCGGCATCTACATGGAGCCGGAGCTTCCGTTCTGGGGGACGATTGCTGCTTTCGGCGAGGAGGGATACAATAAGGAGGAACAAGATTATTTGGTCGCGGAAGGTTTCCGGCTGATGGAGGCATTTGGAAGCCATCCTTCTTTCGTGATGATGTCACTCGGAAATGAGCTATGGGGCAGCCGGGAACGCCTTGGCGAAATCATTGAGGGCTTCCGTGCGGCGGATAAAAGACATTTATACACTTCCGGATCAAACAATTTCCAGTTTTACCCATCTGATATCCCGGAGGAGGATTTCTTTGCGGGCGTGCGGTTTGACCGGGACAGCCTGATCCGCGGTTCATACGCGATGTGTGATGCACCGCAGGGATTTGTGCAGACGCAGCGGCCGAACACAGTGCACAGCTACGATGTATTTTTTGATGCGGGGGAAGAGGAGGATGCGCCGGTTTTCGGATGCAGGGCGGAATCCGGGAGTATGGGAAACTGCAGGGGCAGCCGGGAAGCCTGCGCCGGAGAACCTGGGAAATCCGGGAGTGGCAATGACGCGGTAAACCGTGTGGATGCAGCACAAGAGGAGATTGAAATCCAGTACGGCACCGGCGTTAAGAAAGTGAAAGCCTCTTCTGCCAAGGCGTTTACGACAAATAAACCGATCATATCCCATGAGGTCGGCCAATACTGCACCTACCCGGATTTTAAGGAGATCAGCCGCTACACCGGCGTGCTCGCGGCGCGCAACTTTGAAGTATTCCGCGAGCGCCTTGCGGCAGCGGGCATGGCGGGGCAGGCGGAGGAGTTCTTCCGCAATTCCGGTGAACTGGCGGCATTCTGCTATAAAATGGAGCTTGAGGCGGCACACCGCTCGCGGTTGCTCGCGGGCTACCAGCTGCTTGATATCCAGGATTTCTCCGGGCAGGGTACGGCGCTGGTCGGTGTGCTGAATGCGCTGATGGAGGAAAAGGGAATTATCTCCGGCAGACAGTGGCGCGGCTTTTGTGCGCCGACCGTGGCACTTGCCGGTCTGGAAAGCTTTGTGTACCGGCAGGGCGGAACCGTGAAAGGGGAGCTGATCATTTCTCATTACGGCGCGCAGGCATTGCGAGGGGCGGTTTTGAACGTGGCGGTCACGGAGGCAAAAAAGTCATCCGCGGGAGGTGCGCGCACAAAATTCCTTCTGGATGCGGATTATCCGCTGAAGCCTCTGTCGAACGGCGTGCACACTGTCGGGGAATTTTCCTTTGGGCTGCCGGCAGAGGACACCTGCGCGGAATATTTGCTGACGCTGACATTGGGCGGGCAGGATGGGGAGATGGTCAACCGCAACACATACGCATTGTACAGTTATCCGCAGCGTCCGGAACTGCTTGCATCTGCGATAAGTGACGGGAATGCCGCAATGCGGATTGCCGGGGAACCAGAGGATGCGCTCTATGTGACGAGCAGCGCGTCGGAGGCGAAAAAGCTTCTTGCGGCAGGCAGCCGTGTGCTTTTCTTCCCGGAAGAGGTCAGGGAAAAAGTGGAGGGGACTTTCTGCACGGATTTCTGGTGTTACCCGATGTTCCGCGCGATCTCGGAGTCCGTGAAACGTCCGCTCCCGGTCGGTACACTGGGGTTGAATATTAAAGCGGAACATGCTTCGCTGCGGGGTTTTGGAAGCCATACGTTCTCCACACCGCAGTGGTATGACATCGTGGCCGAAAGTGATGCTGCCGTGCTTGACGGAACCGCGCTGCATCCGATCGTGCAGGCGATTGATAATTTTGAGCGCAACCATAAACTTGGCATGGTCTTTGAGGCGAAATGTATGGGCGGCAGCCTGCTCGTGTGTACGAGCCGTTTGCAGCGCATAGGGGAGAGTGTGGCGGCGCAAAATCTGTACCGCAGTCTTGTGGATTATGCGGCATCCGCAGAATTTGCGCCGGAAGAAGAATTGACAGAAGAAGAGTTTGGCCGGATTTTCGGGTAGGGCAGGCACAAAGTAAAGAGAATTATGTTCACTAATCCCGTTGGCTTTAGGCGTTTGGTAGTCCATAACCGGCTTCGCCCTCGTATTTTGTGATCCATTCCGTGTATGAAGAAAAGCGTCCTGCGTCAATGTCGGCGAGCAGAAGATCCATCGCGCGGAGCGCTTCGCAGAGGATATCTGCTGTGATCAGCCCTCCCTGCAGCGCGTCGGCGGCCTCGCCTGCGTCAAGCACATGCAACCTGCCGTCCGGGTCGATGACAACGTCGATGAGGAGATCCGTGAAAATAATTTCATCCTCATGTGAAACGGTGCGGATCATATCGCAGTACCAGTGGACAAACCTGCCGTCCGGCGCGAAAATTTTGCTGACTTTGATCCCCTTGTCAATAAAATAAGCGGAGATGCCGCCGCCGATATCCGCGCGCGGTTTTAACGATTTCCAGCAGGTGACCATCCGGGTATCACTCTCAAACAGAATGCGGTCATCCTTCAATGCGACGGTTTCAAGCGGGACAAAACGTTTGCGGTAAATAACTTTTTTGGCCATGATAACCTCCGTTTTTTGGATTTTTTTGCAGAGTCCCTGCATGCAGGGTTCTGCGGATCAGGTTTGAGATACGGCTAAAATGGTGTCAGATACAACGAATTTTGGATATGTAATGTTTGGCGACATTATATCATAAGAGCATGGGGAATACAATAAAAATAGTGTTTATTTTGTGGTTCGGGCAAGTGCCGGAAGGAGGAATGAGGAGATGACGACATTTCGATTTGCAATTCTAGGGGCGGCAAAAATTGCCGATAAATTTTGTGATGCTGCTGCAAAGATTGCAGGCTGCGAGGTGGTGGCTGTTGCGAGCAAAAGCAGGGAACGCGCGGAGGAGTTTGCGGAAAGGAACCATGTGCCGCATTTTTATGGCTCCTACGAGGAGATGCTTGGGGAACAGCGGCCGGACTGTGCCTATATCGCTGTGACGGTAAACGACCATTACCGCCTGACGATGCTGTGCATTGAGCAGGGGATCCCGGTGCTGTGTGAAAAAGCCATGTTCCGGAATGCGCAGGAGGCTGGTGCCGCGTTTGCGCGAGCGAAGCAGGCGGGTGTATTTGTGATGGAAGCCATGTGGAGCCGTTTTCTGCCTGCGGTGCAGAAAGTAAAGGAATGGCTTTTGGGCGGCAGGATCGGAACGGTTGGCCTGGCGCAGTTTGCGATTGGTTTTGTTGCGCCCGCAGGGGATGAAAACCGCTTCTACAGCCCGCTTTTGGGCGGCGGCGTAGCAAAGGACCTCACCGTGTACGCATATGAGATGACAACTTTTCTTTTGGGGCAGAAGATAAAAAGCATAACCGCCGCAGCTTCGTGGAGCGAAAGCGGGGTGGATCTTATAAACCATATTTCAATCTCGTTCGAACATACGCTGGCCAGTTTGCAGGCAAGCTTTGTCAATAAAATGGAAGAGCGCATGGTACTTTACGGGCAGGAAGGTAAGATCGTGCTGCCGTCTCCGCATTTTGCGGGGGAATGCTTCCTGTATGACCGGGAAGGGGTGTTGGTGGAGCATTTTAGAGATGAGAAGACGCAAAACGGCTTTACCTATGAGATTGAGGAAGCAATGCGGTGCGTGCGGGAGGGCAGGCTTGAGAGCAGCGTGATCCCGCATGCGGACACGGTGGCATGCGCAGAATTATTTGATATGATCGATGCGACGAAGGGGAAATAAAGGCAGGACGGCAGATTGGGAATATTTTACAAAACATTGGCGGATTTTCCTTGTATTGCCCGGCATTTCAGGGCAGATCAATGATGTGGATGCGGGCAGCGAAAGAGCAGTGGCTGTGGCAGAAAATGAAAAAACAAGAAGAAAGTAAGGGGGATAAGATGAGAAAAAAAGAAGAACCTGTAACAGAGGAAAAGGCAGAATATTTGGTTGGGCAGGTAGCAGCAAGCCTTTCTTTTGAAGGAATGGAAATCCCGGAGGAAGAGAAAGAAATGTTAAAAAAGGTAGCGATGGGGGAAATTCCGTATGAGGAGTATATGGAACAGTTAAGGAAAGGCTGAATACGGGGGACCAAAAATATTGTTACCCTAATTCGAAAATGCATTGCACCCCTTCAGGGAGGGGAATGGAAGAGTAAACAAGCCACAATATGAAAGGAAAGAAAGTTATATGGCAATGGAAGAAAGCAAGAAATTAAAGGAAGTCCATAAAGCATACGAGCAGTGTAAGAAGGTTTTCGCACCGGGGTTTGAGATAGTGAACGTAGGGGCGGAGATTAAAGACAAAGAGGAATATGAGTTTTATAAGCTGCTGCATGAATATTTTATGCAGAAAAAGCAAAGAGAACTAATTAAAAAGGGTGTTTACTGATGAAAAAACGGATACCTTGATTGCCGCGGTAAATGGGGCAGGGGAAGTCCGTTTCCGTTAGGTGGTGCTGTGACGGGAGATTTGGGGATGGCGGCGATGGTTTGAGTGGATGTAAAGGGCGTAGTCGGCGAAAATATGACGGTTTTAGTTCACTTAACAATGAAGTACTTTAAACAAATCCAAGGTTGTATTAACAGTTTATGCAGGTTATAATTAGAGCATAGGTCAGTTTTGGTGATGTAATACGTTTTCGATAAAACATACTGCGGGATATACGGGGGGATCATGAAAAGAATTATATTTTTTGATACCGAAGTATCGGAGAGTACAAAACAGATTTTGGATTACGGTGCTCTGGATCCGGACGGGGATTTTATACATACACCATGTGCGGCAGACTTTGCGGAGTTTATCCGGAAATCTGAATTTTTGTGTGGGCACAATGTATTTCAGTTTGATTTGGTACATTTGAAGGGGCAGATGGAAAATGATTTTTCGCCTTATGTTCCCGAAAACCGTAATGTAATCGACACTCTTTATTGGTCGGCTCTTTTATTTCCCGAACATCCTTACCATCATTTGGTTAAAGATGATAAGCTGGAGAGTGAGGAGCGTAACAATCCGTTAAATGACGCGAAAAAGGCGCAGCACCTTTTTTATGACGAGGTGGAAACTTTTCGGAAGCTTCCGGATTCTTTAAAGGAAGTTTATTATGGTTTACTTGCGCAGCAGAAAGAATTTGGCGCATTTTTTCGTTTTTTGGGATATCAGGGGACAATTCCGGATATAAATTTTTTGATCCAATCTTTTTTCGAGGGGAAAATCTGTTCTAATGTGCCTTTGCGGGAGTTTATTTTGCAGATGCCGGTAGAGCTGGCATATTCCCTTGCTCTGATACAGGCAGAAAACGCCTGTTCTGTCACACCGCCTTGGATTCTTAAAAATTTCCCGAAGCTAACCGGCGTAATGGGCAGGCTTCGGGGAATGCCATGCCGTCAGGGATGCCGTTACTGCCGGGAAAATCAGGATGCCGTCCGTGGGCTTACAGAATTTTTCGGGTATACAAACTATCGGGATTTCGACGGGATTCCTTTGCAAAGGCAAGCGGTGCAGGCGGCGATTGAAGGGAAATCCCTGCTTGCGGTGTTCCCGACGGGCGGGGGGAAATCAATAACATTTCAGGTTCCGGCCCTGATGGCGGGAAGAAACCAACGGGGTTTGACTGTCATTATTTCACCGCTTCAGTCATTGATGCAGGATCAGGTGTATAATCTTGAGCGGATCGGGATCACGGATGCCGTAACCATCAATGGACTTTTGGATCCGCTTGAGCGGGCTGAGGCAATCCGCAGAGTTGAGGAGGGAGAGGCGAAATTATTATACATTTCACCGGAATCCCTGCGCTCAAGAACGATTGAAAGGCTGCTGCTTGGGCGCAATGTTGTTCGTTTTGTGGTGGATGAGGCGCATTGTTTTTCGGCATGGGGACAGGATTTCCGGGTTGATTATTTGTATATTGGTGAGTTTATCCGAAGATTGTGCGAAAAAAAGAATTTGGAGAACCAAATCCCGGTTTCTTGCTTTACTGCGACAGCGAAGCAGAATGTCATTGCGGATATTTGTGCGTACTTTCGTGAGGAACTGGGTCAGGAACTGGAATTATTTAAAGCAAGTGCGTCAAGAAAAAATCTTACATATCAGGTAATCCAGGTGCAGGATGGGCAAAAATATGCCTGCATCCGCAGATTGTTGGATGCCAGAAAATGTCCGACGATCATCTATACTTCGCGCACGAAACGCGCGGAGGAGCTTGCCGGGCGTTTAAACCAGGACGGCTATTTTGCGAGGGCTTACCACGGGCAGATGGAGAAGAAAGAAAAGAGTGCAAACCAGAGAGCCTTTGTGGAGGGGGATGTGGATATCATGGTGGCGACATCGGCATTCGGAATGGGTGTGGATAAAAAGGATGTGGGTATGGTCGTTCATTATGATATTTCAGATTCGCTTGAAAATTATGTGCAGGAGGCTGGAAGAGCAGGAAGGGATCCTTCTGTTACGGCAGATTGTTATGTTCTGTACGATGAAACGGACCTGAACAAGCATTTTATGCTTTTGAACCAGACCAAGATCAGTATTCAGGAAATTCAGCAGATATGGCGTGCGATTAAAGATATGACAAGGCGGCGGGTGAAATTTTCAAGTTCAGCGTTAGAGCTGGCACGGGCAGCAGGCTGGGATGAAACGGTGAGGGAGATTGAAACCCGTGTAAAGACAGCAATTAATGCGTTGGAGGAAGCCAACTATATAAAACGTGGTGAAAATATACCGCATGTATATGCCGACAGCATGTTGGTGCGCAGTGTTATGGGGGCGGAAAAAAAGCTTGCAGCATCCGGGCTGTTTACGGAGGGGGAAAGGCAAAATGCCATCCGGGTCATCAGCCGTTTGATGAAGGAAGACACAAGAGTGGACTATGTAGCGGATCATTTGGGGATGGAGAAAAGCGAAGTATTGTGCATTATACAAAAATTGCGCGAGGCAAAAATTCTTGCGGACGCGAAGGATCTGACTGCTTATATGGACGAAAAAGATGACGTGCAAAAAAATCTGGCAAGCTTGCGGGTGTTTGTGCAGCTGGAAGATTTTCTTGCCGAAAGGCTCGAAACATTGAAGACCGTAATTTCGGTAAAGCAACTTAACGAGGAGATACAGGAGGGGGGGACAAAGAAGTCAACTGTTGGAAAACTGCTTTGCGTGTTAAATTTTTGGGCAATGAAGGGTTTTATTGAGAAGAAGCACGCGGCACAGAACAGGGATGTCATCCAGGTCGTATGGCGCAGGGGACAGGATGAGGCAAAAAAGCTTTTGGACAAGCAGCGGGATATAGCAGAGTTTATCCTTTGCTATTTGGACAATATCAAGAAGCCAAATGAAAGCACAGTTACTTTTTCAGTATTGGAGCTTATGGAGCAGTATAACTTCGAAAAACAGCTTCTTGGGCTTGCAGCGGATGCTAAGGCAGTGGAAGATGCCCTCCTATATCTGGGAAGGATGGGGATTTTAAAATTGGAGGGCGGTTTCCTTGTTTCATATAGTGCACTGAGTATTGAGCGGCTGGAGCAGGATAATAAAATCAGGTATAAAGTAGAGGACTACAAGCGCTTAAAACTATATTACGAGCAGAAGGTGCAGATGATACATATTGTCGGGGAGTATGCCAAAAAGGTCACGGAGGACTATCAGGATGCTCTTCAGTTTGTCGAGGACTATTTTCAAATGGATTATGCCGCTTTTTTGAGGAAATATTTCCGGGGCGAGCGTGGAGAGGAAATCCGGCGCAATATTACACAAAAGAAGTTTCAACAGTTGTTTGGGACACTTTCCCCGGCACAGTTACAGATTATTAAAGACAAAGAAGCGCCGCGCATCGTGGTTGCCGCAGGGCCGGGAAGCGGTAAAACCAGGGTTTTGGTGCATAAGCTTGCCTCTTTGCTGTTAATGGAGGACGTAAAGCATGAGCAGCTGCTGATGCTAACTTTTTCGCGGGCAGCTGCAATGGAATTCCGGAAGCGTTTATATGACTTGATTGATCGCTCGGCTACATATGTGGAGATAAAGACTTTTCATTCATATTGTTTTGATTTGCTCGGACGGGTGGGGAACCTGCAGCGTTCCGAAAATATTGTGCGGGATGCGGTGGAAGCCATTGAGGCCGGCGAGGTGGAAGCATCACGGATTACGAAGACGGTTCTTGTTATTGACGAGGCGCAGGATATGGAAGAACAGGAATTTCGTCTGGTGAAGACCCTGATGGATAAAAATGATGATATCCGGGTGATTGCAGTTGGGGATGACGACCAGAATATATATGAATTTCGCGGGTCGGATTCTGCGCATATGCGGAGTTTGCTGGAGCGGGATGGGGCAAAGCGATACGAATTGGTGGAGAATTACCGGAGCTTGCCCAATCTGGTAGCGTACACAAACCATTTTGCCACCTGCATTTTGGAGAGGATGAAAAGTGACCCGATTGTGTCTGTGCAGAAGGAATGGGGAAGGATAACCGTGGTAGAGTACCAACATCCGAACCTGGTTTTTCCGGTGGTGCAAAAAATGATAAACGACGGCATTTCGAAAGGAACTTGCGTCCTTACATGGAAAAATGATACTGCGCTGCAGGTGGCGGGGCTTTTTGCTAAGCAGGACAAACGCGCGAGATTGGTGCAGGAAAGCCAGGATTTCCCGTTGAAGAATTTGAGGGAAGTCCGGTATTTTTGCGCTTTGCTTCAAGTCGGTGACGGGGATTATATGATTGACGGGGAGCGGTGGAATGCGGCAAAACAAGAGTTTTCCAAAAGCTTTGGAAGCAGCAGTTTATATGAATTATGCTGCAATGTGATTGAGATGTTTGAAGTTAGCAATCCTCATATAAAATATGTTTCGGATTGGCAGTTGTATTTGGAAGAATCCCAGTTTGGGGATTTTTACAGGGAAGGGGAGGAGGAAGTATGTGTATCTACCATGCATAAGGCGAAAGGACATGAATATGAGCATGTAGTTTTATTGCTTGATGATTTCAAAGTATCTTCGGAAGCAGATAAAAGACTGCTTTATGTGGCGATGACAAGGGCAAAAGAGACGCTTGCCATTCATTATGCAGGAAGATACCTGCGGCGTTGCGGAACATATCAGAATGGGATGGTTCCGTACCTGGATTATGAATATGACGAAATTTCTTATCCGCAGAGCGGGCTTCTTGTGCTGCAGACGGGATTAAAGGACGTATATTTGTCATTTTTTTATCAGAGCCGGAATTTTGTGAAGAAATTGCAAAGTGGGGATGAAATTAAGTCGGATGGAAATGGCTGTCTTGATGTTCGCGGGAACAGGTTAATGATTTATTCCAAGAAGTTCAAGGAGAAACTGCAGAAATATTTTGCAGGTGGATACCACATTGCACAGGCGAAGGTTCATTTTATGTACTATTGGCGTGAGGAGGGCAGGGAGGATGAAGTATTGGTCATGTTGCCTCGGTTAGAGCTTATAATTGGTATTCGGCAAATAGCGGATGCTGCCTGTACGAAAGAGTAGCCGTTGTACCGCAGGCTACAGGATGTCAAGATAGGACATAGGCGGTTTGGACAGGGGATGATTGGCTCGGTACGATAACATGATTTGGGCAATTTTTATTAAGTTTTTCTCTGCTTCCCATGTTATACTGAAATAAAACAGCAGAACTTTAGGCAGGCTTTAAAGATATATCCGGGTTTGTGCGGACAGGGTAATGTTTTCTTGGTCAGTGGCACAGCAGGGATTCCGGTGGACTTGGAAGAGGAGGCTATGGCATGGGGAAGAAGATTGGGACAAGGGAAAGCGTGGCAAAAAAGATTAAAGCTCATATCGAATCGCATCGGTCGGAAGAGCTCTCGCTGGATAAGATCGCGGAAGAGCTGAATTATTCAAAGTTTTATATGGAGAGGGCATTTGCGGAGACGACAGGGACGACGATCCACAAATATATTCAGGAGCGCAGGCTGGCAGCCGCCGCGGAACAGCTGGTCAGGACGGATCGGTCAGTCATTGACATCGCACTGGAGGCAGGCTACGGGTCGCATCAGGCTTTCACGCAGGCTTTCCGCAAGCAGTATCTGTGTTCACCGCGGGTTTACCGGAAAAACAGGGTTTGCCAGAGCGGCCTGGTTTGGCATAAGAACAAGGTATTTATGTGCCGCCTGATGGCATATGATGACCGGAAAGGCAGGCTGGTGGCATGAGTACGGTTCCTTATGTGATTGAACAGACGAGCCGCGGTGAGAGGAGTTATGATATTTTCTCAAGGCTGTTATCCGACCGCATCATTTTTCTTGGCGAGGAGGTGAGCGATGTCTCAGCGCAGCTTATCGTGGCACAGATGCTTTTTTTGGAAGCGCAGGATCCCCAAAAGGATATCCAGCTCTATATCAACAGCCCCGGCGGCTCGATCACTGCGGGGCTTGCCATTTATGACACCATGCAGTTTGTGAAATGTGATGTGTCCACGATATGCATCGGGCTGGCCGCGAGCTTTGGCGCGTTTTTGCTGGCGGGAGGAACCCGGGGAAAGCGCATCGCCTTGCCGAACGCGGAGGTCCTGATCCATCAGCCTGCCATCAGCGGGAACGGTGTGCATGGGCAGGCGACGGAGATACAGATTGTTTCCGACCATATCCAGAAAAGTAAATTGCGTTTAAATCGTATCCTTGCAGAAAATACCGGGAAGAGCGCGGAGCAGATCGCGGCGGATACGGAGCGCGACCATTATATGACAGCGCAGGAGGCGCTGGAATACGGTCTGATTGATAAGATATTGGAGAGGCGGTAGGTGCGGTGGCTGCGTGTTTTGCAAGGGTGGGGACTATCCCAAAGTTTGTGTAAACCTCCAAACTGATGTAAGATAAAATTACTCAGTTTGGAGGTTTTATCATGGCAAGAAAAAATGAAAGTCCACAAAAAGCAGCAATGAGGGAAATGATGCGCAGCTATCTCAAAGACAATGACATCTGCATTAAAAATGGGACGGATGTCAATGCCGTCATGCGGGACATGATGTCCGTGATTCTCGAAGATGTACTGGATGAAGAACTGGACGAAGAACTCGGATACTCAAAGTACGATTACCGGAACAAAGACACTGACAACAGCCGCAACGGACATTCCAAAAAGACCATGCACACCAGCTATGGAGACATGGATGTTGCAATCCCGCGCGACCGGAACGGTGAGTATGAGCCTCAGCTCATAAAAAAGTACCAGAATACCGTGACACAGGACATGGAGGAAAAAATACTTTCCATGTATGCAAAGGGAATGACAACCGGAGATATAGAATCCCACATGAAGGGGCTCTATGGCACAGACCTATCCGACAGCACAATCAGCCGGATTACGGACAAAATACTTCCCATCGTCAGGGAATGGCAGGAACGCCCGCTGGAAGAAGTCTATGCGGTTGTATCCATGGATGCCATCCATTACCATGTCCGCAGCGAAGGGCGCATTGTAAAGCGTGCCGTCTACATTGCATTAGGCATTGACATGGATGGAAAGAAGGACGTGCTGGGGATGTATGTCGGGGAGAACGAGAGCGCCAAGTTTTGGCTCTCCATTATGAACGGTTTAAAGAACCGGGGAGTGGGGGACATCCTGATCGCCTGTGTGGATGGGCTTACGGGTTCCTGCAGGCAATAGAGGCAGTATACCCGCAGGCCGAGATCCAGCAGTGCATCATCCACCAGATCCGGAATTCTACAAAATTTGTGTCCTATAAGGACATCAAAAAGCTGATGTCAGACTTAAAGGGCGTATACGCTGCCCCGACAGAGGAGACCGCCCTGATTGAGCTGGAACTGTTTCGAGACAAATGGGATGCCAAATACCCGAAAATCTACAAATCCTGGCACGATAACTGGGCAACCCTGTCCACTTATTTCAAGTATCCGGAAGCGGTCAGACGGCTGATTTACACAACGAATGCGATCGAAGGGTTCAACCGCCAGCTGCGGAAAGTAACCAAATCCAAAACTGTGTTCCCCACCGATGACAGTCTTTTAAAAATGCTGTACCTAGCAATGATGGACATCACAAAGAAATGGAAGGGACACCGCCAGGACTGGGGACAGATCCATTCCCAGCTGGAGATTTATTTTGAAGAGCGCTTATCTGGCAGGAATCTGTAAAGGAGATTTTTAAGGAGCTGGATTGACAGGGATGAAATACCCTGTATAATACAGACAAGGGCAGAACCAGAAGACTGGCTCTGCCCGCTTGCAACGATTCATAAATCTTATGTCAGTTTTTGAGTTTACACAAAACTTGAAACGGTCTCCAAGGGTGTATATTGTTTTTCCGCAGCCACTGGCTGTGAAAATAACTTTGCTTCTTCCGCAGTTGAAAAATGTATCTGTTGAACCTGGCAAAACACTTTATGGCTTTTTTGATACCCCCTTCCAGCGATATCCTAACCGTTCTGCGCCCTTTAAGAAAGAGATTTTCTCCGGTATTCCATAGCGCTCGGCAATACCGCACCGCACAAGCCATTCATAATTGATTCCGAACCCATGTGGGCGGGTTTCATAGCAAAAGCCTTCCAGGTTGCCGCGCTTTTCCATATAAGCAAGGACTGGCTGATATATTGGTTCCGTATTTTCCATAAGATAGGACACGCAATATTCCAAAATGCCCTTTACTTTGTTTGTTTCCGTTATTCCCTGAAACAGCGGTTCGTATATTTTTTCAAAAACTTCAGGGTTTAATTTCTTGCCCTGCGGGATGACTTCCCTCTCTGGGATTTCCCTGTTCTTGAATATTTCGATCCAGGCGATATTTTCCGCAATGTACGGGATAAAATAAATCGTGTTTTCCAGATTTCCCTTGACATAAAAATTTTTTTCCGCCTTGTTCAGATAATAGACAGCCCCGGAAAACCCGAGCAGCATTTCTTTTTGCTGATCGACATCACCGATATAAAACGCATCCTCCATCTCTTCATCCAGCGTGAAATCCTTCGAAAACAGTTTCGTAGATTTGTAGAAGGCTTTCCACATAAAATCATCGGCGCGGACGGTTCGGATAAATTCCCGGAACGCTGACAAGGTATATATGTTCAGTGCAAGCCATACATCGTCTTCATAGAGAGAGTAATAGGATTTTCCTTTGTAACCG
Organism: uncultured Lachnospiraceae bacterium; assembly: GCA_947053345.1. Lineage (GTDB taxonomy): Bacteria > Bacillota > Clostridia > Lachnospirales > Lachnospiraceae > RGIG4057. The sequence goes on from CAMRSM010000007.1 coordinate 80,176, forward strand.
TCATCCAGGATAACAGCAATCTGGATGTCCGACCATTCCCAGAGCTGGTCGTGGCTCATACTCCCCAATAAATATGCAGCAATACACGATTTGTATGCGCATAGGGTATTTTTGGTCTTTTCGGTGATACGGCGGTATTTTTCCCTTATGGTTTGGTCTTCCATAAAAACTCCTTTTTATTTATGTGATATATGCCGAAACGTTCCGGCTCTTGGTATAAACAACGAAACAACCTTGTTTGACGCGGCACAGACAGCCACGGTACCCTGGCGGAAGGAGAGCTTTTTGATAATATTTTCTCTGCTCATTTAAAACTTCTGGCCAGATGCACCTACCGTCTCCCCGCCGGTTTCAAAGCTTTCGTCCGACCCGTTTAAACATCTTCTCAGATAGTCGGAAGTCTTTGTCCCTGCGTGCGCCAGCATCTGGGCAGGCGTGCCGGCAAAGACGATTTCCCCTCCGTGTTTTCCGGCATCTGGACCCAGGTCAATGATATAGTCGGCATTCAGGATCAGGACAGGATTGTGTTCCACAACAACAACGGTATTCTTTGATTCTATGATACGCCGCATGACGGAGAGGATTCGCTCAACATCCTTTGTGTGAAGTCCTACGGTTGGTTCGTCGAAAATGTACAATAGATTTTTCTTGTTCCGGTATCTGGTCATTTCTTTTGCCAGTTTCATCCGCTTAGCCTCCCCGCCGGAAAGTGTCTGGAACGGCTGTCCGAGCTGCATATAGCCAAGCCCAAGGTCACAGATGAGCCTTGTCTTTTCACAAATATTTTTTTCATGCTCAAAGAAACCGGATGCTTCCGAAAAGGTCATATCCAAAACTTGTTTGATGTTTTTTCCATGATATTTTACGGCGAGAACTTCCTCGATATACTGCGCGCCATTGCATTCCGGGCAGACGGTGCGTGCTTCACCAAAATACTGGATATATTTTTCAAGGTGTCCTTTTCCTTTACACGTGGGACACGCGCCCTTGGAATTGAAGGAAAAATACGATTTATTATGTTTCATTTCGTGGCCATCGTCCACGCTTTCGGCAAAAAGTGTCCGGATGGGGTCGAAGAGTTCAAGGTAGGTGGCAGGAATGGAAGTGCTTTTTCCGGTGAGCAGCGACTGGTCAATGCAGATCATGTTTTTGATTTGGGAAAGTCCCTGGATTTCCTGGTATTTTCCCGGAAGAATGCGGGTGTTTTGCTGATTGGCACAAAATGCTTTATATAGCACTTCATATACGACCGAGCTTTTTCCGGAACCGGATACGCCGGTAAAGCAGGTGATCTTTCCGAGGGGTATCTCCACGTCGATATTCTTTAGGTTATTTGCCTGCATCCCGAATATTTTGATGGAAAGATTATTTTCCCGGAATGCGGTGCCGGGATTACTGCCGTAATTTTTTAGGAAAGACGTAGGGGGAGGGCTGGTTACAGGCAGGATGGAATCCGGTTCTTTGGAAAGGGGACTTTCCGCAGGCAGGGCGGAATCCGGGCTCGCAGAAAAAGAACTCTCCACAGGCAGGATCATATCTACCTTAGGTAATAAATATTTTCCGATCAGAGAGTCCGGGTTTTCCCGCAGTTCGTCCGGTGTTCCTGCCGCGATGACGTTTCCGCCCTGTGACCCTGCACCTGGTCCAAGCTCTATGATATAATCCGCCGCCCGGATGATATCAAGATCATGCTCAATCGTAATGACGGTGTTGTCTTTTTGGAGAAGCCTGTCGATCACCCGGAGTATCTTCTGGTTATCCGAACCGTGCAGACCGCTTGTCGGCTCATCTATGATATAAGTCAGCCCGACCAGGCCGGAGCCGACTTGGCTGGCAATCCGGAGGCGCTGGTATTCCCCGCCGGACAGAGAATCAACGCGCCGGTCAAAGGAGAGATAACCCAAGCCGATCTCCTCTGTCAGCCGAAGCTGTTCCTTCAGTGCGGAAAGGATATCAAGGGATGCTTCGTCTTCCGGGAGTTGTTCCAGAAAAATGAGCAGTTCAGAAAACTCCATTTTCCCAAGCTGAGCGTAGTTTTTTCCGGCAAGCAGGGTGTAGTTTTTGATTTTTTTGAGCCGTGTTCCACCGCAGGCCGGGCAAGTGATCTCGTGCATATAAGTTTTGAAGAAGGTTTCCTGCGCGGGGGACGGGGCGGAAGGGTCATTTAACATATCCTGATACAGCTCTTCGATGCGTCGTAGTATTCCCTGAAAGCGCACGGGTTTTCCTTCCTTTGCCAGATAATTCGGCAATGTTTTGTCGTAGCCGTCCGGCCGCTGCAATAAAAATTGGTTCTCGCCGGAGCCATACATGATCAGGTCTTTTGCTTCTTCGGAGAGTTGTTCATATGGGTGGTCGAAGGAAAAGCCATAATGTTTTGCAAGGCTGTACAGGCTCATGTAGGAATACGGGTGGCTCATGGAGTAGACATCCGAAAAAAGAGGTCCTTGCCGCAGTGTTTTTTTCTGGTTTTTGACTACTTTTGCCGGATGGACGGTTTTTATGTTTCCGCTGCCCATGCATTCCGCGCAGGCACAGGAAATATTATTGTAGGAAAAATCCGATGCTTCCAATGTGGTCGCGATCAAATGATGTTGGGAACATCCGTGTTTTTCATAAAATTTCCGGATTCCTGCCGCGTCGCCGCCGTTAAGGCTTATGGATATGTAATGATCCCCGTGCCGGTCCGCACATTTTAAACAGTTTAAATTATTTTTTTCGGATATTCCCCCGATCTGGAACCGCCCTTCCACGACGAGGATAAATTCTGTGTTCGCGTCGATTTGGATAAAATTCCGGAGTGAGAGCTTCTGTCCGCCCACATAGATTTCACGGAAGCCTTTTTGGCGCAGAATTTCAAGCTGCTGGTCCATGCCGGTTTTCCCGCTGAAAAAGTATGGAAAGCTTATCTCGGCAATGCTGTGCGGCGCGAGGGTTTCCATATCCTTTAACAGAGCGGGCAGGCTGCTTGGTGGGAAAGTTTGGTCACAGCACAGGCAGCGGTATTGTCCGCAGGCAGCAAGGAGACTTCGTATATAGGATCCGATACCGGTGAAGGTGCCGATGGTGGAGCGGGGGTTATGGTTTGGCCGGATCTGCTTTAAACTGATTGTGGTGGATAAACCTTCCATGCTTCCGACCTTTGGTTTTTTCATTTTTGTGCTGAATATCTTTTCACTGTCTGACATGCAGTCCAGCAATTTTCGCTGGGCGGTTGCATAAATAACATCATATGCAAGGGTGGATTTTCCGGAACCGCTGACACCGGCAATTACCGTATGCTTGTAGTATGGAATCTCTACGCTGATATTTTTTAAGTTATTTTCATTGACTTGTGTGAGCCGGATTGCGTTTCTCATTGTGGTGCGTCCGCCCCTTTCATTATTTATTCTGCCGAAATGATGGAGGGCACGTCAGGCAGGGGATTTGTGTTTGCCTTCGGCCTCCAAGGCTTTCCGGATATGATCTGTTAAAAGAAATCCCGTGTGATTGTTGTGTCGGTCTCAACACTTGAAGAAAAATCGAATGCAATCGGTTTCTACCTTTGCAGTCTGCAAGGTCCCCCTCATACAATCATTTCTTCCTGCGCCGGATCGGAAGCATCAGGTCGATCTGCCCGTCGAAGCCGCCCTCCGGCCAGCCCATATGAGCGGAATGAACCCAGTTCAAATGTTCTTCCAGACAGCCGCCCATGATCTCTAAACCGAGCTCGCTGTAATCCGCTTCGTAGTTAGGGTTTTCGTCCACCCAGTGGCTAAGGCTTTCCCAATACTGGAATTCCGGGAACTGGATGGTCAGGACAGCGTACAGTCCGCCTTCAAATCTCTTTTTTACCATCGGTTCCGGAAGCTCCATGTCGTCCGGGATTGTGACCCAGTCCTCGTAGCCATAGATGCCTCCCTCAAGAATGCCGGGATTTGGATGGTTAAAACCGAATACTCTGGCATCCGGCTTTCGTTCGTACAGTTTGCTTTCCTGCACAAACTTACTTACCGTATCGCCGACCTTTTCTTCCGGCCGTTCACCGATATATTGGTAAGATGCCACGGTATATGGCGGCAGGAGCAGGATCCTTACGTTCAGGGATTTGTTTAAGGTCTGTTCGGCTTTGTTCAGGTCGTTCATATTTGTACTCTCCTTTAGAATGGTTTTTGGAAAGCTGAGCGCATTGGCAATCTCGGTGAGTGCGGTGTCTTCCAGAAGTTCAAAACGCGTCTTGCACTTGATGCTTTCGTCCAGGCGGTTGACAAACTGCTTTAAAATATTGCGGATCAGATCAAGGGAGTTGATCTCCTCATCCAGCTGCGCCAGATTTTCCTGCAGAAGAAGCAGGGATTCACGCTGGGCTTCATCCTGAAGGATGGTAGCAATCTGCTTTAAAGGAATGCGCAGTTTTCTTAAAATAATGATCTGCTGTAAGCGGCGCAGCGCTTCCGCATCGTACATCCGGTAGGCATAGTCCTCCCGGTGTGATGTCCTGATGAGCCCAAGTTTTTCATAATGACGCAGCATACGCGGGGTGACACCGTACATTTTTGAGACTTGGCTGATGGTGAGATTCTCCATAATGTGTGCTCCTTTCTGGTTTAAATGATAAAGTATGACACCGTGTCAAAGTCAAGAAGGAATGACTTTATTTTATCGGATTGTATAGTTGTGTGCAAGGGGGGAGTGTGGTATAATATCGTCAGATATTATACCAGTGCCGGTTCGCCGTCCGACGAAGGAGGACATCTTCCTTGGCGAACCGTGTGCACGCCCCGCAGGGAAACATGTCGGAACGACATGGTATAATATCCGCAGGATATTATACCGGCAGCGGTTCGCTGTCCGACGAAGGAGGACATCTTCCAAAGCGAACCGTGTGCATCCGCCGGGACACCATGTCGGAACGACATGATATAATGTCGACAGACATGATACCGGCGCTGATTTGCCGTCCGACCAGAGGGAGGTCAATTTCTCTGGCAAATCATGCGCATCCCCCCGGAGGGAAGCATGTTCTTCGTGTCCGGCCAGAGGGCGGATCATTTCCTTGGCGGATTATATGTACGCCCTGCAAGGAAAGTATTCCGGGGCTCAACGTCGCTTAGCCATCAAACCAGAGGGGGATTTTTCATGACAGAAAAAATGAAACAAATATTGGACAATCTTCATAAGTATAATATGAACCATATCGCATACGTAAATTTTGGTCTATCCGAAGACGTTATTTACGATGCGCTGGTCATTGCACCGTCCTATTCACCGGATAAGGTAATCACAAGCAATGATTTTATGATCACTGAGATGGGTTCGCGGAGTTATTGTACCGGATACGAGGTGAAAAAAGAGAATCTGAAAATTGCTTGGATCAAAACGGCGGCCGGAGGCTGCAACATGTTGGATTACTTGTTGATCTGTGGGGAATTACAGTTTAAAAAACTTATTTTTACCGGTGCGACCGGAGCATTAAAAAAAGAATTTAATATCGGTGATATTTGTACACCGTCGTATTCTGTGGCGGGAACATTAGCGAATACATATTTGAAAGACAGTATAAAAGATTATGTTCCGTTTGAAAAAGTATACCCGGATAATGATTATGTAGATCGCGTGATCCAGATGGCAAAAGAAAGCAATTATATCATAAGAAAAGCTTCTGTCTTTTGTACCGATTCCATTGCGATGGAATATACACATTTGGAAGAAATCAAATCCTTTGATACGGACTTGATCGAGATGGAAACATCAACGTTTTACGCGATTGCAAAGCAGATGGAAATCCCGGCGGTCGCATTGCTGGTGGTTTCGGATAATTCTGCTACCGGTGTTCCGCTTGTGGGCAGGAACGAGGAAATACAAAAGGTATATGAGTATTCAAGAAAAGTGGTGCTGATTGATCTGATCGAAAAAATAGCGCGCGGATTGGTTTGATATCAGTATTTTATATTTGGAATCTTGCGAAAGGTGCGCTTCTTCTGTATCGCCAGGGCGGCAGGGTTGTCAACAATGTCTGGACGGGCTCGGCCGGCAGTCATTTTGAAAATTATAGACGGAATGATGCGAATGCCTGCATATTGAGGGAATTGTAAGAGGAATTGCGGTTGAGGCCGGAGGATATCGAAGACTGCGCGCTGTATGGATAAAGTTTTATGCCGGCATCGCGGGGGAGGACGGCGTGGAATTTCCGGAACGACCGGAATTCTGATGATGCAAGCTAAGAAGAATTCAAAATAATGCAGAAAAATTGCGAAAGGAGCAGAAAACAATGGAAAATGAAACAAATTTCATACCTTACGACACCGAATACTGGGTGCCGCATTTCGACATCGAAAAATGCCGCGCTTCCGCCGAATCCGGCTATGCGCCCGCACAGTACGAGATCGGTCAGTGCTGTAAGCGGGGAGTGAAGGTGAAACAAGACTTTGCCGCCGCCGTGGAATGGTTTGTCAAGGCGGCGGAACAGGGCAATGCGGCAGCGCAGAGAAGTCTCGGCTACTGCTATGAAAATGGCGAGGGGGTGCCGCAAAACTGGAAGAAGGCGCTGTACTGGTACGAGGAGGGTGCAAAAGGGGGCGATGCCGACGCGCAACAGAATATCGCGAACTGTTACCGGTTCAAGAAGGGTGTTGCGGAAACCGATTACGAGAAAGCGGTTTACTGGTATACGAAGGCCGCGGAGCAGGGGCATATCGGCGCGCAGAACAATCTTGGTGTCTGCTTTGAGCTTGGGCTTGGTGTCGAGAAGAGTGAGAGAAAGGCATTTTACTGGTACGAGCAGGCCGCCCAGGAAGGAGAAAACGGCGCGCAGTATAATCTGGGACAGTGTTACCGGAAGGGCATCGGCACGGAGCAGAGCAACGAAGAGGCGGTGTACTGGTACAAAAAAGCGGCGGATAACGGTAATGTGGATGCCACCGCGAACCTTGGGGCGATGTATGCGCTGGGGGAGGGTGTCCCGCAGGATCGTGACATGGCAGTTTCCTTTTACCGCAAAGCTGCCGAGATGGGCTCGGCGACTGCACAGTATAATCTTGCCTGCTGTTATGAATCCGGGGAGGGTGTCCCGCAGGATTACGCGCAGGCGGCCTATTGGCTTGAAAAAGCTGCCGCACAGGGTGAGATTGATGCGCAGTATCTGCTTTCCGACTTTTATGAATACGGAAAGGGCGTGGAGCTTGACGAGAAAAAGGCGATGGAACTGTGCTTAATGTCCGCGAAGGGAGGCTCTGCGCAGGCGCAGTATTCCGCAGGTTACAATTATCATGCCGGAAACCTGGTTGAGGTGGATTTCGAAAAGACGGTCTACTGGTATGGGAAAGCGGCAGAACAGGGATATGCGCAGGCGCAGTGCGGGCTCGGACTGTGCTATGAGAAGGCTGAGGGAGTGGAGGAGGATTGCGATAAAGCAGTTTCCCTGTACCGTGAAGCGGCGGATCAGGGATATGACGAAGCGCAGTATTTTCTCGGAAACTGCTACAGAGATGCATACGGTGTAAAGGAGGATCTGAAGCAGGCAGCCGCATGGTATAAGAAAGCGGCGGATCAGGGAAATGCGCATGCGCAGTATGCCCTTGCAAATTGCTACGCCTCCGGGGACGGTGTGGAAAAGAACCGGGAGATTGCCTTTGTATGGTATCAAAAGGCGGCAGAGCAGGGACATGCCTATGCGCAGGGTGTCGTTGGCAACAGCTACTGGGAAGGTGTCGGTGTGGAGAAGGATGTCGAAAAAGCGGCGTACTGGTATCAGAAGGCAGCCGACCAGGGAGAGAACGATGCGCAATATTACCTTGCTTACTGCTATGAGAACGGCGTGGGCGTGGAGCAGGATGTAGAGAAGGCGATGGAATGGTGCCAAAAATCGGCCGAGGGGGGATATGCGGCCGCACAGTATTACATGGGACATTGCTTCCGCTATGGAAGAAACTTGGAAGAGGATGAGGAAGAAGCGGCCTTTTGGTATGAAAAGGCGGCAGAGCAGGGAAATGTGGAAGCGCAGTTTGCACTTGGCGAATGTTACCAAAACGGCATCGGTGTGGAGGAAGATGAGGAAGAGGCATTTGCATGGTACGAAAAGGCAGCGGAAAAAGGGCTTGCATCCGCCCAAAATAAGCTTGGTGTCTGCTATACGAATGGTGTCGGTGTGGAGCAGGATTTCAAGCAGGCGTTTTCCTGGTTTAAAAAAGCGGCAGACCAAGGAAATGCACTGGCGCAGTACAATACCGGGGGTTTTTATGCCACAGGGCGGGGCGTAAAACAGAATGTGGATAAGGCGGTTCCGTATCTGCAGGCTGCTGCGGCGCAGGGACATGAGAAGGCGCAGGCCATGCTGGAGCGGCTTGGATATTAATGAATTTCTGAAAAAGGGGAATCCGGTGAATAGCGGTTGCCCGTAAGGAAATATCACAAAACTTATGACTTACGCCAGGTGAACGGGAAAAGAAAAAATGCTATGCAAAAAGTTCGCTGATTGCATAGCATTTTTTTCTTTTCAAAATAGTGAATATGAGTTACGGGTTTTTCAGTGTTCCAACGGAACGCACAGCCATTGCCATTCGACGTAATTTTTGACATCTTCAAATGTTTGCTTTCCCATCTGTTTCCCACTCTCTTTTTAACCGGCTCAAAAATTCATTAGATGCTCTTGAAAAGACCTGATACTTTTTCCAAACGATACATAGCTCTGCTTCCATGCCCGGATATAATGGTCGGAAGCAAAGCTCGCTGTCGCCGGTGGTATTGATGAGCTTATCTAATGTAACCGCATAACCGAGTCCTTTTCGTACAAAATGAGAAGCATTATAAATCAGGTTATAAGTCATGATAACATTGAGCTTGCTGATATCTTTTTTTAGCCACGAAATCATTTCGCTGCTGTTGGATGCCTGATGGGATAAGATCAGGGGCTTGTCCCATAAATCTTCCGCGCAGACAGATTTCTTTTTGGCCAGCGGGCTGTCTTTCCTCATCAATATGCCCCATGTGTCGGTCATAGGAAGCTTCATGTAATTGTATTTTGTCATATCAAAGGGGCCGATCAATAAACCGAAATCAATCAGCCCTTTATCTATTTTTTCTGTTACGATGCCGGCATCGCCGCTGTAAATGTGGTAATGGACCAGAGGGTGTTCTTTCTGTAATGTTGCGGCTGCCTGTGCAAAAAAGGAAATCGCATCGGTTTCGCCGCCTCCGATATAAATTTCCCCCTTGATATTTTCGTTAGAGCTGCTAAGTTCCGCTTTTGTTTTTTCCATAAGGTCAATCATTTCTTCTGCCCGTTTACGCAGCAGCATCCCGTCCTCGGTTAATGTGACTTTTTTGCTCCCACGGATGAGCAGTTGTTTCCCGACTTCTTCTTCTAAATCTTTCAGTTGTCTGGAAAGCGGCGGCTGTGTCATTTGCAGGGCTTCCGCAGCTTTTGTAATACTTTCCTCCCGCGCTACGGCGAGAAAATATTGCAATACCCGAATATCCAAATTTGCGGCCTCCTTTTGGATTGATGCCCCTTATTGTATCAAAAACTTCCATACCTTTCAAGTATGCAAATCTATTCTTTATATGAATTTGATATTTAAATGCGGCGGTTTTATAATGAGTCCAGAAGGAGGCAAGAAAGATGGCAGAAGCAAACGATGTGTATGGAAACTATAGAAAAGAATTGCTGGGTTCGGTGCGTACCGGACAGAAGCAGATGGATTGCCTTGGCTTCCTGGTCTACAAATTAAAAAGACGATAACCTTGTAAAGGAGAAGTGACGATGGATACCAGAACATTTGAAATCTACCCAAATATTGAAATGAAAAAGGTTCGCTTTCAGAACCGCTATGGGATTGAACTGGCGGGCGACCTTTACCTGCCGGAAAATTATGCAGCACAGAAAAATCCTGCGATTATTGTGGCGGGTCCCTTTGGAGCAGTAAAAGAACAGGCTTCCGGTCTGTATGCACAGCAGATGGCTGCTTATGGATTTGCAGCATTGGCGTTTGATCCTTCTTTTGGAGGGGAAAGTGGCGGCTCTGTCCGCAATACGGCTTCTCCCGATATTTTTACCGAGGATTACAGCGCCGCCGTTGATTACATTGGATTGCTGGACTTTGTAGACCGAAACCGCATCGGGGTGATCGGAATCTGCGGTCTGTCCGGCATGGCGATCACCGCTGCTGGAACGGATACCCGCATAAAGGCCGTGGCAACGATGTCCATGTACGATATGTCCCGCGATATGAGCCGTGGCCACATGGATTATTATACTGAGGAGCAGCGTAACAAAATAAAAGAATATCTCAGTAATCAGCGTTGGAAAGATGCTGAAAACGGCGCTTTTGCACTCGGCAATCACGAAATCGGCTTTGACGGGACGGGTGAACCGCTGACCGGTGCTATGGAAGTCCCGGCTGAATTGCCGGAGGGCGCTGACCCTGCGTTTGCGGCGTTTTACAACTATTATTATAAACGCGCCCGTCATCCCCGCGCAGTCAATTTTGTTTCTTCATGGACGGCCACTATGCCGGTGGCTTTCTGGAACTTCCCGCTGATGGCAAACATTAAGGAAGTTTCGCCCAGACCGATTTTGATGGTTGCCGGGGAACATGCACACTCCCGCTATTATTCGGAAGATGCGTACAAAGCTGCAGAGGAACCGAAGGAGCTGCTGATTATACCAGAGGCCGATCATGTTTCTTTATATGATGATATGGAGAAGATTCCCTTTGATAAGCTGGATCAATTCTTCAAAGAAAACCTGAAATAAGAACGGAGCACGATACAATGAATACAATGGAATGTGGTCTGAACCTGCGGGAAAGGAGGCAGAAAAGTTTTGACAGTGGAGGAAATCATCAAAGGATTTGGTATGGAGTCAGAAAAATCCCCGGCGTATGCCGAATATGCAAATACACTTTTTCAGGAGGCGATCCAGATTGGGATGGAAATCAACAACTGTTACCATACCCCGGCAGAATTGCGAAAGCTTATGGAACGGCTCACAGGAAAAAAGATTGACGATACATTCCGTCTGTTTCCGCCGTTTTACACCGACTTCGGAAAAAATATTTCGATTGGGAAAGATGTGTTTATCAATTCCGGCTGCCATTTTCAGGATCAGGGCGGCATTATCATTGGGGACGGTTCTTTCATTGGACACAATGTGGTGCTTGCAACCATTAACCATGACCTTGATCCGGCAAATAACCGTAAAAATCATTATGCGCCGATTACCATAGGAAACCATGTCTGGATTGGCTCAAACGCCACGATCCTGCCCGGTGTAACGATTGGGGAATGGTCTGTGGTGGCGGCAGGAGCCGTAGTGATAAAAGACGTTCCGCCTTATGCTGTGGTGGGCGGCGTGCCTGCAAAGGTACTTAAAACCATAAGAAACGATTCCGTTGAGGAGGATGCAAATGAAGAAAATAATTAGCCTTGTGCTTCTTTTGTCTCTGGTATTCTCTATGACGGCCTGTGACCAGACCGTACAGACGGAAACGGACACAGCCGGAAATATAGAAACATTTCCAGCGGCAGAAAGCGCACAGGAAGGTGAAGAAGCGGCACCGCTTGAGAGTGCCGCAACAGATATGGAGGAGGAAACTACTGTGAAAGCAGGATTTGATTTTGAAACAAAGACAGTCATGCTGAACAGCGGCTATGAGATGCCGATCAATGGGCTGGGAACCTACAGTCTTCACGGGGATGAATGTATCAATGCTGTAAAATCTGCGCTGCGCAGCGGCGTGCGTCTGATTGACACCGCCTCTGCATACGGCAATGAGGAGGAAATTGGTCAGGCAATCCGGGAGGCAATTGACGAGGGGATCATTCAGCGGAATGATATTTTTGTTATAACAAAAATATATCCTGGCGGTGAAATGGAAAACCCGGAGCAGTCCATTCAGGCGTGTCTGGACCGTCTGAATATCGGCTATGTGGATATGATGCTCCTGCACCACCCGGATGACAATGACGTGAAGGCATACAAGGCGATGGAGCAGTTTGTGGCAGATGGAAAGATTCGTTCTATTGGCCTGTCTAACTGGTATGTGGAGGAACTGACTGAATTCCTGCCGCAGGTGGATACGGTTCCTGCACTCGTGCAGAACGAAATTCATCCCTACTATCAGGAAAATGATGTCATCCCATTTATTCAGGATTTGGGGATTGTGGTGCAGGGCTGGTATCCGTTGGGCGGACGGGGACATACGGCAGAGCTGCTTGGTGATCCGGTGATTTCGGAAATAGCGAAAGCGCACGACGTATCTTCCGCACAGGTCATTATGCGTTGGAACCTGCAAAAGGACGTGGCCGTAATTCCCGGTTCTAGTAATCCCGACCACATCAGGGAAAACACGGAATTGTATCATTTCTCTTTGACTGAGGGGGAAATGGAGCGGATCAATGATCTTGACCGTGGCGAAAAGCATGACTGGTATTAAGAATACATAGATGCAGGAAACAGACATGAAGGTTTTAGCGATTAACAGCAGCGCGAGAAAAGATGGAAATACGGCGCTTCTTATCAATATCGTATTTGAGGAGCTGAATAAAGAAGCATTGAAAGGGAAATGATTCAGCTTTCCGGCAAAATAATGGAACCGTGTAAGGTTTACTGGGCCTGCGGCGGAAAGAAAATATGTTCGCACATAAAGTTGGCGCGGCTGTTACGGCAGCACGCAGAGGCGGCGCATTTTCCGCACTGGATTCCATGAATCACTTCTTTATGCTGCAAAATATGTTTGTAGTCAGTTTTTTCTATTGGCCGATGGCTTACGGGCAGATGCCGGGGGATGTTCAGTCGGATGGTGAAGGTCTGGAAACCATGAAAAATCCTGGGCGCAATATGGCTTATCTTTCGAGAGCGCTGGATGAAAGGCGGAGGTAACTATGAAAAAATCAATTTGTGAACTACTTTCCTTTGTACTGCTTTTTGTTATGGCTGGCTGTGGAAATATCGCGGCAGAGGGCGGGCACGAAAGTGTTTCGGAACAGACAGAAGTACAGGCGGAACAATCCATAGATCATAACAAAGTAAGCGCTGAAACGGAAAGCCGGGAACTGTCGGGGTCTGTTCCAGAACAGGAGCAGGAGACAAATATGGAGCAGAAAACTTTGGTAGCGTATTTTTCCGCTACCGGAACAACGGAGCCGTTGGCAGAATATGCGGCGGAAATTTTAGATGCTGATATTTATGAGATTGTGCCGGAAGTCCCTTATACGGAGGCGGATCTGGCTTATTATACGAATGGACGGGCGGATCAGGAGCAAAACGATCCTTCTGCACGTCCTGCAATCGCCGGTAATGTAGAGAATATGGAGGAATACGATACGATTATTCTTGGCTATCCAATATGGCATGGGCAGGCACCGAGAATTATCAGTACCTTTTTGGAAAGTTATGATTTTTCAGGAAAGACAATCATCCCCTTCTGTACTTCCCATAGCAGCGGGATTGGCTCCAGTGCCGACAATCTGCATGGGCTTTGTTCGGACTCTGTAAAATGGCTGGAAGGCAGGCGTTTTGAAGCCGGGACTGCGAAAGAAACGATGGGAAACTGGCTTGAGAATGTGATTGTAAAATAGCCAATATGAGCAAAGAAAAATTATTTTTATCATCCGGGCATTGGTTATAAATTCAAGCCCGGAAGACAAAATAAACAACGATGATGTGGACAGCGAAAAAGGCGAAAACGAGTTCGTTGTGTTTAAAAACGTATTCAACGACTATTACGCTAAAGACACAAGCAAAAAAATCCGTGGGGTTGTTAGAATGAGGGGGAAGCCGGGGAACATATCGAAAACAATCCGCCTTACGGATATATCAAAAACCCGCAGAATAAAAAGAAATGGGTGGTAGACACGAGGAAGCCGCGAGGGTGGTGCGTCGTATCTTTGACCTCTGGATTGCGGTCAAGGGTTCAATGCAGATTGCCAAAATCCTCACTGCCGATAAAATGCTGACCGATATGGCGTACAACGCTAGGCAGAAAGGATGGACTATGCCGGGCAACCTGCATCAATGGTGTGCCAAATCTTTCGCCGGAATACCCCCTTTTTGGACATTTATCTTTTCCATTTTTCCTGCTTATGGCCTGCCTGTTCCAGGCTGCTGCGCATCGCTTCGAGGAAGTCGAGGAATGCCTCCCGTTCCTGCGGCTGGACGGTATCCGGAATCCCGTAAGCAGTTTTGCTGCCGGTATCGCCGATGTCCAGGATTTCGCCGTAGGAACCGTAATCTTTGCGGTATTGCAGGCATGCCTGGGTGTATTTCGGATTGTAGGATACGCCGGTGATCTCGTCCATTTCCAGGAAAATGCCATCGCTGTGCTGTGTTAAGTCGCGGTCAATCTGCACCAGCACGATCTGGTGACCGGCTGTGCGGTAGCCGAGTATGTAATGGTAGAATGTGGTGGTATTTGTGTCAAATACGAAGCCACGCTCAAATTTCGAGGTAGTCTGGGTGGCATGGAGGATGGTGAAGCTATCCCCCTCCTCGACGGCTTCGTTGAACATTTCGCGCATGCGGGTTTTCTTTTTTTCGCACTCCGCTGTGTCATAAATTAACTCTTTTGCTTTTTTGGAAAATAAACCCATATTCAGTTACCTCCTAATGTTTATATGCTGCCTGCACCCATCCCGGTATCATGGGCGGGGAAGCGGTTTTCGGGCATAGTCTGGGTTTTCGGCGGATTAAAGTTCCGCAGACGGACATGGAATGTTATTCCATATGCATGTTATAGTATTCATCACCATCTTCTTCATCAATGTACGGCACGGCATAAAACCGCTTTCCGATCAATGTTCTTAGTTTTTGGAGGGCATCTAAGTGGTGGGAGCCAAATTCCTGGTAGCAGGTGGTTTCACTCGCATTATTTTGTGATTCGTAAAAATCCGTAACAAATACAGAAAATTCATCTAAAATGCCTTCTATGGGAACTTGTGTAAGGTTTTGGGGAGACGCATCCTCTTCTCCGTAACATTCCGGCTCCATCTCAAAGGTGAGGGAGGTTACAAAGATATCGTCCTTATTGTAAGGGGATTTCGTCCGGTAAATGCCTTCCTCTATTTTCTGGAAGCCGGGTTGGGAATATTTTTCCGGTGTGAAGTTTTGGAAGTTTTTCATTTTTTTCTCCTTATCTTAATTATTCGATATTCCCTGATGCAATGAAAAAAACAACAGGGCATAGCGGCATAAGATCCCGTTGCTGCGGTGCTCCTGGGCAGCGCCCAAATCCGGATTCTTTTGCCGGGAATAGTTTTTTGCCTTTGCGCCGCATATGGCGCATTGTAATGTTATTTCCATTTTTATGATGGAAACTCTTTTGTAGATTTCCTTTATTATAATATGTCAGAACAAGTACGTCAATGTTATTTGGGGCTGCGGTTCTGCAAATTATCCATCATGTTGGGAGCGGCAGAGGTGGGCTTCTGGGGGATCCGGAGATTTGGCAGACAAGCCAAAGGTCAGGATACAGGAACCAAAAGCATGCTTGTAATCGGGTTGTAAGAATGGTAAAATAAAAGAAAAGATGAGGTAAAGCAGCACATTGTATCAGGATTGGAGGGAATCATGGGGGAAGGAAAACCAAAATATCTGTATCATGGAAGCCCGTATTTATTTGACCGATTGATCCCGCAGCCCGCGTCGGGAGCGTGTGAGCAGGAATCGCTGACAGCCATCTATGCGGCGGGGAGCATGGAGGAGGTAATCCCGTTTGCGCTGCCCATCCGCTGGTATCCGGACAGTCCGGAGGGAAGAAGGGATTTTAAATGTGCGGGGGGCAGTGTAGAAATCATATACGGTTCGTTGGATCCGGAGGGGGCAGGGTATGTTTACCGGGTGAGATCGGACTCCTTTGTAAAAATTGACGAATGGCAGTGGGTATCCGAAACGGAAGTCGTGCCGGAGGAAGTGATCCGGATCAAGGTGCGGGATTACTGGCATACCGTCCGGTTTTCAGAGGAGGCGGAAAGAATACAGCAGGAAGTGTGTGGGCAGATATCATGACAATATGGAGGGAGTATGGAAGAAATGGAAAAGACATTGTATATCACAGATCTGGACGGGACTTTGTTAAACCGGCGTGACCGCATCAACCCGGAAAGTATCCGCATCATCAACTCTCTGGTGGGGCAGGGCATGATGTTTACCTATGCGACCGCGCGCTCGCTGGTGTCCGCATCCGTGGTGACGGAAGGTTTAACGGCGGATATTCCTGTGATCGTTTACAACGGCGCTTTTATTATAAAGCCGCGCACCGGGGAAATTCTTTCCTCCCTCTCTTTTTCAAAAGAGGAGGGGATGTTTGCGCGTGAAACGTTGGCGGCACACGGGATCAACCCGCTTGTGTATGCTTATGTGGATGGTATCGAGCGGGTATCGTGGGATACAACACGGGAAAATGATGGGATAAAGCACTATTTATCAAGGCGCACCGTTGATCCAAGGCTGCGGCCGTTGGATAGCGGCAGGGGGCTGTATGACGGTGATGCTTTTTACTATACCTGTATCGGGGAAAAAGAGGAGATGGTACCGGTCTATAAAATTTTTTCGGCGGATAAACGGTTCCGCTGCACCCTCCAGCAGGAATTGTACCGCACGGAATACTGGTGTGAGATCATGCCGGTGAAAGCGACGAAAGCGGAGGCAATCCGGACGCTGAAAAAACGGTTGGGCTGCGGCCGGATTGTTTCCTTTGGGGATGCCGTCAACGACATCCCCATGTTTGAAATTTCAGATGAATGTTATGCCGTGGAGAACGCCGTGCCGGAATTGAAGCGCATCGCGACCGGAGTGATCGCGGATAACGAGCATGACGGTGTGGCGCGGTGGCTTTTTGAGCACGTGCGGTTTAAACGGTAAACATATGAATGTTCTGGTCAACGACATCCGAGAGATGTGTGAGTTGTTCGGCGGCGACGGCGACATCCGCGATCATCGCGTTCACCATCTCGATGGATGCCAGGGATTCTTCCGTGCCGGCGGCATTTTCTTCCGCGATTGCGCTCAGGTTCTGGACAACATTGACCACTTCTTCGCGTTCGGTATCCGTGCTTTCGATCGTCTCGGTGAGGGCGGTTATTTCTTCGTGTGTCAGTGCGATATTGTGGTTTACTTCGCCGAAGCATGCTTCCGTAACACTCAGGTGTTCGCTCTGTGTCTCCATGATCTCCCTTACATCTTCCATGACTTCAACTGCCGCCGAGGATTCCTCCAGAAGCGCAACGATGATATCTCCGATGTACTGCGCGGATTCGTTGGATTGCTCGGCAAGCCGTTTGATCTGGTCGGCAACTACGGCGAAACCGCGTCCCTGGTCCCCTGCGCGGGCAGCCTCGATGGAAGCGTTCAATGCCAGAAGGTTTGTCTCATCGGCAATATTTGTAATCAGCTCTGCCGCGTCCTTGATCTTTAACACAGAATCGTTGGTGGAGAGAGTCTGTTTGTTGATTTTTTCGATTTCTATCTTTGCCCTGTGGTTAATGTCAACCAATGCCTTGAGGGTATCGAAAGCCGCCTGGTTTGATGTGCTGATCTTTGATGCCACTTCGTTTAAAGTTGAGGATTTTTCCTTTGCCCCCATGATCTGGCCGCCGATGTGCAGTACGGCAACGGAAGCTTTTTCGGTCTCGGTTGCCTGGCTGGTCGCGCTCGCGGCGATATCCTGTACGGCATGTCTTACATTATCAATCGTATCGGAAGAGTTCTGGGAGTTTTCACTCATTTTGCGGGCTGTTTTTAGCAGCTCCTCGCTCTGTCCCCTGAGCCGCAGAAGTACAATATGGATGGCATCCACAAGACGTTTTGAAGCGTCCGCGATCATGCCGATCTCATCCTTCCTGCCGCAGAAATCGGTAAGTTTCTTTTTCTTTGTGAAATCAAGGTTGCCAAGCTCCTGCAGGATAGCGGCTTCCTTGCGGATATCTTTGGACAGTGCGGAAACGCAGATGCCGATCAAGATGGAGGCGATAGCAAGCACGATCACACAGAGAAGGACGATGATGCTGATAAGCCGGTCAATCGGGGCATATGCGGTAGAGCGGTCGGTGAGTACGACGAAAACCCAGCCGCGGGTCTGGTTGTAGTTCATTACGGAGATCATGCGCTTCCCGTCGGTTTTTGAGGTATACTCAAAAGGGAGTGATTTCCCGTCCGAGGTCTTTGCTTTTTCAAGGATAGCGATATGATCCGGGTTTTCGACAACAGTACCGATGAGTTCATCTTCCGGGCAGAAAATATAGGTTCCTGCCTGTACATCCAACAACAGATATTGGTTGTTGGAGTCACTGCCGTAAAGTGCGTTGAGGGTATCGCGCAGCCCGGAAGCGTAAATGGCAGCACCGACGTAGCCCGCCGGGATTCCGTCGTTGTCAAGAACCGGATAATACATGGAGATAACCTGCATCCCGGTTGCCTTGGATGCCATGATGCCGGTATTGTACATTCCCTTGTTCAGTTCTGTCTGAAGCTGCGTGAGCGCTTCGCCCTGACGCAGAGTCGCCCCGATGACACCCTGGACAACGGAAGCGAGGACGGTGGAATTCCAGTCCGATGCGTAAATATTTTCAAGATTGTCGCCCACTTTGGCGTATTTCTCCGTGTAAGCCTGCAGTTTCTGGACGGCTTCCGGATCCGACGGGTTTTTCAGAACTTCAAGAAGTGCCGGAGCCTGCGCGTAATCAATCAGGTAGGCTTCCGCTTTGTCCACGTAATCCTCCACGATCTCGGTCTGCATATCGACGGATTCGCCCATATGGGAGAGGATGGAATCCCGCATGATGCCATGCATTTTTGTGTTGATACCGAGGCAGAGGGCAATGAGCCCGAGTGCCATGATGCTGATGGATAATATGCTGATTTTAATGGCAAGTCTTACATTCTTCATGGTGGTCCTCCATATTTGATTCGTTTTGTTGTCTTAACGCAGTGTGAATGACCTCAGGCTGGCATTGCCGGGGCCGCGGTAAGTGATGTATAGCGCCTGTATCCCGTCCGGAAGGGGAAGCCTGGCAGTGTAGTCTTCCCAGACATTGGAATACTGCACAGGGATGCAGGCGAGGGCTTCGCCGTCCATCCGGTTCTTTACTTCAAACGTTCCGTTTGCGTAACCGCGCACTGAGAGGGTAATCTCCCGAACCCCCTTACAATCAAAATATTTAAAGCCTGCCGTGGCAGAATCTGTGATATTTGCTATGTAGCCTGCCTTTTTGTCACCGTCACGCCCGTCCTGCATGATCTTAGGGAATCGGTCGCCCCCGACGTACATGGAAGGTTCTTTGGTGAAAAGGTTACATGCAAGGTAGGCAGGGTACTCCCCGGTGCCGGGCAGCGGGGAACCATTCAGCCCGCAGGAGGTCATTTCCGCCTGCCGTATCGAGCCGTCCTGCTCAAAATGAATTTCCTCAGCGCAGCCCTGACGGCTGTACCATGTGCCGTTGGTATGACGGTGGTAGAAAATATACCATTTCCCGTTGATTTCCACGATACTGCCGTGATTGTTTGCACCGTAAGCGGAAGGGAGATCCGCCGGCTTGTAGCTGTCAATATGTAGGTCACAGTTGCTCACGATCACCCCGCCGTAACGGAATTTTCCCTTTGGGCTGTCCGAGGTCGCGTAACACAGCTCATGCATAACCTCGGAAGAGTAGATGAAATAGTAGGTATCCCCACGCCTTCGTATGGACGGTGCTTCGAAGAATGCGTGGTTCTCAAACTCGGTTCCTGCACTGTGCTCGCAGCCCGGGACGATAAATACGGGTGCTTCTTCGATGGTCAGCATATCCGGGCCTAGCACCGTGACCATAGCACCCGTGCGGGAGGTATCACCCCTGCCGCAGAAACCGGTATACAGATAAGTGCGGTCACCCTCGGTGAGGACACCCGGATCAAACTGCGGTTCGTCGCCCGGCCGTTCCCCGAGCCTTGTGCCGTCCGGATAGTGCACGTATCCGAGGAAATGGTATTTCCCGGCGGGGGTATCGCTCACGGCCACGGAAACAACGGAAACATGGTCGAGGACATAATACAGGTAAAAGCGCCCGTCCGGCCCGACCGTGACATCCGGGGCATACAGGCACATTTTCCCGTCGCGGTTTAACGGATCCTCCGTTTTGGGGTAAATAACGCCCTCGTAGCGCCAATTACCAAGGGCACCGACGGGGGCGGACCAACAGACATAATCGCCAAGACAGAAGACATGGCCGTTGTAATAGTCGTGGGATCCGTAAATGTAGACCCGCCCGCCGAAAACATATGGCTCTGCGTCAGGGATGTATTCCCAAGACGGAAGATAAGGGTTAAGTCCTTTCTTTTTCATTGCTGCCTCTCCTTATTTGTCTTGCTATTTTTAAGTAATGACATTATGCCTCCCGTTCTGCCGGGGAAAGCGTATCAATGCACTTTCACACGGGGGATAAATCCTCCTTGAGAGCGGTCACGGTTCGCCGTGAAAATGTCCTCCCTCTTGGCCGGACTGCGAATCGGTGCGGGTACAATATCTTTCGATAATTATATCGTGTTTTGTTGATATAAGCCAGCGCAATTATTGCTATCATCTTGTCAATTATTGCTTTTTCGAAGTGATTATGTATGGTTTTTGTATTACTTCCATTTTTTACTTATAAATTCCTAAAATAAGAAATTATAAATTTTGTCAGTAAATTAGAGTGGCTTGCATTTTAATTTAAGAAATTTTCTTGAAATTTTTGTTGAAATGTGATAAATTATGATAAGAAAACCAATTTTAAAAGCAGAAGAAGGTGGGACACACCGATGTGCTGATAGTATCCATAGGATGACACGGTTTATGCCGGTTGACAGTGCCTTCTATGAGACGCATTCCTCAGTGCACTCTTCGGAATGGAGGCCATATGAACATGAAGACGATAGGATTTAAGATCAACCTGATGGTGAATATTCTCGCGGTCGCGATTGTGCTTGCGATTGTTTTGAATTACAGTGAGATCGGAAAGATACAGGAAGTCAATAATCAAGTATCTTCTGTCTGCATTGAACTGGAGAAGGTGCAGGGAGAAATTTGGAATGATTTCCAACAGGTGCGTTTGTACGCAAACTTCAGTTATTATAAAATGGATCTTCCGAAGGAGCATTATGCAACGATCACAGGACGTTTGAGCGATTGCAAGAGCAATTTGGAGGAAGATTTTAAAAGGGCGATGAATCTGTGCGAAATGTCCGGGGATGCGTCGCTTGTGGAAGTTTCCGGCTCCCTGCGCCAGGAGATGGTAAGCTTCTCCGAATACATACAGAAAATCCTGGATACGGCAAATGCGGGAGAGTACCTGCAGCTCCCGGCTTTGATTGACGGTCTGTCGGCTTATACGAGTGAGGTTGAGGCGACAATGACAAGGTTCAGTGAAGCCGTTGGCAATCTGACGAAGGACTATGTCAGACAGAGCGAAAAGCGTATTTCAGAGACCCATATTCTGAATGGTATTGTCCTTGCCATATGTTTGGCGGTGTGGGTGATCCTCCTTTTGGTTGTCAATCTGACGGTGTGCAAGCCGGCGAAGAATTCCGGGCGGAAGCTGCAGGAGATTGTCGCAAAGATAGAGAACGGTAACGGTGACCTGACGGAGCGCATCCCGGTCAAGACGGAGGATGAGGTCGGCCAGATGGTGGAGGGCATCAATAATTTTATCGCACAGCTGCAGACGATCATGCGCAAGCTCAAAGGCGAGGCGGATACGCTCATGGATTCGGCGAAGGCGGTCAGCGCGCAGCTCACTGATTCAACGGAGGATGCCAGCAACCTTTCTGCCGTGATGGAGGAGCTTTCGGCCAGCATGGAGGAAATTTCCGCGACGCTCGGACAGATTGTGACGGGCAGTAATAATGTGCTCGAGGAGGTGCAGGGCATGGATCGCCGCGTGCAGGACGGTGCCGTCATGGTTTCCAAGTCGAAGGAGCATGCAGGTGACATGTACCGTAATACGATTACCAGCAAAGAGAATACCGGAAAGATGATAGAGGAAATCCGTAAAACGCTTAACGCCGCACTTACGGAAAGCCGCAGCGTGGAGCGGATCAATGAACTGACACAGGAGATCCTGAATATTTCAAGCCAGACGAACCTGCTTTCCCTGAATGCCTCGATTGAGGCGGCGAGGGCTGGGGATGCCGGACGGGGTTTTGCGGTTGTTGCGGAGGAAATCCGCGTGCTTGCGGATGGCAGTGCGAAAACTGCGGGTAATATCCAGAACATCAGCAACCTTGTTACGGGCGCGGTGAACAAGCTCGCAAAAAATGCAGAGGAGATGCTGCACTTCATTGATGAAAAGATCCTCAGGGACTACGATGATTTTGTTGAAATCGCGAAGCAGTATGAGCGTGATACGGATGGCATCAATGGGTTGCTGGAAGAGTTTGCTAAAAATACGAGCGAGATCAATTCGACGGTTCACGCGATGAACCAGGGCATTAACGATATTTCGATCGCGGCGGACGAGAGTGCGCGCGGCGTGACGACGGCTGCAGAGAACGTTGTCAGCCTCGTGGAGGCGATTGCCAGGATCCAGCAGGAGACGGACAACAACCGTGCAATTTCCGAGAAGTTGGAGGATGAGGTGAACCGCTTTAAGAATGTTTAAGCGGGGGAGATGTAAGGGAAGAATTTGATTCTGCCATGTCAAGGTCTTGGATGGGCGGAGATCAAAAAAGATTGCCGCAGAATACCGGTTCCGCATAAGTAGAGTTTTCTTGTGCGCGGAATCTGTATTCTGCGGCTGTTTAATATTCCGGAACTATGTCGGACTGCGGCCGCGCCCGTTTTGGGTGAAGCGGGAAGAAAAGCCGGAACTGCCAGTGTGTCGGGCAGAAAATCAATTTAACCCTTGCATTATTGCAGTATATCCTGTATAATAGCGTCAGAAAAGAAATTGGAGGATTTTATGACAAGCATTGTTTTAGAAAGGGTTTCGGCGAATTAAATAGCTGAAAAGGCGGATTGATCTGTTTTAGGGGATAAGTCTGCCCTTTGGTCAGGAGGATTCTCCTGGCTGGATTTTGCCTTACAAATGCTTGCGTGAAGAATGGGAGTTCTGCGGTGGCAGTGTGTGCTGCGCGGGAGACAAAAAGAACGGGATTTGCCGGGATGTTCGGATGTTTGGAAGCATGGCTGTGTATGGTCATGCTCTTTTTGCGTCCATTTTTATGAATGTAAAATATTTCCATGAACCCGTGTATGGAGCGGATGCAGTGTTGTTCCGTGCACGGGCGGTTTTTAAAACTATGTTCTGACAGGCGGCAGGCATTGGCAGGGGAAAATACTTTTTTGAAAAATTAAGGGAAGTTATAAGAGCCGGAACCCCTTTTCATTTTTTATGGATAAATGATGTGGCAAGACGGATACTTTGGCTTAAGGCTTTGGAAAGGAAAAGATCATGGATCATTACGAGCGTATTTTGGAGTTTGACAAAATTAAGGAACAGTGGGCGGCTTTTGCACTGACGGAGGCGGCAAAACAAAAGATTGCGGGAGCAGAACCGCTTTTGGATGAGATAAAGCTGAAAAAGGAACTGCGTGAGACGACGGAGGCGCGGACTTTGCTTGACAAATATGGGAATCCCCCATTGGTTTCCCTGGAAGGTGTGGGGAAGCTCACAGCGGCGGCGGTCCGCGGGGAATGTCTTAGCGCGGGAGAGTTGGAGGGTTTTGCACAGGTGCTTGTTGCGGTGCGCCGATTAAAAAGCTATCTGGCACGCTGTCTCGGACTGGCCTTGTCGCTGCCGTACTACGAAGAAAATCTGGATGCGCAGGAGGAGCTGGCGGAGGAAATCTCCATGCAGGTACGCGGAGGGACAGTCTGCGACAATGCCTCGAAACTGCTTCGGTCACTGCGCGGCGACATTGTGCGGGCGGAACAGGGGATGAGGGAAAAAGCGGAAGCCGTGATGCGGTCCAACAAAGAAGCAATGTCAGATAGTTTTGCCACACAGCGCAACGGGCATATCTGTGTGCCGGTAAAGAAGGAATACAAGTTTCGGATTTCCGGGAATGTGATTGACAAGTCGGCAACCGGCAATACCATTTTTATCGAGCCTTCCGCAGCCGCGAAATATTATGAGGAGCTCACGATGCTGCGGATCAACGAGGAGGACGAGGTGCGCAGGATCCTGTACGGGCTCACGGCGCGGGTCGCGGAAATTGCCGATATCATGGCGGAAAACATCCGGGTCATTGAAAAGCTGGATTATATTTTTTCCAAGGGGAAGCTTAGCCAGGAACAGGACGGTGTGGAGCCGGAGATTAACCTGGAAGGGCGTATTGTGATCGAGGACGGCAGGCATCCGCTGATGGAGAAGCGATTGTGCGTACCGTTGCAATTCCGGCTTGGGTGCAGCAAAGACGGAAGTGTTAAGGCAGGAAACCGGTCTTTGGATGAAAAGGGCAAAGTTGCGGCAGAGGAGAAGAAGGAAAACCAGAAGGATGTCAGCAGAAAGGCAGAGGAGGGCAGGGAAGCCGGAAAGGCCGCACTGTCCGGAGCGGGCAGCCTGGAAGCTGCGGAACCAATGCGGGGGATCGTCATCACCGGGCCGAACACGGGCGGGAAGACGGTCGCGATCAAGACCGTGGCGCTCGCCTGCCTGATGGCACAGTGCGGCCTGCATGTGACCTGCAAACGGGCAGAACTCTGTATGCGCAGCAATTATCTCTGCGATATCGGGGACGGGCAGAGCCTGTCGGAAAATCTTTCAACGTTCTCGGCACACATTGTCAATGTGCTGGACATCCTGAAAAATATTTCGCCGGACAGCCTGGTTGTCTTGGATGAGCTTGGATCAGGCACCGACCCGGCGGAGGGCATGGGGCTGGCGGTCGCAATACTGGAAGAATTAAAAAAGAGCGGGGCGCTCTTTGTCGTCACGACACATTATCCGGAGGTGAAACAATATGCGGCGAAGGAAGAAGGGATCTGCAACGCGCGGATGACATTCGACCGCGAAAGCTTAAAACCGACTTACCGGTTAGTGATCGGTGAGGCGGGGGAGAGCTGTGCATTTTATATCGCGGCAAGGTACGGGATGCCGGGGCACATGCTGGAGCGGGCGGCACTTGCGGCGTATGGGGAAAGGATGGACGGGGAAAGCACAACTGCCGGGAAAATGTTAAAATATGCCGGATATGCAGCGTATGGGAAAGAGACATGGCGGGAAAGCGGGGAAAGGCAAGAGCCGGTATCCGGCAAAAGTGAAGGAAGAAAATCTGTGCCAAAGTTGAAAAAACAGCAACAAGGCAAGGCTGCAAAACAGCTGGCGCAAAAATTCCGTCCCGGCGACAGTGTGATGCTCTATCCAGACAAAAAGCTTGCGATCGTGTGTGAGCCGGTAAATGAAAAAGGCGTATTGCGCGTGCAGCTGCCGGATAAAAAAATATGGATCAACCACAAGCGCGTCAAGCTCGTGGTGGCGGCGGAGGAATTGTATCCGGCGGACTATGACTTTTCCATCATTTTTGACACGCCGAAGAACCGGAAACTGCGGCATGACATGGAACGCAAATATGTGGAGGAGACGATCCGGCTGGAGACGTGAAAGGGGCATTATGAGGATGGGAAGAAGTTTCCGCTGCCGCTTGCCGTACCTGCAGGACGGTGCTATAATGAATAGGATAAAATTGACGAGCCTATGGCGTAAGAGTGCCGGAATGGAGGAATATGGGGGAACAGATCAGGATTTCAGAGCGTGTGCTGCGTATTGTGGAGGAGCATCGGGAACAGGGGGATTTCGTTTCGCAGACCCTTGCGTTTGTGCGCCGGGTATTATCGCCGGAATCGGCGGGCGGACAGCGTGTGGCGGGGAAGGAGCTAAAACGTTATGATATGCAGTACCGCTACGACCATACGCTGCGCGTGGCGGATATCGGGAAAGAGATCGCCCGTGCGGAAGGGCTGCCGGAGGAGGCGCTTGTGATGGCATGCCTGCTCCATGACGTTGGTTACCCGGAATGCAGGAGTTTTGAGGAACTTGGGATGCATCCGGCATTCGGGGCGGCGATCGCGGAACAGTTTTTGGACAAGATCGGATACGATGCGGAAATGTCAAAAAGCATCTGCAAGGCGGTTCGGATCCATGACGGCCAGCCGTATGAGGGGGAGGACGCAACCGTGCTGGAGCGAAGCGTGCGCGACGCGGACGATATCGACCGTGCGGATGCCATGCGCATCTGCGTCCGCGCGTATCATGAAATCGGGGAATGCCCGGCGTGGGAAACCCGCGATATCTCCAGCAGGAGGCTTTGTGAGACGCAGGGACTTAAGGGACGGCTTTGCGCTACGGGGACGGCAAAACGCATGTGGCTTGAGAATATCTGCCTGCAGGAGGAAGTTTACAGAAAGCTTCTTGGACAGATGGAGCGCACAAGGGAATTGTGAATCCCATAACGGAAACAGGAAGGGGAAGAAGTGAGATGGGAAGAAGAAAGCTGCCGACATTGAGGAAGAAATGGACAGCCTGACACCGCAGCAGAAGGAAGCGATGATAAAGGAGCAGGCAAAATCTCCTTGACAATCACCTCCTACAGGTGTAGGATATAGATGAGAAACTACAACTGTAGGAGGTGGGCCGTGACAAAATTATCCGAGAAGGAATGGATGGTATTAGAGCAGCTCTGGGAGGGCGGCAAAACGACGCTCGGCGGGCTGGTGCAGGCATTGTACCCTCAGACCGGCTGGAGCAGGAACACGGTGCTTACATATCTTTCGCGCATGGAAGCCAAAGGGATGATCCATGTCAGCAAGGAGGAGTATCCGAGCCGCTATCTTGCTGCTGTAAGCAGGGAGGAATGCCAGTCTGGGGAGCGGGAGCGTTTTTTAAAGCAGGTATACAAGGGCTCCACAAAGGATCTCGTGGCGGCGTTTTTGCGGGAGAAACCCATCACGGAACAGGAGCGGGATGAATTGCGCCGTCTGTTGGATGAAATGGAGGTGTAGCCTGTGAAGGATTTTTGGTCGTTCCTGCTACAGACGCTGACGGCTTCCGGTGCCGCGGTTCTGCTTCTGGCGGCAAAAGCCATGTTCCGGGATAAGCTTTCCCCGCGCTGGCAGTTTGCCTCATGGGGGCTTCTCGGGCTTGCCCTGCTCATTCCGGCGGGAAGCTTTGGCAGGTATGCCTTAGTCAACTGGCCGGCCTTTGTGGAAACGGTCAAATCGGTTCTCACGGGGGAGTACGGAACCCTGACCAGGGTTTCCGCGCCGCTTCCCCTGCCGTTTTTCCACCGGGAAGGTGCGGGGCTTTCCGGAAATACGGTTTTTGACGGAATCTACATCGTCTATGTTGCGGGTGTGGCGTTTTTCCTGATGCGGTATGCCGTTTTGTACCTGCGGCTGCGGCTGGCGCTCAAAAGAGTGGAAAAGGAAAATGCACGGCGGGCTTTGCGCAGTTTTATGCGGGATGGCGGACAGTGGGGAGGGTCAGGCGCTCAGGCATTCGTGGATGCCGCGGCAGAAAAGTATTGTCTTGCTTCCTGCCGGGTTCTGGAAGCGGAAGGCATCGAGACGGCGTTTATCTGCGGTGTGTTCCGCCCGGTTCTCGTGTTTCCGGTAAATATGCGGATGGATGAAAAAATTGTCCTTCACGAATTGCTGCACTTGAAACACCGTGATGTTTTGTGGGGGCTTGTGATCTGTCTGTTTCGCTGCCTGCATTGGTGCAATCCGCTGCTGTGGATGTGCGCGGACCTGGCGGGGAACGATCTGGAAGCCCTCTGCGACCAGCGGGCATTGGAGCGGCTTTCCGGCGAGGAGCGGAGGGATTACGGGTGCATCCTGCTCGATATGGCAGGCGGGAAATATGCCAAAATGCCCGGAACCTCCTCGGTGGCAAACGGCGGGAAAAATATCCGGCGGCGTATTACGGCGATCGTGCGGTTTAAAAAATATCCGGCGGGGATGGGGGTCGTTTCCGTCTGTATCCTTCTGCTGTTTTCCGTGCCCTTTCTGGCAGGGACAAAACCGGCGGCAGTGTTTGGGAAAGGGAGTGTGCTGCCGGATAGCCGGGCGGCGGACATGGCGCGTGCGAGGACGATACGGTGCACTACTTACGCGGGGGCGTTTGATACTTACGCGAAAGCGGTGCTGACCGGAAATATCCCCTATCTGGCAATGTGTTCGCCCTTAGGGGAGCAGAACCTGCTTGCCAGGGTATACCGTGAGGGCGGGAGGGTCGGCAGCTTGGAAAAAATGTCCCTGCCCGCCGCCGCCGATGTACAAAGCGGGTATCGGATCTATAATCTGGCCAGGAGAAAAGAGGATGTGTGGGAGGGTCTTTTGGTGTTCGGTTTGTTGGGATATTGCGACGGGACGGACTCCGAGGAAACGGGGGAAAGATGGTACGCGGCACAGAATGTCTGCGCAAAAAAGGAAAACGACCGCTGGGTGGTTATTCCCGAAGGGGAATTCCGAGCCGTGAGGGCGGATTCGTGGGCGCTCATGTTTCCGGATATTGACCGTTTCCCGGCGTGGTGTTATGAAGCAAAGGGGGAAGATTTTACACTCCGGATGCAGTGGCAGACGGCTGCCAGCGTGGAAAGCCGAAGCCAGGACGTGTTGGGTCTATGGTCGTCCGCCTTTGAGGCGACACCGCAGCCGGACAGTTTTTTTTCCTACAGCTACAGTCATGGGCTGACCGCGGACTATACCGGAAAGCCGGAGGACAAAGGACATTACCGGCAGATTGGATTTAACGGCAGGATCGTGTGGAACCGGGAGGAAGATCCGGCTTCCGAGAACAGAAATTACTTTGGCAGTCATGCTTCCGGAAGTGGCGGCAGTGGGAATACTGCGTTCGACCCTTCCCTTAAGGGTTCTGGAACCGGAAGCCTTGGCGGAAAATTTTCCGGCGGCAGCACGGACGGAACCTTTTGGGGCAGTATTTCTCTGGGGGAGATATGGGAGGACACGGTCCGTCTGGACGAGGGCGGCAGCACCACCACAAGGGCGGGGATTCCGGACTGCTTTATCGTCAAAGTCCGTTTTGACGGTAGATCAGAGGAAGAGCTTACCTTGGAGCCGGTGGAAGGGGGCGGGACATGTGAATGATAAAGTAAGGCAATACCGCGGCCTGTCCTGCGCAGCGTGGGGTTATTTCTTTTTGAACTTCCATTTCAGGATCGGGAGTGTCAACCTTTTGCCCGGATTTGTCGGCTTTCTGTTTTTATTGGGCGCGATCGGCGCTCTTTTGCCGGAATGCAGAAATCTCCTTTTATTACGGCCGCTATGTATTTTTTTCGCAGCAATGTATGCGGTGGATTGGGTGCTGGCGGTCGGAGGACAGCAGATCGGCGGGCATATATTGTTTTTTGATCTGTTGGTCACGGCGGCGGAATTATATTTTCATTTCCAGTTCCTGACCGATATCGCGGCATTGGCAAAAAGCTGCCTGCCAGATGGGGCAAAGCTGGCAAAGCGTCTTTTCCGCTGCCGGACACTTTATACTTTGCTGAGTACAGCGGTCGCGATGGCCGCCTCGGTTCCGGCAGTCATATGGCCGGATCATGAGACGGGATATTCCGAAAATCAGGGGAATATCCTGCTCATGCTGGCAGTGGCGGGGGCGGGGGTATCTGTTGCGATCATGGTAACGCTGTTTCAGGTGAGAAAGTGCTTCCGCGATGGCGACACCGTGGAAAGGGAGGACTGCGGGACTTAAAACAGCGGACCGCCGGAACAGAGCCGGAAGGGATTTCCGGGAGCGGAGGGGAAGCGCTTTTACGGTGGCGGCGCTGTGGAGTGTGGGCTGCTGAACTTAATAAGGAGGAAAAGATGCTTGGCTGGAATGACGAATTGACAGAACTGACCCCTGAGAAGCGGAAGGAGCGGGAGAGGAAGGAGCAGGAACAACACCAAAAAGACATTGTGCGCGGCAGGAGGGTGCTGCGGGGAGCGCTTGTTATTTTTGTCCTCCTGCAGATTTTCATTATAGTCTTGGATTTTTTGGTTATTTCGGAAGAAAAGCAGACCGGAAGTTATTTCATGGGGGGCGCGATACGGGTTGCAGTTGTTACGGCGGCCGTGTGCGGACTGTGGCGGGGACGGCAGCGGGCGAGAGTTTTTTTGGCTGTCTTACTGGTTTTGGGAATGATCTCGAAAGGAAAAGAGATCGTAAAACTGGTTCTGGTCAGGGAATCACCGCCGGTCATTTCCTGGGGGATATACGAGGATACGTTGGAATTGCAGGATGGCTCCGGCACAAAGTCGCTTTTTGATTATGAAGATGAACGGGAAGAGGCAATGGCAGAGTACCGGGAATGGGAAAAGCAGCGCGCCGCGCACCGCAAGCGTATGATTGCGGCGCATCTTGCGGATATGGTCGTCTGTGCGGGATACCTTTATATTCTGTATGGCTGCCGTCCGGTAAAAGAATTTTTTGACAGCCGGGAAGCGAATGGCGCAAATGGGAAATCTCCTGATGGACAGTTCCCGGACAGGAGATATTAGGCGGGAAATCCGGGGATGAAAAAGTCCGTTTATGGAAAAGCTATTTTAAAAGAGTAGAGCAGGGGGAGCGGAATGAAGAACAGACGCGTGAAAACGCGCGGCGTAACGGTATGGATCTGTCTGGCCGTGCTGCTGGCTGTGGATATCGTGCTGGGCATCCGGCTGATGGGGCGCAATGGGCAGGGAGAAAATACCGAACCGCCGGGCGGAAGTGCCGGCGGTGGCATCAGCAGCCCGGATGGGAGCACGGGGAGTGGAGAAATCACCAAAATGCCGGGTGCGGGCGGCAGTGGAAGCCCTGAAGCACCATCCGCCACAAACCCACCGCCGGAATCTTCCGCCGACCGCCGGGCTGCCGAGCTTTTATCTGCCATGACATTGGAACAGAAAGTCGCGCAGATGTTCATGGTCACGCCGGAAGCCCTGACTGGTTGCACGCGCGTGACAGCGGCGGGGGAGACTACGAAACAAAGTTTCACACAGTACCCGGTCGGAGGCATGATTTACATGGCGGGCAATCTGACCGACCCGGAGCAGACGCGCAGTATGCTTGACAATATGGAAGCTTACAGTATGGAACTGCTTGGTATCCCGGTTTTCCTCGGCGTGGATGAGGAGGGCGGAACGGTGGCGCGCATCGCGAAGAATGAAGCATTCGGTGTGGAAAATGTCGGGGATATGAGTAAGATCGGTGCATCCGGCGACATACAGAAAGCCCATCAGGCGGGCAGTACCATCGGCGCTTATCTGGCGGATCTCGGTTTTAATCTTGACTTTGCCCCGGTCGCGGATGTGTGGTCGAACGAGAAGAACACCGTGGTAAAATACCGCTCTTTTGGTTCGGATGCGGCGCTTGTCCAAGATATGGTGAAAGCCCAGATCGCGGGGCTTTCAGAGCAGGGAATCTTGAGTGTGGTGAAACATTTTCCGGGGCACGGCAGCACGGCCGGGGATTCCCACAAGGGGGCTGCCGTGGTGGAAAAAACGTTGCAGGAACTGCGGGAATGCGACCTGGTTCCGTTTGCGGGGGCGATCGGGGCGGGAGTGCCGTTTGTGATGGTGGGGCACCTTTCCCTGCCGCAGGTATCCGGGGATGATGTCCCGGCAGTCCTTTCAGAAAAGATCATTCAGGAAATCCTGCGGGAAGAATTGGGGTTTGAGGGGATCGTGATAACGGACGCGCTTGACATGGGTGCGGTCACGGATTATTACAGCCCTCAGGAGGCCGCGGTCATGGCAGTCACGGCCGGGGCTGACATGCTGCTGATGCCGGAAGATTTTGCGGCGGCGTATGAGGGAGTGCTTGGCGCGGTGAGGGATGGGAGGCTGACGCAGGAGAGGATTGACGCGTCCGTGCTGCGGATTCTGAAGGTGAAGACAGGAATGGTTATGCCAGAATGAGTTTTGTGGTATGATGTTATATGGGGTGAACCGGATTTTAATGTTAAGCCGGGGCTGAAAACCGCGTTCCGCCGCACGGGGGAACGCGGTTTTCAGCCCCGTTATTTTGGTTCATAAAAAGAGATTATTTAAGCAGGTCTCCGTACACGGATTTTTCTACGGTAAATTCCTGCGCTCCCATAAAACCCGGTGCAACCTCATACTCGTCAAACGCAAGCACAAGATTCCCGTCCGTGTCAAAGTAAAAATCCTGTTCTGCGGTAAGCCCCTTCCAGTTCATGTCCGGCTTATCTTCCCGGTCAACCCAGTATGTGTTGCCGGCATCCTCCGTCACTGCTGCCCGCATCTGTTCCCGGATGTTCTCGCTGATACGTGAATTGTAATCACTGTCCTCCCGGAAAAGATCACCCAGCTGTATCTGCTTCCCGGATGCTTTGTCGATTGTGTACACCTTGCAGGACTGCGTGCCGCTTCCTGCACCTTGGTAGATGAAAAGCTTTAATGCGAAATAGTGCTCGTCATCCGTTACAGTCTCATGCCGGATTACCAGGTCGTTGTAGCTCTCCCCGAGTGTTGCGGAGGATTCAAACTCTGCAATCAGCTGTTTGGTCGTCTCTTCAATGTCAAAATTGATCTGCTCTATTGTCTCTTCCAACTCCCCAAAAGTCCCTGTGCTTTGCTGTCCCGGATCCAGATCCTTTGCCGTGATCTGAGGGATTTGTACATCTGCATGAAAACGGTCATCTTCATACTGATAGTCGCGGAATGTCACGGCCTGGAACAATTTTCCAACCACGGGGATGCTGCCCATCGCATAGGCGATGCCTGCCCCGGTGTTTGGAAGGAGCACCACGGCGATCATGGCTGCCGCGGCGATCGAAGGAATCCGGAACTTGTGTGCTTTTCCCGCGTCCCGGAGGGATTTGTTCAGCTTTTCTTCCATATTCTTCGGTACGGGGATATTCCGGTAATCCGCACCTGCTGCCGAGAGCTTACGCTCTAATTCTTCCATTTCCATAAGTTTTTACCGCCTTTCTTTTTATGTTCCGTAATATATTACTTTTGGCACGGTTTGGTTTTTGCGCACGCTGCCGGCTTACCCGTGCCGTGTGCGGGTAAATTCCGGATTGTTTCTTTTCTTGCCTGGTTTGGGACACCGCTGTTTCACAGGACAAAACCGGAAAATTGTTATTTTTGGAGTTGTCCGGGTCAGGAAAGTTCCTTGCGCAGTTTATCTAACGTCCGGTACAGCCGGCTTTTTACGGTGTTGATGTTTTCCCGCAATATTTCGGCGATTTCCGTCAGGGATTTGTCCTCGTAAAACCGAAGGATGATCAAAGTTTTTTCCTGCAGAGGCAGTTTATCCACAATGGTTCTAAGTTCAAGGCTGGAACAGTTTTCTTCCGTGACCGCGCAATCCTCATTCAGTTCTTCATATACCCTGTGGTATTTGCGGATATACTCTTTTGCCGTGTTGATCATGATCCGGTAGATCCATGTGTCGGCGAAGCAATCCTCGCGCAGGGAGCCTGCTTTCCGCATTGCCCGATACGCCCCCTCCTGGACAATATCCATCGCGTCCGCTTCCTGATGGACATAACTGAATGCAAGCCTGTAATAACTTTGGTAATTTTCGAGCAATGTTTTTTGGACGATTCCCTGTTTGCTGTTTGTCATATGTTCTTGGTTTTTTGCTCCCCTGCCCCTATTCGTCTGGACACCCAAAGCCATCGCCGGGTGCGCCGCTCTCGTAAATATCATTTTTATGCGCCTCCTGATGATTAGACAGTTCCGGAACCCATAAAGTTTCAAAGAGACAAAATTTTTTTAATGCAGCGTTCCTGTCATTTTTTCTGTTTCGATATCCCCGGCAGCATAGAAAAAAGACGGGGAAAGGATAACTGTCCTCCTGCCCGTCTTTTTGCTGTTCTTGCGGCAACCATTTCATTTTGGCTCATGCCGCATGCCGCCCTTTTTATGGAACGGAATCAGCCGGAAATCAGGGTGTGTCTTTTCTCAAACCCCTGCTCCCTCTGCTATATGATTCGATTTAACTTTAACCGCAGTTTTATAAGCCACTCCGGTTCCGTCCGGAAGTGTTCCGAGACACAGCGGATCAGGCGCGCGTAGCCGTAAAGGTCGATAAAGCGCCGCATCAGGACAAGAGAGTCCTCCATCTCCTGCGTGTAAGGGCGGAGTTTCGTATAACCCCGCAAAAACGAATCTTTTGCTGACGGGAGGGCATCCGCACCGAGTTCCTGTTTCAGGCAATCAAAAACCTGTTCCAGATCGAGCGCATACCAGTGGTACATACTGTCGTCAAAATCAATGACCGAGCATTTTTTTGATCCGGGATCGTAAAATACATTGTCCGGCTCAAAGTCATAATGTACGAGCCCGTAATTGTCCTGCCGCATCGGGAGGGCGGAAAATTCATGCATCAATGTTTCGAGCTCCCGCAGGGCGGATTCCGGTGCATGATATTCCGTGAGGGTTTGTTTTATCCAGACGAAGACTTCGTCATGCGCCCATTTTTTTGTTTTTGGCGAAAAAGCGGAGGAGAGGTTATGTAATTGCGCGAGGGCATTTCCATATGCGAGCATGATTTCCTCAGAATAATCGGTATCTTCGATCGGGATGCCGGGAACTTTGCGGAATGCGCAGGCATAGTATTCGGTGGAATCTTTGGACACGGTTGTGAGGTACTTCCCGTTTTGCGCAGGAACCGGACATGGTGCGGCATAGCCGTGTGCCTGCAGGTACATGATATACTCCAATTCACCGGCAAGGTTGTCCCTTAGTTTTTCCCCGGCAGGGGACAGACGCAGGAAGCAGGTATTGCCGCCGCACGCAAACGGATAGATCGCGTTGGAGGAGATGCGGAACTGTCGGAGCAGGCCGTCGAGGGAAGCCGTATCGTGCGCCCAGTTTTCGAGTGCCCTTTTGGCCAACTCGAAGTCTTCAAACAGGTATCTTAGCTTTAACATAAGGAAATTCCTTTCCGTCATAATATAGATATTGTACCATGGCGATAAATGTTGCGCAAGCGAAAAAGAATATATTGGCATGAGCGGCAGGGCATGGTATAATATCTGCAGGATATGATACCGGCACCAGTTCGCCGTCCGACGAAGGAGGACATCTTCCAAAGCGAACCGTGCGCGTCCGCAGGAGGGAAAGCGCATAGACGCGCTTATCATGTCCGCAGGACATAATTATAGTGTCGGTAAAAGGGAGGCATACGATGCAGATCAGGGAAGCGGGACAGCAGATCATACCGCGCATAATGCGGGATATGAACGATGGCGTGCTGGTTCTGGATATGAAAGGGCATATCTTATATCTGAACGAGCAGGGCCGCCGGCTTTTGGGTGTGGGAGAGAAAGTACAGGGAGATACCTACCGGGCGGCATTTTTGGAGAAAGATACCGCGGGCGTAAACGACGGCTTCCATCAGTTCGTTTTGGATGCAGTCTACAATAAGGAGAAAGTACACAGCGGGGAGGCCGCTTTCCGGAGCGAGAGCGGGGAATCGTACTATTTTCAGCTTACGTCCTCATTCCTGCGCGACGAGGACGGTGTGCACCAGATCGGGGTGGTCGTGCTTTTTTCGGATGTCACGCAGGTGCATCAGCTGAATGTCCGGCGGCGTGAGTCCTCGGTTGTGTTTGCGGTGCTGATGGTCTGTGTCTGTACATATATTTTCCTGTGGAGCCTGCTGCGCTTTTTCGGGGCAGAGCCGGCACCGTGGGTGATGAACCTGATGATCGAGGCGATCTCGGTCGGTATGTTTTTGATTATTTTAAAGATGACGAGTTTTTCCGTCCATGATATCGGGCTCCGGGTCTCCGATAAGAGAGCGACATTCCTTCCTGCGGTCTTAATCTCCGCGGGGGTTAGTGCACTCATGGTAGCCGTGAAGCTTTTGATGTTAAGGACTGTGCCGGGATATTTCCCGCAAGGGGCTTCTTTCTGGGATTGGCGCGCGGGGTCGGCGGCGGATCTGTTCTATCCCCTGACTGTAATATTGCAGGAGTTTCTGGCGCGCGGAGTAATGCAGGAGAATTTAAAAAGGATTTTCACCGGGAAGTATGCAGCCGCCCTGTCAATTTTTGTTTCCGCCCTTATTTTTGGAGTGCTGCATGTTGCACACGGGCTGCCGTCCATGATTGGGGCGAGCCTGCTGCTCGGGGTGCTTGGGATCATGTACCAGAAGCAGGGGAACATTTGGGGGCTTTGTGTGATCCACTATGTACTGGGCGAAGTGGGGACGTTTTTGGGATTTGTAGTGTGAATGCGGGGTGACGCTGCCTTGGCTGCAAAGGGCAGCGCCCCGGAACGGATCCACAGTTACGGCTTTGCGTTCGGGGAAAGAATGTGCGGGTCGGACAAACTCCCTGCGCGAAGCTGTGACGAAAAGAATTGCAGAACGGAGGTTATCTATGGAATATGAGATCATCCATCTCCCGAAAGAGGAGTGGGAAAACACCATTGTCCCGATCGGATATACGACGCGGGAGTATTACCACATTTCCGTGGAACGCGGGGCGGACGGTTTTGTGGTGGAAATGAAAAAGCAGCCGTTTCCCCAGCCGGTCACGCATACGCCGCAGGAATATGATTTTCCTGACCGGCTGTATGAACCTCATTGGGATCAGGCTTGCGCAAGCGGAATCGTGCAGGATGGGAAACTGATGGCGGTAGTGGAAACCGCCCCGGAGAAATGGGCGAACCGCCTGCGCGTCACGGAACTCTGGGTCGACGAGAGCCTGCGCGGGAAAGGGGTCGGGCATGCACTGATGGAGAAGGTAAAAGAACAGGCGCGCCGGGAGGGGCGCAGGGCACTGATTCTTGAGACGCAGTCCTGCAACGTGAATGCCATCGGATTTTATCTGCATGAGGGGCTTACGCTGATGGGGTTTGATGCCTGCTGTTACAGCAACAATGACCTAAAGCGCGGGGAAGTCCGCGTGGAGTTCGGAATGCTTTTTTAGCGGGGAAGTTATTTGGTGGGGAGAACTGCGGCTTTTGGTATGTCCGGAAAGTGTCCTGCCATCGGCATACCAAAAGCGGTGGTTCTGCTTCGGAAAGGCAGTTGTTTTTGTGAAAGGGAACCGGAACAGGCTATTATGCTTTCTTTTGACGATCAGCATGCTTTTTTCAGGGATGTGCCCGGAATCTCTTCGGGCAGATTCCTTTTTGGACTACACAAAAACTTTGGCGGGAAGAACTTCGATTGACAAGTGCGGCAGCAAGCTCTCCGAGCCTTTGGCATGTACGGCAAGGATGCTTGGTGTGCGGGGGCTGCGGGCACCACAGGTATTTGGCCGGGCGGTAGATGGCATGGGGCAAAGGGAGGCAAAGCAGTTGCTGGTATGCCTCTTTTTAGGGATTGCATTTTTCTTATTTTTCTGTTTTCATATTACGGCTCAAACGATGCGGTTTCGGAAATTGCGGGGAATGGCCGTCATTCTGGACTATATCCACAAAAAGGACGGGAAAAAATAAATATCACTGCTCAAACAGGGGTTACCCGCAGGCTTGTTTTGCCGCGGTACTCCGGGAAATTATGGGAAAACCCTACATCTGGCATCGTCAGGTGTGTTTGTCGTGCCCGTGCAGGGCAGGAAAGAGGTGTTGCAATGATATTTTTACATATTTTGCTTCTGGCAGCCGGGTTTGCAATGCTTGTGAAAGGGGCGGACTGGTTTGTTGGCGGCGCTTCGGGGCTTGCCAAGAAATTCGGTATTCCTCAGCTGGTTATCGGCCTTACGATTGTGGCGATGGGAACAAGTGTGCCGGAGGCGGCAGTCAGTATTACGGCGGCACTCAAGGAAAGTGCGGATATTGCGGTCGGAAATGTGGTTGGCAGTAATATTTTAAATATACTGGTCATCCTCGGCCTGGCTTCTGCCATATCACCGTTAACTGTCAGGAAATCGACATTTTACGTAGAAATCCCGTTTATGGCAGGGATTACCGTGGTTTTTGTCCTTCTTGGAAAGACGGGGGCTGTTATATCGCGGGGGGAAGGCATTTTGCTTTGGGTACTGTTTTTCGTGTACTTAGGTTACTTGTTCATACTCGCGAAAAGCGGGAAGGAGGAAAAGCAGGAATCCGCCCAAAAGACCCGGATACTTCTTTTTTATATTTTGGCCGGAGCCGTGGTGGTGGTTGCGGGCAGTAATGTCACGGTGGACAGCGCGACAAAGATCGCCAGGATCCTTGGGGTGGGCGACCGTTTTATCGGGCTTACGATTGTGGCGCTCGGCACATCCCTGCCGGAGCTTGTGACTTCGGTAGTTGCGGCGAGGAAGGGCAATGCAGATATTGCGGTCGGGAATATTGTCGGCAGCAATATATTTAATATTTTGTTTGTTCTGGGAACGTCAGCGCTGATCACGCCGGTGCCTTACCGGAAGGGTTTTTTGGTGGACGGTGTGTTTGCGGTTGCGGCGGGTGTGCTCCTGTGGGCTGCCAGCGGGAAGAAGAAGGAACTGCCGCGCGCGGGCGGGATTGTAATGCTTTTGTGTTATGCGGCTTATTTTGTGTATCTTTTATAAAGAATGGAGAGAGAGGGATTTTTAATGGTTGAAAATATTTTAATCGTGGTTTTTACGGTGCTGATGCTCGTCGGGTCGGTGCTTGGCTGGCGGCTTGAGCGGGGTGAGCCTGACCGGAGGGAAAAGAAATAAAGGAAGCAGGGAAAGGGCATATATTGCGGCAGCCTTGCCGAAAAGGATACGGCACCATGCAGGATGTATCTGGAAGACAGCCCATATATTTTCCGGGATGCTCTGTGGCATGGGGCTTGACGGGCTGTATTTTTTCTGGTAAAGTATTTTGAAAAAATGAATGGGGTATTTCTATGCAGGAGAATCAGAAGAAAAACAGGCAGGAGGATGTGACGGCAAGGCGGAAAAGGACGCTGGCCGGGATCATTGTGCTCTTGATCCTTGGTTTTGCGGTGAATTACTTTTTTGGGGACGGCGGGCAGGAAGCCGGCTCGGACACATATCAGACCGAGGTGACGGCGGCACCGGGAATCACGCAAGTCCCGGAAGCGACAGAAGAGCCGGAGGTGACAGAAACGCCGGAAACCACGGACGAGCCGGAGGTGACAGAAGCGCCGGAAACCACGGACGAACCGGAGGTGACAGAAGCGCCGGAAGCCACGGACGAGCCGGAGGTGACGGAAGTCCCGGAAGCTACGGTAACAGTGACACCGGCGCAACAGCCGGAAGATGATACCGAAACGCCGGATGATCCGGGGGAAGAAGAGGATTCCGGCCGGAAGGACGCGGATGCGGTTGAAATTCTCTATGAATTTCGAAGGGATTCCTATCTGGAGCAGCATTTCGAAAAACACGGGGAAGAATTCGATTATGAGACAAAAGAAGAATATCTGGCGGGCGCGAACCGCGTCATCCAGTCGCCGGATGCCCTGCACAAGATCGAGGCGGAAGACGGGGATGACATTTATTACATTGAGAAAACAAATGAGTTTGTTGTCGTCTCGACCGACGGTTATATCCGGACCTATTTCCGTCCGAGCGCAGGGATTGACTACTATAACCGGCAATGAGCGTGTCAGTCTTTGACTTGCCGGAAAACAAAAGGGCTGTTGCAAAATGCATTTCCGATAATGTGTGGTTTCCATCATTGGATGGATTCCGCGGTATCGGAGGGTACTGCGTTTTGCAACGGCCCGATTTTTTTAGAATTGGAATTGGCCAAGTGCCCGTGCCAGTTTTTCCACATCGGCGGACAGGTCTTCCACGATATGGTTTGATTCGCTGACGGCGGTCTCTAACTCTGTTGCCATGCTGGATGTCTCCTCCGTGGAGGCAGCGTTGGAGGTCGCCAATTCACTCAGTGTATTAACACTCTCCATGATCATATCCTTCTGCTCATTGACATGGGCGATATGTTCGGTGATCACGTTGGTAGAATCAATACAGGAATTCAGCGATTTCTGCAGGTTCATGAACATGTGCTCGGTGTCATCCAATGCTTCGAGCTGCTGTTTGGAAACGTCGTTGATGCGGTTCATGATCTGGACGGACTTACTGGAATTTTCCGTCAGCTCGCCAATGATCTTGTTGATTTCCTTCGCCGTCGCGTCGGACTGTGTGGCGAGGTTGCCGATCTCACCTGCAACCACGGCAAAGCCCCTGCCGGAATCGCCGGCTCTTGCCGCCTCGATCGAAGCGTTGAGCGAGAGGAGATTGGTTTGGGAAGAAATCTGGGAGATGAGATCCGCGGCCTGCCGGATCTTTTCGACGGAACTGTTTGTCGTTTCTGTCTGGGAATACATCTCACTGATATCCTGTGTTGTCTGGGAGCTGACCGAAATCAAGTTCTCCAGTGTCTGCATCGACTTGCTGGAGTAATCCTGCATTGTCTTCGTGTTGGTTTCCAAGGAGCCTGCCTCGGAGGCTGTCCGTGTGATGCTTTCGGAGATTTCCCCGATCCCGGTGGAAGCGGCCGAGGTTGAACCCGCCTGTCCGGTGCTGTTATCGGCAATCTCATTCACCGCAAGTGCGACGTTTTGGATGGAGCCGCCCATCACGGAGAAGTTGACCTTAAATTCGGAAACGGCAGCCGAAAGAAGGTCAGAGGTTCCGCGGACATCCGAGAGGAGGGAGACCATATTAGTTTGCGCCTCATTCAGGGACTTGGCGGTCTGGCCGAGCTCATTTTCCCCGCTTACGTCAACCGGTGTGGATAAATTGCCCCCGGAAAGGCGCAGGGCAAGCTGCTGGATCTTTTCGAGCGGCTTGCAGATGACTGAGCCGAGAAACCTTGCAATAAGGAAGGAAAGCACGATGAGAACCAGTGTGATGCTGATGATAAAGATCAAGAACTGGCTGAACTTCTTGTCGATCGCTTGATGGACTTCTTCCATCTCCGCCTGCATCTCGTCAATGTAATTCCCGGTGGAAACAATCCAGTTCCACGGTTCAAACAGCTGGGAATATGAAAGCTTCGGGGCGACGGTCACGCCGTCCGCCTTGGTGAAGTGAAATTCATTGTAGCCGCATCCGGCAGGGCCGGTAGCGGTTTTTATGATGGACTGCTCATAAAATACCCCGTTCAGGTCTTTGACATCATGGCGGTTATTGCCCTCCTGCTCCGGCAGGACGGAATGCATGATAAGGATGTAATCCGTGTCGTCGATCCAGAAATAACCGCTGCCGTCATCCCGGTAACGCATCTCGCGTACAATCTCTTTCGCCCTGTTTTTTGCTTCCTCCTCCGGGATACCTTCGGTCTGGATTTTGTTATATTCGGCCTGCAGTACATTGACCGCGGCCTGGACCTGGGATTTGAGTTCCAGCTGGTAGCCGTTATTCATCGCGTTTTCATATTCGGTTGATGCCATGTCGGTTGTGGTTTTGAAATTGTAAATTGAGATACCTGCTAAGATGAGTGCCACGAGACAGACGAGTGCGACGTTGATGAGTGTCAATAGGTTCTTTACTTTTAAATTTTTCATAATCTTTGCCTCCGTTTTTGGTTTTATAGACTTTCGTTTGTGGGATCATGGACAATCCCCCTTCTCCTTGATGAAATCAAGTTGAGCAGGGATGTGCGCATTTCCGGCCGGAAATTCCATAAAACAGGAGGAGGCTTATCTTCGCTATTTCGATGTTTCATAAACGATTTCCCCCGTTTTGCTTCGCCAATTCCGCACCCAGGGGCACAAGAACTTCAGAAATTATTTAATTTAATTATAACACGATATGATAAAAAATCAATAAATTTTTGAAAATATATTAAAATTATTTAAATTTTCTGCAATCTTGGGAAAAGAATGAAATAAATTTATACAAATATGCAAGGGTATTCATGTTTTGTCGGTTTTTGCAGAAAGACAACGGATACGAAATATACAATAATTTGACGCATTTATCAAAATTATTGAAAAAAATATTTAAAAAAATAAGCGGATGTGTTATACTCGTAAGAGATATTCCGCTTGTATCGTCCGTTTGGCGTTAGTTCATGGAAATGGGTTCCAGTCAAGGCGGGTAAGGGAAAAGGGGATATGCGGAACGAAAAACAGTATGTGTCCGTACCGCACCGGGAAGAACTGCCGCAAACTGTGCGAGTGTCAGCTTCGGCTCGGCCATCGGTGCCGGGAGGGCATATACGGAACTAAAAATTTAGGAGGGTTTTGTTATGGCAGCAGGTACTTTTCGCGGTGGAAGCCATCCGTTTGAGGGGAAAGAGCTATCAATGCATAAACCGACCACGGTGCTGCTCCCAAAGGGGGAACTGGTCTATCCGGTATCGCAGCATATCGGTGCCCCGGCAAAAGTCATCGTGGAAAAAGGGCAGCGCGTGCTTGTCGGACAGAAGCTTGCGGAAGCAGGTGGTTTTGTCTCCGCTTGCGTTGTAAGTTCCGTCTCCGGGACGGTGAAGTCCATTGAGCCGCGGCAGATGGTCAACGGCTCGATGGTGGAGTCCGTGGTAGTGGAAAACGACGGGGTTTACGAGACAGTTCCGGATTTTGGGGAAAAGAGGGACGTGTCCAAACTTTCAAAGGAAGAAATCCGCAATTATGTGAAAGAAGCGGGCATCGTTGGTATGGGAGGAGCAGGTTTTCCGACCCACGTGAAACTGTCGCCAAAAAACGAGGATGAGATTGACTATGTCATTGTCAATGGCTCGGAATGTGAGCCATACCTGACTTCGGATTACCGGATGATGCTTGAAGAGCCGGAGAGGCTGATCGGGGGACTCAAGGTGATCCTACGGCTTTTTGACCATGCGAAGGGCGTGATCGCGGTGGAAGACAACAAACCGGAGGCGGTCGCAAAACTTTCGGAGCTCGTAAAAAATGAAGAGCGCATCACCGTACAGCCCCTGAAAACAAAGTACCCGCAGGGGGCGGAGCGCATGTTGATCTACGCCGTGACGGGCAGGCAGATCAATTCTTCGATGCTCCCGGCGGATGCGGGCTGTATCGTGAATAATGTGGACACTGTAATTTCAGTGTATTTGGCAGTTGCGGAGAGCACGCCGCTCATCCGGCGCATCATAACGGTGACGGGCGATGCGGTCAAAGACCCGCGCAACTTTGTGGTGCGCACCGGAACACGCTACGCAGAACTTTTGGAGGCGGCGGGCGGTTTTCATGAGGAGCCGGAGAAGATCATATCCGGCGGGCCGATGATGGGGCAGGCACTTTTTTCGCTCGATATCCCGG
Source organism: uncultured Lachnospiraceae bacterium (assembly GCA_947053345.1). GTDB lineage: Bacteria > Bacillota > Clostridia > Lachnospirales > Lachnospiraceae > RGIG4057. Next base: position 123,220 of record CAMRSM010000007.1, read on the forward strand.
TGACGAAGACATCCTCCGCGCTGCTGGCGCTTAAAAAAGACGAGGTGGCGGCATTCGAGCCGGGTGCGTGTATCCACTGCGGGCGTTGTGTGAATGCCTGCCCGGAAGGGATCGTGCCGCAAATGCTTTATCCGGCGGCAATGCGCTCCGATTATGGGGCATTCGAAAAGCTGAATGGTATGGAGTGCTGTGAGTGCGGCTCCTGCGCGTTTGTCTGCCCGGCGAAGCTGCGCCTGACGCAGGCGTTCAAGCAGGCGAGGAAGAGCATACTGGATGCGAGAAGGAAAAAATAAGGGGGAAGGATGAGATGAAAAATTTGTATCATGTATCTGCTTCTCCTCATGTCAGAAGCAGTGTGACAACGGCTGACATCATGCGGGACGTGGTGATCGCGCTCGCGCCGGCATGTCTGTTTGGGATAGTACAGTTCGGGTTCCGGGCGCTTTTGGTACTTTTGGTGAGCGTGACATCCTGCGTGGTTTCGGAATATTTGTTTTATAAGTTTGCAAAACGCAAGAAAGACCCGTATGAATGCAGTGCGGTCGTGACAGGACTTTTGATCGGCATGAACCTGCCGGCAGGCATCCCGCTCTGGATGCCGGTACTCGGCGGTGCGTTTGCAATCATCGTGGTGAAAGAGCTTTACGGCGGTCTCGGCCAGAATTTTATGAACCCGGCGCTTGCGGCGCGGTGTTTCCTTTTGATCTGTTTTGCCAGCCAGATGGCATCGTTTGCAGTGGAAAAAGGCAGCGGCGTTTTTATGAACGGGATCGCTTCGGTGGATGGGCTTTCGTCCGCGACACCTCTGGCAGTTTTAAAAGAAGGTGCGGGGGAAACTTCGCTTTTTGATATGTTTTTTGGCTTTACGGGCGGCGTGATCGGCGAGACGAGCGCGCTCCTGCTGTTGCTTGGTGGGGTGTATCTGGTGCTGCGCGGTGTGATTTCGCTGCGCATCCCGCTTGCTTACTTTGGCAGCTTTGCGGTATTTATCCTGCTGTTTGGCGGGCACGGGTTTGACCTTACATACCTTGCAAAGCAGCTTTGCGGCGGCGGTCTGATGCTCGGGGCATTTTTTATGGCGACGGACTATGTGACGAGCCCGGTCACCCCGGCGGGGCGTATCGTATTTGGTATCTGCCTTGGTATCCTGACCGGTATTTTCCGTATATTTGGCGGCAGTGCCGAGGGAGTATCCTACGCGATTATCTTCTGTAATCTTCTGGTTCCGCTGATCGAGAAGGTTACAATGCCGCGCGCATTTGGGAAGGGAGGGAAGCAGTATGTCAGAAAATAAGAAAAACAGTGCTTCCATCATAAAGGATGCGCTTGCGCTCTGTATTATCACCCTGGTGGCAGCGGTGTTGCTTGGCTTTGTCAATGAGCTGACAAAGGACCGTATTGCGGAGCAGGAGGCGGCGGCAAAGGAAGCGGCGTACCGCGAGGTATACCCGGAAGCAGTTTCGATTGTAACGGACGATGCGGCAGTTGCAGCAAAGGTAGCGTCCGCAGAAGAGCTTTTAAAAGAGAACGGGTTTGAGAGTATTGTGATCGGTGAGGCGGGGCTGGCGCTTGATGCTTCCGGAAAGACGCTTGGCTACGTAATGACCGTCACAACAAAGAAAGGTTACGGCGGCGCGATCACGATGACAATGGGTTACCGGCTGGATGGTGCGATTACGGGCATTGCGTTTGTCACGCTGAACGAAACGCCGGGCTTTGGCATGAAAGCGGATGAGGCGGTATTCAAGGAACAGTTTATCGGCAAGAATGTTTCTGAGCTTGTCTATGTAAAGAACGGTGCGTCAAAAGAAAATGAAATTGATGCGATCAGCGGCGCGACTGTCACAACAAAAGCTGTGACAGGAGCGGTCAACGCAGGGCTGTGCTTTGCCTCAGATATGGCAGCATCAGGGATAGGAGGTGCCGGAAATGAATAAGTGCACGGAACGTATTTATAATGGTATTGTCAAAGAGAACCCGACATTTGTGCTGATGCTCGGTATGTGTCCGACACTGGCCGTCACGATCTCGGCGATGAACGGTCTGGGTATGGGGCTGACAACAACCGTTGTACTGGTTATGTCCAATATGCTGATCTCCCTTCTGCGCAAGGTAATACCGGACAAAGTGCGCATGCCTGCGTTTATCGTGGTGGTCGCTTCGTTCGTTACGATTGTGCAGATGCTGTTGAAGGCTTACCTGCCGTCCTTGGATCAGTCGCTTGGCATCTATATTCCTCTTATTGTAGTAAACTGTATTATTCTTGGACGTGCGGAGTCTTATGCTTCCAAGAACCCGGTGCTGCCTTCGGTTTTTGACGGTATTGGCATGGGGCTCGGTTTTACGGCAGGGCTTACGGCAATCGGCATTTTCCGTGAGCTTCTTGGCGCGGGCACGGTCTTCGGGCTTCATATTATGCCGGATGCTTATGTGCCGATGGCAATCTTTGTCCGTGCACCGGGCGCGTTCTTCGTGCTCGCGGCACTGACCTGCCTGCAGAATAAGTTTAAGATGCCGTCTGCGACGAATGTACCGAAAGCGGACGGGGCGATCGCCTGCGGCGGGAACTGCAGCAGCTGCAGCGGTACGGTCTGTGCGGCAAACCATGCCGTGCTCGCAGAGGAGCGGGAACGCATCGCGGCGGAGGCAGCAGCAAAGAAAGCGGCAGCGGCAGCGGCTGCAAAGGAGGCCGCTGCGAAGAAGGCGGCCGCGCAGCAGACAGCAGCAGAAGTGCCGGCGGTTAAGTCCGCACAGCAGGCGGAAGGGACTGTGCCGGCAGATGCAGGAAAGAAGGAGGGTGAGACGAAATGAAAGAAATGATCTTATTGCTCGTGGGGGCGGCACTGGTCAACAATGTCGTGCTGAGCCAGTTCCTTGGGCTCTGTCCGTTCCTCGGCGTGTCAAAGCGCACGGAGACGGCGGCAGGTATGGGCGGCGCAGTCATTTTTGTCATTACGATTGCTTCCGGCATCACCGCTGCCATCTACAACGGGATTTTGAGCAGCAAACATATCAACCTGACCTATATGCGCACGATCGTATTTATTGTGGTGATCGCGGCGCTTGTGCAGTTTATTGAGATGGTGCTGAAGAAATATATGCCGTCCCTCTATAACGCGCTCGGCGTTTACCTGCCGCTTATCACGACAAACTGTGCAGTGCTCGGTGTGGCAATCACGAATACGGACGAAGGCTACGGTGTTTTAAAGAGCATGTGGAACGGTTTTGGCACAGCGGTCGGATTTACCATCGCAATCATCATCATGGCGGGTGTGCGCGAGCGCACGGAGCACAATGATGTGCCGGAGGTGTTCAAGGGCTCACCGATGGTGCTGGTGACGGCAGGGCTGATGGCAATCGCGTTCTGCGGCTTTGCGGGGATCCTCTAGGCCTGGGAAATGCGGAACTTAAAACAGCAAATCCCCGGACAGTGCCCGGAAGAGGTTTTCTTGGAGCAGGGCGGAAAGAAAAGCACTTCCACGGTAATTGGGCATTGGGAGGGGAAATGCGGAACTTAAAA